>NZ_JBHTFQ010000007.1:0-241770 GCF_042666235.1 Halodurantibacterium daqingense | reverse complement strand
TGCGGTAGCGGGCGGGTGATGGCTTGCTCATGCGTCCCGTCTAACCGCATGGATTCGCGATGTGAATCCTTGGGAGACAGGGTTTTGCAACAACGCCTCGCTGACAGCGCGCTCTTTAACGCCTCCGGCATCATCGAAGCCGGAACCACAAGCGGTTGCGGAAGCTCCAAATGAGTGTCGCAATCCGCTAGGAGGCGAACAGGGTGGCAGGCCACCCGCAGGTCAATGAGGTCCGGGGCGATCCCCGACTGCGTGTTCAGTGCCAGAACCACAGGCTTTATCCGCTTTATCATGGCCTCGATCGCCTCACGGTGCCTGTCCACTCCCGGCCCCGTACCCAAAAGCAGAACATCACGACCTTCAAGCACCGTCGCTGGCGCCCAGGCTCCGGTGGGCGTGCCCTCGTAGAAGTTGCGCGCGCTTCCAAGAGCCAGACGGCTAAACTTCTTACCCCCCTTCACGCGCAGGTAATCGATGACGGCGAGGATATCCTCTTCATCATAACGCGCGTCGCCGAGCATTTCCTGGATGTAGGTCGGATGCAGGCCATATTTTCCCGAAAGGTAGTAATAGGGATTGGTACCCCAACCATACTTTTCTTTCATGGGACCGAAATGCTTGCGAATAAGCGCCATCAGCGGTACGAAGCTGGCCTTCCGCTGACGGAAATCTTCCGCCTCGATCACAAGTTCTTCCGTCCTCGCGTTGCCTGGCCCACGCCCCATTCCGGTGACCGTTGCGTCCAGCCAAGTGGCACCCTCTTTGTGCGCCCTGAGCGTGTTTGCCAAGGCGAGGCCCATATTGTCGTGCGTGTGGATGCCGATGGGGCCATCCCATTCTTCGCGCAGCCAGCCGATGATCCTTGCTGCGTCGTCTGGCGTCATGCTTCCCATGCTGTCAGCAAAATAGAGCACTTCAACCGGCCACTCTTTCGCTTTCCGGGCCAAGTGGAGAACATCTTCTCGGCTGCGATCGGCAATCTGCATGAGATTGAAACCGACGCGGTATCCCCGCTCGGTCAACCATCCCACCGCCGGAAGAACCTGCTCGAACTCGTGGAAATGACAGGCGAACCTGACAAGGTCGACAGGCGAGGTCTCTGCCGTTTCAGGAAAAAGCCTTTGTAGTGATGCTTCAAAGCCAAGATCCGTGAGAAGATCGCCGCCGTTAAGCATGACCGCAACCGTGAGGCCTTCTGGAATGGTCAGACTGCGGATGAAATCATCTGTTGTGTAGGCGCAAGGACCCTTGAAGCCACTGTTCGCTATGAACCGAAAACCAAGCTCTACGATATCGACCTGCGCCGCCTTCATCGCGACAAGGTAGGAATTTATGAGCTCAGGCGAGAAATCCCAGGCATTGTAGTAGCCGCCGTCGCGGAACGTGCAGTCGAGAAGTACCGTCTGTGTCACCTATTTTCCCTCGTTAAACGACTCGGCATTGTCTGCGAAGCTCAAGATTCTCGCTCGCGGCGATCACCACGATGCTACTAACCCGTTTGTAGATAACTGTCAACCAGCATGGAACTTTTGTCCCACTGCAGGCACCAAGAGACACACAATGATCTATATCTTGGGCAACACGAAGAGCATGTGACAGCTACCAGCTTTTGACGTAGCAGACACGAGCGGGCGAACGTGACCCGCTCCCCTGAAACGCCCGCGATTTGAGGTCGAGCCTCCATGGTCATGCCCAAGTGTCCTCTCGAAACGGGGTCTGTTCATAGACGGCGAATCGCTTGCCGCGAAATGGGAGGTTTGACAAAGTGTGACATCCTCGGGATTACGGGGCCTTGGCATCACGATAATGTCAGAGCCGGATTCTGAGCGGGAATTATTCGCGTAACAGGAGATGCCTTCTTGAAGTATGATCTGTGGAAGTTCTTCGGGATGCAAAGAAGTGGAAATCACGCCATTCTTAATTGACTTATTGGCCTGGACCAGGAAAATACGCTTTTTTTCAACATGGTCACACCAGGAAAGGACCTTCTCGAAAAACCGTCGGGTGTATCGTTACCCCCAGGCACACGAGCATATGCCACACGCATTAATGGCAAGGTGGTAAAGCAACCCGAACATCTTGAGTGGTTTCAGAATAGCGGTGGGCGATTGCTTCTGAGCTATGAGAACACAAACATTGAGAAGGTTTTAGAGGCTGACTTGGATCGGCCAGCCGTCAAGCTTCTCGGTGGCGCCTCTAACAAGAAAAATCTGTTGGTCCTGCGCAATCCGTTCAACATGCTCCCCTCCGCTGAAAAGATGCTGCGACGCACTAGGCCTGCCCTGGAGAACGACGAGCAATTGTTGCGCAATGCTCTCGATCGACGACTTAACCTATGGAAAAGCTATGCCTTCTTGCACATGCATCCCATGTCTGTCACTAGAGGAAAATTCGAAACCTTCCTTTTTGACCGATGGGTAATCGAGAAAGGTTACCGGGACAGTATGGCAGAGAAACTCGGCTACAAGAATAAGGACTTATTTATCGACTTCGTGTCAGACGCCGGCAAGGGAAGCAGTTTCTCTGGCGTGTCTCTCGCGCAGAAGGAAGATGTTCTCCGCAGGTGGAGCGAAAGTAACGCTGTAGCTATTGAAGTTTTATCAAAGCACCCCGAGGTTATTGGCTTTACGGCACTCATATTTGGTGAGGATGCAGTTCCAAAGCAGTATTTAACAGTGAAATGAAAGCGTCTAGTCAGGCCGCGTGGTTTGATCAGTTCCGGGGCAGGAGATCATCGACGCGGGTGATCTTGTAGTTTGGGATGCATGCCAGCGTATCTGCGAGCCATCCCTGCGGGTCCACACCAATCAGCTTGGCGGTCTCGATCGGGGTATAGGCGATGGCGGCGGCCTTGCCGCCCGCCTCCGAGCCGGCGAAGAGGTAGTTCTTCCGGCCAAGTGCGATGGCGCGCATTGCGCGTTCGGCGGCGTTGTTATCCAGCTCAAGAATGCCGTGGTCGAGGTAGGGGCGCAGGCGCTCCATGCGGGTCAGAGCATAGCGGATGGCGGCCGCGAGCGGGGATTTCCCCGAGATCGTGGTGATCTGCATGGCCAGCCAGACCTCGAGATCGTCGAAGACCGGGGCGGCGTGGGCGCGGCGGAGTTGCGCGCGACGGTCAGGCGGCGCGCCTCGGGCCTCCTTCTCGACGGCGTAGAGCCGGGCGATCCGGGCGATGGCCTCTTCGGCGATCGGGGAACCCTGCGACCTGTGGATGTCGACGAACTTGCGCCTGACATGGGCCATGCAGGCGACCTCGCGGATGGCGCCTGACCTGTAGAGGTCCTCGAAGCCGGCATAGCCGTCGGCATGCATCCAGCCGCAGAAGCCGGCGAGGTGATCCTTCGGATGCTGGCCTTTGCGGTCGCCGGAGAAGCGATACCAAGCGGCTGGCGGGGGCGACCCACCCCGGGGGCGGTCGTCGCGGGCATAAGTCCAGAGCCGGGCGGTCTGGGTCTTGCCGGTGCCCGGGGCGAGCATCCGGACCGGGGTGTCGTCGGCGAAGATGGCCTCGGCCGCCAACACATGCCGACCGATGGCCTCGGCCAGCGTCTCCAGCAGTGCAGTGGATTTGCCGACCCAGTCGGCCAGGGTCGAGCGGTCGAGGTCGAGTCCTTCGCGGTCGAGATCTGGCTCTGGCGATAGAGTGGCAGGTGATCGGCATACTTGCTGACCAGCACATGTGCGAGCAGGCCCGGACCGGGGCGGCCGCGCTCGATCGGCCGCGTGGGCAGCGGTGCCTGGGTGAAGCGGTCGCAGCAGGTGCAGGCCAGCCGTGGCCGGACAATGCGGTTCACGATGAAGCGGCCGGGGACGTATTCCAGCTCCTCGGTGACGTCCTCGCCGATCCGACGCAGGCGCCCGCCGCAATCGGCACAGGCGTCGGCGCCGGGGGTCAGTTCCACCTCCATCCGCAGGATGTGGTCCGGGATCGGGCGGCGCTTGGATTTGTCCTTCAGCGTCGCGGGCAAAGCTTGCGATCATTGTATTGCGACTCTGACGGCCTGCCTAGTCGCGCGATCAAACGACGAGCGTGGTCCCATAATGCTTCCGTCAGTTCCCGAGAAAGGATCGCGTCATCAAAGCGTGGAATCAAACACCTCGGCTACCGATCGGCGCCGGGCCCTAGGGCATCGGGAGCGTTCCCACAAGAAGGAAGTATACTTCCGGATTTCGGCTCGCGCCGCGGCGCCCGAGGTTCGCATAGGCTCCCGCGGGTTCTCCGCGGCACCTTGACCGGCCGAGCGGCACGCAGCTGCGTATGCTGCAGATGACGCAATTGACGATGCCGACCCGGTCGGATCATCACCTCGTTCTGTCAGCCCACGCAGACGGCGTGGGCTGGGTTGCGCATTCCTGCGGCGACGGCGAGGACCGGAACGGATGCTTCATGCGCGGCCACGTGAGGCGTCCAAATAAGAACTCTATCCGCCACGGGGCCGAAAAAACGGAACAAACTCAAGCCCACAGCACGCAACGCGACCCAAGCAGATCGGTGTTTTCGAGCACCGTGGAAAGGTGACCCTTTGCGGCCCGGACTGCGGGGCGGGGCCAGGCTTGAAGCGGGGTTCGCTCCATTCTAGCTCGGTCACAGGAACGGAGGCCTTGTGCATGTCGATCACCATTACGGGAATGACCAAGCGGTTCGGGCAGACCGAGGTTCTGCGCGGCATCGACCTGGGCGTCGAACGGGGCGAGCTGGTTGCACTGCTTGGCCCGTCGGGCTCCGGCAAGACGACGCTTCTCAAGATCATCGCCGGGCTCGAATGGCCGGACCGCGGGCAGCTTGACGTCGACGGGCAGGACTGGCTGCAACTGGCGGCGCGCGATCGCCGGATCGGCTTCGTGTTTCAGCATTACGCGCTATTTCCGCACATGAAGGTGCGCGACAACATCGCCTTTGGCCTGACCGTCCGACCGCGGGCGGAACGGCCCGGCAAGGCGGTGATCGCCGCGAAGGTGGACGAGTTGATGCGGCTCTTGCAGATCGACCAGCTTGGCGACCGCTATCCCGCCCAGCTTTCCGGCGGGCAGCGTCAACGCGTGGCCCTGGGCCGCGCGCTTGCGATCGAACCCAAGGTGCTGTTGCTGGACGAACCCTTCGGGGCCCTTGATGCGGCAATCCGGCGCGATCTACGTCGCTGGCTGCGCGAAGTTCACGAAGCAACCGGATCGACCACGATCTTTGTCACCCATGACCAGGAGGAAGCCTTCGAGCTGGCCGACCGCGTGGTCGTGATGGGCGCCGGCCGGATCGAGCAGATCGGCCATGCCGACGCTATTCATGATCATCCTGCAAGCCCGTTCGTTGCGCGCTTCATGGGGGCGACGGTCGAGCTGCCGGTGCGCCTGCAGGCCGGTCGGGCCGAGGCCCAGGGGCTGGACCTGAGCGCCCTGCCCCGGCGCGCCCTGGCTGACGGGCCGGCCCGGCTTCTGGTGCGGCCGGGCGATATCGTGCCGCTTGCGGATGCCGAAGGCCCTTGGCATGTCGTTTCGCGCGTCAGCACCGGGGCGGAACTGCGGCTTCTGTGTCGCCATCCCGATGTTGGCGAAGTCGAGTCCGTACTTCCCCGGCGCGGCAGCGCCGGCGCGGCGCTTGTCCCCGGTGCCGCCGTCCGCCTGCGGATCGAGGCGGGCACCCTGTTCCCGACCGAGCGCCGCGAGACAGACCTGCACACACCACGTTCAGAACCCCTGCGTATGGAGACCTCCAGATGAGCTTCAAGACCCTGCGCCTTGCCGCGCTTGCCGCCCTCGTGGGGGCCACGCCCGCCGTGGCCCAGGACCGGCTGCTCAACGTCAGCTACGATATTGCCCGCGAGTTGTTCGAAGCGCTCAATCCCGCCTTCGCAGAACACTGGCAGGCCACGACCGGCCGCAGCATCTCCATCGACATGAGCCATGGCGGCTCGTCCCGGCAGGCCCGCGCGATCCTCGAGGGGTTGAACGCGGATGTGGTGACCTTCAACCAGGAGACCGATATCGACGTGCTGGCCGAGGGCGGCTTGCTGGCCGCAGACTGGCGCGACGCGCTGCCGAACGGCGCCTCGCCCTACTATTCCCTGCCCGCTTTCCTGGTTCGCGAGGGCAACCCGAAGAACATCCAGGACTGGGATGACCTCGCACGAGAGGATGTGGCGCCAGTCTTCCCGAACCCGAAGACCAGCGGCAACGCGCGCTACACCTATCTGGCCGCCTATGCCTATGCCCTTGCTGAAAACGGTGGCGATCACGACGCCGCACAGGACTTCGTGCGCCAGATCTTCGCCAGCGTGCCGGTGTTCGATACCGGTGGCCGGGCCGCGACCCAGACCTTCGCCGAGCGCGGCATGGGCGACGTTCTTGTGACGTTCGAGGCGGAAACCGGCCAGATTGCCGCCGAATATTCGGCGCAGGGCTTTGAACGGGTTACCCCGTCGCTCAGCCTGTTTGCCGCCTTTCCGGCGGCGGTGGTGACCGAGAACGCGGCCCGCAACGGCTCGACCGAAGCCGCGACTGCCTATCTCGAATGGCTCTATTCGCCGGAAGCCCAGCGCATCCTGGCCGAAAACCACTATCGCGTGACGGATGAAACCGTTGCCGCCGAGGTTGCCGATCGTCAACCCGAGGTGCGGCTTGTGACGGTGGAGGAGGTGTTCGGGGGCTGGGATGCCGTCCGGGCCGAGCATCTTGCTGATGGCGCGATCCTCGATCAGGTGTTTGTCAATCAATGATCGCCGCTGCGGCACCCATCCGCGCCAAGCGGGTCTTGCCGGGGTTCACGCTGAGCCTCGGCACGACGCTGCTTTATCTGGTGCTGATCATCCTCATTCCCGTTCTGGCGCTGATCCTCAAGGGCGCCGAGATCGGGTGGTCCGACTTCTGGCGCATCGTTTCGGCCCCCAGGGCGGTGGCGGCCTTTCAGATCACGCTGACGGCCGCGGCCATCGCCACGGCGTTCAATGCGGCCTATGGCCTGCTGATGGCCTGGGTGTTGGTGCGCTATGACTTTCCCGGCAAGCGACTGCTTGATGCGCTGATGGATGTGCCCTTCGCCCTGCCGACGGCCGTGGCGGGCCTGTCCCTGACGGCGCTCTTTTCATCGAACGGCTGGTTCGGGCCGCTGCTTGATGCGGCGGGCCTGCAGCTTGTCTATACGATCTGGGGGATCGCATTGGCGATGGCCTTCACCTCGGTGCCCTTCGTCGTCCGCACGGTGCAACCGGTGCTCGAGGATCTGGATCCGGCGCTTGAACAGGCCGCCGAGACATTGGGCGCCCGCCCCTGGACCACGTTCACGCGGGTTGTCTTTCCGGCAATCATGCCTGCCTGGCTTGCGGGCTGCACCACCGCCTTTGCCCGCAGCCTGGGCGAGTTCGGAGCCATTGTCTTCATCGCCGGCAACCTGCCGTTCCGCACGGAGATCGCGGCGCTGCTGGCCTTTATCCGGCTGGAAGAATTTGACTACAATGGCGCGGCAGCCATCGCGCTGGTGCTTCTTGGCTTTGCGCTGGTGCTGCTTGTCCTGTCGAACCTGCTGCAGACCTGGGCCTCCCGCCATCGCGAGGGCAACCGATGAGCACGCTGCACAAACGTCCCGCCAGCCGGGGCGCTCGAGTCTTGATCGCGCTGGCCGTGGCGCTGACGCTTATGTTCATTGCAGCCCCCCTGGCCTTCATCTTCGTCCGTGCCTTTTCCCAAGGCTGGCAGGTCTATGCGGCCAACATCCTGCACCCGATGACGCTCCACGCCATCTGGCTGACAACGATCACGGCACTGATCGTCGTGCCGCTGAACGTGGCCTTCGGCATCGCCGCGGCCTGGGCCGTAGCCAAGCATCGCTTTCCGGGCCGGGGCATCCTCGTCACCATCATCGAGATCCCCTTCTCGATTTCGCCCATCATCGCGGGCATCTGCTATCTGCTGCTCTATGGGCGGCAGGGGCTTTTGGGTCCGTGGCTGCAGGCGAACGACCTGCAGGTCATGTTCGCCCTGCCCGGGATCGTCCTTGTGACCATGTTCGTGACGGCGCCGTTCGTCGCGCGCGAAGTTCTGCCGCTGATGGAGGCGCAGGGCACCGAGCAGGAACAGGCCGCCGTGACACTCGGCGCGAATGGCTGGCAGGTGTTCCGGCGCGTAACCTTGCCCAATATCCGCTGGGCGCTGCTCTACGGCGCCGTTCTCTGCACCGCGCGCGCGGTGGGGGAATTCGGCGGTGTCTCGGTCGTGTCCGGCAACATACGCGGGCAGACGAACACGCTGCCCCTGCATGTGGAGCTTCTGTTCAACGATCTGAACGCCGTTGGCGCCTTTGCTGCGGCCTCGGTCCTGACAGTGATTGCGGTGGTCGCGCTTCTGGTCAAGGCGACGCTTGAGGGGACGCGCACCACATGATGCCGGCTTGCCCCGGGAATCCGGGTTGGGCCGGGGAACAAACCGGCCTATAATGCTGCAACCCAAGTGACAGGAGAGTTCATGGCCCTGCGTATCAATGACATCGCCCCCGACTTCGAGGCTGAAACCACCGAAGGCCCGATCCGTTTCCACGACTGGATCGGCGACGGCTATGCCATTCTGTTCAGCCACCCGAAGAACTTCACCCCCGTCTGCACCACCGAACTGGGCACGATGGCGGGCCTTGCGCCCGAATTCGCCAAGCGCAATGCCAAGATCATCGGCATCTCGGTCGATCCGGTGGACAGCCACCACAAGTGGAAATCCGACATCGAGGTCGCAACCGGCTTCAGCGTCGCCTACCCGATGATCGGCGATCCCGATCTCAAGGTCGCCAAGCTGTTCGACATGCTTCCGGCCGAGATCGAGGGCACATCGGAAGGGCGCACACCCGCCGACAACGCCACGGTGCGGACCGTGTTCGTGATCGGCCCTGACAAGCGGATCAAGCTGTCGCTGACCTATCCGATGACCACGGGCCGCAACTTCGACGAGATCCTGCGCGCGCTGGATTCGATCCAGCTGACAGCCCGCCATCAGGTTGCGACGCCCGCGAACTGGAAACAGGGCGACGACGTGATCGTCACTGCTGCGGTATCCGACGAGGACGCCCAGGCACGGTTCGGCGGATTCGAGCGGGTGCTGCCCTATCTGCGCAAGACCAAGCAACCGAAATGACCCAAGGCGGCGCGGGGGAATGACCCCGCGCCACCCGCGCACCTGCCCGGAGCGCCCCGGCTCGCGTGACGGCACGCACATATCTGATCCCTTGCTGGTCACCTGCCGCAAGGCATGGCCCGCATCTGCGTGGAGGCGGTTGCGCTGAGCGTCCTGCGCAGCCCCGCCCGGCCGAAGTGTATCAACATCATCCACTCTGGCCCTGCGCGGGTTCCTGACCGATTTGAGCGCCACGGTGTAGGCGCCTCCCCTTATACAACGGGAGAACCGCCCTTCCGTGACGGCGGCTTGACCTTGCGGTGCAGGCAGGCCGGGATTGATGCCGGCTCAGGTGAGAGCTAGGTTTTTACGTCCTGACACGTTCCTAGTCCGTGCGTGTCCATCCACGCTGCTGCCTCCGATGTTGTTCTAGCATTGCGCCAGAGGGTCGAGAAGCAGCGCTTTCGTTAACTGATTAATCCGAAAGATTGGGCCAACATCCCAAAGCAGCGCGCACGAAAAAGGCGCCCGGGGGCGCCTTGATCCTGCCTGCGGTGCAGAAAATGTCACTGATCCAGGAAGCTGCGCAGCTTGCGGCTCCGGCTTGGGTGTTTCAGCTTGCGGAGCGCCTTGGCCTCGATCTGGCGGATCCGCTCGCGGGTCACGCTGAACTGCTGGCCGACTTCCTCCAGCGTGTGATCGGTGTTCATGCCGATGCCGAAACGCATCCGCAGAACACGTTCTTCACGCGGGGTGAGGCTGGCCAGAACGCGGGTCGTGGTTTCCTTCAGGTTTTCCTGAATGGCGCTGTCCAGCGGCAGGATCGCGTTCTTGTCCTCGATGAAATCGCCAAGCTGGCTGTCTTCCTCGTCACCGATGGGCGTTTCCAGCGAAATCGGCTCCTTGGCGATCTTCATCACCTTGCGGACCTTTTCCAGCGGCATCTGCAGCTTTTCGGCCAGTTCCTCCGGCGTCGGTTCGCGGCCGATCTCGTGCAGCATCTGGCGGCCGGTGCGGACCAGCTTGTTGATCGTCTCGATCATGTGCACCGGGATACGGATGGTCCGGGCCTGATCCGCGATGGACCGCGTGATCGCCTGACGGATCCACCAGGTTGCATAGGTGGAGAACTTGTAGCCGCGCCGGTACTCGAACTTGTCCACGGCCTTCATAAGGCCGATGTTGCCCTCCTGGATCAGGTCCAGGAATTGCAGGCCACGGTTCGTGTATTTCTTGGCGATCGAGATCACCAGACGCAGGTTCGCCTCAACCATTTCCTTCTTGGCCTGCCGCGCTTCCTTCTCGCCCTTCTGCACCTGATTCACGATGCGGCGGAACTCGGAAATGTCCACGCCGACGTACTGGCCGACCTGCGCCATTTCGTTGCGGAGTTCCTCGACCTTGTCGCGCGACCGCTCGATCAGCGCCTGCCAGCCGCGTCCGGCCTTCGCGGCCATCCGGTCCAGCCACGTCGGGTCAAGCTCGTAGCCCTGATATTCGTCGATGAACTCGCGCCGGTTGATACGGGCCTGATCGGCCAGCTTCACCATCGACGAGTTGATCGACATGATCTTGCGGTTGATGCCATAAAGCTGGTCGATCAGCGCCTCGATCCGGTTGTTGTGCAGGTGAAGCGAATTCACCAGTTCCACGATTTCCGAGCGGAGCTTCTGATAGGCCGCCTCCTCGGTCACGGTGAAGCTGCCGACCTCGTTCAGCGTGGCCGACATCCGTTGGTCCTGCATCTCGGCCAACTGCGCGTAATCCTGCGCGATGCGATCCAGCGTTTCCAGCACCCGCGGCTTGAGTGCGGATTCCATCGCGGCCAGCGACATGTTGGACTGGTCGTCATCCTCATCATCGTCGTCATTGCGCGACAACGGGTTGCCGTCTGCATCGAGCTCGGGCTCGGACTGGGCCGAGCGCCGCGGTTGGGCTTCGCCAGCACCAGCAAGCCCGTCGACCACGGGCTGATCCAGTTCCTCATCGTCTTCCATCGATCGGCCGAAGGTGGCTTCAAGATCGATGACATCGCGCAGGAGGATGTCCTCGGACAAAAGCTCGTCCCGCCAGATGGTGATCGCCTGGAAGGTCAGCGGGCTTTCGCAGAGGCCCGCGATCATGGTGTTGCGGCCCGCCTCGATCCGCTTGGCGATGGCAATCTCGCCCTCACGGCTCAGAAGCTCGACCGAACCCATCTCGCGCAGGTACATGCGCACCGGATCGTCGGTGCGATCCAGCGTTTCGGTCTGCGTCGTGGCCAGAACCACCTCGCGCGAGCCTGATCCCTCGACCAGTTCGCCGGCGCTCTCGCCTTCTTCCGCCTCGTCATCCTCGATGACGTTGATGCCCATCTCCGAGAGCATCGACATCACATCCTCGATCTGCTCGGACGAGACCTGTTCCGGCGGCAGGACCTGATTGAGCTGATCATAGGTGATATAGCCCCGCTCCCGGGCTTCCGCGATCATCTTCTTGACGGCCGTCTGGCTCATATCAAGGGTGATCTCGGCTTCCTGCTCTTCAGGTTTGCCGTCGTCAGTGTCTTTGGCAGCCATGGATGCTCCTTCGGAAGGGACCGAATCGTTCCCGGTACTTAGCGACTCAATAGCGCGAATCACAGATGCGAAAACCCCTCAGCGGGTTTTCTTGACCCAGATTTCGCCATCAATCAGGCTTTGCAGATGACGCGAGAGCGCCGTCCGGTCTTCTCCAAGGTCGGTTGCATCGTCCAGTGCCGACCTTTCGGCACGGTGGCGCGCAGCCGCAGCCTGCGACAACCGCCAGGTCAGACCCTCGTCAACCAGCCCGTCGAGATCCTCGACAGCTTCCTCGATCTCGCGCAGCATGCCCCGTCGCGCTTCAAGTTTTGCGAACTCTTCGGCCAGGCACATGCGGGCCAGTTCAGTATCGCCGACATTGCGGACGGGCGGTGCGATCTGCACATGGCTCAGCGCCATGAGTTTTTCAAGGGCAGTCCCGGCTGCGGCGCAGATTTTCTCGCGCGCTTCGGCGACGTCGCTCACCGGGCCATGGCTCAGCAACACATGGCGCAGGCTTTCATGATCCGGGTCATGCAGTTCGACCAGTTCAAGCGCGCCTTCGAACTCGGCAATCAGGCCCGGATGCGCGCATAGGGTGGCAAGGATGATCGCCTCGCGCAGAAGTTCCTCGACGGTTTCGCCTTGCGCTGCAGCCAGAAGCGAGCTGCGCGTGCTGGGCAGCGGCAGGGCCGGGGCGATCCAGCGCCGGCCGTTGAAGCGCCCCCCGACCGGCATGGCGCCCGAATCACGCCGCCGGGCGCCGAACAGATCCCATCGCAGGCGCTTGATTTCCTCGCCATAGTGGCCCCGGATTGACGGGTCGCGAATCTGCGCAATCGCCGCGCGCAGCCGCTTGTCCAGCGCGGCCTTGCGTTCGGGGCTGTCGAAGCTCTGGCCTTCGGTTTCACGCTGCCACAGCAGACTGACCATCGGGCGCGCCTGATCCAGCAGCCGCTGCATCGCGCCCGCGCCCTGCGCCTTGATCAGATCGTCCGGATCCATGTCGGGCGGCAGGGAGCAGAATCGCAACGACTGCCCGGCCTCCAGCAACGGCAGGGCCAGGTCGATCAGCCGCATCGCGGCGCGCAGCCCTGCCTTGTCGCCATCCAGCATCACCACCGGCTCGGGCGAAATGCGCCACAAGAGCCGCAGCTGATCCTCGGTGATCGCTGTGCCAAGCGGTGCCACGGCCGCCGCAAAGCCCGCCTCGGACAGCGCGATGACGTCCATGTAGCCTTCGGCGACGATCAGCGGCGCACCTTTCCCTGCCGCCTCGCGGGCCGGGGCGTGATTGTAAAGGCTGCGCCCCTTGTCGAACAGTTCGGTTTCCGGGCTGTTGAGGTATTTTGCCCGCGCGTTCGGATCCATCGCGCGGCCACCCAGCCCGATGCACCGCCCGCGTCCGTCGCGGATCGGAAAGATGATGCGGCCCCGGAAACGGTCGAACGGCGCACCGCCATCATCGGGACGGGCGGCAAGGCCTGCATCCACGATCAGATCCGCCGCGACGCCCTTGCCGGTCAGGTGCTGAAAAAGGCCTTGTCGCGCGTCGGAGGCAAAGCCGATCTCGAACCGTTCGCGGGCCGCCGCGCTCATCCGTCGGCGGTCCAGATAATCGCGTGCGGCCGCCCCGGCGCCCGAGGCCAGCTGGAGGCGATAGAACTGCACCGCCTGCTCCATCACCTCGGCCAGCTGGCTGCGCCGGTCGGCCTTTTCGGCTGCGCGCGGATCCCGGGCAGGCATCTGCATCCCGGCTTCGCGGGCCAGCAGTTCGACCGCCTCCATGAAACCCAGGTTCTCGGTTTCCCGCACGAAGGTCAGCGCATCACCCTTCGCATGGCATCCGAAGCAATAATAAAAACCCTTGCGGTCATCGACATGGAAAGACGCGGACTTTTCCTGATGAAACGGACAAGGTGCCCACATGTCGCCCTTGCCCTGGTTGGACTTGCGCATGTCCCACATGACCTTGCGCCCCACGACCTGTGCCAGGCTCGTGCGGTTGCGCAATTCGTCAAGAAATCCGGGCGGCAGACTCATGCCGGCAATATCGGCCTTGCCCGGCCCAAAGTCCAGCGCCGAGCCCGGTGGCCGCAGCCGCAAAAGGGAAAGACGCGGTCGGGCCGCGCCGCGACAAGGATCGGCCGATCTTTATCGTGCCGTTCTCCCGGACGGTAGTTGCGCTCCTGCCCCCGCAGTCAGAAACCCGCGGGACAGACGCCCGCCCGAATACATCCGGCCGCTCCGGAAAAGGGAGGAGACCACGCCGCTGATGCCGTCAGGCTACCGCCCCGCCGTCGGCCCCTCGCGTGACACACAAGGGGCGCAATCAGGGCGGTGCCGCGATGGGTCAGACAATCTCGACCATCCGCACGGCAAAGGTCAGATCCCGGCCCGCAAGCGGATGATTGGCGTCAAGGACCACCGCATCCTCGCTCACCTCGGCCACCACCACGGGCATGGCGCGGCCGTCGGGCAGCGTCAGCTCCAGCGTGGTGCCGATATCAAGCGGGATGTTCTCCGGCACCTGATCCCGCGGGATCGACTGGCGGCCGTTGGGGTCATGCGGACCATAGGCCTGATCGGCGGGCACTGTCACAGTCTTCTCCTCGCCGATCGACATGCCTGGAAGCGCGGCATCCAGCCCGGGGATGATCTGCCCCGAGCCGACG
The DNA here is from genome assembly GCF_042666235.1 of Halodurantibacterium daqingense. Taxonomy (NCBI): domain Bacteria; kingdom Pseudomonadati; phylum Pseudomonadota; class Alphaproteobacteria; order Rhodobacterales; family Paracoccaceae; genus Halodurantibacterium; species Halodurantibacterium daqingense. The sequence goes on along the minus strand of NZ_JBHTFQ010000007.1, from coordinate 227,468 downwards.
GTGAACTCGAGCGGTTCCCTTCCCTCGGAGGTATCGAACACCGATCCGTCGTCAAGCGAGCCGGTATAGTGAATGCGCACGGTGTCGCCGGTTTTCACCTCTGTCATGCCCGTGTCTCCTCTCGTTCGTGCCTCTGGTTCGGGCACAGGCCCGAAGGTTGACTTCACAGGCTAGCCCGCAGCCCAGAATTGTCAAACCGGCCCTTTTCCGGCGCACGGGCCTGTGCCAGTCTGTGCCGAACCAAGGGAGCCATGATGCCGCTGTTCACCTCTGCCGATGGCACGCCGCTTTATTACGAAGACACCGGCCGGGGTCTGCCGGTCCTGGCGCTGCCGGGCCTCACCCGCACGACGCGCGATTTCGACTATCTCGGGCCCCATCTGGCCGCATATCGGCTGATCCGCATGGATTATCGCGGTCGCGGCCAGTCGGGCTGGTCGGGCGCAGCGAACTATACCGTCCCGCAAGAGGCCGCGGACACGCTGGCGCTGCTTGATCATCTGGGTCTTGACCGGGCAGCCGTGATCGGCACCTCGCGCGGAGGATTGATCGGAATGTTTCTTTCGGCGACGGCCGGCGATCGTCTGCTGGGCCTGTGCCTGAACGACATCGGCCCGGTGATCGACGCCGACGGCCTGCGCCGCATTGCCGACCTGGTGGGCCAGCCGCCCGCTGTCCGCAGCCATGAAGACGCCGTGGCCTGGCTCGCACTTCAGGACGGCTATTCCGACGTGCCCGGCACCCGCTGGGAGGCCGAGGCGCGGATCCATTTCCGCAAGGGGCCGAACGGCCTGCAGATCACCTATGATCCGGCCCTGCGAGAGGCCTTCATCGCCGCTCTCGAGGACGCGCCTGCAGATCTGTGGCCGCTGTTCGATGCCTGTGCCGGGCAGCCGCTGGCGCTTATCCGCGGCGCGAACAGCGACTTGCTGCTGCCTGGCACGGTGGCCGAAATGCGGCGCCGTCGCCCGGACATGATTTTTGCCGAAGTGGCCGGCCGCCCGCATATCCCCTTTCTGGACGAGGCCGAAAGCCTCGCCGTCGTTCATGCCTTTCTGGAAAGCTGCCAATGACCGATCTTGCCCGTGTTCGTGCCGCGGCGGAACGGCTGCAAGGCCATGTGCGGCGCACGCCGCTGCTCTCCTCGCCCTTTCTGGACGAAATTGCCGGCCGTCGGGTTCTGGTCAAGGCTGAGTGCCTGCAACACACCGGGTCGTTCAAGTTCCGGGGCGCCTGGGCCGCACTGACGGCGCTTGACCAAGGCATCGGCAGCCGCGGCGTGCTGGCCTATTCCTCGGGCAACCATGCGCAAGGGGTGGCGCTGGCTGCGCGGATGCTGGGCCTGCCTGCCGTGGTCGTAATGCCTGCGGATGCCCCAAGGCTCAAGATCGACAACACGCGGGCACTCGGTGCCGAGGTCGTGCTTTATGATCGCGCGACCGAAGATCGCGACGCGATCGGCGCGGCCCTGGCCGAGGCGCGCGGCCTCACGCTTGTTCCACCCTTCGACCACCCCGAGGTGATCGCCGGCCAGGGCAGCACCGGGCTTGAAATCGCCGAACAGGCCGCCGAACGGGGCGTTACCGCTGCCGATGTGATCGTCTGTTGCGGGGGAGGCGGCTTTGCCTCGGGGATTGCGCTGGCGCTTGAGGGCAGTGGTCTGCGCGTGCGCACTGCCGAACCTGCGGGCTTTGACGACATGGCGCGGTCGCTTGCAAGCGGCCAGGTCGAACGTAACGCCGCGCTCAGCGGGTCGATCTGCGATGCGATCGTGACCCCACAGCCGGGCAAGCTGACCCTGCCCATCTTGCAGCGGCTGGCCGGCCCCGGCCTTGTGGTGACGGATGACGAGGCGCTGCGCGCAGTGGCGCTGGCCTTCCAGCGGCTCAAGGTCGTCGCCGAACCCGGTGGGGCAGTTGCGCTGGCCGCGGTGCTTTTCCGCCCGGCCGAGATCAAGGGCGACACCGTCATCTGCACCTTGTCCGGCGGCAATGTCGACGCCGAGGTGTTTCAGCGCGCGCTGCAACGGCAGGCAGTCAACGACTAGTTGACAATGACAATCAAATCCCGCAGTCTCCTTTCCGGATCGGGAGGGATTCATGCGCACTCAGGTTTGTATCATCGGCGGCGGGCCGTCCGGGCTTCTGCTGTCACAGCTTCTGCACCGTCAGGGGATCGAGACCGTCGTTCTGGAACGGCAAAGCCGCGATTACGTGCTGGGCCGCATCCGGGCCGGCGTGCTGGAATGGGGCTCGGTCGCGATGATGGAAGAGGCCGGCGTCGGCGCGCGGATGCACCGCGAGGGCTTCGTTCATACCGGCACCTATCTGTCCGCGCAGAACCGTGGCTTCCGGATCGATTTTGACGGGCTGATCGGCAAGAAGGTCATGGTCTATGGCCAGACCGAAGTAACGCGCGATCTTTACGCCGCCCGCGACGCGATGGATGGGGTGATCGTGCACGAGGCCTCCGGCGTGCAGCCACATGATCTGGACAGCGACGCGCCTTATGTGACCTACACGAAGGACGGCACCGAGCATCGCGTGGATTGCGACTATGTCGTGGGCTGCGACGGCTTCCACGGTGTCAGCCGCAAATGCATCCCGGCCTCGGTTCTGCGCACCTTCGAACGGGTTTATCCCTTCGGCTGGCTGGGCGTTCTGTCGGAAACGCCGCCGGTCGATGACGAACTGATCTATGCCAACCATGAACGCGGCTTTGCGCTCTGCTCGATGCGCAACGAACGGCTCAGCCGCTATTACATCCAGGCGCCGGTCGACGACCCGCTGGAAAAGTGGACCGATGACGCCTTCTGGGACGAATTGCGCCGCCGCATCCCCGCCGAAGCCGCCGAACGGCTTGTGACCGGTCCCTCGATCGAGAAATCGATTGCGCCGCTGCGGTCCTTCGTGGCCGAGCCCATGCGCTGGGGGCGCCTGTTCCTGGTGGGCGACGCCGCCCATATCGTGCCACCGACCGGGGCAAAGGGGCTCAATCTGGCCTTCTCGGATGTGCATTACCTGCACAAGGCGCTGGTGGCCCAACTGAACGACAACGAGACCGAGGGGATCGAGCGCTATTCCGAAACCGCGCTTGCCCGGGTCTGGAAGGCCACGCGATTCAGCTGGTGGATGACGACAATGCTGCACCGTTTCCCGGATCAAAGCGGCTTTGACCAGCGGATTCAGGAAACCGAGCTTGCCTATCTGGAATCCTCGGTTGCAGCCCGGACGGCCTTGGCCGAAAATTATGTCGGCCTGCCCTTCTGACAGGGCAGAGGGAGGAGCGACATGAACATCTGCGATCTGGGCGACATCCGCCTGCACTGGCGCGAGGATGGCACTGCCGGTGGCGCGCCGGTGGTCTTTGCCAATTCGCTCGGCACCGACCTTCGCGTCTGGGACAAGGTCATTCCGCTCTTGCCGCAGGGATTACGGCTGATCCGCTATGACAAGCGCGGCCACGGGCTCTCGGATTGCCCGCCGGGGCCTTACGCGATGGGTGCGCTGGTGCGCGATGCGGAACGGCTTCTTGACAACCTGGGCGTGCGCGATTGCGTTTTTGTCGGCCTTTCCATCGGCGGGATGATCGCGCAGGGGCTGGCCGTCAAGCGGCTGGATCAGGTGCGGGCGATGGTGCTGTCGAATACGGCGGCCAAGATCGGAACCGCGCAGATGTGGCATGACCGGATCGACGCGATCAATGCCGGCGGGCTGGAACCGATCGCCGATGGCGTGATGGAACGCTGGTTCGCGAAGCCTTTTCGCGCGACCGACGAACTGACAGCCTGGCGCAACATGCTGACCCGCACGCCTGTAGAGGGATATACGGGCTGCTGCGCCGCCATCGCCGGCAGCGATTTCATCACGCCGACGTCGGGCCTGACGCTGCCGACCCTTGCCATCGCCGGCTCCGAGGACGGTGCGACCCCGCCCGATCTGGTGCGGGAAACGGCCGAGCTGATCCGGGGCGCGCGGTTTCATCTGATCCGGGGCGCGGGGCATATCCCTTGCGTGGAAAAGCCCGAGGAATACGCCGCGACCCTGACGCAATTCCTGAAGGAGATCGGCCATGTCTGACCAATCTGAAGCCCCGTCGCCGCGCCACGCGCAGGGCATGAAGACCCGGCGCCGCGTCCTGGGCGATGCCCATGTGGACCGGGCCGAGGCCGCCAAGACGCCCTTTGACGCGCCCTTTCAGGAAATGATCACCGAGGCCGCCTGGGCCCATGTCTGGTCGCGCGACACGATCCCGCTGCGGGAACGTTCGATGCTGACCATCGCGCTTCTGGCCGGGGTGGGGAATTTCGAGGAACTCGCCATGCATATCCGCGCCACCGCGAATACCGGGGCAAGCAAGGAAGATGTGCTCGAGGCGCTGATGCATGTCGCGATCTATGCGGGTGTGCCCAAGGCCAACCACGCCTTCAAGATCGCCAAGGAGACCTTCGCCGAGATGGAGAAAGCCAATGACTGAGCCAAGCCCCACAAGCGGCCCGCTGTTCCCGCGCGACCGGTTCTGGCACCCGCCGGCCTATACGCCCGGCTACAAGACCTCGATGACCCGCGCGCCGTCGCGCCCGCTGGTCGCGACCAACTCGACCCTGTCCGAAGAAACCGGCCCGGTCTTTGGCCATGACATGCTGGGCGAACAGGACAACAACCTGATCCTGAACTTTACCGGCCAACCCGCGATCGGCGAACGGATCATCGTGCATGGCCGCGTGCTCGACCAGTCGGGCCGGCCCGTTCCGAACGTCCTGATCGAGATCTGGCAGGCCAATGCCGGCGGGCGCTACCGCCACAAGAAGGACGGTTACCTTGCGCCGCTCGACCCGAACTTCGGCGGCTGCGGACGCACCATCACCGACGAACACGGCCGGTATGAGTTCCTGACGGTCCGCCCCGGCGCCTACCCATGGCCCAACGGCGTGAACGACTGGCGCCCGATGCACATCCACTTCGGCATCTTCGGCTCGGGCTTCGGCCAGCGGCTGATCACCCAGATGTATTTCGAGGGCGACCCGCTGATCCCGCGCTGCCCGATCGTCCGCACAATCCCGAGCCAGGAGGCGATCGACAGCCTTGTGGCCCCGCTTGACATGAACGCGGCCCTGCCGATGGACGCGCTTGCCTACAAGTTCGACATCGTGCTGCGCGGCCGCCGCCAGACCATGTTCGAAAACCGGCTGGAAGGACTTTGACCCATGGTGCAGAAACTCACCACCCTGATGGAAAGCCCCTCGCAGACGGCGGGGCCCTATGTCCACATCGGCTGCACGCCGAACTTCCTCGGCAATGAAGGGATCTATCCCGTCGATCTTGGTGCGGAGGCCATACGCGACGGCGCCAAGGGCGAGATCATCACCATCACCGGCCATGTCCGTGACGGGGCGGGGATGATCCTGCGCGACGCGATGATCGAAAGCTGGCAGGCGGATGCGGCGGGGCTGTTCCCATCGCCCCATGAAACACGCGGCAAGGCCGATCCGAACGTTCTTGGCTGGTGCCGGTTCGCCGCCAATTTCGACAGCGGCGACTGGACGTTGCGCACCGTCAAGCCCGGCCGCGTTCCGCATGTGCAGGGGATGATGGCGCCGCATATCAGCCTGTGGGTGGTCGCGCGCGGCATCAACATGGGGTTGCAGACCCGCATCTATTTCGAGGATGAGCCGGAGGCCAATGCCGCCTGCCCGATCCTGAACCGGATCGAACACCGCGAACGGGTGCAGACGCTTCTGGCCCGAAAAACCGGCGAGGGCCACTATCGCTTCGACATCGTGCTGCAAGGCGACGACGAAACGGTGTTCTTCGACCTCTGATGGCGCAGTTCCTGCTGATCCATGGCTCGTGCCATGGCGCCTGGTGCTGGCGCGATGTCCTGCCGCTCTTGCAGGCGGCGGGACATGAAGCGCGGGCGATCGACCTGCCCTCGCACGGGGCCGACCCGACGCCTGCGGCGAAGGTTACACTGGAGCTTTATGCCCGGGCGATCCTGGGCGCGATCACCGATCCGGTCGTTCTGGTCGGGCATTCCATGGCGGGATATCCGATCTCGCTTGCAGCCGAACTTGCGCCGCAGAGGATCGACAAGCTGGTCTATCTCTGTGCCTATGTGCCCCGGAATGGCATGTCGCTGGCGGATATGCGCCGCGCCGGGCCCAGCCAACCCCTGCTCGAGGCGATCCGGCGATCCGACGATGGGCTGACCTTCCGGATCGACCCACGGATGGCCGAGGCCAAGTTCTATCATGATTGTGCCCATGCCGTCCCCTACGCCCTGCCACGCCTCTGTCCGCAGCCGATCCTGCCGCAGGACACTCCGCTGACGCTGGGCGCCGCCTATGCTTCGGTTCCGCGTCACTACATCCGATGCACCGATGATCGCACCATCCCGCCCGACTATCAGGTGACGATGACGCATGGCTGGCCGAGCGACACCGTTTCCGATATGGAGACCTCGCACTCACCCTTCTTCGCCGCGCCCGCCGAACTGGCCGCGCGGCTTGTCCGGATCGCCGAGGGACCATGACCAAACCCTGCATCATCTGCGTCGCCATCACCGGATCGGTGCCCACCAAGGCCGACAACCCTGCCGTGCCGACAGCAATCGACGAACAGGTCGAAAGCACACACGCAGCCTTCGAGGCCGGCGCCACCATCGCGCATTGCCACGTGCGCAACGAAGACCAGACGCCCTCGTCGGATCCCGAAAGATTCGCCCGCCTGATGGAGGGGCTGAAGCGCCACTGCCCGGGAATGATCATCCAGCTGTCCACGGGCGGCCGTTCAGGTGCGGGCCGGGCACGGGGCGGGATGCTGCCGCTGCGGCCGGACATGGCGTCGCTGTCGGTCGGGTCCAACAACTTCCCCAGCCGCGTCTATGAGAACCCGCCCGATCTGGTTGACTGGCTTGCCGCAGAAATGCTGGCCCATGACGTGAAGCCTGAAATCGAGGCCTTCGATCTGTCGCATATCGTCCAGGCAACACGGATGGCGGCGGACGGGCGGCTGCGCGCCCCGCTTTACGTGCAGTTCGTGATGGGGGTGAAGAACGCGATGCCCCTGGATCGCGAGATCTTCGATTTCTATATCCGGACCCTCAATCGCCTTGCCCCGGACGCGGAATGGTGCGGCGCCGGGATTGGTGCAGGGCAGATCCTGATGAATGAATGGTCGATCGCCGCCGGCGGCCACACGCGGACAGGGCTGGAAGACAACGTCCGCCTTGATCGCAACACCCTTGCGCCGTCGAATGCGGCGCTTGTGCGCCGGGCGGTCGAGCTGTGCGAGAAATACGAACGCCCTGTTGCCAGCTGGCAGCAGGCGCGCGCAATCCTTGGCCTGAGGGCAGGCTAGTGGCCACATCGGGGTTCGACTCTGCGATCTATCGCGACCTGTTTCACGACGCTGACGTTGCGCGGCTCTTTTCCGACAGCGCCGAACTGCGCGCCATGCTGCTGGTGGAAGGGGCCCTGGCCAGGGCGCAGGGGGCGGCAGGGCTGATCCCGGAAACAGCTGCCGCCTTCATTCATCGTGCCGCGATGGAGGTGCAGATCGACCCCGCCGCGCTTGCTGGCGATACCGGCCGCAATGCCGTTCCCGTTCCGGCGCTTGTCGCGGCCTTCCGCAAGGCGATGGAGGCCCCGGAGCACGCGCAATACCTGCACTGGGGCGCGACCAGCCAGGACATCATGGAAACCGCGCTCATGCTGCGTCTGCGACAGGTGCTGGCGCTTTACGCGGCGCGGCTGGACGATCTGATACGGGTCCTGGGCGCGCTGGCGGAAACGCATGCCGACCTTCCCATGGCCGCGCGCACCTATGGGCAGGTAGCCACCCCCACGAGCTTTGGCGCCGTGGTGGCAGGCTGGGGCGCCCCCCTGCTGCGTCACCGTGACCGTCTGCACGAACTGCGCCCGCGCCTTCTGACGGCAAGCCTGTCAGGCGCGGCAGGGACGCTTTCGGTCATGGGCGACAAGGGGCCAGCGGTGCGTGCGGCGCTTGCCGCGGCACTTGGTCTGGCAGATCCGGGCGAAAGCTGGCATTCGGCGCGCGACCGCCTGGCCGAGTTCGCCGGCTGGATGACGGCGCTGACTGCAAGCCTTGCCAAGATGGGTGAGGATCTGATCCTTCTGACGCAATCGGGCTTCGGAGAGGTCAGCCTCGGCGGCGGCGGCGCCTCCTCGACCATGCCGCAGAAATCGAACCCGGTGGTTCCCTCGGTGCTGCTTGCGCTGGGGCGGATGATGGGCGGGTTGAATGTGAACATGCAGGGCGCGGCAATCCACCGCCAGCAACGCGATGGCGCTGCATGGTTTGTCGAATGGCTCACCTTGCCGCAGATGTGCCACGCAACCGGCCGTGCGCTGACACTCGCCCTGCAGCAGGCGCAGACGCTTGCGCCGCTGCCTGACCGGATGCTGGCCGGGATCGACGACGGGCTGGGCCTGATCCATGCCGAGGCGCTGACCTTCGCCCTGACGGATCGCATGAGCCGCCCCGAGGCCGCCGCCGCCGTCAAGGCCCTGTGCGCGGAAGCAATGACAACCGGAGCATCGCTGGTCGTGCTGGCCGAGGCACGCTGGCCCGGCGCGGGACTGGCCGAGCGTTTGCAGCCCGCGCATCAGATGGGCGTCGCCCCGGCCGAGGCGCGGGCCTTTGCCGCACGGGCGCGGGATACGGCCTGAACCGCTTCTACAGGCGTTCGTGATCCACCGGCCCTTGCCGTTTTCGCGTCAGCGATTAGGTTGCCGCGAAAACGGGGGCAAGATGGCGACGCATGTAAATATCCTCAAGCTGTGCGTTGGGGCCGAGCGGGTCGAGGACCTGATCGAATGGCAGGCCGAGCGCCGCGCGCAGCTTGGCCGGGACCACGCCCTGCACATCACCCGGATGTGGCCGAAGCGCGCCGCCGAGGTGCTGGCGGGAGGCTCTATCTTCTGGGTGTTCAAGGGTGTGATCCTGGCCCGGCAGCGCATCATTGGCCTGGAGGAGATCACCGGCGCCGACGGTATCCTGCGCTGTGGCCTGCAGCTTGACCCCGAAGTGGTGCGGACCGAAGCCGCGCCCCGCCGCCCCTTCCAGGGCTGGCGCTATCTTGATCCCAAGGACAGCCCGCGCGACCTTGCCGCGGGCCGCGCGCATGAAGAAGCCCTGCCACCCGAGCTTTCGGCAGCACTCGCTGAAATCGGTGTCCGCTGACCGGCCGCGCAGGCATGGCGCCGGTATCTCTTGGTCATTGCGATCGAGTGCGGGAACCTGCGCAACCGCCGGCGCAGCCATTCGCTCGGCAAGGGATCGGGACGAACCGCACCGATAGAAAACGATGCTGTTTCCGCATTGAGCAGTGGCAGCATGCTCTCGGGACGAAACGTCCGGCCGATGACCCTTGCCGGGCAGGAACCTCATACCCCCCCCCGCTTGGGCGGAGCGCCATCAGGACGGGATAGCGTCAGGTTTTTCGCGCAGGCAACAGGCGTGGTTACTGAACTCTTGCCGCGCGTGCTTTCAGATCACGAATCCACGCGCCCGGACCTGCGGCCGAAGCATGCCCGAGCCCGCGCTCTTCAATCCCTGCCGACAAGGGCAGGCCTTCTTTCGTCGGATTGGTGATCATCGCGCACCGCACACGCCTTGCGCAACATCGCCTCTACGGATCAGGCCTCGGGCTCGAACCCCTGTGGGAGGGGAAGACCCAGCTTGGCCAGAACCTCCTCCAGCGCGATCAGGGGTGCGCCATCCCAGCTTGCAGCACGCGCGGCGAACAGCATCGCCTGCGAACGGTGCACCGGCGCAGCTTGCAGGATTTTCAGGTGGTTCGCGCGCAACGTCTCTCCAGTCGAGGTGATGTCGGCGATCGCCTCGGCGGTGAGGTTCTTCACCGTCCCCTCCGTCGCGCCTTGGCTGTCGACAAGCTGATAATCCGCAACGCCGTTGTCGCGCAGGTACTCCCGCACCAGCCGGTGATACTTGGTGGCGATCCGCAGCCGGAAGCCGTGCTGCGCCCGGAAGGCCGCAGCGGCGGCATCAAGATCATCCAGCGTTTCGACATCGATCCAGGCCGTCGGCACGGCGATGATGAGATCGGCATGGCCAAAGCCCATCGCCGCAAGTTCGGCCACCTGTTCGGGCCAATCCGCCAGCTTTTCGCGAACGAGGTCCGAGCCGGTCACCCCCAGGTGGATCCGCCCGGCTGCCAATTCGCGGGGGATCTCACCGGCGGAAAGCAGCACAAGCTCCACACCCTCCACCCCGTCGACCGCGCCGGAATATTCGCGCTCGGACCCCGCCCGCCGCATCTCGATGCCCCGCGCGCCGAACCATTCGAAGGTCTTTTCCATCAACCGTCCCTTGGACGGCACGCCAAGCTTCAGCATCCGTTTTCCCTCAGCATGGCCGTGATGGCCGGACGGATGATGCCGCCCACGGCGGGGATCGACCGCCCCTGCCCCAGCACCCGGGTCAGCGCATCATAGCGTCCGCCCGTTGCAACCGGCGGCAGATCGGGCCGGGTCTCGGCGTAGAAGCCAAAGACGAAGCCGTCGTAATACTCCAGCGTGGTGCGGCCATAGCTCGCCTCGAAATCAAGCTCGTCCACATCAACCCCGCGCGCATCAAGCGCGGCAAGGCGCATCTCCATCCGCTCGACCGCCGGCGAGAGGCTTGGCATGTCCACGGCAAGGTCGCGCAGCCGTTCCAGCGCGGCGGGCGACCTGTCGCGGAGATCCAGAAGATCATCAAGCAGATCGACCTCGCCCTGCGCCAGCGGAGGCGTCAACGCGTCGTCCAGAAGCTGGGCCACACGGGCCGAGATCTCGCCTGCGCTGCGCAGGCCGATGAAGGGGCCAGCCTGATCCAGCAGAACCTCGACCGGGGCGCTGCCGACATGGGCAAGCATTCGTGCCCGCGCCTCGGGCAAGGGAACCCGGCCGCCAAACCGGTCCAGCAGCGTGCGGAACCGGCGGGGCCGCCAGATGTGGCGCATCAGCGCGGCCTTGCGCGGGGCAGAGGTGCGCAGCCCTTCGACCGCAGCCATCAGGATGCCGATGTCCCCGGTCGAAGCACGCAGCCCCAGCGGGGCAAGCAGATCCGAGAAAAGCGCAAACACCTCGGCATCCGCGGCCGAAGGCGCGGCACGGTCAAAGACCTCATAGCCCACCTGCAGGAACTCGGCGGGGCGCGTGCCACGGTGCTCCTGCTTGCGGAACACTTCGCCCAGATAGCAGTAGCGCGCCGGATCGGCGCCTTCGGCCATGTGCATCTGCACCACCGGCACGGTGAAATCCGGGCGCAGCATCATCTCGCCGCGCAGCGGATCGCTGGTGACATAGGCACGGCTGCGAATGTCCTCGCCGTAAAGATCAAGCAAGGTTTCTGCCGGTTGCAGGATATCGGCCTCGACCGGTTCGGCCCCGGCACCCCGGAAGGCGGCAAGAAGCGCCTCGGCCTCGGCACGGACACGCGCCTTGGCAAGGCTTGCCTGAACGGGCGACATGGCGTCAGCCCTCCAGAATGCGACGGACGGCCGCGACCAGATCGGCGCGCGGGGCCTCGAACTGCGCGGGCTGCGATTTCCACTCCTCAAGGCTCGCCTCGGAGGCGATTCTGGCGCCAAGGATCAGGTCCTTGATCTGGACCACGCCCTTCGCGGCCTCGTCCCCGCCCTGGATGATGGCAACGGGCGAGTTGCGCTTGTCGGCATATTTCAACTGGTTGCCAAAGTTCTTGGGGTTGCCCAGATAGACCTCGGCCCGGATGCCGGCGGCGCGCAATTCGCCCACCATGGCCTGATATTCTGCCATGCGGTCGCGGTCCATGACGGTCACGATGACGGGGCCGGACTCCTTCCTTTCGGTGCCGGCCTGTTTCCGCTTTTCACGCAGCGCGGCCAGCAGCCGGTCCACCCCGATGCTGACGCCCGTCGCGGGCACCGCCTGCCCGGTGAACCGCTTGACCAGATCGTCATAGCGCCCGCCCCCGGCGACCGAGCCGAACTGGCGCGGGCGCCCCTTTTCGTCAAGGATCTCGAAGGTCAGTTCGGCCTCGAACACCGGCCCGGTGTAATAGCCGAGGCCGCGAACGACGGAAGGGTCGATTCGGACCTTTCTCGCGTCGTAACCTTGGCGGTCGAGTAGTTCAGAGATCATTTCGAGTTCGTCGACACCCTCTATGCCCGTCACCGATTGTTGCACGATCTCCCGGAGATAGCGGCAGGTGAACTCGTTCCTCGTCACGCTTGCTGAGTTTGGCAATGAGTTTGCGCCTGCTGCGGACGATGCGCCGAGAGCCTCATACGCGTCCCAAGGTAGGTGCTCTGACGAAACCTCAACAAGGGCAACATCCTGAAGTCTTCGCTGGATTTCAGAAGGCGCATTTACAAAGAGCATCACGACTTCGGCCTGCGCATCCGACAACCCCGCGCCCTTGGTGAAATCGCCGCTTTCATCCTTGCGGCCCGCGCCCAGCAGCGCGCGCACGCCGTCCTCGCCCAGCCGGTCCAGCTTGTCGATGGCCCGCAGGACGATGCCGCGCTCGGCAGCGAATTTCTCAGGGTCATTCGGATCGAGGATACCCGCAACCTCCATCACCCCGTTCAGCACCTTGCGGTTGTTCACCCTGATAATGTAGTCGCCGCGCGGAATGCCCACGGCCTCCAGCGTGTCGGCGAGCATGGCGCAGATTTCGGCATCCGCCGCGACCGAGGGCGCGCCGACCGTGTCGGCATCGCATTGATAGAACTGCCGGAACCGCCCCGGCCCCGGCTTCTCGTTCCGCCAGACCGGGCCCATCGCATAGCGGCGATAGGGGCTGGGCAGGTCGTTGCGATACTGCGCCGCCACCCGCGCCAAGGGCGCCGTCAGGTCATAGCGCAGGGCAAGCCAGTCGCTGTCCTCTTGCCAGGCAAAGACACCTTCGTTCGGGCGATCCACGTCGGGCAGGAATTTCCCCAGCGCCTCGACCGTTTCAACCGCACTCGTTTCCAGCGGATCGAAGCCGTAGAGATGATAGACCTCGGCAATCCGGTCCAGCATGGCCTTGCGTTCGGTCACGTCCGCGCCGAAATAGTCGCGAAAGCCCTTGGGCGTTTCCGCCTTCGGTCTGCGGGTGGATTTGTCCTTGGCCATCTGCCTGTCCTCGGCTGGGTTGGTTGCCGACCGTCTAGCGGATGGGGAACCTCGGGGCAAGGCGGGGCCAGCATCAGGAGAAGCCGATGACCGAAAGACTGACTGAAGCCGAAGAACAGATCGCCCATCTGACCCGGATGATCGAAGATCTTTCCGATGTCGTTGCCGCCCAATCGCAGGAGCTGGAGCGCCTGAACCGCCGCGTCACGCTACTCCTGGAGCGCGAGGCCGAGCGCGAAATGGATACCGGCGGCACCGTCCCGCTGGCCGATCAGCGCCCGCCGCACTGGTAAGAGACAACGCGGTCGGAGGCACCGTCCGTGTCGCCGGCTGACCTCATGCCGTCCTGGTCCCGCCCCGTCACCCCGGCCAATGGCGGGAAAAAGGACGCGCATGCCCTTGCCCTTGCTGCGACATCCTGACAAGACGGATCAAGTTTCATCAGGATGGCGGCCCGATGCCCAACCTGCGCCTGAGCCTGTTCGGCGTTCCCCTGACGACAGTGATCCTGACCTGTGCCATCGGTGCTGTCGGCGCCCTTGTCGCATGGGGCCTCCGCCTTCCCCTTCCGTTCCTGCTCGGATCGCTGCTGGCGGTGGCTGGCATCGCCGCCTCGGGCGCGCGGCCCTTCGGGCGGAGCCCGGGGATGCCGCAAAAGCTGCGGATGTGGTTCATTCCGATCATCGGCGTGGCAATCGGCGGCACCTTCACCCCCGACCTTCTGGCCGGGGTCGGTGGATGGTGGCCCTCGGTTCTGGGGCTGGTGGTGTTCATCCCGGTCGCGCACTGGTGCAGCTATCAGCTGTTTCTGCAGGTCGGTGGGCTTTCGCCACAGACGTCCTTCTATGCCGCGGTGCCGGGCGGGCTGATCGAGGCGATCGCCATGGGCGAGGATGCCGGCGCCGACATGCAGATGCTGACCATGCTGCAGTTCCTGCGGCTGATCCTCTCGATCGTGCTGGTGCCCTTGATTTTCACGATCCTGACCGGCGCGGCCGTGGGCAGCGCCTCGGGCGCGCAGCTGACCAACGGGGCGGCGGGGCTTTCACTGTCCGATGTCGCGCTTCTGGTGGCAGCGGGGGTGGTGGGTTACTTCGTCGGCAACTGGCTGCGCCTGCCGGGCGGTGCCATCACCGGGCCGATCATCTTCAGCGGTCTTGCCCATCTTGCCGGGCTGACCCATGCGGTGCCACCCGGCTGGATGATCGCGCTGACGCAGCTGATCGTTGGCGTCAGCCTTGGCGTGCGCTTTCTTGGCCTGCCGCGCGGGACGTTCGGCAAGGCCTTCCGGCTGGCGCTGCTGAACGCGGTCATGACGCTCTGCATCGGGTTCCTGTTCGCCTTGGCCCTGCATTCCGCCGTGGGCGAAAAAACCGGCACCGTCTTTCTGGCATTTGCCCCCGGCGGCGTGGCCGAGATGTCGCTGGTCGCGCTGTCACTGCAGGTCAGCGTGATCTATGTCACCACCCATCATGTGTTGCGCATCCTGTTGTCGGTGCTGATTGCGCAGCTTTTCGCGCATCGGGTGCGCTAAAGCTCCTCGACCAACGCGACGCCGCCCATCGACTTGATCGCGCCCTTGATCTGCGGATTGACCGGCAGCGGATCGGGCAAGGTCAGGTCATATTCGCGCCCCGTCGCCCGATCGGCGACGCAGAAGGTGATGAGCCCGCGGCTGCGCCCGCCCTCGCCCGCCAGTTTGGACAGCAAGGCGGCGATCGAGCCCACCGCGCCTTCGTTTTCCAGATGGATGCGCAGCCCGCTGCTGCCCGCATCCGCAACCACCCCGTCAATCGGCTGTGCGGCCCGCGCCAGCAGCTTGAGCGTGTCACCCTCCATCGTCGCCTCGACCGTCAGCACGACATTCTGCCCCGGTTCGAGATACTGCCGCGCGGCCTCGAGCGTGTCGGAGAATACCGTCACCTCGTAAAGGCCGGTCGGATCGGACAGCTGGACGAAGGCAAAGCGGTTGCCGCGCGCCGATTTGCGCTCCTGGCGGGACGAGACCGAGCCCGCCAGCTTGGCCACCACCGGCCCGCCCTGCGCCTTGTGCGCGATTTCGTCCAGGGTCAGGACACCCTTGCGCTTCAGGGGCGCGATGTAATCGTCCAGAGGGTGACCGGAGAGGTAGAAGCCAATCGCCTGATGTTCCTGTGCCAACCGCTCGATCGGCAGCCAGTCGTCACCATTGGGCAGACGCGGCTCGGGCAGATCCTCGCCCGCCTCGCCGAACAGCGACACCTGCGCCGAGGCCCGCGCCTCGTGCACCGCGGCGGAATAGGCACAAAGCGCGTCCAGACTGTCAAACACGCGCTTGCGGTTTCGGTCCAGCACGTCAAAGGCTCCGGCCCGGGCCAGCATTTCCATCGGGCGCTTGCCGACGCGCTTCAGATCGACCCGCCGCGCAAGGTCAAAGAGCGTCGCGAAGGGCTTGTCGCCCCGTCCTTCGACGATCAGGCGCATCGCATCGACACCGACGTTCTTGAGCGCGCCCAGCGCATAGACCACGCGCCCCTCCTTCACGCTGAACATCGCCTGCGAACGGTTGACGCAGGGCGGGATCGTCTCGATTCCCAGCCGGTCAACCTCGCGTTTATAGACGTTCAGCTTGTCGGTCAGGTGGATATCGCAGTTCATCACCGCGGCCATGAACTCCACCGGGTGATTGGCCTTGAGCCAGGCTGTCTGATAGCTCACCACCGCATAGGCGGCGGCGTGGGACTTGTTGAAGCCGTAGTTGGCGAATTTCTCCAGCAAGTCAAAGACCTCGGACGCCTTTTTCGCCTCCACCCCGTTGGCCTTGGCGCCGTTCACGAACTTGGGCCGTTCGGCGTCCATCGCCTCCTTGATCTTCTTGCCCATGGCGCGGCGCAGAAGGTCGGCGCCGCCGAGACTGTAGCCCGCCATGACCTGCGCGATCTGCATCACCTGTTCCTGATAGACGATGATGCCCTGCGTTTCCTCAAGGATATGGTCGATGAGCGGATGCACGGATTCCCGTTCGCGCAAGCCGTTCTTGACCTCGCAATAGGTCGGGATGTTTTCCATCGGGCCGGGACGATACAGCGCCACAAGCGCCACGATATCCTCGATGCAGGTGGGCTTCATCCGCCGCAGCGCGTCCATCATGCCGGAGCTTTCGACCTGAAACACCGCCACGGTCCTGGCACTGGCGTAAAGGTCATAGGTCGGGGCGTCGTCCAGCGGGATCATCGAGATATCGACCTCGACCCCCCGCAGTTTCAGCAGATCGACCGCGTTCTGGATCACCGTCAGCGTCTTGAGGCCGAGGAAGTCGAACTTGACCAGCCCCGCGGCCTCGACCCATTTCATGTTGAACTGGGTGGCGGGCATGTCCGACCGTGGGTCCTGGTAAAGCGGCACCAGTTCATCCAGCGGCCGGTCACCGATGACGACGCCCGCGGCGTGGGTCGAGGCGTTGCGCAACAGCCCCTCGATCTGCTGGCCATAGGTCAGCAGGCGTTGCACGACCTCTTCGGCCTTGGCGGCCTCGCGCAGGCGGGGTTCATCGGCCAGCGCCTTTTCGATCGAGACCGGCTTGACCCCTTCGACCGGGATCATCTTGGACAGGCGGTCCACCTGCCCGTAGGGCATCTGCAGCACCCGGCCCACGTCGCGCACCGCTGCCTTGGACAGAAGCGCGCCGAAGGTGATGATCTGGCCCACCTTTTCGCGCCCATAGCGTTGCTGGACGTAGTTGATGACCTCTTCCCGCCGGTCCATGCAGAAGTCGATGTCGAAGTCGGGCATCGACACCCGTTCCGGATTCAGGAAGCGTTCAAAGAGCAGGCTGTAGCGCAAGGGATCAAGGTCGGTGATCGTCAGGGCATAGGCGACAAGGCTGCCCGCCCCGGAACCCCGGCCCGGGCCGACGGGAATGTCCTGTTCCTTGGCCCATTTGATGAAGTCGGCAACGATCAGGAAGTAGCCCGGAAAGCCCATCCCCTCGATGATGCCAAGTTCGAATTCCAGCCGCTTTTCGTAATCCTCCACCGGCGCAGCATGGGGGATGACGGCCAGCCGTGCGGCAAGCCCCTCCTTTGCCTGCCGGCGCAGTTCCTCGACCTCGTCATCGGCGAATTTCGGCAGGATCGGATCACGCTTATAGGCCTTGAAGGCGCAGCGGCGGGCGATTTCGACCGTGTTCTCGATGGCTTCCGGCAGGTCGGCGAAGAGCGCCACCATTTCCTCGGCCGTCTTGAAATAATGCTGCGGCGTCAGGCGGCGGCGCGGTTCCTGCTGATCGACATAGGCGCCATCGGCGATGCAGATCAGCGCGTCATGCGCCTCATACATCTCGGGCTTGGGGAAATAGACGTCGTTGGTGGCGACCAGCGGCAGGTCCATGGCATAGGCCATTTCCACAAACCCCTGTTCGGTCGCGCGTTCGGCGTCAGGCGTCTGCCCGCCTTCGCCGGGGTGGCGCTGAAGCTCGACATAAAGCCGGTCGCGGTAGATCGCGGCCAGCCGCTCCATCAGCGCCTGCGCCTTGGCCGTCTGCCCCGCCTGCAGCTGCCGCCCTATCGGACCATCCGGGCCACCGGTCAGGCAGATCAGCCCCTGGGAATATTGCGCAAGCTCATCCACCGTCACCGCCGGAAGCTGCCCGCCCGCATCAAGATAGAGGCAGGAGTTCAGCTTCATCAGATTCATGTAGCCCTGTTCGGACTGCGCCAGCAGCACGACCGGCGCGGGCGGGCGCGGCCGCTCGCCGGGCTGGGCCGGGTCATAGTCCACCGCCACCTGACAGCCGATGATGGGCTGCACCCCCGCGCCGCTGGCAATCACTGAAAATTCGAGTGCCGCGAACAGGTTGTTCGTATCCGTCACTGCGACGGCAGGCATCCCCTGCGCCTCGCACAGCTTGACGAGCTTCTTGACCGGAACCGCGCCTTCCAGAAGCGAGTATTCCGTATGCACACGAAGATGGATGAATCGGGGGGCTGTCATGCCGGTCAGCTTATCGCCTGGCCCCGGAAGGCGAAAGCGGCGAAAAGGCTTGCCAAAGGGCGCAGGCGCGGCTTTGCTGACAGCAATGGGCGCATCCCCGCTTTACGCCGCATCGGGCGGGGGGCCACGGCCCGAAGGCCACAGAAAGCGGCAGGTTTTCACATGACGCAGATCGCGTTTCTTCTGAACGGGACGCCAGTTCGCATTCCGAGCGGCGCCCCCACGCGCGCGCTGCTGGACTGGCTGCGCGAGGAACGCCGCCTGACCGGCACCAAGGAAGGCTGCAACGAAGGCGATTGCGGCGCCTGCACGGTCATGGTGACAGATGAGGACGGGGCAAAAACCCTCAACGCCTGCATCCTGCTGCTGCCGCAGTTGCACGGCAAGGCCGTCCGCACGGTCGAAGGGATCACCGGTCCCGAAGGTCAGCTTCACCCCGTGCAAGAGGCGATGATCGCCCATCACGGTAGCCAGTGCGGGTTCTGCACGCCGGGATTTGTCGTGTCGATGGCGGTCGCGCACAAGCTGGGGCGGCAGGATTTCGATGATCAGCTTGCCGGAAACCTGTGCCGCTGCACCGGCTATGCGCCCATCATCCGCGCCGCCGAGGCGGCAGCCGATGCGCCCGTCCCCGGATGGCTCGACGATCCGCTGCCCGATGTGGCGCCCCTGCCCTTCCGCCCCGAAAGCGCCGATGAACTGGCGGACTGGTATCTGGCGCACCCCGAGGCGACGCTGATCGCCGGCGCCACCGACGTGGGCCTTTGGGTAACAAAGGAGTTGCGCGACCTCGCGCCGGTCGCCTTCCTGAACGGCGTGCGCGATCTGCGCGGGGTGGCGGTGACGGAGGATGCGATCCGGATCGGCGCCTGCGTGACGATTTCCGAGCTCGGGCGGGTGATCTCGCCGCATTTCGGCGGCTTTGCGGAACTGATCCGCCGCTATGGGTCGGTGCAGGTGCGCAATGCGGCGACGATCGGCGGCAACATCGCGAACGGCTCCCCCATCGGGGACAGCCCGCCGGCACTGATCGCGCTGGGGGCGGTGCTGCATCTGCGGCGGGGGGACGAGCGCCGGTCGCTGCCGCTGGAGGAATTTTTCCTCGACTATCGCAAGCAGGACCGCCAGCCCGGCGAATTCGTCGAGGCGGTGACGATCCCGCGTCAGCCGGACCGGCTGGCCTGCTACAAGCTGTCCAAGCGGTTCGACCAGGATATCTCGGCCGTCTGCGGCTGCTTCAACGTGACGGTCGCGAACGGGGTCGTCACGGCCGCCCGTATTGCGTTCGGCGGCATGGCCGGCATCCCGAAGCGCGCCGCTGCGACCGAGGCGGCGCTGATCGGCCAGCCGTGGTCCGAGGCCACGATTTCCGCCGCCCAGACCGCGCTGGAACGGGATTTCACCCCGATGTCGGACATGCGCGCCAGCGCCGCCTATCGGATGGAGGCCGCAAAAGCCATGCTGATGCGCTGTTTCCTGCAACCCCGGCCGGTGCTGGAGGTGGACGCATGAGCGTCGCGAAACCCCTGCCGCATGACGCGGCGCTTTTGCATGTGACCGGGCAGGCGCGCTATGTCGACGACATTCCGGCGCCCGCCGGGACGCTGCATCTGGCCTTTGGCCTTTCCGGCATCGCGCATGGCCGCATCACCGGTATGGATCTGGATGCCGTTCGCGCCGCGCACGGCGTGGTTGCGGTGCTGACGGCAGAGGATCTGCCCTTCGCCAACGATGTCTCCCCCGGAGCGCATGACGAACCCCTGCTGGCCGATGGTATTGCGCATTATCTGGGCCAGCCGATCTTTCTGGTCGTTGCCGAAAGCCATCTGGCCGCCCGCAAGGCCGCGCGGCTGGGCCGGATCACTTATCAGGAGCTGCCGGCCCTTCTGACCATCGACCAGGCGCTTGCCGCCGACAGCCGGTTCGAGGACGGCCCCCGCATCTGGTCCCGGGGCGATGCCGCCGCGGCCATCGCCGCCGCGCCGCGCGTGATCGAGGGCACGATGGAGATCGGCGGGCAGGAGCATTTCTATCTTGAAGGTCAGGCGGCCTTTGCCCTGCCCCAGGAAAACGGCGATACCGTCGTCCATTCCTCGACCCAGCATCCGACCGAGATCCAGCACAAGGTGGCCGAGGCGCTGGGCCTGCCGATGTCGGGCGTCCGGGTCGAGGTGCGGCGGATGGGCGGCGGCTTTGGCGGAAAGGAAAGCCAGGGCAATGCGCTCGCCGTCGCCTGCGCGGTGGCCGCGCGCCTGACGGGGCGGCCCTGCAAGATGCGCTATGACCGCGACGACGACATGGTCATCACCGGCAAGCGCCACGATTTCCGCATCAGCTACCGCGTGGGGTTCGACGATCAGGGGTGCGTGCAGGGGATCGAGTTCCTGCACCTTGTCCGCTGCGGTTGGGCGATGGACCTGTCGCTGCCGGTGGCCGACCGGGCGATGCTGCATGCCGACAACGCCTATTTCCTGCCCCATGTCCGGATTGAAAGCCACCGCCTGCGCACCAACACCCAAAGCGCCACCGCCTTCCGCGGCTTTGGCGGGCCGCAGGGGATCGTGGCTGTCGAACGGGTGATGGATCACATCGCCCACAGCCTGGGCCGTGACCCGCTGGAGGTGCGGCAAGCCAACTTCTACGCCCCGGATGGCAGCCAGAGCACGCCCTATGGCATGCAGGTGACCGACAGCATCATTGGCGATCTGGCGGCGCGTCTGGCGGAAACCTCGGACTACCATGCCCGACGCAGGGCCATTGCCGAATGGAACGCAGCAAACCCCGTGCTGAAAAAGGGCATCGCCCTGACGCCGGTGAAGTTCGGGATTTCCTTCACGCTTTCGCATCTCAATCAGGCGGGGGCCTTGGTGCATGTCTATCAGGACGGGTCGATCCACCTGAACCACGGCGGGACAGAGATGGGCCAGGGCCTGTTCCAGAAGGTCGCGCAGGTCGCGGCGGCCGGGTTCGGCGTCGACGTGTCGCGCGTGCGGATCACCGCGACGGACACGGGAAAGGTGCCCAACACCTCGGCCACGGCGGCCTCCTCGGGGTCGGACCTGAACGGGATGGCCGTCAAGGCGGCGGTCGACACCATCCGCACGCGGCTGGCCGAGATGCTGGCGCAGGAACATCAATGCGCGCCGGGGGATGTGCGCTTTGCCGATGACCGCGTGCAGGTGGGCGGCGCCGACTATGCCTTTGAGGAGGTGGTGCACCGCGCCTATACCCAACGGATCAGCCTGTCGGCCACGGGGTTCTACCAGACGCCCGGCCTCAACTGGGACCGCATCCGCGGCGAGGGGCGGCCGTTCTTCTACTTCGCCTACGGCGCGGCCGTCAGCGAGGTCGTGCTTGACACGCTGACCGGCGAAAACCGCATCCTGCGGACCGACATCCTGCATGACGCAGGCGCCAGCCTGAACCCCGCGCTGGACAAGGGCCAGGTCGAGGGCGGCTTTGTCCAGGGGGCAGGATGGCTCACGACCGAGGAACTGGTCTGGGACGACAAGGGCCGGCTGCGCACCCATGCGCCCTCGACCTACAAGATCCCGGCCTGCGGTGACCGACCCCGCATCTTCAATGTGGCACTGTGGAACGGGCCGAACCGCGCCGACACGATCTACAGATCCAAGGCCGTGGGGGAGCCGCCGTTCATGCATGGTATCTCGGTACTGATGGCGCTGTCGGCCGCGGTGGCGGCCTGCGGGCCGGACTATCCCGCCCTCGATGCCCCCGCCACGGCCGAGCGGCTGCTCTGGGCGGTGCGAAACCGGGCCGCGCCATGAGCTTTGACATCCATGCCCTTCAGGCGCTGGTCGCGCAGCACGGCCCCGTCGTCCGGGTGGTTCTGGCCGAGGTGGCAGGCTCGGCCCCGCGCGAGGCAGGGGCGGCCGTCGTCGTCTGGGCGCGGGGACAGGACGGCACCATCGGCGGCGGCGCCTTGGAATACGAGGCCGTCGGGCGCGCCCGCGCGATGCTGGCCAGCGCGACGCCGCTGCGGCTGGATCGTGTCCCGCTTGGCCCGGGGCTGGGCCAGTGCTGCGGCGGGGCGGTCACGCTTGTGTCGGAACGTTGGGATGCGGAACAACTGGCCGCACTCGGCGAACCGCCGGTGATCGCGCGGCCGGTGGCGGGGCGTGCTGCGGGACAGGATGCAGCGACCGGCGCCGCCCCGCCGCTTGCGGTGCGCAAGCTGATCGCGGCTGCCCGCGGTGGCAACGCCCCTTCGGCACGGCTGGTCCAGGGCTGGGTGATCGAACCGGTCGCCCGCCCGACGCGGAGGATCTGGATCTGGGGCGCGGGCCATGTGGGGCGCGCGCTTGTGACGGTGCTGACACCCCTTCCCGATGTGGCGATCACCTGGATCGATACAGCGGCCGATCGCTTTCCTCCGGTTCCCGCGGGGGTGACCGCCCGCATCGCGCCCAATCCCGGTGATCTGGTGGCCGAGGCCCCCCTTGACGCCGAGCATCTGATCCTGACCTATTCGCACGCACTTGACCTCGATCTGTGCCACCGGCTCCTGGTGCACGGGTTCAAGGGGGCCGGGCTGATCGGATCTGCGACGAAATGGGCCCGCTTCCGCAACCGGTTGGCGAGTCTGGGACATGCCGATGCCTCAATTATGCGCATTGCCTGCCCGATAGGCGATCCGGCCCTCGGAAAGCACCCGCAGGCCATTGCCGTGGGGGTTGCTGCCGCGCTACTAACGCCGCGACACGCCACATCCGCCACAAGGGAACGCACCGGGTGACAGAACCGCTTCTGAGCATCGAGGGACTGACCAAGGTCTATCCGGGCGTTGTCGCCAATGACGACGTATCCTTTGCCATCCAGCCCGGAGAAATCCACGCGCTTCTGGGCGAGAACGGCGCCGGAAAATCCACGCTGGTCAAGATGATCTACGGCCTCGTGCGCCCGGATGCCGGCCGCATGGCGCTGCGCGGGATGCCCTATGGCCCGGAAAGCCCCCATGCAGCGCGCGCCGCAGGGGTGGCAATGGTCTTTCAGCACTTTTCGCTTTTCGAGGCGCTGAACGTCGCCGAAAACGTCGCGCTGGGCATGGAGGATCCGCCCCCGCAGCGCCAGCTTGCGCGGCGCATCCGCGAGGTTTCGGAAACCTACGGGCTGCCGCTTGATCCGACGCGGCTGGTGGGCGACCTTTCGGCGGGAGAACGGCAGCGGGTCGAAATCATCCGCTGCCTGCTGCAGGACCCCAAGCTTCTGATCATGGACGAACCGACCAGCGTCCTCACCCCGCAGGAAGTCGAGATCCTGTTTCAGACGCTACGCAAGCTTTCGACGGAAGGCACGGCGATCCTTTACATCTCGCACAAGCTCGAGGAAATCCGCAGCCTCTGCGATGCGGCCACGATCCTGCGGTTGGGCAAGGTGGTCGGGCGCTGCGATCCACGCAGTGTGTCGGCCCGCGCCATGGCCGAGATGATGGTGGGCACCGCCCTGCAGACACCCAAGCGCCAGCCGGCCGAGCCGGGCGCCCCCCTGCTCGAGGTAACGCATCTTACCCTTCCGCCCGCGCGCGCCTTCGGCACCGTTCTGAAGGATATCAGCTTCACGGTTCGCGCAGGCGAGATCCTGGGGATTGGGGGCGTCGCCGGCAATGGCCAGGACGAGCTTCTGGCCGCCCTCTCGGGCGAGGCACGGGGCGTGGGCGACGCGGTGCGGCTCAAGGGCCGCCCGATCGGACGGCTGGGGCCCACCGAACGCCGCGCGCTTGCGGTGCTGTCGGCCCCCGAGGAACGGCTGGGTCACGCCGCCGCCCCGGACATGAGCCTGACCGAGAACGCTGTTCTGACGGCGGCGCGACGGCAGGGGCTGCAAAGCCGCGGCTTCCTGAACTGGGGCAAAAGCCGCAGTTTTGCGGAACGGATCATTGCGGCCTTTGATGTGCGCACGCCGGGGCCCGGCGTGGCGGCACGTGCGCTTTCAGGGGGCAATCTGCAGAAATTCGTGATCGGCCGCGAGATCCTGCAACAGCCCGAGGTTCTGGTGGTCAATCAACCCACATGGGGCGTGGATGCCGCGGCGGCTTCCGCGATCCGGCAGGCGCTGCTGGACCTTGCGGCGGGCGGCGCGGCAGTGGTGGTCATCAGCCAGGACCTGGACGAGTTGATGGAAATCGCGGACCGCTTCGCCGCACTGAACGAGGGCCGGCTGAGCGCCCCCCGCCCCACCCGGGGCCTGACGATGGAGGAGATCGGCCTGATGATGGGCGGAGCACATGACATGGAAGTTGCGCATGTCTGAGGGCGTGGCATGATCCGGCTGGAAAAACGCGCCACACCGTCCCGGTTCTGGACAGCGACGACGCCTGTGCTGGCGGTGGTGCTGACCATGCTTGCCGGGGGCATGATGTTCGCGCTGCTTGGCAAGGATCCGGTCGCTGCGATCCGCACGATCTTCTACGCTCCGCTGTTCGATCCCACCTTCGCCAGCTATTCGCGTCCGCAGCTTCTGGTGAAGGCGGGGCCGCTGGTGCTGATTGCGGTGGGCCTGTCGCTGGGCTTTCGCGCCGGGATCTGGAACATCGGTGCCGAAGGGCAATACATTCTGGGCGCGCTTTGCGGCGCGGGCGTGGCCCTTGCCTTCTATCCTGCGGCGGGCTGGTACATCTTCCCGCTGATGGTGCTTGCGGGGGCCTTCGGCGGCTGGGCCTGGGCGATGATCCCTGCGATCCTCAAGACCCGGTTCAACACGAATGAGATTCTGGTGTCGCTGCTGCTGGTCTATGTGGCGCAGTCGCTTCTGGCGGCGATGGCGCTGGGACGGATGCGCAACCCGCAGGGCGGCGGCTTTCCGGGCTCGCGCAACCTGTCGCAATATCCGGCCGCCTCGAACCCCGAGCTGATCGCCGGGACAGGAATGCACTGGGGGGTGGTCGCGGCCTTCATCGCCGTGATCCTTGCCTACATCCTTCTGCAGCGGCACATGCTGGGCTTTCAGATCCGTCTGGCAGGTCAGGCGCCGCGTGCGGCCCGATTTGCAGGCGTCAACACGGCGCGGCTGGTGCTGATCTGCCTTGGCATTTCCGGCGCGCTGGCCGGCATGGCGGGCCTGTTCGAGGTTGCCGGCCCCGCTGGCCAGATCACGATCGACTTCAATTCCGGCTACGGCTTCACCGCAATCATCGTGGCCTTCCTGGGCCGGTTGCATCCCGTGGGCATCCTGCTGGCGGGGCTATTGATGGCACTGACCTATATCGGGGGCGAACTCGCCCAGTTCATGCTGGGCATCCCCTCGGCGGCGATCCAGGCGTTTCAGGGGATGCTTCTGTTCTTCCTTCTCGCGGTGGACATGCTTTCCAACTATCGCATCCGGTTCGGCCGGGCAGAGGTGGCCTGATGGATCTGGGGTCGATCAACGTTCTGGTGTTGCTTGCCTCGCTTATGGTGGCGGCGACCCCGATCATGCTCGCCGCGATCGGCGAGTTGGTGGTTGAAAAAGCCGGCGTGCTGAACCTCGGTGTCGAGGGGATGATGATCACCGGGGCGATCTGCGGCTTTGCGATTGCCGTGGAAAC
Source organism: Halodurantibacterium daqingense (assembly GCF_042666235.1). NCBI lineage: Bacteria > Pseudomonadati > Pseudomonadota > Alphaproteobacteria > Rhodobacterales > Paracoccaceae > Halodurantibacterium > Halodurantibacterium daqingense. Next base: position 201,828 of record NZ_JBHTFQ010000007.1, on the reverse strand, counting down.
CGGCAGCCCTGTGGCGGGCTTTGTGGCCGCGGCGCTCGGGGCGGCAGCATTGTCGCTGATCTTCGGGGTGCTGACGCAGGTGTTGCTGGCCAATCAGGTGGCGACCGGCCTTGCGCTGACGCTGTTCGGGCTGGGCCTCTCGGCGCTGATCGGACAGGGTTATATCGGTGTGCGCCCGCCCGCGCTGGGCCGGATGCCAATCCCGTGGCTGTCGGATCTGCCGGTGGTCGGGCGCGTGCTCTTTCGCCACGACGTGATCGTCTATCTGTCGATCCTTCTGGTGGCAGGGGTCTGGGCAATGCTGAAATACAGCCGCGCCGGACTGATCCTGCGCGCTGTCGGCGAAAGCCATGATGCAGCCCATGCGCTGGGATACAAGGTGGTGCGCATCCGCATCCTTGCCATCATGTTCGGAGGCGCCTGCGCAGGACTGGGCGGCGCCTATCTTTCGCTTATCCGCGTGCCGCAGTGGACCGAGGGCATGACAGCCGGGGCCGGCTGGATCGCGCTGGCGATCGTCGTCTTTGCCAGTTGGCGGCCCTGGCGGGTTCTGCTTGGCGCCTATCTGTTCGGCGGCATCGCCGTGCTGCAGCTGAACCTTCAGGCAGCGGGCGTGAAGATCCCGGTCGAATACCTGTCAATGAGCCCCTACATCATCACGATTCTGGTTCTGGTCGTCATATCCTCCGGGCGCGGCCGTGCATCGCTGAATGCGCCGGCCTCGCTTGGCAAAACCTTTCACGCCGCACAATAGCGGCGGTCATCCGGGCCCAGGGCCCCAATACTCCGAGGGAGATACGCATGAAACTCAGACACTATCTCGCAAGTGCCGCGATGGTTCTGGGCCTTGCCGCAGGCGCGGCCCAGGCGCAGGACGATCCGCTCAAGGTCGGCTTCATCTATGTGGGTCCGATCGGCGACTTCGGCTGGTCGCATGAGCACAATGTCGGCCGCCTTGCCGTCGAGGAGCATTTCGGCGACGCGGTGGAAACCACCTATGTCGAAAGCGTGCCGGAAGGCGCGGATGCCGAACGGGTTCTGACGCAGATGGCGCTTTCGGGGCATGATCTGATCTTCACCACCTCCTTCGGCTTCATGGATCCCACGATCAACGTGGCGGCGCGCTTTCCTGATGTGAAGTTCGAACACGCCACCGGTTACAAGACGGCCGACAACGTGGCCGCCTACAACGCGCGCTTCTATGAAGGGCGGGCCGTGATCGGCCATATCGCCGGCAAGATGACCGAGACGAACCGTATCGGCTATATCGGCTCCTACCCGATCCCCGAGGTGATCCAGGGCATCAACTCGGCTTATATCCACGCCAAGAAGGCGAACCCCGACGTCGAGTTCCGGGTGGTCTGGGTCTATAGCTGGTTCGATCCGGCGAAAGAGGCTGACGCTGCCAACGCGCTGATCGAACAGGGCGTCGACGTGATCATGCAGCACACCGATTCCACCGCGCCGATGACCATTGCCGAAGAGGCCGGGATCTTTGCCTTCGGCCAGGCTTCCGACATGTCGAACTTCGGCCCGAACGCGCAGTTGACCGCGATCATCGACAACTGGGCGCCCTATTACATCGAGCGGGTGCAGGCGGTGCTTGACGGCACCTGGGAAAGCCAGAACATATGGCACGGCATCCCCGAAGGCATGGTCGAGCTGACCCCGATCACCGACCGGGTGCCCGAGGACGTGCGCGCCGAGGCCGAGGCCATGATCGCCGCGATCGCCGCCGGCGAATACCATCCCTTCACCGGGCCGCTGAACTATCAGGACGGCACCGAATGGCTTGCCGAGGGTGAGGTTGCCGATGACGAGACACTGCTTGGCATGAACTTCTATGTCGAGGGGATCCAGGGCGATATCCCGCAGTAAGGCATTGGGAAGCCCGCACCGCGGGCTTCCTTTTCTCGGGGTGCCGGCACAGCCTTTTCGCTTGCACCCCGTCCGATCCTGGCCAAGCTTGCAGGACAGCATGAGCAGCGAAGATCGGTTTCCGAATGACAGGCGATTTCATCATCATCGGCGGCGGCATCGCCGGGCTTTCCGCAGCGGCACGATTGTCCGAACTGGGGTCCGTCACCCTGCTTGAGGCGGAAGAGGCGCTTGGATATCACGCTTCGGGACGATCGGCCGCGCTCTATGAGGCCGCCTATGGGCTGCCCCCCACCGTGGCCCTGAACGTTGCAAGCTATGACCACCATCGTGCCGCAGGTGTGCTCTCGCCGCGCGGACTGATGGTGCTGGCCCGCGCCGATCAGCGCGATGCCTATCGGCAGGACGTTGCGGCCATGTCCCTGAACGAGATGACGTTCGAGGAAGCCCACGCCCTTGTCCCGGTACTGAACCCCGAAACCGTGGCCTTTGCCGCGCATCATGACGCGGCCTGGGACATCGACACCGACCTTCTTCTGCAGGGTTTCGCGCGTGAGGCGCGGGCCCGGGGCGCCCGGATCCTGACCCGAGCACCTGCGATCGGGATCACGCGCACCAGAAACGGCTGGGAGGTTGAAACCCCCGAAGGCATGCACGAAGGCCGCGTTCTGATCAATGCGGCAGGCGCCTGGGTGGACCGGATCGCCACGATGGCCGGCGTGGCTCCCCTGGGCTTCACCCCGTTGCGTCGCTCCATGGCCCGGATCCCCGCCCCGGGAGGGCATGACCTGCGGCATTGGCCGATGATCTTCGGCGCCGGCGAAGGCTGGTACGCCAAACCCGATGCGGGCAAGCTTCTTGTCTCTCCGGCCGAGGAAGACCCTGCAGAACCGCATGACGCCTGGCCCGACGACATGGTGCTTGCCGAGGGCCTTGCCCGTTACGAGGAAATGGTGACCGAGCCGGTAACCCGCCTTGACAGCAGTTGGGCCGGACTGCGCACCTTTGCACCCGACCGGACGCTGGTCATCGGCTTTGATGCCGCCCAGCCCGCCTTCTTCTGGTTGGCCGGTCAGGGCGGCTACGGGATGCAGACGTCACCTGCAGCAAGCCGGCTTGCCGCGGATCTGATCGCGGGGCGGACGAGCGAGCTTGGCGCGGACATGGTCGCGGCATTGTCCCCCGCCCGCTTCCGCTAGGGCCGGAACCTGCTGAACCTGCAACACTGCATCAACCTGGGCCGGGCAGCCGGCAACATGCCGTAACCGGGCGTGCGCCGGCAGTCCCCGAACAGGATCTCGAGAGACCCGGGCCCGTCGTGACGCCGGTATCCGGCTTGACCCGGAACGACGGGCGCAATCACCCGCCGCGCTCGGAGCGTGGATGTGGATCATGTGACGATGCCGGTCCGGCTCTGGCCGATGAACCTGACGGCAGGGCGACCTGATCCCCCGGGGCCTCTGGCCGCCCGGGCGCGCGGTCAGCGACGCCGTTTGTTGCCACCGCGCTGGCCGGCGCGTCCCGCTGTCGAACGTCCCGTGCCTGCCAGCGCCGTTTCGACTGCCTCATCCACTGCCGATTGCCGGCCAAGGGGATCATCGGCAACCGCAAGCTCGACCGCTTCCAGTCGCTTGACCTCATCGCGCAGGCGCGCGGCTTCCTCGAACTCCAGATTCTCGGCCGCCTTGCGCATCTGAAGCCGCAGGGCGTCAAGATGCGCGGCAAGGTTCGATCCGACGAGCGGCTTGTCCACCTTTGCGGTGACGCGGGCCTGATCGGTGTCGCCCTGCCACAGGCCCGCCAGCACATCCTCGACGTTCTTGCGGACGGTCTGCGGCGTGATGCCATGTTCAACGTTGTAGGCAATCTGCTTTTCGCGGCGCCGGTTCGTTTCGGCGATGGCACGTTCCATGCTGCCGGTCATGCGGTCGGCATACATGATCACCTTGCCCTCGGCGTTCCGGGCGGCGCGGCCGATCGTCTGGATCAGCGAGGTCTCGGAGCGCAGGAAGCCCTCCTTGTCGGCGTCAAGAATGGCCACCAGACCGCATTCGGGAATATCCAGCCCCTCGCGCAGCAGGTTGATGCCCACCAATACATCGAAGGCCCCAAGCCGCAGATCGCGCAGGATCTCGATCCGCTCGATCGTGTCGATGTCGCTGTGCATGTAGCGGACGCGGATGCCCTGTTCGTGCAGGTATTCCGTCAGATCCTCGGCCATACGCTTGGTCAGAACGGTGGCCAGCGTGCGCATGCCACGGGCCGCGACCCTGCGAATTTCGTCAAGAAGATCATCGACCTGCATGTGGACGGGGCGAATCTCCACCTCGGGGTCGATCAGGCCGGTGGGACGGATCACCTGTTCGGTGAACACGCCGCCCGCCTGCTCCAGCTCCCATGCCGCGGGGGTGGCCGAAACAAATACCGACTGCGGGCGCATCGCGTCCCATTCCTCGAACTTGAGCGGGCGGTTGTCCATGCAGCTTGGCAGGCGGAACCCGTGTTCGGCGAGGGTGAACTTGCGCCGGTAGTCGCCGCGATACATGCCGCCGATCTGGGGCACGCTGACATGGGATTCGTCGGCAAAGACAATGGCGTTGTCGGGAATGAACTCGAACAGCGTCGGTGGCGGTTCGCCAGGCGCCCGGCCGGTCAGGTAGCGGGAATAGTTCTCGATCCCGTTGCAGACACCCGTGGCCTCCAGCATCTCGAGATCGAAATTCGTGCGCTGCTCCAGCCGCTGCGCCTCCAAGAGCTTGCCCTCGGCAACAAGCTGGTCAAGCCGCTGGCGTAGCTCGCGCTTGATGCCCTGGATCGCCTGCTGCATCGTCGGGCGCGGCGTGACATAGTGGCTGTTGGCATAAACCCGGATCTTGTCGAACGTGTCGGTTTTCTGCCCTGTCAACGGGTCGAATTCGGTGATCGACTCCAGTTCCTCACCGAAGAACGACAGCCGCCAGGCACGATCATCAAGGTGCGCTGGCCAAAGCTCGACCACATCGCCCCGCACCCGGAACGAACCGCGCGCAAAACCCACGTCGTTGCGGCGATACTGCTGTGCCACGAGCTCCGCGATCACCTGACGCTGGTCATAGGTGCCGCCGGTGACCAGATCCTGCGTCATGGCCGAATAGGTCTCGACCGAACCGATACCATAGATACACGACACCGAAGCCACGATGATCACATCATCCCGCTCCAGCAGGGCCCGGGTGGCCGAGTGGCGCATCCGGTCGATCTGCTCGTTGATCTGCGATTCCTTCTCGATATAGGTGTCCGAGCGCGGCACATAGGCCTCGGGCTGGTAGTAGTCATAGTAGCTGACGAAATACTCGACCGCATTGTCGGGAAAGAACCCCTTGAACTCGCCGTAAAGCTGGGCCGCCAGGGTCTTGTTCGGCGCAAGGATGATGGCGGGGCGCTGGGTTTCCTCGATCACCTTTGCCATGGTGAAGGTCTTGCCGGTGCCGGTTGCCCCCAGCAGAACCTGATTCTGCTCGCCAGCAAGAATCCCGGCCGAAAGTTCGGCAATCGCCGTGGGCTGGTCCCCCGCGGCCTGGAAGTCGGATTTCATAACGAAGCGGCGGCCGCCTTCCAGCTTTGTGCGGGGCGGCGCCACCCGGGCAGGTGCGGTCAGGACGGGCATGGGCGATTCCTCTGGCATGCGACAAAGATGATCATACTTTGTTCCAGATCAAGCCGACAGGCGTCATTCTTTGTCTTCGCCGCACCCGCAGCGGCGCCTGTCGCGCGATCTTGCTTGATCCCGAACGCCCCTTACCTGATAAAGGCAAAGTTCGACACTGAGGTGGGCCATGCGTGCACGTATCTACAAACCCGCAAAGACCGCGATGCAATCCGGCACTGCAAAGAACAAGGCCTGGGTTCTGGCATTTTCGCCGGCCAAGCCGCGGGGCGTGGATCCGCTCATGGGCTGGACCAGCTCAACCGATACGCAGTCGCAGGTGACACTGCGTTTCGCCACCCAGGAGGCCGCCGAGGCCTATGCGCGGGAACACGGGATCGAATACACCGTGCTTCAGCCCAAACCGCGCCGCCCGAATATCCGCCCCAATGGCTATGGCGAGAACTTCGCCACCTCGCGGCGGATGGTCTGGACACACTGAACCCGACAGCGAGGGCCCCTATCCCCGCCGCGCCGGCCCGAGGCGATGAAACCCGAGAACGTCCGTTCTGTCCGCCTGCCACGCCGATGATGGCGCCAGGGAACGTGTGCGCTCGGCACGATGTCTGTCTTCAAGTTTGTCCGATCCGGCGGCAAGGAAGCGATCCGAAAACCCGGGCGCAGCTACGGCTTCGATCCGAGTTGCGAGGCGAGCCTGCCGGTCGTGGCGGGATGAGGATCGCCGCCGCCTGTCGCAGGGATGCAGGTCAGCTGGCCCACGCACCGGTTCCCGCCCTTGTGCCGCGCCCGCCCCGGCGCGGGGCCGTTCCGGCTCGGCACAGCGCCTCGATCAGGACGGCGGTCGGCACGGCCACGGGGCAAAGAATGCGGCTGGGCAAGTGGCGAGCGACACCATTGACATCACGATCAATCCCGGGCACGGGCGCACCATGAAACTGATTGATCCGCGCCATCCGTTCTTCCGCCCCCGCTGGCGTCGCTGGGCAACCGTTGTGGTGCCGGCGGCCTGGGCACTGGTCGAAGTCAGTTCTGGTCAGCTGCTTTGGGCCGGCCTGTTCGGGGCGGCCGCCGCCTATGCGGGTTACGTCCTGATCCTGACCTATCCCTCGGAATAACCCAGCAGATCCAGAACTTCGTCGGTCAGGGCGTTGACCTCGTCGCGCGCAGGTCCGGGGCGCGCGCCTTCAAGCGCGCCAAGGCCCATGCCCAACGTCTCGGCATAGACGATGCGATTGCCAAGCCGCGCCGCCAGAAGTTCGGCATCCATCGCCGCAGCTGCCGTGGCCACCTCTTCGCCCAGACGTGTGCCGGCCTTGGCCCGGTTCAGGATCACGCTGGCCCGCCGCCTTTCGCGCTGTGCAAGATCAAGCACCCCCTCGGTCGCCCAAAGATCGACATGGCTCGATGCAACGGGCACGAGGATCAGATCCGCCTCGCGCAGGGCGGGGCGCAGATCCGCATCCACCTTGGGTGGCGTGTCAACGATGACGAAATCCGCGTCGCGCCGCAACTTGTCGCATTCATAGGAAACGCCCCAGGCCGAAGCCGTGGAAAACGCAAGGCCCGCGTCGCCCAGCCGTTCACGCCGCGTCATGAACCAGCGACCAAGACTGCCCTGCGGATCGGTGTCCAGAACCGCCACGCGGAAGCCACGCGCCGAAAGCACAACCGCGAGATTTACGGCGAGCGTCGTCTTGCCCGATCCGCCCTTCTGTTGCGCTACCGTGATAACTCGTCCCGTCACCGTCACCTCCCGCGCAGTTTCTGCGCTGCAGCATCGCACGGAAGGGCAGGATTTGCACCTTCTTTCTGCGCAACGCACCAGCGGGATGCCGGAGCAGGAGCGCGTTTCTGCGCTGGCTTCACGGGCCATCCAAACCGAAAAGAGCCCGCCAGGGGCGGGCTCTTCCAGATGGGCTGAAGCCAGATCAGTTCTGCTGGTATTCCGGCATCGCCTCAAGCTCTTCCCGGGTCATCGGCACATAAACCCGCAGGTCGGTGCCCATGCCGCCTTCGTCGCGGTGAATCTCGACTTCGTTGAAGTCAAGGGCAACGGTGTGGGTGCCGATGCCAAGGAAACCGCCGACATCCGCCACAAGCGCCTGGATCTGACCGTCGGTGCCGACGACAACGTCGCTGACGTTGGCCACATTGTCGTTGTTGGCGTCATAAAGGTTGGCGTTGGTCAGCTCATCGACCGAGATCGCCGCGCGATCGACCATCCCGTAACCTTCATCGGGGGTCATCCAGCCCTGGCCCTGGCCCTGGGCCTGACCCTGGAGGGGCTGATCCTGACCCTGAACGCCACCAGCCGTTCCGGCCGCACCGGTTGCAGTGCCGTCCATCGCGCCTTGGTTCGCAGCGTCGCGGTCGTATTCCGGAGCGTTCTCCAGCTCTTCGCGGCTCGAGGTGAAGACGACATAGAAGTCATTGCCATCCGCATCATCGACGATGTTCAGCGAATCGATGTCAACGGCGACGGTGCGCGCACCCATGCCGAGGAAACCACCGACATCGACCAGAACGGCTTGAATCTCGCCTTCGCGGGTCATCACCACATCATCGATCGTTCCGATGTCTTCCCAGTCCTCCTGGACACCCTGCACGCCTGCGGCAGTGCCGGTCATGCCGCCGGTCGCCCCGGTATCGGCTGCGCCCGTGCCGGTCGCGCCCGTACCGACTGCGCCGGTATCACCCGTGCCGGCTGCACCCGTCCCGGCCGCGCCGGTCGTGTCGGTCGCCGCGCCCGGAGCGGCGGTGCCGGCCGCCGGATCGTTCGTCAGATCGGTGGTATCGGTTCCGAGGGCGGTCGTTCCATCAGTGGCCGTAGTGCCGGTGGCACCCATTCCGGTCCCGGCACCCGTGCCGGTGTCGGCAGCCATGCCCGTATCGGCGCCCATTCCGCCGGCGCCCGTTCCGGTGCCCATACCAGCGCCGGTGCGGCCCATGCGGGTGCCCTGCACTTCGGTCTGAGTCACATAAACCGACTTGCCGATGAAGTCCGACGCAAAGATGTCGTTCATCCCCGCGCCCTGATAGAAGGTCGAACCGGCAGCTCCGACACCGGCAGAGGTGCCCGTCATGGTACCGCCAGCAGTATCACCCGCGGTCTGAGCCAGCGCCGGAGTCATCGTCAAGGCCACGAGGGCCGTGCTGAGCATAAAGCGTTTCATGTCAGATCCTTTCATTGGTGCCCCAAGCGGGGGCTATGCCGGTAGAACCAAAAGGCACGGGCAACCGTTCCGCAAATCGAGGAAAATAAAGCTGCGCGAGCGACGGAACATTTGCGGGCACGGAAGGTTGACCGCTTCCGGCTGCTGTCGAGGGGCAGAACGACCGCTTCGACCAGAGTGATCGAAGGGCGGCGATCCGGTTCTTGCCCATGCTCGGGACCGAACCAATGACGCGCCGAGACTGCGTCAGTCGCAACGGCATCTGCCTTGCGGTCCGGCTGTGCGCGATCCTGAAGCCGGGACACGGCCGAAGCGCCTCCATGCAGCAGCCGCCCCGTCTCCTGCCGGTTCAATCACCCGACAAATGCGTCATGTTCAAGAGAGGGTCGGCGAAAGTCCGGCCAGGCAGTTTCAGACCCGCGGCGCAGTTCCTCCTTCGGCCAGGCATGGAAGAGCACTGCCTATTGCGCGAAGGTCATGTCCAGGACCTGCGCGAGGATATCGTCACGTTCCGGATCCTGGCTTCGGCCCGTTTCGTGAATGCGCGGCACGGCGCGGGCGAGACACTTGACGGCGACCGCCCGCGTGAAAGCGAAGGCCGATCGCGTCACAGCCCCGGATCTGGCGATGGCTCCTGCCTCGGGATCAGGCGGCATCGCCAGGCCCCGCCAGTTTGAGCGGCGCTCCGCACCAAGACCGCCACGCCAGCGCCTCTTCCGGCGCCGCCGCCGCGATCGGAAGCCTCTCCGGCATGGGCCAGTGGCAACGACGGCAGTCTGCGGCGCACGATTCTAGCGGCGTGATCCGAAAGGCCCGGATTGTCACGATCATCCCCCGTCGTCGGTCCAAGCGTCGCCAGTTCAGCCCTCAACTGCCATGACAGGCACCTGGCCCGGCCCCCTGCCCGAGCGACAGGCTGTTACAGGATCACGCGGCATCCTGCGCGAGCGGAACAGGATCACGAGACACCTGGTGAACCCTCCGCCCCTCTGCGGGCAGGCTTGCAGACCATCGCACCGCAAAAGAAAAACGGGGCCCGAAGGCCCCGTTTCCCGTTCCTGATGGGCAGGATTACATCATGCCGCCCATGCCGCCCATGTCGGGCATACCGCCGGCCGGAGCCTTGTCCTGCGGCTTTTCTGCGATCATCGCCTCGGTGGTGATGAGCAGCGACGCCACCGAAGCAGCATCCTCGAGCGCGGTGCGGACAACCTTGGCCGGGTCGATCACGCCGAACTTGAACATGTCGCCATATTCTTCGGTCTGCGCGTTGAAGCCGAAGGACTTGTCTTCGCTTTCGCGGATCTTGCCGGCAACAACCGAGCCGTCCACGCCCGCGTTCTGCGCGATCTGACGCAGCGGCGCTTCCAGCGCCTTGCGCACGATGGCGATCCCGGCGTTCTGGTCCGAGTTCGCGCCTTCCAGACCTTCCAGCGTCTTGCCAGCCTGGATCAGGGCAACACCGCCGCCAACGACGATACCTTCCTGCACAGCTGCGCGAGTCGCGTTCAGGGCGTCATCGACGCGGTCCTTGCGCTCTTTCACTTCGACTTCGGTCATGCCGCCCACGCGGATGACAGCAACGCCACCGGCGAGCTTCGCGACGCGCTCTTGCAGCTTTTCGCGGTCGTAGTCCGAGGTGGTTTCCTCGATCTGCGTGCGGATCTGGGCCACACGGGCTGCGATTTCCGCCTTGTCGCCGGCACCGTCAACAACGGTGGTCGCGTCCTTGGTGATCGACACTTTCTTGGCGCGACCCAGCATGTCGATGGTAACGTTTTCCAGCTTCATGCCGAGATCGTCCGAAATCACCTGGCCGCCGGTCAGGATCGCGATGTCCTGCAGCATGGCCTTGCGGCGATCGCCGAAGCCCGGAGCCTTCACGGCAGCGATCTTCAGGCCGCCACGCAGCTTGTTGACCACGAGGGTCGCCAGCGCTTCGCCTTCGACGTCTTCAGCGATGATCAGCAGCGGCTTCTGCGACTGGATAACGGCTTCGAGCAGCGGAACCATCGGCTGCAGCGACGAGAGTTTCTTCTCGTGCAGCAGGATCAGCGCGTCCTCAAGCTCGGCCACCATCTTGTCGGGGTTGGTGACGAAGTAGGGCGAGAGATAGCCGCGGTCGAACTGCATGCCTTCGACGACCTCGGTCTCGGTCTCCAGGCCCTTGTTCTCTTCGACGGTGATGACACCCTCGTTGCCGACCTTCTGCATCGCATCGGCGATCTGACGGCCGATTTCAGCTTCGCCGTTGGCCGAGATGGTGCCAACCTGCGCAACTTCGGCACTGTCGCTCACGGGGCGCGACGCAGCCTTGATCGCTTCGACGACCTTGGCGGTGGCCAGATCGATGCCGCGCTTCAGGTCCATCGGGTTCATGCCGGCGGCAACTGCCTTGAGACCGCCCTTGACAATCGCCTGCGCCAGAACGGTCGCGGTGGTGGTGCCGTCGCCGGCCTCGTCATTGGTGCGCGAGGCGACTTCTTTCACCATCTGCGCGCCCATGTTCTCGAACTTGTCGGAAAGCTCGATTTCCTTGGCAACCGACACACCGTCCTTGGTGATGCGCGGAGCGCCGAAGGATTTCTCGATCACGACGTTGCGGCCCTTGGGGCCCAGCGTCACTTTCACGGCATCGGCGAGGATGTTGACGCCGCGCAGCATGCGGTCGCGGGCATCGGTATCGAACTTGACGTCCTTAGCAGCCATTGTGCTTGCTCCTGGTTGTCTGAATTACGGATATGCGACGGCTCAGGCGATGATGCCGAGGATGTCGCTTTCTTTCATGATCAGCAGTTCCTGGCCATCGATCGTGACCTCGGTGCCCGACCACTTGCCGAACAGCACGCGATCGCCGGCCTTCACGGCCGGTGCGATCAGCTCGCCCGAATCCTTGCGCGCGCCTTCGCCAACCGCGACCACCTCGCCCTCGGCCGGCTTTTCCTTGGCGGTGTCGGGGATGATCAGACCGCCCTTGGTTTTTTCGTCGCCTTCAACGCGGCGAACCAGAACACGGTCGTGCAACGGTTTGAATGCCATCTGAGAACGCTCCCTAAAGGTTCCAGGTTATAATCCCGTTAGCACTCGTACATGGTGAGTGCTAACGACCCGTAGCTAGGCAATCGTCGCGGCCCTGTCAACGGGGAGGATGAAAATCCGTGGCATCTGCCCGAACGGTCGGGGGCTGGTGACAAGGCACTGGCACCGTCCTATAAGGCCCACGTGATGACCCTAACCGGATGAACCCTTCCATGATCAAAGTTTTCGGCCACAAGGCCCCCGATACCGATTCGACCGGATCGCCCATCATCTGGGCGTGGTACCTGTCCGAAGTGAAGGGCACCCCTGCCAAGGCGGTGCTTCTGGGTGAGCCGAACACCGAGGCAGCCTTTGTCCTGAAGCGCTGGGGCCTCGAGAAACCCGAGATCATCGCCGATGTCACCGCCGAGGACAGCTGCGTCATCGTTGACACCAACAACCTCGCCGAACTTCCCCCTTCGATCAACGAGGCGAAGGTGCTCGAGATCATCGATCACCACCTCCTTCAGGGCGGGCTGAAGACCCGGACGCCGATCAACATCACCGTCCGGCCGCTCGCCTGCACCGCAACCATCATGCATGACCTGATGGGCGACGACACCGACAAGATGCCGCCGGCGATCCGGGGTGCCATGCTGTCCTGCATCCTGTCCGATACGCTCGAATTCCGCAGCCCGACCACGACCGACCACGACCGTGACGTGGCACTTCAGCTCGCCGCACAGCTGGGCATCGACATCCCGTCCTATGCTGCAGAGCTGTTCGAGGCGAAATCCGACGTGTCCGCCTTTTCCGATGCGGAGCTTCTGCGGATGGATTCCAAGGAATATGAAGTTGCGGGCAAGCAGTTCCGGGTTTCGGTTCTGGAAACCACAGCACCGAAACTCATTCTGGACCGCAAGGACAGCCTGATGGCCACAATGCCCCTGGTCGCGGCCGAGGACGGCGCCGATCAGGTTCTGCTGTTCGTCGTCGATATCCTGCGCGAGGAGGCAACGCTGCTGGTGCCGAATGACCTGGTGAAAAGCGTTGCCGAAAAGAGCTTCGGCGCCACGGTCGTCAGCGATACGGTCGTCCTGCCGGGCATCATGAGCCGGAAGAAGCAGATCATCCCGGCCCTGGCGCTGTAAGGCATCCGTCGCCACATGAAAGGGGCGCCGGCGCCCCTTTTCTTTTCCACGGGGATCAGGTCTACATCCCCGGCAAGCCAATCCAGGGGCAGATCATGACGCGGATCATCCAGTCGCTGAGCGACATTTCGGAACAGTATGACGCGCTTTTTTGCGACCTCTGGGGCTGCGTGCATAATGGCCAGCAGGCCTATCCGGCTGCAATCGCCGCATTGCAGGCCTTTCGCAGCAAGGGTGGCAGCGTGATCCTGATGACCAACGCACCGCGCCCGGGGCCTGCAGTTTCCGCCACCTTCGACAGGCTGGGCATCCCCCGCGACGCCTGGGACGCGATCGTCACCTCGGGCGATGCCGCGCAAGCGGGCATGATCATGGGTGCAGTCGGTCGCAAGGTCTGGCACCTTGGCCCCCCCAAGGACGAGCCGTTCTTCACCGAGATTCCGGACGATCTGCGCGCCCTCGGCAGTGTCGAACGTGTGCCGCTGGAGGAAGCCGAAGGCATCGTCTGCACCGGCCTCTTTGACGAGATGTCGGAAACACCGGAAGAATACCGCGGGACGCTTCTGCGCGCAAAATATGCCGGCATGAAGCTTCTGTGCGCCAACCCCGATATCGTCGTCGATCTGGGCGAGGACCGGATCTTCTGCGCCGGCGCGCTGGCCGAGCTTTACACCGAGATGGGCGGGCAGAGCCTCTATTTCGGCAAACCCCATCCGCCGATCTATGATCTGGCGCGGCGACGCCTGACGGCGATGGACAAGGTCATCGACGACCGCCGCATCCTTGCCGTCGGAGACGGAATCTTCACCGATGTGCAGGGCGGCGTCAGCGAAGGGATCGACACCCTTTTCATCACCGGCGGTCTGGCTGCGAACGAACTGGGCGAGGACCCCGAACATCCGCAAGAAGCCTTGCTGCTACCCTGGCTGCAGGAACGGCAGCTTTCGCCCTCGGCTGTAATCGGCCGTCTGCGCTAGCCCTTTTCGGCAGAGCCGGACGGATTAGCGCAGACGCGGACCGGGCCCCTGCGGTCACGGCGCCGCGGATGCTGCGGGCATTCAGCGCGAGACCCTCTGGCTGGCTGACGCATCGCCTCGCGGCAGGATGCTTACGCAGCGGCCTTGCCCTTGAAACCCGCCCGGCCGTAGGCGATACCAGCGTTCAGAGGGATGCGGCAGCTCTGCCCGTATCCGGATCACGAGTGACACGGACTGCAAAGCGGCGGGTTCCCCGCCCAGGGGGACGATGCGGATCATCAGGCACTGGGCCGGTCTTGGACCGCAGGATCGCGGCGCGAGCATTGCCATCGGCAATTTCGACGGGGTGCACCGGGGGCATCAGTCGGTTCTGAATCTTGCACGCCGGGGTGCCGATGCTCCGCTGGGCGTTCTGACCTTCGAGCCCCACCCGCGTGAGTTCTTTGCCCCCGACGCGCCTCCGTTCCGCCTGATGAACGCCGAGGCACGCGCCAACCGCCTGGCGAAGCTGGGGGTCAGCGTCCTCTACGAACTCCCTTTCAACGCGGCGCTGGCTGCGCTCTCGGCGCGGGAATTCGCACAGCAGGTGCTGGCCGAGGGGATCGGCGCCGCGCATGTGACAGTGGGGGCGGATTTCTGCTTCGGCAAGGGCCGTCGGGGCACGACCGAGGATCTGCGCACTTTCGGCGCCGCCTTCGGCTTTGGACTGACCATTGCCGAGCTTCTGGAGACCGAAGGCAGGTCGATCTCGTCGACCGCGATCCGTGACGCGCTGAGCCTGGGCCATACCCGCGAGGCCCGCGCGATGCTGGGCCACTGGCACCGGATCGAAGGCGAGGTGGTGCATGGCCACAAGCGCGGCCGCGAACTGGGCTATCCCACGGCGAACATGTCGATCGCGGGGCTGCACCCGCCCCGTTTCGGCGTCTATGCCGTCCATGTCGATGTGCTGACCGGGCCGCACCGGGGTAGCTATGGCGGCGCGGCGTCGATGGGGGTCCGACCGATGTTCGGCCAGAACCTTCCCAACCTCGAAACCTTCCTGTTCGACTTTGATGGTGATCTTTATGGAGAACACCTTTCGGTCGCGCTGGTGGAGTTCCTGCGCCCGGAAATGACCTTTGACGGGCTGCCGGCGCTGATCGCGCAGATGGATGCCGATTGCGTGCGCGCGCGCGACATCCTCGCGCGGGCGTGACGCCGCGGGACCTTTCCTTTGCCAAGAAACCCAGCCACTGTCGCGCGCATGAGCCAGAGCCGCCTCCGCCCCCGTTTCTGGGAACGCCATGCGCTGAACAAGCTGACGCCGCCCGAATGGGAGGCGCTCTGTGACGGCTGCGGCAAATGCTGTCTGAACAAGCTGGAAGATCCCGATACCGGAGAGGTCGCCTTTACTCGCATCGGCTGCCGACTTCTGGATGACGCCACCTGCCGCTGCGCCCAATACGAAAACCGCAAGCAGTTCGTTCCCGAATGCGTGGTGCTCAGCCCGAAGAACATTGCCGATATCGCCTACTGGATGCCCCGCACCTGCGCCTATCGGCTTCTTCACGAAGGCCGCCCCCTGCCCGACTGGCATCCCCTTCTGACCGGCGATCCGGACTCGGTCCACGACGCCGGCGCTTCCGTGCGCGGCATGACCGTGCCCGAGTTCGAAATCTCGGAGGACGAATGGGAAGATTATATCATCGATGAGGAGCCCTGATGTTCTTTGCCTCTGACAACAGCTCGCCCGTGGCACCGGAGGTGCTTGCCGCCCTCGGCCATGCGAACGAGGGCTATGCGATGCCCTACGGAAACGATGCGATCATGGAGCGGGTCCGCGCCCGGATCCGCGATCTGTTCGAGGCGCCCGAAGCCGCGGTTTATCTGGTCGCCACCGGCACAGCGGCAAATTCGCTGTCGCTTGCCATCTTCACCCCGCCCTGGGGCAGCGTCTACTGCCATCGGAACGCACATATCGAGGAAGACGAATGCGGTGCGCCCGAGTTCTTCATCGGTGGTGGCAAGCTGGTGCTGATTGATGGCGAACACGCTCGCATGACGCCCGAGGGGCTTGAAACCGCGATCGACTTCACCGCCCGCGCCGGCGTGCACAACATGCAGAAGGGCATGCTGAGCCTGACCAACGCCACCGAAAACGGCACCATCTATCGTCCGGCCGACGTCGCGCGCCTGACCACAATCGCCAAGGCCCATGGCCTGCCCAGCCACATGGATGGCGCGCGCTTTGCCAATGCCATCGCCAGCGCCGGCTGCACCCCGGCCGAAATGACCTGGAAGGCAGGAATCGACGTCCTGTCCTTCGGCGGGACGAAGAACGGCCTGATGGGTGTCGAAGCGGTTGTGATATTCGACCCTGCAAAAGCCTGGGAGTTTGAGCTGCGCCGCAAGCGAGGCGGACACCTGTTTTCCAAGCACCGCTACCTGTCGGCCCAGATGGACGCCTATCTGACCGACGATCTGTGGCTGCGCCTTGCCCGTCAGGCCAACGCGGCCGCGCAACGGTTGTCTGAGGGCATTCTCCGGGTGCCAGGGGCGCGGCTTGTCCATCCGACCGAGGCCAATGCGGTCTTTGCCGCCTGGCCACGGGAAGGGCACCGCCGCGCCGAAGCGGCGGGGGCCGCCTATTACCTCTGGCCCGGCAACCAGTCGCTTGAAGGCGACGCAACAACGCCAATCGCCGCGCGGCTGGTCTGCAGCTGGTCCACGACAGATGCGGATGTCGACCACTTTCTCGATCTGATCGCGGGCTAAAGCTGCTCCGACAGGTGGGCGTCAAGATCGTCCAGGCGATCTTGACCCCAGAAACGTTCCTCGCCTACCACGTAGAACGGCACACCGAACACACCTGCGGTCACCGCAGCCTCAAGATTCGACGCGTAGGTGTCGGCCGCCATCAGCAGGCCGCGATCGGCCACACCCGGATCAAAGCCTGCCTGAACCAGCACATCGCGGATCACGCCGTCCTCGGCAATATCGCGGCCCTCGGCCCAGCAGGCACGCCCGAAACCATGCACCAGCGCGCCCACGTCGCCCTCGCCCGCGGCCTGCGCCGCAATGACAGCATAGTTCGAGGGTGCGCCATTGGTGGGCCAGAAGGGTGGCCGCAGCTCAAGCGGCAGCCCCGCCTTGCGCGACTGACGACGCAGCTCTTGCAGGCGGTATTCCTTCCGGCTTTCGTGGCGGTCAGCGAGGGCCGTGCCGCCCGTTCGCGCGAAAAGCGCGCCGGCATCCAGCGGAATGAAACGGATCGTCGCCCCATGCCTGGCCGCAATCTCCTCCAGCCGGGTTCCGGCCAGATAGACGTAGGGAGAGAGGGTGGTGAGATAGTAGTCGATATGCGCCATGAAGGCCGCTCCTTGCCCGCCGAGGTTTGCAAGAGCGTAGTCGGGTGATAAGCGGTGTCAACGTCGCGAATCCCTTACAAGCTGCTGCCAAGGACCCTCCCATGCCCGCCATGAACGAACCCAAGCTGATTGCCGGCAATGCCAACCGGACGCTTGCCAATGCCATCGCCCGCAGGATGTCGATGCATCGCGGCATGTCGGTCAGCCTGGTGGATGCCCGCGTCGAACGGTTCAACGACCAGGAAATCTTCGTCGAGGTCTATGAGAACGTGCGCGGCGAGGACATGTTCATCATCCAGCCGACGTCGAACCCCGCGAATGACAACCTGATGGAGCTGCTGATCATCGCCGATGCGCTGCGCCGGTCTTCGGCAGCCAGGATCACCGCGGTCATTCCATATTTCGGCTATGCCCGCCAGGACCGCCGCACCAAGGCCCGCACGCCGATTTCCGCCAAGCTGGTTGCCAACCTTCTGACCGAAGCGGGGATCGAGCGCGTGCTGACCCTTGATCTGCACGCGACGCAGATCCAGGGTTTCTTCGACATCCCGGTGGACAATCTTTATGCCGCACCGGTCTTCGCGCTCGACGTGGAACACAACTTCCGCGGCCGCCTGCAGGATGTCACCATCGTCTCACCCGATGTCGGGGGCGTGGCGCGGGCGCGGGAACTCGCCAAGCGGATCGGCTGCGCGCTGGCCATCGTTGACAAGCGCCGCGAAAAGCCCGGCGAGGTTGCGGAAATGACCGTGATCGGTGACGTCAAGGGCAAGACCTGCATCATCGTGGACGACATCTGCGACACGGCCGGCACCCTGTGCAAGGCGGCCGAGGTGTTGATCGAGAATGGCGCCACCGAGGTTCATTCCTATATCACCCACGGGGTGCTGTCGGGGCCGGCGGTGGAGCGAATTACCAAATCGGTGATGAAAAGCCTCGTCATCACCGACTCCATCGAACCCACCGAGGCCGTGAAGGCCGCGCCAAACATCCGTATCGTGCCGACGGCACCAATGTTCGCCCAGGCGATTCTGAACATCTGGAGCGGCACCTCCGTCTCGTCGCTTTTCGAGACCGATACGCTCTGGCCGATCTATGAGGGGATGTATTCCCGCTAGAAGAAGGGCGCCCCGCGGCCACGGCTGCGGGGCATCCCGGAACGTGCTCTCAGTCCACGTCCCACATGTCATCATCGCGCAGCGCGCCGATTGCCATCCAATCCGCCCGGATCCGCGCAATGCGGGTATCGGCCCAGGTGCGGAATACAAGCTCGAATCCGGATTCGCTGACCTTGTCGGCCGTCAGATCGGCCCGCGGGTTGGTCGACTGGTCGATATCCCACAGCGTCATGCCCACATGGACGGCAGGCGGAGCAAGGAACGGCTCGGCAAAGGTGATGATGCGCCGCACCTCCCGTGCGCCCTTTGCCGTCCACATGACTCCCCCGCTGTCATAATGCGAGAACATCATCAGCGAGCCCTGATCCACGCCGACGCGGTTCGTGCTAAAACGTTTCATGCCGTCTCTTGGCCTCTGCCCGCTCCAGACGGGCCTTCAGGAATGACAACGGCCCCGGGATGAACCCGGGGCCGCGCTTTGGCTGGTTCCGCTCGTCAAACGCCGACGGCAACCCGCAGGGCGCGGTAATCCGACACCAGAAGCTCGGCCTCGGCGCGGGCCTCGGGTGCGGCGCGATCGGCTGCGGCCTGCGCTTCCGCAATGAACCCGTCCATGACTTCGGCGGTGACCTCGGCAACCGGCAGGGCACGCTCGGCAAGAACCGAGGTCCCTTCGGGCGTGATCTCGGCAAAGCCGCCCGTCACGGCAAATTCGACCGTGCCTTCGTTGCTGCGCACGCGCAGCACACCCGGACGGAGCGTCGTGATGGTGGGCGAATGATCCGGCATCGCGGTCATGTAGCCTTCGGCCGCGGGGATCTGCACCTCGATCGCCTGAACGGAGGTCAGCCGCCGTTCAGGGGAAACGAGGTCAAACTGCATGGTCTTGGCCATGATGCCCCCTTAGGCCGCTGCTGCGGCGAGACGCTCTGCCTTGGCGATCACGTCGTCGATGTCACCGACCATGTAGAAGGCCGCTTCGGGCAGGTGGTCGTATTCACCAGCCACGACTGCCTTGAACGACGCGATGGTCTTTTCCAGCGGCACCTGAATGCCGTCGGCACCGGTGAAGACCTTTGCCACGTCGAACGGCTGCGACAGGAAGCGCTGGATCTTCCGCGCACGCGACACGGTCAGCTTGTCCTCTTCCGACAGTTCGTCCATGCCGAGGATGGCGATGATGTCCTGCAGCGACTTGTAACGCTGAAGGATACCCTGCACGTCGCGCGCCACCTGATAGTGCTCTTCGCCCACGATGACCGGGTCAAGGATCCGGCTGTTGGAGTCGAGCGGGTCCACCGCCGGGTAGATGCCAAGCTCGGAGATCGCGCGCGACAGAACCGTCGTGGCGTCGAGGTGGGCGAACGAGGTCGCAGGCGCCGGGTCGGTAAGGTCATCGGCCGGCACGTAGATCGCCTGCACCGAGGTGATCGAGCCCGACTTCGTCGAGGTGATACGTTCCTGCAGCGCGCCCAT
The DNA here is from genome assembly GCF_042666235.1 of Halodurantibacterium daqingense. Taxonomy (NCBI): domain Bacteria; kingdom Pseudomonadati; phylum Pseudomonadota; class Alphaproteobacteria; order Rhodobacterales; family Paracoccaceae; genus Halodurantibacterium; species Halodurantibacterium daqingense. Next base: position 182,041 of record NZ_JBHTFQ010000007.1, on the reverse strand, counting down.
ATCGGTGGCCAGCGTCGGCTGGTAGCCCACGGCCGAAGGGATACGACCCAGAAGCGCCGACACTTCCGAACCCGCCTGGGTAAAGCGGAAGATGTTGTCCACGAAGAACAGAACGTCCGTTCCCGACTGGTCACGGAACTGCTCGGCCAGCGTCAGGCCGGTCAGCGCCACGCGGGCACGTGCGCCCGGAGGCTCGTTCATCTGGCCGTAGACAAGGGCCACTTTGGATTCGCCCAGATTGTCGACGTTGATAACGCCCGACTCGATCATCTCGTGGTAAAGGTCGTTGCCCTCACGGGTCCGCTCACCCACGCCCGCGAACACGGAGTAGCCCGAGTGCACCTTGGCGATGTTGTTGATGAGTTCCATGATGAGAACGGTCTTGCCCACGCCGGCACCGCCAAAGAGGCCGATCTTGCCGCCCTTCGAATAGGGCGCGAGCAGGTCGATCACCTTGATCCCGGTGACCAGGATCTCGGACTCGGTCGACTGCGCGGCGAAATCGGGGGCCGTCTGGTGGATGGCGCGGGTCTCGATCGCGGCCACGGGGCCCTTCTCGTCGATGGGCTCGCCGATCACGTTGAGAATCCGGCCCAGCGTGGCATCGCCTACCGGAACCGAGATGGGCTCGCCCAGATCGGTCACTTTCGCGCCGCGGACCAGACCTTCGGTCGAATCCATCGCGATGGTGCGAACAGTGTTTTCGCCCAGATGCTGAGCGACTTCGAGAACAAGCCGCTTGCCGTTGTTTTCGGTTTCGAGCGCGTTCAGAATCGCCGGGAGGCTGTTCTCGAACTGCACATCGACGACGGCGCCGATGACCTGCGTCACCTTGCCTTGAGCTGCTGTTGCCATGTCGTTTCTCCGGTTCGTCAGAGCGCCTCGGCGCCCGAAATGATTTCGATAAGCTCTTTGGTGATCGCGGCCTGACGCGAGCGGTTATACTCGATGGTCAGCCGGTCGATCATGTCGCCCGCGTTGCGCGTCGCGTTGTCCATCGCGCTCATCCGTGCGCCCTGCTCCGAGGCCGCGTTCTCGAGCAGCGCCGTGAAGATCTGCGTCGCAACCCCACGGGGCAGAAGGTCGGCAAGAATGGCCTCTTCACCCGGCTCATAGTCGTAAAGCGCCGACGCCGCCTGGCCTTCCGCCGCCTCGAACTGCGCCGGAATGATCTGCTGCGCCGTCGGAATCTGGCTGATCACCGACTGGAAACGGTTGTAGAAGATCGTCGCGACGTCGAATTCGCCAGCCTCGAACCGCGCCAGAACGTCCTGTGCGATTTCATGCGCATTGACATAACCGATGCGCTTGACCTCCGAGAGATCGACATGGCCGACGAACAGGTTCGCGAAGTCCCGCTTGAGGATCTCGCGCCCCTTCTTGCCGACGGTCAGGATCTTGACCTGCTTGCCCTGCGCCAGAAGCTCTTGCACACGCAACCGCGCAAGCCGCGCGATTGACGAGTTGAAAGCCCCGGCGAGGCCACGCTCGGCCGTCATCACCACCAGCAGGTGCACCTGGTCCGCGCCCGTTCCCGTCAGAAGCCGGGGCGCGCCGTCCGAGTTGCCGACCGAGGCAGACAGCCCGGCCATGACCGCGTTCAGCCGCTCGGCATAGGGCCGGGCCGCTTCGGCAGAATCCTGGGCGCGGCGCAACTTGGCTGCCGCGACCATCTGCATCGCCTTCGTGATCTTCCGCGTGTTCTTCACGCTTCCGATACGGTTTTTCAGGTCCTTAAGGCTAGGCATCTACCTTGTCCTCTTGTCCCGCCCTCAGGCGAAGTCTTTCGCGAACTCGTCGAGCGCCGCCTTGATCTTGTCTTCCAGTTCGCCCTTCACCTTGCGATCGTTGAAGGTGATGTCGTCCAGCAGGGCGCGGTGGTTGTTGCGCAGGTGGTTCAGAAGCGCCTGCTCGAACCGGCCGACATCCTTGACCGGCACGGCATCAAGATAGCCCTTGGTCCCCGCATAGATCACGCAGACGATCTCGGCGTTGGTGAGCGGCGAATACTGCGGCTGCTTCATCAGTTCCGTCAGACGCGCGCCGCGGTTCAGCAGGCGCTGGGTCGAGGCGTCGAGGTCCGAACCGAACTGGGCGAAGGCCGCCATTTCGCGATACTGCGCCAGTTCCAGCTTCACCGGGCCGGCGACCGACTTCATCGCATCCGTCTGGGCCGAAGACCCCACGCGCGACACCGACAGACCGGTGTTCACGGCCGGGCGGATGCCCTGATAGAACAGTTCGGTTTCCAGGAAGATCTGGCCGTCGGTGATCGAGATCACGTTGGTCGGGATGTAGGCCGACACGTCACCTGCCTGGGTCTCGATGATCGGCAGCGCGGTAAGCGATCCTGCGCCAAAATCCTCGTTCAGCTTGGCCGAACGCTCCAGCAGGCGGGAATGGAGGTAGAACACATCGCCCGGGTAAGCTTCACGCCCCGGCGGACGGCGCAGCAGCAGCGACATCTGACGGTAGGCGACAGCCTGTTTCGACAGGTCATCATAGATGATCAGCGCATGGCGGCCGTTGTCGCGGAAGTATTCCGCCATGGCGGTCGCGGCATAGGGGGCAAGGAACTGCATCGGCGCCGGGTCCGAAGCGGTCGCAGCTACGACGATCGTATATTCGATCGCACCGGTTTCCTCGAGCTTCTTCACCAGCTGCGCAACGGTCGAACGCTTCTGACCGATGGCGACATAGACACAATAGAGCTTCTTGTACTCGTCGTCGCCAGCAGCCTCGTTATAGGACTTCTGGTTCAGGATGGTGTCCATCGCGATCGCCGACTTGCCGGTCTGACGGTCGCCGATGATCAGTTCGCGCTGGCCACGGCCCACGGGGATCATCGCGTCAACCGACTTGAGGCCGGTCGCCATCGGCTCGTGCACCGATTTCCGCGGAATGATCCCGGGAGCCTTGACGTCGGCCACGCGACGTTCGGTTGCCGCGATCGGGCCCTTGCCGTCGATCGGGTTGCCAAGCGCATCGACGACGCGGCCCAGCAGGGCGTCGCCGGCCGGGACGTCCACGATCGATTTGGTCCGCTTGACGACGTCACCTTCCTTGATGGTCCGGTCGTCACCGAAGATCACGATACCGACATTGTCGACTTCGAGGTTCAGCGCCATGCCGCGGATACCACCGGGGAACTCGACCATCTCGCCGGCCTGGACGTTGTCGAGGCCGTGGACACGGGCGATCCCGTCACCGACCGAGAGCACGCGGCCCACTTCGGCGACTTCGGCTTCCTGACCGAAGTTCTTGATCTGCTCCTTGAGGATCGCAGAGATCTCAGCTGCTTGGATACCCATTTATCCGACCTCTTTCATGACATTCTGGAGGGCTGCGAGCTTGGAGCGGATCGAGGTGTCGATCATCTTCGAGCCCACTTTGACAACGAGACCGCCAATGAGGCTTTCATCAACGGTGGTGTGGAGTTTGACCTGCTTGCCGAAGGTGGCCGACAGGGACTTGGAAAGCTTGTCCGATTGCGCCTTGGTCAGCGCCTTGGCGCTTGCGACCTCGGCCGTCACTTCGCCTTTTTCCGCGGCGATACGTTCGCGCAGGGCCGCGACAAACTGCCGCAGCACGAACAGCCGCCGCTTGGAGGCCATCAGCGCCAGGGTGTTGCGCGTCAGGCCCGAAAGGCCCATCGCCTGCCCGACAGCAGCGATGGCACGGGCCTGGTCTTCACGCGAATAGACCGGCGAGATGATCAGCTCGCGCAGATCGGCGCTGTCGGCGAGGGCCGAGGCCAGTCCTTCGACATCGCTTTCCAGCGCGGCAATCTGGTTTTCTTCTTTGGCCAACTCAAACAGGGCCGTGGCATAGCGTGCTGCAATGCCGAAGGAGATCGAAGCTGGTTCGGACACGTCCACCCTTTCGATGTCTTACGCCCGCCCCGGCATCTGCCGGCACAAGGCTGCCAATAGAGGATGCGACGGCATCCACCCGAATTCGGCGTGGGTGTAGCAGAGGACCGCACCCCTCGCAACTGCGGAGGTCAGATCAAATTCACCATTTGGACACCTAATTCTTCACGTTTACCGCTACCAGCCCCGGACCATCCAGAAAACGACGCGGCCCTTGGCGCCGCGGTGCAGCATGAACAGGTGATTCACGCCGGCTGCGCGCCGGGCTGGGGCAGTCCGTCCAGCACCCGTAACGGGCGCCCGATCGCCGCCTTGAGACCGGGGCGCGTGGGCGCATAAACCTGTTTCGATGCCTCGACCATCAGCACCCCCCCGGCAATGCGGGTTGGCAGGCGCTGGCCGATGCTTTCCCACATCTGCGCCGTGCGCAGCCAGAAGCGCTGGTGCGAAGGCGGCAGAAACAACGCGGCGAGCGTGCGTTCGGGCACGAAGGAGTGGCGGCGCAACTGGGTTTCCAGCTGGCCAAGCGTATAGGGCCGCCCGAATCCAAAGGGCGTGCCTTCCCGCCGCGACCACAGCCCCGACCGGTTGGGCACGATGAACATGGCCTTGCCCCCCGGCCCAAGGGCGCGCCAGCATTCCTCAAGCAAGCGCGTCGGTTGTTCCGATGTTTCCAGCCCGTGCATTATGATCAACCGATCGATCGTGCCCGTCGCCACCGGCCAGGCCGCTTCCTCGCACAGGACCGAAACATTGGGCATTCCCGCCGGCCAGGCCATCACCCCCTGCGGACCCGGCATCAGGCCGATCACGCGACGGGACTCGGCCAGATACGGGCGCAACAGGGGAACGGCGAAACCGAAGCCCGCGACGGTCTGCCCCTTCTGAACCGGCCACAGCGCGACAACCTGGTCGCGGACAGCCTTCTGCGCCGCACGGCCAAGACCCGTGCGGTAATAGAAATTTCGCAGATCGAGCACGTCAAGGTGCATTGCCCCCGGCCCTGCCATCGTCAAGACTGACAGCAGCATACAAAACACGAAGGGAAAGACCATGCCCCTTGAGGTTGTGACCATCCCCTGCTTGCAGGACAACTATGCCTATCTCGCCCATGATCCGGCTACGGGCGACACGGCGGTCATTGATGTGCCCGAGGCGGGGCCGATCCGCGAGGTCCTGACCCTTCGCGGCTGGAGGCTGACCGACATCCTCGTCACCCACCACCACCCCGATCACATCGGCGGCGTCGAGGAACTGCGCGCTGCCACGGGCGCCCGCGTTCTCGGCGCTGCAGCGGATGCCCACCGCCTGCCCCGCCTCGATCATGCCCTTTCGGAAGGGGACATCGTGCGCGTAGGGGCCGAAGAGGGACGGGTGATCGATGTCTCCGGACATACGAACGGCCACATCGCCTTCCACTTCCCCCGGTCGCGGGTCGTCTTTACAGCAGACAGTCTGATGGCGTTCGGCTGCGGCCGGCTGTTCGAGGGCACGGGGCCGCAGATGTGGGCAAGTCTGCGCAAGCTGTCCGCCCTGCCCCCTGAAACGCTGGTCTGTTCCGGACATGAATACACTTTGTCGAACGCAAAGTTCGCCCGCACCATTGAACCCGACAATCAAGCGCTTATCTCTCGGTGCGACGCGGTGGAGGCAGCGCGTGCGCAAGGACGGGCCACCGTGCCCACGCTCCTGTCCGACGAGATTGCCACCAACCCGTTCCTCAGGGCCGATCAGCCATCCGTCAAGGCTGCTCTTGGCATGACGCATGCATCAGACGATGCAGTTTTCACCGAGATCCGGTCTCGCAAGGACAGGTTCTGAGCCCGCCCTCCGGGCCTTTCCGACCGTGACGCAGGACGAACCGACGGGATTTCGATCACATTTGACGCAGCTGAATGAAATCCTGTGACGCCGGGCAAAATATAACTTGAAGGCGGGCGGATAAAACCGAACTTTAACGGTAAGGGGTCACGGTTGGAGACAGGCGCTGCCGCCTCCGACCCTTAGGAAAGGAGCACTCATCGTGCCATCGTTCTCGAACACTCTTGAGCAGGCGATCCATGGCGCACTGGCACTGGCCAACGCGCGCCGGCACGAGCTTGCGACACTCGAACACCTGCTCCTGTCTCTGATCGACGAGCCTGACGCAGCCAAGGTGATGCGCGCCTGCGGCGTGGATCTGGATGAGCTTCGCAAGACCCTCGGAGATTTCATTGACGACGACCTTTCGACCCTCGTCACCGATATCGAGGGTTCGGAAGCGGTTCCGACGGCCGCCTTCCAGCGCGTGATCCAGCGCGCGGCCATCCATGTGCAAAGCTCGGGCCGGACCGAGGTGACGGGCGCGAACGTTCTGGTCGCGATCTTCGCCGAGCGGGAGTCGAACGCCGCCTATTTCCTGCAGGAACAGGACATGACGCGCTATGACGCGGTGAACTTCATCGCCCATGGTGTCGCCAAGGATCCGAGCTTTGGCGAAACCCGTCCCGTGACCGGCGCGGAAGAGGCCGAACAGGTCGCCCAGAACGCCAGCAGTGCCGAGGCCGGCAAGGAATCCGCGCTGTCGAAATACTGCATCGACCTGAACGCCAAGGCTCGGAAGGGCGAGGTCGATCCGCTGATCGGGCGCGATCAGGAGGTGGAACGCTGCATCCAGGTCCTGTGCCGCCGGCGCAAGAACAACCCGCTTCTGGTGGGCGACCCGGGGGTGGGCAAGACCGCGATTGCCGAAGGCCTCGCCTGGAAGATCGTCAAGGGCGACACGCCCGAGGTGCTGTCGAAATCCACCATCTACTCGCTCGATATGGGCGCGCTTCTGGCCGGAACCCGCTATCGCGGTGATTTCGAGGAGCGGCTGAAGGCGGTGATGAAGGAGATGGAGGATCATCCCGATGCGATCCTGTTCATCGACGAGATCCACACCGTGATCGGGGCCGGCGCCACCTCGGGCGGGGCCATGGATGCCTCCAACCTGCTGAAGCCTGCGCTGCAGGGCGGCAAGCTGCGCTGCATGGGCTCCACCACCTACAAGGAGTTCCGCCAGCATTTCGAGAAGGATCGCGCGCTGTCGCGTCGCTTCCAGAAAATCGACGTGAACGAGCCGTCAGTGGAAGACGCGGTCAAGATTCTCATGGGCATCAAGCCCTACTTCGAAACGCATCACGACATCCGCTATACCAACGATGCGATCCGCACGGCCGTCGAACTTGCCGCGCGCTATATCCATGACCGCAAGCTGCCCGACAAGGCGATCGACGTGATCGATGAAGCCGGTGCAGCCCAGCATCTTGTGGCCGAATCCAGGCGCCGGAAGACAATTGGGCCGAAGGAGATCGAGGCAGTGGTGGCCAAGATCGCCCGCATCCCGCCCAAGAACGTCTCGAAGGATGATGCCGAGGTGCTGCGCGATCTCGAAAAGTCGCTCAAGCGGGTGGTGTTCGGTCAGGATGCCGCGATCGAGGCTTTGTCGTCCGCAATCAAGCTGGCCCGTGCGGGCCTGCGCGAACCGGAAAAGCCCATTGGCAACTACCTGTTCGCGGGTCCGACCGGCGTCGGCAAGACCGAGGTCGCCAAGCAGCTTGCCAACACGCTCGGCGTCGAATTGCTGCGCTTCGACATGTCGGAATACATGGAGAAACATGCGGTCAGCCGGCTGATCGGCGCACCTCCGGGCTATGTCGGCTTTGACCAGGGCGGCATGCTGACTGATGGCGTCGACCAGCACCCGCATTGCGTGCTGCTGCTGGACGAAATCGAGAAGGCCCATCCGGATGTCTACAACATCCTGCTGCAAGTAATGGACCACGGCAAGCTGACCGACCACAATGGCCGGCAAGTCGATTTCCGTAACGTGATCCTGATCATGACGTCGAACGCAGGCGCCGCGGAACTGGCCAAATCCGCGATCGGCTTTGGACGCGAACGTCGCACGGGCGAGGATACCGCCGCGATCGAGCGAACCTTCACGCCCGAGTTCCGCAACCGGCTGGATGCAGTGATCAGCTTCGGCCCGCTGCCGAAAGAGGTCATCCTGCAGGTGGTCGAAAAGTTCGTGCTGCAACTGGAGGCCCAACTCATGGATCGCGGTGTCCATATCGAGCTTTCCCCGGATGCCGCCGAATGGCTTGCCGAGAAGGGTTATGATGACAAGATGGGCGCGCGGCCGCTGGGCCGGGTGATCCAGGAACACATCAAGAAACCCCTGGCGGAAGAGCTGCTGTTTGGGCGGCTGGCCAAGGGCGGTCTGGTCCGCGTCGGGCTGAAGGACGGAGCGATCGACCTGCAGATCGACGCGCACAAGCCCCGTCTCACCGGGAACAAACCGCCGCTTCTGACGGCCGAATGACAATCATGCCATGATCCGGAAGAACCCGCGCGCCCCGCGCGGGTTCTTTTCTTGGGCGCGACCGGCCGCCCTCGAGACCGACTGAACGGCAAGGCCTTCCACACGACGGTTGCCTTGAACTTCCGACAAACGGGCTTCAGCATCGCGCGCCGCTCGAAGGCGTTTTCGCCGCTCTTGCTTCGGCACAAAGCCGCCTCCCCCCTCGCGCGCCTTTCCGTTTCCGCCGCCTTGCCCTGAGAGGGCCAAGGCAGCGCCCGGTCAGCGTTCGGTCAACTTGAGCTCGATCCGGCGGTTCTGCGCGCGGGCGTCTGGCGTATTTCCAGGGTTCACGGGTCGGTACTCACCAAATCCCGTGGCGGCGAGCCGTTCAGGTGGAAAGCCAAGCGCCTCGGTCATGTAGCGCACGACCGACAGGGCGCGCGCCTGGCTCAGTTCCCAGTTATCCCGGAACTCACCGATCCCCGAAAGCGGCAGGTTGTCGGTATGGCCATCAACGCGGATGATCCAGTCGATCTCGGGCGGAATGTCATCGGCGATCTCGGTCAGGATATCCACAACGCGGGCGATCTGTGCCCTGCCCTCGGCGGCCATATTCGCAGAGCCCAGCTCGAAAAGAACCTCCGACGAAAAGACAAAGCGATCTCCGACGACGCGCACGCCTTCCCGCCCATCCAGCACGTCTCGCAGCTTGCCGAAGAAGTCCGAACGAAAGCGCTCAAGCTGCCGCGCCTCTTCTTCCAGCCGCCGACGCTCCGCCTCTTCCAGCTCGGCCCGGCGGCGCTGTTCGACAGCAACCTGAGCCAGAGCCGTGTTCAACTGGCTGCCCAGGGACTCGATCTGCACCTGCGCAGCCGTGTCGCGCTCGGCTGCCGCATCCAGCAACCCCTGCAGTCCCGAAAGCTGCGCCCGAAGCGCCACGATCTGTTCGTTCAGGACGGCAAGCCGACGCTGGCTTTCGGTCGACTGTGCCTGTTCGGCCGCAAGTGTCTCATTTGCAATGGCAAGCAGCGCCGCCTGACGCTCGGCCTCGGACAGCTGACGTTCGGCGAGCTGTTCCGCATCGCGCCGCGCCGCCTGTGCGGCCGCCAGAAGCGTCAGCGTCTCCTCGGCCTCGCGGCGCTGCTGCTCCAGGGCAAGCGTCATGGCGGTCAGTTCCGCCTCGGCGTTTTCAAGGCGGGTCCGCAGCGCCGCAGCGGCGGCCGATTCCGCAAGCCGCGCAGCTTCCTGCTCGGACAACTGCTCTTCCAGCCCTTCGGCGCGGTCGCGCATCTCGGCCAGCATGGCTTCGATCGCCTCGCGTTGCGCAGCCGCCAGCCGCGCCGCTTCGGCCTCTGCGTCCAGCTCATCCCGCGTCTGGGCGAGCAAGGTGCGAAGCGCCGTCTGTTCATCCAGCGCCGCATCCCGTTCCGCCAGAAGTGCTGCCACCTGCGCTTCGAAGGCGGTCACACGCGCCTCGCTTTCGCTGATCACGCCGCGCAGGCGCTCGGCCTCCTGGCGCTCCATCCCCAGGGCATCTGCCAGGCCGGCAAGCTGAAGCGACAGCGAATCCAGCTCGCTTCCCTGATTGGTGATTGTTTCCCGCAGGACGAACTGCACGATCATGAAGATCGACAGCACGAACATCAGCACCAGAAGCAGCGCGGTCATGGCATCGACGAAGCCCGGCCAGATCGAGCCGGCGAACCTCTGGCCGCTGCGCCGCATCAGCGCCATTCTCAGCCTCCGTCCGGCCCGGCCGCGAACCGTGCGGTGGTTCGCGACAGCTGACGCACCGACTTGGTAAGCACCGAGATATCGCTGCGCAGGTCAGCAACGGTTTCCTGTCGGCCGGCGGCCATCTCCTCGAAGATCCGCAGCAACTGCACATCGATCGAGCGCAGGCGCATCCGCGCCTCGGCATCCAGCCCGTCACCCGCCGCACCACCCTGCAGTGCCGCGATCAGCCTCTCCTGCCCCTCGATCATGCGCTCGATCGCCGATGTCGTGCCAGCTTCGGCCTCCATCCGCTGGGTCAGCCGGTCCAGCGCCGTCGCCAGGCCGACCAGCCGTTCGTCCAGCTGCGCGCGTTCGGCATGGGATTGGGAGTGAATGGTCTGAAGGATCTCCATCTGCTCGGCCATATGGTCGATCACGCCCGCAAGGGCCGCCTGATCCACCCCCTCACCATCGCTGCCTGCGAGGCTGAGACGCGTGATCGACGACAGCCATTCTTCAAGCTCGCGGTAGAAACGATTCTGGCCGTGGCCGGCGAACAGCTCCAGCAGGCCCACGACAAGCGAGCCCGCCAGCCCCAGAAGCGACGAGGAAAATGCCGTTCCCATACCGCCAAGCTGCGATTCAAGGCCGCTCATCAACCGGTCGAAGACCGCAAGCCCGCCCTCGTCCGAACCCGGCGATAAGGACCGGATGGTTTCCACCACCGCGGGAACCGTGGTGGCAAGCCCGTAGAATGTGCCGAGAAGGCCGAGGAAGATCAGCAGGTTGACGATGTAGCGCGTGATATCGCGTTCTTCATCGATCCGGGTCGCGACGCTGTCGAGGATCGAACGCGAGGAACTTGCCGAAAGCTGATGTCGCGCGCCCCGCGACCGCAGCAGCGCCGCCAGCGGCGCGAGCAGACTGGGCGCCTGCGTGAACTGATGGCCGGGGCGTTCAGCGGCAAAGCCCTCGATCCAGCCCACGGCAAAGATCAGCATCGTGACCTGCCAGAAACAGGTCAGGACCCCCAACAGGAAAACGAAGAAGATGAACCCGTTCAGCCAGACATTCGCCAGAAACACCGAGGCGACCCTGGGCAGCGCGAGGTAACCGCCGATAACGGTCAACGCCACGACGATCAACATCATGACGATCTGACGGACGGGCTGCGAAAAGAACGGCTCGGCCTTTTTTATGGGCTTGTCCATCTGGACGATCCTGACCCCTGTTATCTTGGCCCGACAATAGGGCGGGCCGTCCTGCCTGCCAACCGCCAAATCGTTGCCGCCGCTCAGGCCTCTGGCTGATGCCCGTTCAAGAGGCAGTTCACCCGCTGCGAGAGCCAACGCAGTTCGGCGTCGGCGATGCCCAGTTCCTCAAGATGGCAAGTGGTGTTCCGAAGATACTCGCTGTTCGGCCCCCGCCCCCCTCGGGCACGGGCGATGATCTGCGCCTGTTCCTCCAGACCAAGGCCGCCGCAGTACTGAACGTGACCCGGATCAACCACATAGGTCACCGCCTCAACAAGGCGCCCGTCGTCAAGTGCCACCGGCAAATGTTGCTCCAGATAGGCCGACGAGATCAGCTCGCGCTCGCGCAGGTAGGACAGGGTGACATCGGCCGCAGCAGGCGCCACGGCGAAGGCCACGCCCTCGCAGGCCGTGCCTTCGGCCGGATCAAGCGCGAGGACAAGGCCGGGCATCTCGGGCGTGCCACGATGGTGAATCGATCGCATGCAGAACGAGCGGCGAAAGCCTTCGACCCGCGCAAGGCGACGTTCAACCCAGACAAAGCCCGGATTCCAGATCAGCGAGCCATAGCCGAAAACCCACATTTCATCCCCGACGCTCTTGCTCATGTGACTGGTCCTTGCAGGTGGCGCACTATAAACACAAGCCGCGTGTGACAGAAAAGGGGCCGCGATGCGTTTCATTCTGCCGATTTTTGCCGTTCTGGCGCTGGTCTGGGGTGGATACTGGTTTTACGGCGCCTCGCGGCTTGAGGATGAAGCGGTGGCATGGTTTGCCCAGGCGTCCGACCGGGGCCAGAGGGCCACACATGAGGGCGTTGCCGTTGCCGGCTTCCCCAACCGGTTCGACCTGACGGTGACTGCGCCCGAGATCATCGATCTGCACAGCCAGCTGGGCTGGCGCGCCCCCTTCATCCAGGTCTTTGCCCTCAGCTACCGCCCGAACCACGTCATCATCACCTGGCCGAATGAACAGGAAGTCGTTCTGGGGGCCGAGACACTCGCGCTCAGCAGCGCAAGAATGCAGGCGAGTGCCGTCTTTGCCGGCATGGGCAGCAGGCTTGATCGCGCGACGCTGGTTGCCGAAGCGCTGCAGGTCGTGGCCCGCGACTGGGCGCTTGGCCTTGCGGAGGCCCAGCTATCGCTGCGCTCCATGGCCGCACGGCGCAACAGCTACGAATTTGCGTTCAATGCTGCCGAGATCGGATCGGATCTTCTTCCCGACACCGGCGCCCTGGTGCTGGACGGGACCGTCGCGCTGGATCCCGCCAACCGCCCGCAAGAGATCGTGCTGACCAACCTGACCCTGCGCAGCGGCGACGGAGAGCTACGTGGTGAAGGCCGGCTTGAGGTTGCAGGCGACGGGACCCTGACCGGCAGGATCGACCTGCGGGCCACGGAATGGCAGGTATTCCTGACACAGGCAGTCGAACTGGGACTGATCCGGCCCGAGGTCGCGCCGACCTGGGAAAACGCCCTTGGGATGCTGGCGCAACTCTCGGGTACGCCTGATGCGCTGTCGGTGCCTCTGGCATTCAACCGCGGCATGATGAGCCTTGGACCGCTGCCCATCGGACCCGCACCGCGTTTCTGATGCTCAGCGGCAATAGGCGCCGTTACGGTGGCTTGCGGTATCGTAGTGCAGGTGATCTTCGTGGTGGCCATCTGAACCTGGACCAAGCGTCGTGCCAAAAATCCCGCAGCCAGCCCGGTGCATCTGCCGCAGCATGCTGCTGTAGCGCTGATCCTTCCAGCCCCGCAGGATGCTGACGGTTTCGCCATTGGCCAGACGAAGGCCCGATATGTCGATCGCCTTGCCACGCCCGTGTTCCGATATCGGCGCGCCCCGGCGATTGTTCTGCGAACGACAGACGTAGTGGCCCGCCACCTGCAACTGCACCACACCACCGCCCGTTCGCCCGACCGCGGGCTTCACCCCGCGCTGCACCCAGGTGTTCAGCGCACGGGCAGTTGGGCAATCCATGATCGCAGCCTGTGACAGCCGCACCCCGTCAACGGATGTGATGCGAACCGGTTCCGCAACGCCACAGCCCCGCACGTTAGAATTGATCGGCGCAATGCTCTGCCCTTCGATGCCGGGAACCCCGCAGAGCCCGCTGCCCTGGCGGCCGATGATGGCCTCTGGCACAGGCTGCGTTCGCACGGCAGCCGAAACGATCTGATAAAGCTCGGTGCTGCTGGCGGGTCTGCCATTCGCGGGACGGCGCACCGGCCGTGGCGACAGCGCAAGGCCGGGCCCCGCCGCGATGGCCGCAACCGGCGTCGCCAGAGGCGCGGCCAGAGGCGCAGCCAAGGCCTCGGCCGCCGCGGCAGGGCGCAGACGCGGCCGACTTGCCACTGCCGCAACCGCGATGGTTGCGGCCGCCGCGGGATTGACCGTCGCCACAGGGGCAGCAGTCTCTGCGCCCGCGCGCTTCAGCGGCCGGGGGGATGTGGACGGAGGCTCTGCCTGCGCTGCCTGGAGGGAAACCGTCAGCAGCAAGATCGTCAGAACCAGCGCATGCTTCATCGATGAACCTTCGTGCGGCCAAAATCCGGCGCGTCAGTATCCTGACCCGCATCGATGATACCGCGTCTGATTGCACGTGTCCTGGTAAAATACGCATGCAGGTGGTCACCATCCCCGCGACGGATCGCGCGCTGCAGGGCAAACAGCTCCTCGGTGAACCGGCCGAGGATTTCCAGCGTCGCATCCTTGTTGGTCAGGAACACGTCGCGCCACATGGTCGGATCAGACGCGGCAATCCGGGTGAAATCCCGGAAGCCCGCAGCGGAATACTTGATGACTTCGCTGTCGGTGACGCGCCGCAGATCATCTGCCACACCGACCATTGTGTAAGCAATCAGGTGCGGCGTATGGCTGGTGACGGCCAGAACCAGATCATGATGTGCCGCATCCATCTCATCGACATTGGCGCCCATCCCTTCCCACAGGCGGCGCAGGCGGGCCACCGGTTCGGGCGGCGTGCCATCCACCGGAACAAGCAGGCACCAGCGGTTCTGGAACAAGGTGGCGAAGCCTGCGCGCGGCCCCGAATGCTCGGTCCCGGCCAATGGATGTCCGGGAACGAAGTGAACGCCCACGGGCACATGCGGCGCCACCGCCTCGATCACCGCCTGCTTGACCGATCCGACATCGGTCAGTGTCGCCCCCGGCTCGAGGAAGGGGGCGATGTCCCGCGCTACCTCGCCCATTGCACCGACGGGCACGCACAGAACTACAAGGTCGGCCCCCCGAACAGCCTCGGCCGCAGTTTCGTAAACCTGGTCGCATAGACCGATTTCGAGCGCCGTGCGGCGGGTTTCTTCGGTGCGCGCATGGCCGACGATTTCACCCGCCAGGCCCGCAGCCCGCATGGCATGGGCCATCGAGGACGCGATCAGCCCCAGCCCGATCAAGGCCACACGGTCATAGATCTGCGGCATCAGCGCGCGCCCTTGAACTGGCCTATGCAATGGGCAACGCGGCGGCAGGATGCCTCGTCGCCGACGGTGATCCGAAGGCAATCCGGCAGCTTGTAGCCAGCCACCCGGCGCACGATGATCCCCTGCGACTTGAGAAAATCATCACAGGCCGACGCCTCGTCGGCGTCGTGGAACCGCGCCAGCACGAAATTCGCAAGCGATGTGTCGCAGGACACGCCGTGTTCGGCCAGCGCCTCGGCCAGCCAGACGCGCAGGCGCGCGTTCTCTGCCCGGCATTTTGCGACGTGATCCTGATCGCGCACTGCCGCTTCGGCCACCTCAAGCTGCGTGGTGGACAGGTTGAACGGGCCCCGCACGCGGTTCAGCACGTCAATGATGTGGCGCGGCCCGTAGCCCCAGCCGATCCGGAGTCCGCCAAGACCGTAGATCTTGGAGAAGGTCCGCGTCATGAAGACATTGCTGCGGCTCCCGACAAGCGAGGCGCCGCCGTCGAACCCTTCGACATATTCGGCATAGGCCCCGTCCAGAACCAGTATTGCCTGGGGCGGAAGCCCATCGGCCAGCCGCGCAATCTCGTTCCCGCCCAGCATCGTTCCGGTCGGATTGTTGGGATTGGCAATGAAGACCAGCCGCGTGCGGTCCGTGCAGCCGGCAAGAAGCGCGTCGACATCGGCAACACGATCGCATTCCGCCACCTCGACCGGCTTTGCCCCTGCGGCAAGCGCCGAGATGCGATACATCAGAAAGCCGTGTTCGGTGAACAGCACCTCGTCGCCGGGCCCGGCATAGGCCTGACAAAGGAAGGTGATCAGCTCGTCCGAGCCGACGCCGCAGATGATGCGGTCCGGGTCCAGCCCGTGCACCTCGCCGATGGCGCGGCGCAGGCTGGCGTGGTCGGTATTGGGATAGCGATGCAACGTATGTGCGGTGCGGCGGAATGCCTCGACGGCCTTGGTACTGGGCCCGAACGGGTTCTCGTTCGAAGACAGTTTCACGACTTCGGCCACACCCTCCACATGCGACTGGCCACCGACATACAGGTCGATGTCCAGAATGCCCGGCTGCGGACGGATCATGTCACTCATGGCGCTACTCCCAAGACTTCGCGCCGGTTCTAGCGGGCCGGAAGACGCTTTGCCAGCAACATCTGCGACCGGCCGAATGGAAAAGGCCCGCCAGTGGCGGGCCTTCCGGACGGATGTCGCGAAGATCAGTTCTTCGCGTAGTATTCGACCACGAGGTTCGGTTCCATCTGCACCGCATAGGGCACATCACCCAGTTTCGGGGTGCGAACGAAGGTCGCCGTCATTTTCGAATGATCGGCCTCGATGTAGTCCGGAACGTCACGCTCGGTCAGCGCAACGGCTTCCAGCACGATCGCGAGCTGCCGGGACCGGTCACGAACAGCGATCACATCGCCTTCCTTGACGCGGTAGGAACCGATGTTGACGCGCTTGCCGTTCACGGTCACGTGACCGTGGTTCACGAACTGACGTGCGGCCCAGATGGTCGGCACGAACTTGGCGCGGAACACGACCGCATCCAGACGACGCTCCAGAAGGCCGATCAGGTTTTCACCGGTGTCGCCCTTGATCCGCTCGGCTTCCGCATAGATGCGGCGGAACTGCTTCTCGGTCAGGTCGCCATAGTAGCCCTTGAGCTTCTGCTTGGCGCGCAGCTGCGTGCCGAAGTCGGACAGCTTGTTCTTGCGGCGCTGGCCGTGCTGGCCGGGACCGTATTCACGCTTGTTCACCGGGGACTTGGCGCGGCCCCAGATGTTTTCGCCCATGCGGCGGTCGATCTTGTACTTGGCAGACGTGCGTTTCGTCACGGCTGATCTCCTTCGTTCATGTGAAGGGCGTTGTCCTTTGCACCCGGCATGTGCCTTCGGCCGACAGGCATCCCCTTGCGGGGGCCACCAACACCAAACCGGGGGAATCCCCGGACCGGGGGCTTATATACCGCCCTGCCCCGGTGTCAACGTCAGACGTCCAGTTCCTCGACGAAACGGGCGTTTTCCTGGATGTACTGGAACCGCATCTCGGGGCGCTTGCCCATCAGGCGCTCGACCAGATCGCCGGTTTCGCCGGGCTCGTCCTCGTCGATGCTGACGCGGATCAGCTTGCGCGTCGCCGGGTTCATCGTGGTTTCGCGCAGATCCTTGGCGTCCATCTCGCCCAGCCCCTTGAAGCGGCTCACGTCGATCTTGCCGCGTCCGCCAAGACCCTTGGCAAGGTGGATGTTCTTCTCCACCTCGTCCAGCGCATAGACGCGATGCGCGCCCTGGGTCAGACGGAACAGCGGCGGACAGGCAAGGTAAAGATGCCCCTTGTCGATCATCGGGCGCATGTAGGTGTAGAAGAAGGTCATCAACAGCGCGGCAATATGGGCCCCGTCCACATCGGCGTCGGTCATGATGATGACCTTTTCGTAGCGCAGGTCGTCGATGTTGAACTTCGTGCCCAGCCCCACGCCCAGCGCCTGGCAGAGATCGTTGATCTCGCTGTTCTGGCCCAGCTTGGAGCTGGCCGCGCCCAGCACGTTCAGGATCTTGCCCCGCAGCGGCAGCAGGGCCTGCGTCTTGCGTTCGCGCGCCATCTTGGCGCTGCCGCCGGCGCTGTCCCCTTCCACGATGAACAGCTCGGTCCCCTCGCGACCCGTTGCGGAACAATCCACCAGCTTGCCGGGCAGGCGCAGCTTCTTCGTCGCGGTCTTGCGCTGCGTTTCCTTTTCGGCACGCCGGCGCAGCCGCTCCTCGGCCCGCAGCACAAGGTAGTCAAGGATTGCGCCGGCCGCTTTGGTATTTCCCGCAAGCCAGTTGTCGAAATGGTCCCGCACCGCGCCTTCGACCAGGCGCGCGGCCTCGGTCGTGGCGAGCCGGTCCTTGGTCTGGCCAACGAACTCCGGCTCGCGGATGAAGCAGGACACCAGCGCACAGCCGCCCACCACCATGTCGTCGCGGGTGATCTGCGCCGCCTTGCGGTTGCTCACCAGTTCGCCATAGGCGCGGATGCCCTTGAGGATCGCGGCCCAGAAGCCCTGTTCATGTGTCCCGCCCTCGGGCGTGGGCACGGTGTTGCAATAGGACTGGATGAAGCCATCCTGCGCCGGGGTCCAGTTGATCGCCCATTCGACCGATCCCGGCACGCCGAATTTTTCCTGAAACTGGACCTTGCCGGCAAAGGGCGTGTCGGCATAGGCCGCGTTGCCCTGCAACTGCTCGTTCAGATAATCGGCAAGCCCGCCGGGAAAGTGAAACGTGGCCTCGGTCGGAGTTTCACCGTCATCGATGGCCGATTTCCAGCGGATCTCGACCCCGGAAAACAGATAGGCCTTGGAGCGCACCATCTTCAGAAGCCGCGCGGGCTTGAAACGGTGATGGCCGAAGATCTGTTCGTCGGCATGGAAGGTGACGCTGGTTCCGCGCCGGTTCGGGGCGGGACCGACCTTCTGCACCGGGCCCTGCGGAACGCCGCGGGAGAACTCCTGTGCAAACAGCTCGCGGTTACGGGCAACCTCGACGCGCATCACATCCGACAGCGCGTTCACGACCGAGGCCCCCACGCCGTGCAGACCGCCCGAAGTCTGATAGGCCTTGCCTGAAAACTTGCCGCCGGCATGCAGCGTGCAGAGGATCACTTCAAGCGCAGACTTGCCCGGAAACTTCGGGTGCGGGTCGATCGGAATGCCACGGCCATTGTCCCGGATCGTGACCGAATAATCGGCGTGCAGTTCAACCTCGATCCGGTTCGCGTGGCCTGCCACGGCCTCGTCCATCGAGTTGTCAAGGATCTCGGCCACCAGATGATGCAGCGCACGTTCGTCGGTGCCACCGATATACATGCCGGGGCGCTTGCGGACAGGTTCCAGCCCCTCCAGCACTTCGATGGACGAGGCGTCATATGTCTGGTCGGCCTGCGGGCCAAGAAGGTCGTCAGCGGGCATCGGCTCTCGATTCAGTCAGGTTCGAACAGGGGTTCCGGGGGCGCAATAGACCATCCCCGGCGTTCAGGTTCAAGCAAAGCGTCAGAGCGGCGCCACCCGCCCCGCATCCAGCCGCACGGTGCGGTCCATCCGGGCAGCGAGCGCAAGATTATGCGTCGCGATCAGGGCCGAAAGCCCGGTGTCGCGCACCAGCTCCATAAGCGCCGCAAAAACCTGATCCGAGGTTTCGGGATCAAGGTTGCCCGTCGGCTCGTCCGCGAGCAGAAGTTTCGGCGCATTCGCCAGCGCCCGGCAGAAGGCGACGCGCTGTTGTTCGCCGCCCGACAGGGCCGCAGGACGGTGGTCGGCACGATGCGCGACGCCGACGCGCGACAGCAGGTCGCGCGCCCGCGCCTCGGCAGCCTTGCGGCGGATGCCATTGGCAAGCTGCGGCAACACGATGTTTTCCAGCGCGGTGAATTCCGGCAGCAGGTGGTGGAACTGGTAGATGAACCCCACCTCGCGCCGCCGCAGTTCGGTGCGGCGGGCATCCGACAATGTGCCGGTCTCGACACCGCCGATGGCGACGCGTCCGCTGTCGGCAGTGTCAAGCAACCCCGCGATATGCAGAAGGGTGGATTTGCCCGCACCCGACGGCGCCACCAGTGCCACCACCTCGCCGCGCGCGATGGTCAGGTCGATGCCCCGCAGCACCTGAACTTCTCCCGCCCGCCCGCGGTTATAGGTTTTTTCGATGCCCTGAAGGTCCAGCACGGCCTCACTCATAGCGCAGCGCCTCGACCGGGTTCATCCGTGCGGCGCGGCGGGCGGGGAAGATCGTGACGATGAACGACAGACCCAGTGACAGCGCAACCGCGCGCAGCACATCCTCGGCCCGCAATTCGGCCGGCAAGGCATAGATGCCGCGGATCGCCGGATCCCAGACGCCACCGCCCATGGCATAGTTCACGAAGCCGAAAATCGGCTCGATATAGATCGCAAAAAGGCAGCCGAGGATCACCCCCAGAAGTGTGCCGAGAATCCCCACCGAGGCCCCGCAGATGAAGAACACCCGCAGCACAGACCCCTCGGTCAGCCCCATGGTGCGAAGGATGCCGATGTCACGCCCCTTGTTCTTGACCAGCATGATCAGCCCCGAAACGATGTTCATGGCAGCGATCAGCACGAGGATCGAGAGGATAACGAACATCACGTTGTCCTCGACCTCCAGCGCGCGCAGGAAGCCGCCGGCGCTGTCGCGCCATGTCCAGAAATAGGCCCCTTCGCCCCCGGCCTGCATGAGCGCGGGGATCATCTGATCGACGGCCTCGGGCGTCTCGACCATGATCTCCAGCTCGTCGACATAGCCTTCGCGGTTGAAATATTCCTGCGCGGGCGCAAGCGGCATGTAGATGCGGGTGCGGTCTATGTCATAGCGCCCGGCGCTGAAGATATAGACCACCTCATAGGCATTCACCCGCGGGCTGGTGCCAAAGGCCGTTCGCACCCCGTCGGGCGAGATCAGACGGATCCGGTCGCCCACCGCGATCCCGAGTTCGCGCGCGATCCCCGACCCGATGGCAATGCCTTCATCGAACCGCGCCATGTCGCCCTGCCCGGTCGCCGGGTCGGCGATACGCGGGATCGTGGCAAGATCGGCTGCGGCAAGGCCCATGACCTCGGCGCCGGCATTGCGCCCCTCATGCGCCACCATGACCTGTCCGCGCACCATCGGCGCCACCCGCGTGACGCCCGGCACCGCGGTCACGGCGGCGGCGCGTTCTTCGTAATTCGCGATCAGCCGTGTCGTCTGCCCGGTCTCGCCGATCGGCGTCGTGGCGTAAAGCGTGACATGGGCATTCGCCCCAAGGATCGTGTCCACGAACTCGGTCCGGAACCCTGATCGCACCGCCAGCGTGGCAATCAGCGCGAAAACCGCCAGCGCAATGCCGATCAGGCTGATCCAGGTCATCACGCTGACGCCACCTTCGGCCCGGCGGGCACGCAGATAGCGCCAGGCGATCATCCATTCAAAGCCGGCGAAGGGGGGGGTGCGACCGGTCATGCCGCTCAGTGGTTTTCGTAGATCTGCACAAGCCGCGACACGGCAGCTTCGGGCGTCATCTCTTCGCTTTGGCCGGTGCGGCGGCTGGTCAATTCCACCAGGCCCGAGGCCAGGCCGCGGGGGCCTACCGTGATGCGCCAGGGCAGGCCGATCAGGTCCATCGTCGCGAATTTGGCGCCCGCACGTTCATCGCGATCGTCATAAAGCGGCTCGAGCCCCTTGGCGCGGAGTGTGTTGTAAAGCGCCTCGCAGGCGCCATCCGTGGCGATGTCACCCTGCTTGAGATTGACGATGCCCACCGGGAAGGGCGTCACGCCCTCGGGCCAGATGATGCCGCGGTCGTCATGGCTGGCCTCGATGATGGCTCCAAGCAGGCGCGACACTCCGATCCCGTGGCTGCCCATATGCACCGGCACCCGCTCGCCCTTGTCGTTCACCACCACGGCCTTCATGGGGTCGGAATACTTGGTGCCGAAATAGAAGATCTGGCCCACCTCGATCCCGCGCGAGGTCTTGCGACGCGCTTCGGGAACGGCATTGAACAGTGCCTCGTCATGGGTTTCGTCGGTGCGGGCATAGGGTGCCGTCCATTCGCGGACGATCGCCTCGCATTCCTCGCGGCTGTCGAAATCGACCACGCGGTTTCCGAGCTTCAGATCAAGGATCGCGCTGTCGTAGAAAACCTCGGATTCGCCGGTTTCGGCCAGAACCAGGAATTCATGCGTGTTGTCGCCGCCGATCGGCCCCGAGGCGGCACGCATCGGAATTGCGGTCAGGCCCATCCGTTCATAGGTCCGCAGATAGCTGACCATGTGGCGGTTATAGGCGTGGATCGCCGCATCCTGGTCGATGTCGAAGTTGTAGCCGTCCTTCATCAGGAACTCCCGGCCCCGCATTACGCCAAAGCGGGGGCGGATCTCGTCCCGGAATTTCCACTGGATGTGGTAAAGCGTCAGCGGCAGGTCCTTGTAGCTGCCCACATGCGCGCGGAAGATGTCGGTGATCATCTCCTCGTTGGTGGGGCCGTAAAGCAGGTCACGCTTGTGGCGGTCACGGATGCGCAGCATTTCCTCGCCATAGTCGTCATACCGGCCGGATTCGCGCCACAGATCGGCCGGTTGAAGCGTGGGCATCAACATCGGGATATGGCCCGCGCGCACCTGTTCTTCATGCACGATCTGTTCGATGCGACGCAGCACCCGGAAGCCCAGCGGCAACCAGGAATAGATGCCCGCCGCCTGCTGACGGATCATGCCCGCCCGCAGCATCAGCCGATGGCTGACGATCTGCGCCTCGGAAGGATTCTCTTTGAGCACGGGCAGGAAATAGCGGGTCAGGCGCATGGCGGAACTTTTCGCTGGGGCATCACTGCCCTTCACCTATGCGAAACGCTTGAACCAGACAAGAGAGCGTCGTGTTTGCGGCTTGCGCGGCCGGGGGGCATCGGCGAAAACGGGGCAGCGGGAACAAGGGGATCAGCATGGGCCTGCCGGTCAAGACACAGCTCAGGTATTGGGGAATCGCGGCCGCCGTGCTGTTCGTGATGCTCTGGGCCATGGGACATGTGCTGCTGCCTTTCGTGGTGGCCGCTGCCGTGGCCTATCTTCTTGATCCAATCGCCGACCGCCTTGAACGGCTGGGGCTTTCGCGGATGTGGGCCGTGATCCTGATCACGATGATGGCCGCACTGGCATTCGTGGCGCTTCTGTTGCTTCTTGTGCCGATCCTGATCCAGCAGGGCACGCAGCTGATCAACACCGCGCCCGAGATCTTTTCGCAGTTTCTCAATTTCCTGTCCTCCCGCTTCCCGGATCTCGTGGATGAGGACAGCGTCCTGCGGGATACGCTCAACAACCTGGGCGAGATGATCCGCGCGCGCGGCGGCGAGTTGCTGAACACGCTGCTCAGTTCCGTGCGCAACGTCGTCAGCGCGCTGGTGTTCATGGTCATCGTGCCGGTGGTGAGCTTTTACCTGTTGCTTGACTGGGACAAGCTGGTTGCGCGCATCGACACTCTTCTGCCACGTGACCACGCCCCCACGATCCGCCATCTGGCCCGCGAAATCGACGTCGTGCTGTCAGGCTTCGTACGGGGCGAGGCCGCCGTCATCAGCATTCTTGCGGTCTATTACTCAATGTCGCTTGTTGCCGTGGGCCTGCCGTTCGGGCTTGTGGTCGGGGTGCTGACGGGGGCTGTGTCCTTCATCCCCTATATCGGCGCGATCCTTGGCGGCACCATATCGATCGGTCTGGCCCTGTTCACCTTCTGGGGCGAGCCGCTGTGGATCGGCGCGGTGATCCTCATCTTCGTGATCGGCCAGATCCTCGAGGGCAATATCCTTGTGCCCAAGCTGGTGGGGGGCTTTGTCGGGCTGCATCCGGTCTGGCTTCTGGTGGCGCTTTCTGTATTTGGGTCGCTGTTCGGATTTGTGGGCATGCTGGTTGCCGTGCCGATCGCCGCGGCACTGGGGGTGCTGGTGCGCTTCGCCGCTGCGCAGTACCGCGAAAGCGCGCTTTATCGCGGCGACGCGCCGCCGATCGTCCTTGCGGATCCCGATCAGACCGCGATCTATACCGACCCGAAGGGCTGACGCCCATGGCCCAGCTTGCCCTGAGCCTGCCGGTTCGCGAGGCCTTGGGCCGTGCCGATTTCTTCATCTCGCCGGCCAATGCCCTTGCCGTCGCGACAGTGGGGGACTGGGGGAACTGGCCGCAGGGCAAGCTGGTGCTCGTGGGGCCGGAAGGTGCGGGCAAGACGCATCTCGCGAATATCTGGGCCTCTGAAACCGGCGCCATGATCCTGCACGCCGAGGATCTGGCCGACACCTCGGCAGATGCACTTGCCATCTGGGGCCGGATCGTGATCGAGGATGCGCATCTGATTGCCGGTGACCACGCCGCCGAGGTCACGCTGTTTCACCTGCACAACATGGTGCTGGCCCAGGCCGGCCTGTTGCTGCTGACGGCGCAAAGCGCCCCCAACCGCTGGCCGCTTGGCCTGCCCGATCTTGCAAGTCGCCTCCAGGCCACCGCTGTCGCCACTCTGACCGCACCCGATGATGCGCTGCTGTCGGCGGTGCTGGTCAAGCTGTTCGCAGACCGACAGATCACGGTTCCGCCCAGCCTGATCCCGTGGCTCGTCGCGCGCATCGAGCGGTCGTTCAGCGCCGCGCGTGACATCGTCGACCGGCTGGACCGGCACGCCCTTGCCCAGGGTCGCCCGGTTTCGCGCGCACTCGCCGCCGAGTTGCTGGACAGTGCCGCCTTCGAGGGGCCATAACTGTCATCCAGCCGTCACATCCAGCCTTGATAAGGGCCGCATGACCCAGTCCGATTTCCTCAAGAGCCCTTTTCCCGAAGCCGTCGTACTGCCCGAGGCAGAGCTTCGGGGGCCGCGCCGCTTCTTCAACCGGGAATTGTCATGGCTCGCCTTCAACTGGCGCGTTCTGGATGAGGCCCGCAATCCCCGTGTCCCCCTGCTGGAACGGGTGCGCTTCCTGTCGATCTCGGCCGCCAACCTGGACGAATTCTATACCGTGCGGGTTGCGGGGCTGCGCGAACTGGCGCGCGCGGGCAACACCACCACGGCCGATGACGGGCTGACGCCCGCCGAACAGCTTGTGCTGATCAACGACGATGCGCGTCGGCTGATGACTGCCCAGCAGGCGGTCTGGAACAAGCTGAAGAAGGCGATGGAAAAAGAGCGGATCACGCTTGTCACCCGGTCGCGGCTGACGCGGCGGGACGAGAAGTTTCTCGAATACCATTTCCGCAACAAGGTGTTTCCGGTGCTTTCGCCCCTGGCAATCGATCCGGCGCATCCCTTCCCCTTCATCCCGAACACCGGCTTCTGCCTTGCCCTGCAACTGGAGCGGCTTGGCGATCAGCGCCCGCTTCAGGCATTGCTCCCCATTCCCCAGCAGATCGACCGGTTCATCGCCCTGCCCGCCCGCAGCGGCGAGGCTCGTTTCTTCCCGCTGGAAGACCTGCTGATGCTGCATCTGGGGCTGTTGTTCCCCGGCTATGTCGCCCAAGGCCACTGCGCCTTCCGCGTCTTGCGCGACAGTGATCTTGAGGTCGAGGAAGAAGCCGAGGATCTGGTGCGGGAGTTCGAGGTTGCGCTGAAGCGGCGCCGGCGCGGCGAAGTGATCCGCATGAAGATTTCGGCCAAGGCCCCAGCCGCGTTGCGCGCGCTGATCATGGACGAACTTGACGTAGCCGGCGACGAGGTGATCGAAGTGCGCGGCCTGATCGGCATGGCCGATGTCAAGGAACTGGTGCTGGACAGCCGGCGCGATCTGCAATGGCCTGCCTTCTCGCCCCGCGTTCCCGAAAGGGTGCAGGACCACGAAGGCGACATGTTCGCCGCGATCCGCCAGAAGGACATGCTGCTGCACCACCCCTACGAGACCTTCGACATGGTGGTGCGGTTCCTGGAACAGGCCGCGCGCGATCCGAATGTGCTGGCGATCAAGCAGACGCTTTACCGGACCTCGCGCGACAGTCCCATCGTGGCGGCGCTGTGTGAAGCCGCCGAGACGGGAAAGTCGGTGACGGCGCTGGTCGAGCTCAAGGCGCGGTTCGACGAGGCCGCGAACATCCGCCAGTCGCGCCGCCTTGAACGCTCGGGCGCGCATGTGGTCTATGGCTTCATCCACTACAAGACCCACGCCAAGATCAGCACCGTCGTGCGGCGCGAAGGCGATGCCCTGGTGACCTATACCCATTACGGCACCGGCAACTACCATCCGATCACGGCGCGGATCTATACCGATCTGTCATTGTTCACCTGCGATCCGGCGCTGGGGCGTGACGCCACGAAGGTCTTCAACTACCTGTCCGGCTATGCCCAGCCCGACGGGCTGGAGAATCTGGCGATTTCGCCCCTGACGCTCAAGCCGCGCCTGCTAGAGATGATCGCGGCCGAGGCCACCTATGCCCGCGCCGGCCGGCCAGCCGAGATCTGGGCAAAGATGAACGCGCTGATCGAACCCGAGGTGATCGATGCGCTTTATGCTGCAAGCCAGGCGGGGGTGAAGATCAACCTGATCATCCGCGGCATCTGCGGCCTGCGCCCCGGCGTGAAGGGCCTGAGCGAGAATATCCGCGTCAAGTCCATCGTCGGCCGGTTCCTGGAGCACAGCCGCATCGTGTGTTTCGGAAACGGGCAGGGGCTTCCGTCGAAGAAGGCGCGGGTGTTCATCTCCTCGGCCGACTGGATGGGTCGGAACCTGAACCGTCGGGTGGAAACCCTGGTCGAAGCCCTCAATGACACGGTCAAAAGCCAGATCGTCAGCCAGATCATGGCCGCAAACCTTGCCGACGAGGCGCAGAGCTGGGTTCTGCGCCCGGACGGCAAGTTCATCCGCCCGCCCGCGCCCGAGGGGCAGGAACTTTTCAGCTGTCACCGCTTTTTCATGGAGAACCCCTCGCTTTCGGGGCGTGGCACGGCAGGTGCAAAGGATGTGCCGCGTCTTGCCCATTCGAATGATTGACGCGCCGGACCGACTGACGCAGTTTGCGCCGCGAAACCGACCAGGAGTAACAGCATGGACACGATGACCGAGGCGCCGCTGGACGACTGGGGCCCGTTCGGACGCCCGCTGTTCGAGGATCCTTCGGCGCGGGCGCTCAGCCGGGTGGGCGTGGTCGACGTCGGCTCGAACTCGGTTCGGATGGTGGTGTTTGACGGGGCAGCCCGCAGCCCTGCCTATTTCTACAACGAAAAGGTGATGTGCGGGCTGGGCGCCGGGCTGGCTGTCAGCGGACGCCTGAACCCCCGTGGCCGTGAAAGGGCGTTGCGCGCGCTCAAGCGGTTCGCGCTTCTGGCCGAAGGCATGGGCATTGCACCCCTGACCGTGGTTGCCACTGCTGCCGTGCGCGAAGCCGAAGACGGGGCCGATTTCCGCGAAGAGGTTCTGCGCGAAACCGGGCTGTCGCTGTGGGTGATCGACGGCCCGGAAGAGGCACGGTTGTCGGCGCAGGGCGTTCTGCTGGGCTGGCCCGAGGCCGAGGGCCTGGTCTGCGACATCGGCGGTTCGTCCATGGAACTCGCGGTGATCGGAAAGGGCAAGGTCGGACGCCGCGTGACCTCCAAGCTGGGGCCCTTCCGCCTGCAACAGGTCGGGGGCGGCCAGAAGGGGCTGCGCAAGCATATCGCTTCGGTCCTTTCCGGCCTGAAGGACGAGATCGGGGCAAACCACCAGCGGATCTATCTTGTCGGAGGATCATGGCGGGCGATCGCTCGGCTGGACATGGTGCGGCGTGGCTATCCGCTTACCGTCCTGCACGAATACCGGATGTCGCCCAAGGCGGTGCGATCCACGGTCGAATGGATCGGCGAACGCAGCATTGCCGATCTGCGCGCGGCGGGCGGACTCTCGGCCGAACGGGTCGAGTTGGTGCCGCTCGCCTCTGAAGTGCTTTTGCAGCTCGTACGAACCTTCAAGCCCGAGGAAATCGACATCTCTTCCTATGGTATCCGCGAAGGGCTGCTTTACGAACAGATGCCTGACAAGCTGCGATCCCGCGATCCGCTGATCGAGGCCTGCCGATTTGCCGAAGCGCAGAGTGCGCGCCTGCCCGGCTTTGGCAAGAAGCTTTACGAATTCCTGCACCCCCTGTTCAAATCGGCACCAAAGGAGCGCAAGCGCCTGATTAAGGCCGCCTGCCTGCTGCATGACACCGCCTGGCGCGCCCATCCCGATTACCGGGCCGAGGCCTGCTTCGACAATGCCACGCGCGCGAATCTTGGCGGGCTGGATCATGCCGGACGGGTGTTCCTCGGTCTCGCGCTTCTGCACCGCTACAAGAACAGCCGCGCCGGATCGCGGCTTGAACCATTGTTCAAGCTTCTGCCGGAGAGCGACATCCAGGACGCCGAGGTTCTGGGCAAGGCGATGCGGTTCGGGGCCATGTTCGCCATAGAACAGCCCCAGGAGGCCGGTGCACTGCGCTTTTACCCCAAGAAGAAGGTGCTTGAACTGGTGCTTGCCCCCAGAAGCGCCGCGCTGTTCGGCGAGGTGGCGCAGGCCCGCTTCACGGCGCTTGCACAGGCGCTCGGTGTCGAAACCCAGGTCCGGCAGGCCCGGCGCTAGATGTCGATCTCGCCCTCGCGCGGCAGCTCCGGGGGCGATACCGGCTCGGACTCAAGTGGAACGCGCCGGCGAATGATGATGTCTCCGTTGGGCAGCAGTTCGGGCCGGTGATAGACCGACAGGTCGTCGATCCGCGTTCCAAGATCGCGCAAGGCGGGCTCCATTTCCTGCATCAGCCCGCGCAGGAGCCGCCGTGCCCCTTCCTGCAACAGCCCAAGCCCCTCGCTCCAGTCGCGGTCCGCGCCCTGGTCCCGAGGGTCCGGTTCCGGGCTGGTCTGGGCATGGGCCGGGCCCACGGGCTGCACCATGACCCCGACAGCCAGCGGCAGGACAAGCATCAGCGAAAGGGCAAGAACATGTCTCATGCAGATCATATGGGAAGCCGCACCCGTCAGGGAAAGCCCCCAATGTCCCCGCCCTCAGATCACGAGATCGAGACTGACCGGAAAATGATCCGAGGCCAGCAGCAGCGCCTCGCGCAACAACGGGTCACCATAGCACCCGGCATCATCGAACGGATACCAGATGCGCCACACCGGCTGGTGCTGACGCAGATCCTCGGAAATCATGATGTAGTCCAGCAGCGCCGAGAAATAATGCTGTTCGTCCGGCATGAGAAACCGCGCCGACACCGGCGCTGCGGCGGTACGATTGGCGAGGGCCAGCCGCGCATGATGATCGTAAAGTCGCGCCTTCGGAGCCCGGTCCCAACCCAGCACGATATCAACCGCCGAGCGGGAAAACAGGTGTTCGAACTCTTCCAGGCCAGGACCATCGTTGAAATCGCCCAGCACGATCAGGGGGTCGCCGGCGGCGATGTGATCATCTATGCGCTGCCGTAGCCAAAGGCACTGGGCATATTGCTTGCGCCGGTTCTCGATCGACAGGCGAAGGCCTTCATCCGGCCCGCGCGCACCATGCGGCGCCTTGGATTTCACATGCACGCCGATCATGCGCAGGATCTTGCCCGAAATCGTCTCGATCAGCAACTCCAGCGGCGGCCGCGCGAAGGTGACCAATTCGGGGGTGCCGTCAAGGTCGAGATCGATGCGAAACACCCCGTCGAAGCGCGGCGCGTTCTCGGATCCGCGCTTGCCCGTCGGTTCTCCCTGCGGGTCATGGATGACGCTCAGGGCTGCGGGATCGTAAAGCAGCGCGATTTCCTGCTGGCTGTCGCTGGCAAAGCCAATCAGCGCCCGGTTCGCCCGCAGGCCGAAGCGGTGCGCAAAACCTTCAAGCGCCCGCACGCAGGATCGCCGCCGCGACTGGTCAGGCGCCTCGACCACGAGCACGGCATCGCCATCCAGCGCGGCAAAGACCACCCCCAGTGCCGCGATCTGCTGATGGCGTGTGACGTCACGCCGACCTGAAAGGGCAGCGTCATCGATGAGCCGCCCGTCATCATCAAAGAGCGAATTGAACCACTCGACATTGTAGGTGACGATCCGCAAGCTCAGGCTGCCCGGTCGTGGCTGATTTCCTCCCAGGCGCGGTTGACGGCCTGCAGGCGCCGCTCGGCCATCTTGATCGCCTCGGGCGGCACGCCGCGGGCAATCATCCGGTCCGGGTGTGTTTCGATCACCGCCTGACGCCAAGCCTTGCGGATCGTATCAAGCGGCGCATCAAGGGTCACGCCAAGAACCTCGTAGGGATCAGGACGCGCATCGGGCACGAACCGGGTGCGGAGGCTGCGGAAACAACGGTCGTCCAAGCCAAAGATCGTGGCGACGTTGCGCAGGAACGCTTCCTCGGCCGGGTGCCAGTCGCCATCGGAAACCGCGATATGGAAAAGGCCCTCCATCAGGTCGATCAGCACCTGACGTTCGCCCTGGAACATGGTGGCGATACGGCGGGCGTAGGCCTCGTAGCCCGCCACATCCTGCCGGGCCAGGTTGAAGACCCGCGCCGCATGGGCTTCGTCTTCTGGCGCGATGGTGAACACCTCGCGGAAGGCCGAAACCTCGTTGCGGGTGACCTCCCCGTCGGCCTTTGCCATCTTTGCACCCAGCGCGATCACCGCAATCGTGAAGGCAACGGTGCGTTCCGGAGGCTGCCGCAAACGGTCGAAAACCTCGGCAAGGCCGTCGCCATTGGCCAGCGCGGAAAGGGCGGCGGTGATGCGGGTCCAGATCGACATGGTTCCATGTTAGCGCCATTCAACCCGACTGTCATTGCGACATCACAGCATTTTCTGCATTAAAACAAGGTCCAGCCATTGGCCGAACTTCCGCCCGACCTCGGGCAGGATCGCGATCTCCCGATAGCCCAGGGCAGCGTGAAAGGCCCGACCCTCGGTGTTGGCGCCGCTCACCCCGCCGATCAGGCTGTGAATGCCGCTCCGGCGCGCGTGATCCTCCACCGCCTGCATCAGGGCCCGTCCGACGCCCCGCCCCCATGCCCTTGGCGCAAGGATCACGGTATGTTCGGCGGTATGTGCATAGCCCGGCCCCGGCCGAAAGGCGCCGTAGGTCGCGAAACCAAGAAGCTCTCCTTTGGCGCAGGCCAGAAGAAAGGGTTGCCCAGACCTTTCCTTCCCCGCCAGAGTGGCGACAAGATCCGGAGCGGTCTTTTCCTCGGTCGTGAAGGTAATCAGCGTGTCGCGGATCACCGGATTCCAGATTGCAGCAATGGCACTGCAATCCTCGGCGCAGGCATCGCGGATGATGACGCCCGCCGGCGGCATCAGAGCCTGATCGGTTGCGGCGGCCATGATGGCGTCAGGCGCGACGATTGGCGCGGATCAGCGTCAGAATATCGCGCGCCGCACGTGGAATATTGGTGCCCGGGCCGAAAATTGCCTTCACACCACTTTCATAGAGGAAGGCATAGTCCTGCTGCGGGATCACGCCGCCACAGATCACCAGTACATCCCCCGCCCCCGCGGCCCGCAGCGCCTCGACCAGGCGGGGTGCCAGCGTCTTGTGGCCTGCCGCAAGGCTGGAAATGCCAACGACATGAACATCGTTGTCGATCGCATCCTGTGCCGCCTCCTCCGGGGTCTGGAACAGCGGCCCCACATCGACGTCGAAACCGATATCGGCAAAGGCGGTGGCGATCACCTTGGCGCCCCGATCATGGCCATCCTGGCCCATCTTGACCACCAACATCCGGGGCCGGCGCCCTTCCTCGACCGCGAAAGCCTCGACATCGCGCTGGATGGCGGCGAAATCGTCGTCGCCCGCGTAGGCCGCGCCATAAACTCCGGCAAGCGTTCTGACTTCGGCCCGATGCCGTCCAAAAACCTTTTCCATTGCCATGCTGATCTCTCCCACGCTGGCGCGGGCCCGTGCCGCGACGACGGCCGCTTCCAGAAGGTTGCCACCTTCGGCTGCGCGACGCGACAGTTCGGCCAGCGCCGCATCACAAGCCCCCTGGTCCCGCGAGGCCCGAATCTGTGCCAGCCGCGCGATCTGGGCTTCGCGAACCTTGGCATTGTCGATATCGAGGATCTCGATCGGATCCTCCTTCTCAAGCCGGTACTTGTTGACGCCGACGATCACATCTTCACCGCGGTCAATCAGCGCCTGCCGCCGCGCGGCCGTCTCCTCGATCCGCAGCTTGGGCATGCCCGAAGCGACGGCCTTGGTCATGCCGCCCATCGCCTCGACCTCTTCGATCAACGCCCAGGCCTTGTCGGCCAGTTCGGCCGTCAGGCTTTCGACGTAATAGCTGCCGGCAAGCGGATCGACGACCTTGGTGATGCCGGTTTCTTCCTGGAGGATCAGCTGCGTATTGCGTGCGATACGGGCGCTGAAGTCTGTGGGCAGGGCAATCGCCTCGTCCAGAGCGTTGGTATGCAGCGACTGTGTGCCGCCCAGCACCGCCGCCAGCGCCTCATAGGCGGTGCGGACGACGTTGTTGTAGGGATCCTGCTCCTGCAGCGACACGCCCGAGGTCTGGCAATGGGTGCGCAGCATGAGGCTGCCGGGCTTCTTCGGGTTGAACTCGGACATGATCCGGTGCCAGAGCATCCGTGCCGCCCGCAGCTTGGCCGCCTCCATGAAGATGTTCATGCCGATGGCAAAGAAGAACGACAGCCGCCCGGCAAAGGCATCCACATCCATGCCGCGCGCGATCGCCGCCCGCACATATTCCCGCCCGTCGGCCAGGGTGAAGGCCAGTTCCTGCACCAGGTTCGCCCCCGCCTCCTGCATGTGATAGCCGGAGATCGAGATGGAATTGAACTTCGGCATCTCGGCGCTGGTATATTCGATGATATCCGCGATGATGCGCATCGAGGGTTCGGGTGGATAGACATAGGTGTTGCGAACCATGAACTCCTTCAGGATGTCGTTCTGGATGGTTCCCGACAGCAGGCTGCGATCGACGCCCTGTTCTTCGCCCGTCACGATGAAATTCGCGAGAATCGGGATAACCGCGCCGTTCATCGTCATCGACACGCTGACCTTTTCCAGCGGGATTCCGTCGAACAGGATCTTCATGTCCTCGACGCTGTCGATGGCCACGCCCGCCTTGCCGACATCGCCCTCCACCCGCGGGTGGTCGCTGTCATAGCCACGGTGTGTGGCAAGATCGAAGGCAACCGAGACGCCCTGCTGCCCGGCAGCAAGCGCCCGGCGATAGAAGGCGTTGGATTCCTCTGCCGTGGAAAAGCCCGCATATTGACGGATCGTCCAGGGCCGGCCGGCATACATCGTTGCCCGCACACCGCGCGTGAAGGGCGCCTGGCCCGGGACCGAGCCGATGTGCCCAAGGCCGGCAATGTCCTCCTCGGTATAAAGCGGCTTTACCTTTATTCCTTCCAGCGTCTGCCAGACCAGGTCGTCGGGGTCGCGGCCCCGCAGTTCCTGGATCGCGAGTTTCCGCCACGCCTCTTGTTTCTCGCTCATGGCTGTGCCCTTCTCGTTGCGGTCACGCCCCGCGTCTGCGCGACGATGTGATGCGACCCCTGTGTTTCGCGCGCGAAACTGCCTATATGCTGGCCTACAGGAGGCCCCATGAAATTCGTCACGCTTGCCTTTCTTGTCGCTTTTCTTTCCGGCCCGGTTCTTGCCACCGAGGCCGCAACAGCGCCTGCACCGGATGTTCGGGCCGTCACGCCCAGCGGGCTTGAACTGCTCGATGCGGCTGATGTGAGCCTGTCCGAATTCGTCTGGGTGAAACGGGTGGTGGCCGTCTTTGCCGACACGCCGAACGACCCGCAGTTCCAGCAGCAGATCCGCATGCTGGAAGGCGCCAATGCGGGGCTTCTGGATCGCGACGTTGTCGTCGTGGTCGATACCGATCCGGCGGCCCGATCCGAGGTGCGCCAGCAGTTGCGCCCACGCGGCTTTTCCCTGGTGCTGCTGGACAAGGACGGCGCGGTGAAACAGCGCAAGCCTAATCCCTGGACGGCGCGCGAGATTTTCCACGCCATCGACCGCCTGCCGCTGCGCCGCGAGGAGATGCTGCAACAACGGCCGGGGCGTGTGACGAACTGACCTGCGGCGATCATTCGAACTCCATGATCACGTCGTCCACCTTCAGGCTGGCGCCTGCGGCGGCATTGATCGCCTTGACGATGCCGCGACGCTCGGCGCGCAGGATGTTCTCCATCTTCATCGCTTCGACTGTGGCCAGCGGCTGGCCTTCCTGAACCTCATCCCCCGCAGCCACGTTGATCTTCACCACGAGGCCCGGCATCGGACAGAGCAGGAACTTCGACGTGTCTGGCGGCAGCTTTTCGGGCATGAGCCGGGCAAGCTCGGCGGCGCGCGGGCTGCGCACCCGAACGGTCAGATCGGCGCCCCGAAGGCGCATCCGGAACCCGCTCGGAACCTTGCCGACCTTGATCACAAGCGGATCGCCATCAACCGCAAGCCGTGCCAGCGGCTGCCCGGGGGTCCAGTCCGATTCCACCCGGTGCACCAACCCATCGGCAAAGCGGATGGTCGCACCTGCCTTGTCGGCCGCGACGGAAACCACGAACTCCTGATCCTGCAGGGTGACCACCCAGTCGGCGCCGACGTGACGTTCGTGATTGCCCATGCGCCCCGAAATCCGGGCGCGACGGATCTCGGCCACCCGGTGCATCGCGACCGCCGCGGCCGCTACCCGCCGCAGCAGCGCGTCGGGCAGCACCGCGCCCTGAAAGCCTTCGGGGTATTCCTCGGCGATGAAGGCAGTGGTGATATCACCTGACACGAAGCGCGGATGGTCCATCACCGCTGAAAGGAACGGCAGGTTGTGACCGATGCCCTCGACCTCGAAGCTGTCCAGCGCGACGCGCATCGCCTCGATCGCAGCTCCGCGGTCGGGTGCCCAGGTGCAGAGTTTGGCGATCATCGGGTCATAGTACATGCTGATCTCACCGCCTTCATAAACGCCGGTATCGTTGCGCACGACATGGGCCCTGGTCGCCACCTCTTCCGGCGGGCGATAGCGGGTCAGTCGGCCAATGGAGGGCAGGAAGTTGCGGTAGGGATCTTCGGCGTAAAGCCGGCTTTCCATCGCCCAGCCGTTGATCTTCAGATCGGCCTGGGTGAAGGGTAGCGCCTCACCGGCGGCGACGCGGATCATCTGTTCCACCAGATCGACGCCGGTAATCAGTTCCGTCACCGGATGTTCGACCTGCAGCCGGGTGTTCATTTCCAGGAAATAGAAACTGCGGTTGCCATCGACGATGAATTCCACCGTGCCGGCGCTGGTATAGCCGACGGCGCGCGCCAGGGCGCAGGCCTGTTCGCCCATTGCCTTGCGCGTCGCCTCGTCCAGAAACGGGCTTGGCGCTTCCTCGATCACCTTCTGGTTCCGGCGCTGGATCGAGCACTCCCGTTCATGAAGATAAACGGTGTTGCCGTGGCTGTCGGCCAGCACCTGGATCTCGATGTGGCGTGGCTGGGTCACGAACTTCTCGATGAAGATCCGGTCATCGCCGAAACTGCTGGCCGCCTCGTTCTTCGACGACTGGAAGCCTTCGCGCGCCTCATCGTCGTTCCAGGCAATGCGCATGCCCTTGCCGCCGCCCCCGGCGCTGGCCTTGATCATCACCGGATAGCCGATCTCGGCGCTGATGCGCACGGCCTCGTCGGCATCGGCGATCAACCCCATGTAACCAGGCACGGTGGAAACCCCCGCCTCGGCCGCCAGCTTCTTCGAGGTGATCTTGTCCCCCATCGCCTCGATTGCAGTTGCCGGCGGGCCGATGAAGGCGATCCCCGCGGCCTCGAGCGCCTGAGCGAACTTCATGTTCTCGGAAAGAAACCCATAGCCGGGATGCACGGCCTCGGCCCCCGTGTGCCGGATGGCCTCCATGATCCTGTCAATCACGATATAGGACTGGTTCGCAGGCGCGGGACCGATATGAACTGCCTCATCGGCCATCTTCACATGAAGCGCGTTCCGATCGGCATCGGAATAGACCGCCACCGTGGCGATGCCCATCTTGCGGGCCGTCTTGATGACGCGGCATGCGATCTCTCCACGGTTCGCGATCAGGATCTTCTTGAACATTTCCTCTCCCTCAGCCGCAAGGCGACGGTGCAATAGAAAAGGGACGCCATGCCTGCGCATGACGTCCCTCTTGGTCGAATGATGCAGTCTGGCCGGTCTTAGCGGCGGCAGAGATGCGGGTTGAGCTGGCAGAACGCGACGTTACCGCCTGCGCCGATGACGGCACCGGCAGCGATGTCGCCGCCCGTTGCCGCACCGGCAACCGCACCCACGCCGCCACCGACGAGCGCCTGCTCACCAACCGTGTTGCCACATGCGGCGATACCCATGAGAAGGGCGAAGCCCAGTGCGATGGTCTTTTTATGCATTTTTCCGTGCCTCCTGGAAATACTTGATCCTCGCGATACCTAGCGCAACCGGCGGCAGAGAAAACCGAAAAAATCGTGATGAGCCACGACCGAGGGCTGCATCGGCGAGGTCCTGCCAAAAAAATCGAAAAAAAAGGCCTGACCGAAGGCAGGTCAGGCCAGGGGATAGTGGAAGGGTAACAGTTCTGACGAAATGCCGAAAAGGCGCTGCCGCCTGCCGACAGGATCAGCATGAACCGCGCGGAAGCCGGTGCAAAGCAAAAGAATGTGCCGACCCTGAAGTGCGCGGAACCTTGCCTATTCAACCCCCGATTGCGCATTTCAGTCCCAGTCCTCCGCATCGGCATCATCGCCGTCGGCGAACTCATCGTCGTCATTCTCCTCGAAAACCTCGGGGAAGGATACGCGGGCGCGCCGCACATCGATCCGCAGCAGGGCGTCGTAACTTTCGGGGTCGAAGGGCTGTTCAGCGGCCACGACTTCCCTGCCGAAAAGCCACGACAGCCGGCCGGCATCCAGATTGCCACGTTCGAAGGGTTCTTCGCCGAAATGGGCCCAAAGTGCGGCCATGAACGCCGAATCGGCGCGCCGATCCACATGCTTGCGGTCGGCATATCTTTCGCGGGCGATGAGACGGGTCGCGCCGTTCTTGTTGGCGCGGCGGATCACGAACTGGAAGTCAGTCCCGGCAAGCCGCCCGGGAAAGCCACGATGTTTCAGCATGCCGCCCCCGTTCCGGAACGCAGCCCCACGCTGAAATGAGTGCCTTGGGCAGGCAGAACCCGCCCAAGACCCGCGGGCCGGGCCCGCGAAACCACAGGTTCCGGAACAGGCGCGGCCTGCCCCGGGCAGACCTCAGCGGTATTTGCCGGTGAAGGTCGGCTCGGCAGCGATCGGTGCCGCAGCGACGGGCTGGGGCTCGGGCTGGCGGTTGCACGCCGAAACGAAGGCAACGAGGCTGAGCGCCAGAACAACTTTGGTGGTTTTCGACATTTTCGTCTCCTGTTCCTTCCCGCGACGCGATCCGCACTGCAACGCGCGGTTGAGCCGCGGCGGGATATTCCCGTCACATCATCGTGACAGTCCAGCAGATTAAATGATGCCACTGCCCTTGGACATGGGGCGCAATAGCCGTCCATCACGAAGTTCGCCACCTGTGTCGCGCTTGCATCAGCCACCGCCGCAGCCCGGGCGGCACCGGTAAGTTTGTGCCTCTGCATCAGAAATCCTCCAGCATACAGATGCCGTCGTCGGGGCGAAACGCCTCGATGAACTGGACCAGATCGGGGTCGATCTGGCCGAATTCCGACGGCCGGTCGGCGAGCGATATCATGATCACATCCGCTGTGCGCCCTGTTTCGGCAAGAAGCGTCAAGGCAACCGTGTCGCAAAGATGCGCCATGTCGAGGATCGAGCTTTCCCAGGTGCCAAGGCCTGGCGCGACGAAACGCAGGCGCAGCCAGTGGCCATCTACCTCGTCCGGGCCCTGCCACAGCGTTTCCTGCAAGGTCACTGGCAGGCCCGACGGCACTGCAACCATATCCGCTAGGGCGGTCAGCGGAGCAAGCGGCAGGGCAAGCAGGGCAAGGCGCATCGGCGGGGCTCAGAGCGGGATGTTATCGTGCTTTTTCCACGGATTGGACAGCTTCTTGCTGCGCAGGCTGGCAAAGGCGCGGCAGACCCGGCGCCGGGTACTGTGGGGCATGATCACCTCGTCGATGAAACCCTTTTCCGCGGCAACGAAGGGATTGGCAAAGCGATCCTCGTAGTCCCTGGTGCGGGCGGCGATTCTGTCTGCATCCCCCAGCTCACTCCGATAGAGGATCTCGACCGCGCCCTTGGCCCCCATCACCGCGATTTCCGCGGTCGGCCAGGCATAGTTGAAATCCCCGCGCAGGTGCTTGGAGGACATGACATCATAGGCGCCACCATAAGCCTTGCGGGTGATGACCGTGACCTTGGGCACCGTCGCCTCGCCATAGGCGAACAGAAGCTTTGCGCCATGCTTGATGACGCCGCCATATTCCTGCCCCGTTCCGGGCAGAAAGCCGGGCACGTCCACGAAGGTCAGGATCGGGATCTCGAACGCATCGCAGAAGCGCACGAACCGGGCCGCCTTGCGGCTTGAATCGATGTCCAGACAGCCGGCGAGTACCATCGGCTGGTTTGCCACCACGCCCACCGTCGAACCTTCGAGCCGGATGAAGCCGGTGATGATATTGGCGGCGAAGTCCTTCTGGATCTCGAAGAAATCCCCCTCGTCGGCGACCTTGAGGATCAGTTCCTTCATGTCATAGGGCTGGTTCGGGTTCTGCGGGATCAGCGTGTCAAGGCTGGGCTCCAGCCGCGCCGGATCGTCGAAGAACGGGCGCACAGGCGGTTTTTCGCGATTGGACAGCGGCAGGAAATCGATCAAGCGGCGCGTTTCGCTCAGCGCCTCGACATCGTTTTCGAAGGCGCCATCGGCAACCGAGGATTTCGAGGTATGGGTGCGCGCTCCGCCCAGTTCCTCGGCTGTCACGATCTCGTTCGTGACCGTCTTGACCACATCCGGGCCGGTCACGAACATGTAGGAGGTATCGCGGACCATGAAGATGAAGTCGGTCATTGCCGGGGAATAGACGGCGCCACCTGCGCAGGGTCCCATCACAAGGCTGATCTGCGGCACGACACCGGAAGCCAGGATGTTGCGCTGGAACACATCGGCATACCCGGCGAGGCTTGCGACACCTTCCTGGATGCGCGCGCCGCCGGAATCGTTGATCCCGATTACCGGCGCACCGTTCTGAAGCGCCATGTCCATGATCTTGCAGATCTTCTGGGCGTGGGTTTCGGACAGCGAGCCGCCGAAGACGGTGAAATCCTGACTGAAGACATAGACCATGCGGCCATTGACGGTGCCCCAGCCTGTCACCACGCCGTCACCTGCCGGCCGGTCATCCTGCATGCCGAAATCGGTGCAGCGATGCGCCACGAACATGTCGAATTCCTCGAACGAGCCTTCATCCAGCAGAAGTTCGATCCGCTCGCGTGCCGTAAGCTTGCCCCTTGCGTGCTGCGCATCGATGCGCCGCTGACCACCCCCAAGCCGCGCCATTGCGCGCCGGTCTTCAAGCTGTTGCAGGATGTCTTTCAATGCAGGTCCCTCCTCGCATCCGGCAACACTAGCCGCTGCGAAGAAAGCCGCAAAGCGATATTCGGAAGATTTGCAAACAATACGTCGACCCGGATCTGCGAAATGCAAAATTGCGAACCTTCCCCTGCGCCGCCCCTGAAGCCGTGGCGCGCTGTCTCGCAGCATCTTGAACCGGGTGGCCCTGAAGCCGGAAACCACCGGCCCCTCGGCGCGACTGCGCAGCGACGCATCACGACGGCCTGCCTGCCGAACCCTCGGACCGGGGCACCGAATTGTCCTGATTGCGCGCCTCCCCCAGCGGAACCACAAGGCAGCCTCCGCACACTCCGCGGAAACCGGGCTGCGGCGGCCCTTGAAATCGGGACAGAGAGACGGCACAAGGAAGCCATCGGCCCCGTAGCTCAACTGGATAGAGCACGGACCTTCTAAGTCTGGGGTTGGGGGTTCAAGTCCTCCCGGGGTCGCCATCCACGCTGTCAACGGGTGCAATGAAACGGCGGTTCCTGCTGTTCCCAAGGGCGTTCCGGGACAGGCCCTCTCCCCAGAACCCGCCGGGAGTTCAGCGGTGAAACGTCCGTTCGTGAGGCCATGTCGCAAGGACATATCGGGGCTCGAGGCTTTCGGGGCGCCGTTCTTCGCAAACGAAGCGAGCCGCAGCCACCTGCGCTGCCCGCCCGGACAATGCCTCTGCCAGGCCGGAAGCCGGTCCGGTGCGAATACCGCAACCCGGCGGCCCGAGGCACGCAGACGCCGTCCTGAGCGGCCACAGGCAGTGGCGCCTGAATACCGCGAGGCGGCATTCGGGCAGAGGGAACGCGGCACCGGATGCACGGATGCGACATCGGGGCTGGCACTTCCAGCGGGAACGGCGCGCAGGGACCACAGGTCGTGACGGCAACCGCGCCGGGCGTGCAGGACGGGATGCCGGAGATCCACGTTGCATCGGGGCCGTGCAACGCAGAGTCCCTGATCCACTCATGCGATCACTCCATCGACAAAAGGCTCCCGGCAGTTCCGAAACCCGGCGCGAAGGAGGCAACAGGCGACTGCCACCGCGCTCCGTCAACCGGCAGACATGTCCGGACAGATGATCCACGACCCGACCCGCCGGCCATCCGGCCGCCACTGATGCAACCTGCACACGCAACCCGCCCGCACGAATTGGCCATCGAAGCCCCGAAGGCTGAAAGGCTCGCACACAGCAGGAAATCGACGCGCGGCGCGCGGATTCACGGCCGGTTTACCTTGACACCCCATCGCAACGTCCTCCATCAAGGCCGCGAAATACGACCATAACTTTCGGGGTTCACCTCCCGCCGCGCGATAACAACGAACGGAACGCACAGGTATGTCCCTTGTCCTGATCGCGGCGCTGCCCTTCATCGGCGCGCTCTTCCCCGGGCTCATGATCCGCGCCGGGCGCAATGCCTGTGCGATGATGACCGGCTCTTTCACCCTGCTTGCCCTGATCCTGCTGCTGATCGAAGCGCCCGCCGTCCTGCGCGGCGAGGTGATCCGCAATCAGATTTCCTGGATGCCGGGGCTTGGGCTTGATGCGAACTTCTTCCTCGACGGGCTGGGCCTGCTGTTCGCGGGAATGATCCTTGGCATCGGGCTGCTGGTGATCCTTTATGCCCGGTTCTACCTGTCCAAGAACGACCCGATGGGCCAGTTCTATACCTATCTGATGCTGTTCCAGGGCGCGATGGTGGGAATTGTCCTGTCCGACAACATCCTGCTTCTGCTCATTTTCTGGGAACTGACCTCGCTCTCGTCCTTCCTGCTGATCGGCTACTGGAAGCATCTGCCCGAGGGACGGCAGGGCGCGCGGATGGCGCTGGCGGTCACCGGTGGCGGCGGGTTGGCCCTGATCGGGGGGATGCTGCTTCTGGGCGGGATCGTCGGCAGCTATGATCTGAGCGTGATCCTGCAAAGCCGTGACGTGATCCAGGCATCGCCCTGGTATCTGCCGGCACTGCTATTGATCCTGTTGGGATGTTTCACGAAATCGGCGCAGTTCCCGTTCCACTTCTGGCTTCCGCATGCCATGGCCGCGCCAACACCGGTTTCCGCCTATCTGCATTCGGCGACCATGGTGAAGGCGGGGCTGTTCCTGATGGCGCGGCTCTGGCCGGTGCTGGCGGGAACGGATGCATGGTTCTACATCGTCGGCATCACCGGGCTGATCACCATGGTTCTGGGGGCGGTGATCGCGCTGTTCAAGGACGATCTCAAGGCACTTCTGGCCTTTTCGACCGTATCGCATCTGGGCCTGATCACCATGCTTCTGGGCTTTGGCACGGCCGAGGCCGCGGTGGTCGCTGTCTTCCACATCATCAACCACGCCACCTTCAAGGCCGCGCTGTTCATGACGGCCGGGATCGTGGACCACGAGGCGCATACGCGCGACATCAAGCGGCTGGGAGGGTTGCGGCACCTGATGCC
Organism: Halodurantibacterium daqingense; assembly: GCF_042666235.1. Taxonomy (NCBI): domain Bacteria; kingdom Pseudomonadati; phylum Pseudomonadota; class Alphaproteobacteria; order Rhodobacterales; family Paracoccaceae; genus Halodurantibacterium; species Halodurantibacterium daqingense. The sequence goes on along the minus strand of NZ_JBHTFQ010000007.1, from coordinate 141,004 downwards.
GATCACCTTCACCATTGCGACGATCGCGGCCCTGTCGATGGCCGGGATTCCGCTTCTGAACGGCTTCCTGTCGAAGGAAATGATGCTGGAAGAGGCCGCGCATACCGACGTCTGGGTAGGTATCTTCGCGACAATCGGCGCGCTGTTTTCGGTGGCCTATTCGTTCCGCTTCATCGGCCACACCTTCCTGGGGCCCAAGCGGCACGATTATCCTGGCCACCCCCATGATCCGGGCTTTGGCCTCTGGGCGGCGCCGGCCTTCCTTGCGGTGCTGGTCATCGGCATTGGTATCCTGCCGCAAACCCTGGTGGGCGGGCTTGTCGCCACCACTTCTGGCGCTGTGATCCAGGGCGAGCTTCCCTACTACTCGCTTCAGCTGTGGCACGGGGTCACGCCGGCGCTGTTCATGTCGGTCATCGCGGTCGTGGGTGGCCTTCTTGTGCTCAGCCAGCACCGTCGGCTTGATGCGGCCTGGATCGCCACCCCCCGCCCCGAGGCCAAGACGATCTTCGACTGGCTGGTCGAAGGCATCGCCCGCATGGCCCGCGCGCTGACCGATGCGCTGCATGATGGCGCGATCAGCCGCTATCTGATGATCTTCGCGGCCGCCTCGGTGATCATGGGCACCGTCGCGTTCATGGGCGGCACTCATACGCCGGGCACCCACAGCCTGCTGCCGGTCTCGCCGATGGCGGTGGTGGGCCTCGGGCTTGTGGTGATTGCCTCGCTGGGCGTAGTGCTGTTCCACCGCAACCGCCTGCTCTCCCTGGTCATCATCAGCGTCAACGGACTCGTGATCTCGCTGGGCTTCGTCTATCTGTCCGCGCCCGACCTTGCTCTGACGCAGCTGACGGTCGAGGTGGTGACGATCATCCTTCTGCTTCTGGCGCTGAACTTCCTTCCCAAGGAAACGCCGCGCCAAAGCAGTTCCGGCCGCAAGTGGCGCGACGGGATCGTCGCCTGCCTGAGTGGCCTGGGCGTCGGCGGGCTGGTCTATGCGATCATGGCGCGTGACCTCGCGTTCGAGTCGATCTCGCAGTTTCATCTGGATCAATCCTATCCGGGCGGCGGCGGCACCAACGTGGTGAACGTGATCCTCGTAGACTTCCGGGGCTATGATACTTTCGGCGAAATCATCGTGCTGGGCGTTGCGGCACTGGCGATCTTCGCGCTGACCGAGGCGTTGCTGCGGGGCCCGGCGTCACGCAGGCTTCTGTCCTGGGTGCCTGACCAGAAACGCGCCGGTGACCGGCACCCGCTGATGCTGGTGGTGGCGACGCGGGTGATGATGCCGATGGCGGTGATGGTCGGCGTCTATATCTTCCTGCGCGGTCATAACGAACCGGGCGGCGGCTTCATCGCCGGGCTTGTCGTGTCGATCGCGCTGCTGATGCAATACATGGCCTCGGGCTTTGCCTGGGCGCAGGCGCGGCAGCGGGCGGATTATCACGCGATCATCGCGGCGGGCGTCCTGATCGCGGCGCTCACCGGCGTGGGCGCCTGGTTTGCGGACCGGCCGTTCCTGACCTCGGCCTTCGGCTATTTCCGGATCCCGCCGATGGACAAGTTCGAGCTTGCCACGGCCATGGCCTTTGACGTGGGCGTTTTCCTTGCCGTCGTCGGCTCGGTCATGCTGGCGCTGGCAAGCCTGTCACGGCTGGCGCGCCGCGCCGGAGAAACCGTGAACGAGGCGGCAATGGACATCGATCCGTCCCAAGAGACCGAGGAGGCCCGCTGATGGAACTGATCGTTGCCCTCGCCGTGGGCGTTCTGACGGCGGCTGCCATCTATCTTATCCTGCGGCTGCGCACCTTTCCGGTCGTTCTTGGCACCGCAATGCTGTCCTACGCCGTGAACGTGTTTCTGTTCGCCACGGGGCGGCTTGCGATAAACCAGCCGCCGGTGCTGCTGGCCGAGGGTCCCTATTCGGACCCGTTGCCGCAGGCGCTGGTGCTGACGGCCATCGTGATCGCCTTCGGCATGACGGCGGTCGTCGTGATGCTGGCGCTTGGCGCCTACCTCGAATCCGGCACTGACGAGATCGACATGACTGACGAAACCAAAGGGGATCGGACATGAACCACCTGATCCTCGCGCCGGTGATCCTGCCGGCGATCCTTGCGCCGCTGATCGTGCTGGTGATGCGGCATGAACTCTCGCTCCAGCGGATCTTTTCGGTGGTGGGCAGCCTTGCGCTGCTGGTGATCGCCCTGCTTCTGTTCGTCCAGGCCGCCACCGGCGAGATCCAGGTCTATGAGATGGGCAACTGGCCGGCGCCGTTCGGCATCGTGCTGGTGCTCGATCGGCTCTCGGCACTGATGCTGATGCTGACCGCGATCCTGGGTGTGGCGGTCGTGCTTTATGCGATTGGGTCCGGCTGGGATGCGCGCGGCAAGCACTTCCACGCTTTGTTCCAGTTCCAGCTCATGGGGATCAACGGCGCCTTTCTGACCGGCGACGCCTTCAACCTGTTCGTGTTCTTCGAGATCCTTCTGATCGCCTCCTACGGGCTGATGATCCACGGCGGCGGCAAGCTGCGGCTGCGCGCCGGTGTGCAATATGTCGTGTTCAACCTCGCAGGGTCGGCGCTGTTCCTGTTCGCGCTTGGCACCCTTTACGGGATGACGGGAACGCTCAACATGGCCGACATGGCCGGACGGGTCGCGGCCCTTCCCGAAGGCGACGCGGCGCTGCTGCGTGTGGGGGCGGTGCTTCTGCTGCTGGTCTTTGCGGTCAAGGCAGCGGTGGTGCCGGTGCACTTCTGGCTTCCGAACACCTATACCCATGCGCCGGCGCCAGTGGCGGCCCTGTTTGCGATCATGACCAAGGTAGGTGCCTATGCCATCCTGCGGATGTACACGCTGGTCTTTGGCCCGGACATGCCGATGATCGGCACGCTGATCGCGGACTGGCTTATCCCGGCTGCGGTGGTGACGGTGGCGCTCGGGATGCTGGGCGTGCTCGGCTCGGCCCATCTTGGACGGCTGATCTCGTTCTCGGTCATCGGCTCGATGGGGACGCTGTTTCTGGCGATAGGCCTCTTTACGCCCGAGGCGACGACGGCAGCACTTTACTACATGGTCCATTCGACCTTTGCCGCGGCAGTGCTGTTCCTGATCGCCGATCTTGTGGTCTCGCGGCGCGGCGCGGCGGGGGCGGCGATCACGGCCGCCGCGCCGATTGCCCAGAACGGGCTGATCGCGGCCCTGTTCTTTGTCGCCGCAATCGGCATGGCGGGGCTACCGCCGCTTTCAGGCTTCATCGGAAAGCTTCTGATCCTCGATGCCGCACGGGACAGCGGACATATGGTGGTGATCTTCACCGCTATCCTCGTGACCTCGCTGATCGCGGTGGTGGGCTTTGCGCGCGCCGGATCGACAGTGTTCTGGAAGGCGTATGCCGTCGGCGGCGAGCCGGCCCAGGTGCCGACCCAGGGCGCGCTTCCGGTGGTCGTGACCGGCGGACTTGCGGCAACGATGCTGTTGATGGTGATCCTCGCCGGGCCGCTGACGGGCTATATCGAGGCGACCTCGGCCCAGCTTTATAACCGGAGCGGCTATGTCGAGGCGGTGCTGCCACCGATGGATGCCCAAGGCACACCGATCCCGCAAAGCGGTGAACCCGAAGGCCAGGGGCCGTTACCGCCCGATGGCCCGCAGACAGCGTTGCCAGACGGCGAGGAACCGGGCACCGTTCCGGGTGCCTACAGCGGCGGCGAAGCCGAACGTGAAGCCGAGGAAGGAGCCGAGTGATGATCCGCAAGTTCCTGCCACATCCGCTGCTCACACTGCTTCTGACAGTGGTCTGGCTCATGCTCATGAACAACGTGTCCCTGGGCGGCATCGTGTTCGGCCTGATCCTTGGCGTCATCATCCCGATTGTCACCGCCCCCTACTGGCCTGACCGTCCGGTGCTGCGCAACTGGCCGATGATCATCGAATATGTGCTGGTGGTGCTCTGGGATATCGTGGTCGCGAATGTCGTCGTCGCCAAGACGATCCTGTTCAAGCGCAACGAGGACATGCGCCCCGCATGGATCACCGTTCCGCTTGAGCTTCGTTCGCCCGAGGCGATCACCATCCTGGCCGGCACGATCACCATGACGCCGGGCACTGTTTCGAGCGACATCTCGGCCGATGGCCGCGCCATCCTGGTGCATTGCCTCGACGCACCCGATCCGGATGCGGTCCGCGACGAAATCAAGCATCGCTACGAACGCCGGCTCAAGGAGATTTTCCTGTGATCACCTATGCGCTTTATTTTGCCTTTGGCTGCTTCGGCCTGGCGCTTCTGCTGAATCTCTGGCACCTCGCACGTGCTTCGGGCGTCGGCGACCGGGTTCTGGCCCTGGATACGATGGTCATCAATTCCATCGCGATCCTGATCCTGTACGGCGTTGCAAAGGGCACCGCCGTCTATTTCGAGGCGTCGATGCTGTTCGCCATGGTGGGCTTCGTCTCGACCGTGGCCTACTGCAAGTTCATGCTTCGCGGCGATATCATCGAGTGAGGGTGCAATGATCCTGATCGCAGAAATCCTGATATCGGCCCTTCTGGTCATCAGCGGATTGTTCGGGCTGGTGGGTTCTTACGGGCTCATCAAGCTGCCCGATCCCATGACACGCCTGCATGCCCCCACCAAGGCCACGACGCTGGGCGTGGGCGGCGTGCTGGTGGGCTCGATGATCTATTTCGCGGTGCTCGGCGGCGGCTTTTCCTTCCACGAACTGATGATCACGCTGTTCCTGTTCCTGACGGCACCCATCGTTGCGCATTTCATTGCCAAGGCCTGGCTGCATCGCAACATGACCCCCGCAGATCTTCCCCCTACCGGGCGGCCAAAGGGCTGGGCCGGACAGGAAGCGACCGCCGAGGCCGACCGGACGCCACAGCGCCCGCGCGGCTGATGCCCTAGCGGCGGCGCGCCCGGCGGCGCGCGTCGCGGCGTTCGGCGATGCCGTCCCAGAACGGCTCGAGCCGGTTCTCGCGAAACCGCACCCAAAGCCGCCAGACCAGCAGCATCAGTGCAGCGAGGATGGTCAGGATGACAATCGGTCCCCAGGGCACCAGCGTGACGTCCGGACCTTCGACCGGGCGAATGCGGACCGCGTTCGGGAACATCGAGAACAGTTCCAACCGCCACCCATAATGCGTGATCGCGACCCACTGCGGATTTGCCGAGGTCGAGACATAATTCTGCGCCCGTGCCTGCAGGGTAGAGCTGTTGAACTTGAAATAGGGCGGCCAGCCCCAGCCGGTATCTTCGTTGCGATAGACAAGTTCGCGCCCACTGGGCCGCACCGCCAGAACAAAGCGGACATCCCGCGTTCCGTCGCTGGTGACAAAACCGGTGCCCGTGGATGTATCGATGCGGCGGTTCTCGATGCCCACGATCCGGACGATATCGCGCTGCGGCAGGGTATAGTGCAGAAAACCGCCGATCACGGCGATCAACAGCACCAGAAGCGTCCATTTTACATAGCGCATGATCTACCTGCCCTTGCTGCAACCTCGGTCAGAGGTAGCAGGCCGCTTGCGCAAGGTCCACAGCGTCAGGTTGCCAGCGCCACCGCCACCGCCCGCGACAGCTTGTCCACCAGCTCGTCGATCTGGTCATCGCTGATGATGAACGGCGGGGCAAGAAGCACGTGATCGCCCCGGCGACCGTCGATCGTGCCGCCCATCGGATAGCAGATCAGCCCGGCCTCGAACGCAGCAGCCTTGATGCGCGCGTGCAGCTTGCGCTCCGGCTCGAAAGGCGCCTTGGTCGCCTTGTCGGCCACAAGCTCAAGCCCCAGAAACAGGCCCCTGCCCCGGATGTCGCCGATATGCGGATGCGTGTCGAAGGCGCTGCGCAAGGCAGCGTCAAGCCGCTGACCCTGCGTGACCACCCGCGGCAACAGCCCGCGCCCGAGGATCGCCGAAAGAACCGCATGCGCGCCTGCCGCCGCCATGGCGTGCCCCATGTAAGTGTGGCCGTGCTGGAAAAAGCCGCTTCCTGCAGCGATCGCGTCATAGATCCGCCCAGAGGCGAGCAGCGCCCCGATTGGCTGATACCCCGCGCCAAGCCCCTTGGCGATGGTAATCATGTCCGGTTCGATCCCGTCCTCGGCGCAGGCGAAAAGATGCCCGGTGCGGCCCATGCCGCACATCACCTCATCCAGGATCAGCAGAACGCCGTAGTGGTCGCAGATCTCGCGGATGCGGCGGAAGTATCCCGGCACCGCCGGAACCGCGCCGAGCGTCGCGCCCACAACCGGTTCGGCGATGAAGGCCATGACCGTCTCGGGGCCAAGGCGCAGGATCTCTGCCTCAAGCTCGTTGGCGACGCGCAGCCCGTACTCCTCGGGGCTTTCGCCCTCGGCACTGTCGCGATAGGCATAGCAGGGGCTGATGTGGCTCGTCTCGGCCAGCAGCGGCGCAAACTGCTGCCGCCGCCAGGCATTTCCGCCAGCCGCAAGCGCGCCCAGCGTGTTGCCGTGATAGCTTTGCCGACGCGCGATGACGCGGTGGCGTTGCGGGGCGCCGGTTTCAAGGAAGTACTGCCGGGCAAGCTTCAGCGCCGCCTCGACCGCCTCGGACCCGCCCGAAACCAGATAGACCCGCTCCAGCCCCGGCGGCGCATGGTCGATCAGAAGGTCGGCAAGTGCTTCGGCCGCCGCGGTGGTGAAGAAACCGGTATGGGCAAAGGCCAGCGCATCAAGCTGTTCATGCAGCGCGGCGCGCACCTCGGCGTCAGAATGGCCAAGGCAGGACACCGCCGCGCCACCCGACCCGTCCAGATAGCGGCGCCCTGCCTCGTCGATGATGTAGCAGCCATCCCCACGCACCGCCCTCGGCAGCACCGTCCCGGTGCTGCGGCCAAACACATGATCCGGCATCATCAGTCCCTTACGACATAGACAGACTGGCGCGCGTGCCGCACGACGCGCGCGGCATTCTGCCCCAGCAGGTAATCCTTCAGTTCCGGACGGTGTGCGCCCAGAACGATCAGATCCGCCCCGACCTTGTCGGCCGCACGCAGGATCTCGTCATAGATCGAGCCATGCAGCACATGGGGATGCACCTCGACTTCGTCCGGCACATGCGCCTCGACCCAGTCGGACAGGGCCGCGCCAAGGGCGCGCAGGGCTTCCTTCTCGAACCCCTTGCGAAAGAACGTGCCCACCGCCGCTAGACCGAAATCGGGCAGGACCGAAACCACATGCAGCACCGCCCCATGCAGGCGTGCCTGGTCGAGGGCAACGCGCAAGGGACCTTTCCAGCTTTTCTCATCCGAGAGATCGACAGGCAGAAGGATGGTCTTCAGCATGACAGCCCCTTTTCAGAACGCAGGCTGCGTCTGTCGACGCCGTTGCAGCACCACCACAAGCCCCAACAGCAGCAGCGCCGGAATGTAGAACACCTGCTTGGGCAACCGGTCGGCCGGGGACTGCACGCTCACGATCTCGACCGGATCACTGCCGTAGAAATCGAAGCCCTGCATCTGCTGCTGATAGGTGCTTCCGAACATCGGTTCTTCCAGCAGCATCCGGTCGCCCTCGGGCATCAGGAACAGGCCCGCGGCATCGGCCCGCCCGCTGGGGGGCGTGTCGTCGGTGACGCGATAGACAAGCGTCGTCTGCGTGGTTGCCCCGGTCACGAAATCCGGCCCCCGCACGACGAACCGCACCTGTTCTCCGGGCTCGGCCTCGTCCAGAACCTGCTCGAACCGGGCGGGCGGGGTTTCCTCGAAGGGCGGCTGGATCTGGTTCAGCCAGAAGTTCGGCACGAACAGCGTGAAGGCCACCAGAAGCAACGCTGCGCTTTCATAGAACCGCGAGGGCGCGAGGAAATAGCCCTGCGTAGCGGCCGCGAACAGAAGCATCGCCACTGTCGCCGTCACAAAGACCACTGCCGCCTGGAAAAGCCCCGCCGCGGTGCCAAGATCGATCCCGTAAAGGATCAGTGTCGGGTTGTAGATGAAGAGAAACGGCAGCGCGACGGTCCGGAGGCTGTAGAAGAAGGCGGTAAAGCCGGTCTTGATCGGATCGCCCCCCGATACGGCCGCCGCGGCAAAGCTCGCCAGGCCCACCGGCGGTGTCACATCCGCCATGATACCGAAATAGAACACGAAAAGATGCGCCGCGATCAGCGGGACGATCAGTCCTTCCTGCGCGCCGAGGCTGACCACCACGCTTGCCATCAGCGACGAGACGACGATGTAGTTGGCCGTCGTCGGCAGGCCCATGCCCAGGATCAGCGAAAAGACCCCGACAAGCACGAGCATGATGAAAAGATGCCCGCCCGAAAGCTGCTCGACCAGCCCGGCCAGTTCGGTCCCGATCGGCGTCCGGGTGACGGTCGCAACGATGATCCCGGCGGCGGCCGTGGCCACCCCGATCCCGATCATGTTGCGCGCGCCCGCGATCATCCCCTCGACCAGATCGGCAAAACCCGCCCGGGTTTCGGCAGCGACGGCCCCACGTCGGAACATCGCCTTGATCGGTCGCTGGGTGATGATGATGAACAGCATCATCGCGACCGCATAGAAGGCCGATTTGGCAGGCGACTGGCGTTCGACCATGAGAAACCAGACCAGAACCAGGATCGGCAGCAGGAAGTGGATGCCGGTGGGAAACACCTCGGCCACTGTGGGAAGCGAGATCCGCTTGGCGTTCGGGTCGTCCAGCTCCAGATCGGGCCGCATCGCCGAAACGCGCACGGCCAGCACGTAAAGCACCAGGATCACCGCCAGCACGATCGGGTCGGACAGGCCCGGCGTCAGCGATCGAAGCGCACCGATCGCATAGATGACGCCGGTGAAGGCCGCACCGGCCACCACGAACCCGATCGCGATCTTGAGGAACATCTGCAGCAGGCTGCGCGCCTCGCCCAGAGCCGGCATGTTGGTTTTCAACGCCTCCAGATGCACGATGTAGATCAGTGCGATGTAGGAGATCACGGCCGGAATGAAGGCGTGCTTGATGACCTGAAGGTAGGAAATGCCCACGAATTCCACCATCAGGAAGGCGGCCGCCCCCATGACCGGGGGCATGATCTGCCCGTTGACCGACGAGGCGACCTCGACCGCGCCCGCCTTTTCCGAAGTGAAGCCCACGCGTTTCATCAGGGGAATGGTGAAGGTGCCGGTGGTCACGACATTGGCAATGGACGAGCCCGAAATCAGCCCCGTCATCCCCGAACCGACAACAGCAGCCTTCGCAGGCCCGCCGCGAAGGTGGCCAAGGCCCGCAAACGCCAGCTTGATGAAGTAGTTGCCGGCCCCTGCCTTGTCGAGCAGCGAGCCGAACAGCACGAAGAGGAACACAAAGGCCGTAGACACGCCCAGGGGGATGCCGAACACGCCCGCCGTATCAAGCCACTGCGTGTTGATGATCGAGGTGAACGAGAGGCCGTTGTGCTCGATGATCTCGGGGATCAGCCAGCCCTGCCCCAGATAGGAATAGGCAAGGAATACCGCGCCCACGACCGTCAGCGCCGGCCCGAGTGCGCGGCGCGATGCCTCGAGCAGCAGGACGATGCCGATCGAGCCGACGATGATCTGTTCCTGCGTCGGCCGCCCGGCCCGTGCGGTCAGCGAAATCTCGCGCGCATACCAGAAGACATAAAAGGCCGTGGCCGCCGCCAGAAGGCCCAGCACCCAGTCATAAAGCGGCACGCGGTTGCGCGGCGCGGTCTTGTATGCGGGATAGGCAAGGAAGGCCAGCAACAGCGCGAAGGCAAGGTGCAGGGGCCGGGTCTGCGCCGAATTCAGCACCTGCACATATTGGCCGAACCACAGCTGCGGCTGGGCGATCCAGAGCTGGAACAGCGACCAGCTGAAGGCGACAACGGCGATGAACAGCGCCACCGCCCGGCTGTCGGGCGCGCGGGCCCCGGAATCCGTGCTTGCCACCAGATCCTGAAGCTCATCCTCGGAAAAGCGGCGGCCCCTGCCTTCGGTGGGATCCCTGTCGCTGGCCATTGTCGCCCCTTCGCTGGGTTTTCTTTTCGCAAGGCGCCGCCCGGGCAGGGCGGCGCCTTCTGTTTCAACCGTTCACAAGCCGAGGCCCGTTTACTCGATCAGGCCAGCCTCACGGAAGTACCGCTCGGCGCCCGGATGCAGCGGCGCCGACAGGCCGTCGGTGGCCATTTCGGCCGGATCCAGATTTTCGAAGGCCGGGTGCAGGCTGCGGAACTGGTCGATATTCTCGAATACGGCACGGGTCAGTTCATAAACGACGTCTTCCGACACGTCCGCCGAAGTCACCAGCGTTGCGCCGACGCCGAAGGTCTGAACATCCTCGGCATTCCCGCGATACATGCCGCCGGCAATGGTTGCGGCACGGTAATAGGGGAATTCCTCGACAAGCGCATCGACAGCCTCGCCGGAAACGTTCACCAGAACCGAGTCACAGGCAGTCGTCGCCTCCTGGATCGAGCCGGAGGGGTGACCGACGGTATAGACCATCGCGTCGATGTTGTTGTCGCACAATGCCTGGCTCTGCTCGCCGGCCTGGAGTTCGGACACCATCGAGAAATCGGACATGGCGATGCCGAAACGCTCCATGGCCAGTTCCATCGTGTCGCGCGTGCCCGAACCGGGGTTGCCGACATTCACGCGCTTGCCGCGCAGATCCTCGAAGTTCACGATCCCCGAATCGGCGCGGGCCACGACGGTGAAGGGTTCGGGGTGAAGGGCAAAGACCGACCGCAGGTTTTCGAACGCGTCACCCTCGAACGAGCCTGACCCATCGACGGCCTGAAACTGGATGTCGGACTGCACCACGCCGAACTCCAGTTCGCCGCCGCGGATCGCATTGACGTTGAACACCGAACCGCCGGTGGATTCCACTCCGCAGCGGATGCCGTGTTCGGCGCGGTCGCGGTTTACCAGACGGCAGATCGCGCCGCCCGTGGGGTAATACACCCCCGTCACGGCACCCGTGCCGATCGAGATGAAGGTCTGATCCTGTGCAGCGGCCGCGCCAGCCAGCGCCATGCCAAAGACGGCAGCGGTTCCCAGCAATGTGGATTTCATGAAGTCTCCTCCGGAAAGTTGCGATACGGGCGTGGGCGGTGCAAGCACGCGCCAGCCTTCTGTAGGTTCAACAAAGCCTTTTGGTCGGCCAGTGTCAATATCGGCAGGGAAAGGCCGCTCGTCGCCATTCCTTCGTGACGTTACGGAATGCAGGTGGTCAGAAACAGCAGCGGCAGGTAGCTGAACGCCGTTGCCACGAGCGCCGCCGCCAGTGACCAGCGGGCAAGTGTCCCCAGAAAGCTGCCCTCGTGCCGCCAGTGACGCCAAAGCAGTGCCAGCAGCACCAGATGTGCCAGGGTGATCGCCCCGATCATCACCCTCAGGGCAGCAGGTGGCCAGTCATAGGCGCAACCGACCGCGTGCAGCCCGTAGATCAGGCTCAAGGCGGTAGCCCACAGGCCAAAGCCCACGGCCAGCCAGAGATAATGAACCGAGCGGGTCATGGCTGCACCCCCGAAATCGGCGTCAGAAGCGGCATCACCACCACCACGGCCAGCACGATGATCCCCGTGACGGCGGTATAGTCGAGCCAGAGCCGGCTGAGCCGCAGGTCAAGCACCCGGCGCGGTGAAATGAATCCTGCGCGCAGCCGCATCAGGTTCGACAGCAGAAACAGCAGCCCCACCGCCAGATGAAATACCGCGTAGGACAACACCGCTGCCGTGGTCGCGGCATAGGCATGGGCCGTCGGGTCCGGCACCTGCATGACCATCAGCACCAGCACCACAATCCCCGCCGCTGCCACCGCCATCGTCATTGCAATCCACGGCGCAGTGATCCGGCCGCGGCGTGCCGCCCACAGCGCCAGCCGCGCACCCAGCGGCGCCAGAAGCAGCGCCAGCGCCGCAAGGCCCAGCAGGATCAGATGCGGCTCGTACACATTCGGCGGCGGCCAGTTGGCAGCGACAAGCCAGAGATAGAAGACCCCGAATACCAGCGACAGGAACAGCGTCCCATTTGCCAGCAACGTGGTCACCAAGGCCCACCAGGGGGGAGAACCCTCAACCTCGGTATGGGGAGGAAGCGCAAGGCCATGCCCGATCGGCAGCGTGCCGTGATCCTCTTTCAGGCCCGAGATCTGCGCGGTGTAAAGCATCAGCGCAACGGTGACAGCAAGACCGATCGGCGCCGCCCAGTAGACCTTGAACAGCAGCGCCAGAACGACCGAACAGGTCGCAAGCGCCGTGAACAGCGGCAGGTAGGTTGATCGCGACAGCACCACCACCTGATCGGGCCGCCCGCTTGCGGCGTTGATGCCAAGCGTTTCCTGCCAGCCATTGCGGGCAAAGCCCAGATAGCCCTGGCCCGCAGCGAGCTGCCGACCGATTTCGCGCACGTCAAGCCTGTCAGCGCGCTCGGTCACTTCGGGGATCGAGGCAAAGCCATAGGCCGCGGCCGGCGCGGGCTGTGCCCATTCCAGGGTTCCGGCACGCCAGGGATCCCGCCGGAACCGGCGCCCGAAGCGGACCTGCAGGATGATGTCCATCGCGACCAGCGCAAAGCCCATCGTCAGGATGAAGCCGCCGATCGAGGACAGAAGGTTCAACGCCGTCCAGCCGTCGCCTTCCAGGTAGGTGTAGACCCGCCGCGGCATGCCCCGCAGCCCCGTCAGATGCATGAGCCAGAAGGTCATGTTGAACCCGATGAAGATCAGCCAGAACGCCGGCACCGACAGGCGATAGACGCTTTGCCGTCCGGTCACCCGGGGCAGCCAGTAGTAAAGGCCGGCCAGCAACGGGAAGACGAAGCCGCCCACCAGAACATAATGCAGATGTGCCACCACGAAATGGCTGTCATGGGCCTGCCAGTTGAACGGCACCATGGCCAGCATTACCCCGGTCAGCCCCCCGGCGACAAAGACAAAGAAGAAGCCGAAGACATAGAGCATCGGCACATCCCAGCGCGGCCGCCCATGGGCCAACGTGCCCAGCCAGGCGAAGATCTGCACCGCCGTCGGCACCGCCACCAGCGCGGAACCCGCCGAGAAGAAGGCCAGCGCCAGATGCGGGATGCCCACGGTGAACATGTGGTGCACCCAGATCCCGAACGACAGGAAAGCCATGGCCACCAGCGCTACCACCACCGCGCGATAGCCGATCAGCGGGCGTTGCGCGAAGGTCGGGATCAGGGTCGACAGCACCCCGGCGGCCGGCAGGAAGATGATATAGACCTCGGGGTGGCCGAACAGCCAGAACAGGTGTTGCCACAGCAGCGGGTCGCCGCCCCGCACCGGATCGAAGAACGGCAGGCCGAAGGCGCGCTCGACCTCAAGCAGGATCGAGGCGAGGATCAGCGGCGGAAAGCCCACCACCATCATCAGCGCAGTCACCAGAATGTACCAGCCAAAGATCGGCATCCGCGCCAGCGTCATCCCCGGCGCCCGCAGCTTGAGGATCGAGACGGTCAGCTCTACCGCCATGGTCACGGCCGAGATCTCGACGAAGGTCACGCCCAGAAGCCAGACATCGGCATTGATGCCGGGGGAATAGACGTTTGACGACAAGGGCGTGTACATGAACCATCCGCTGTCGGGCGCCACCCCCATCACCAGCGCGATGATCAGGATCGATCCGCCCAGCAGATAGCACCAGAAGCCGTAGGCCGTCATGCGCGGGAAGGCGAGATCGCGCGCGCCCAGCATCTTGGGCAACATGTAGATCGCCAGCCCTTCCAGCATCGGAATGGCGAACAGGAACATCATGATCGTGCCATGCATCGTGAAGACCTGATTATAGATCTCGGGTCCGATGAAGGCAGAATGAGGCGTGGAAAGCTGTGCACGGATGATCATGGACAGAAGGCCGCCGATCGCAAAGAACACGGCCGAGGTGATCATGAACCGCAACCCGAGGATCGAATGGTTCACGGCCGAGAGCCGCGCAAGGCCGGGCCCCGTCATCCAGATCCGTGTCAGGGCATGGTGCAGGCGAATGGGATGGGCCACGGGCCGCTCCGGCATCTGGTGGGGTGCACGGGTGCTCATGGCTGGGCCTCTTCTGGTTGACTGTCGGCGGCAAATCCCAGGGCGCGGGCAAGATCCTCGGGGGCGTGAACGTGGGTTTCGAACCGCATTTCCAGATGCGCCACACCGCAGAACTCGGCGCATTGGCCGGCAAAGACGCCGGTTTCGTCGGCCTGTAGCCGCAGCACGTTGACATGGCCGGGAACGGCATCAAGCTTGCCGCCCAGCTGCGGAATCCAGAAGCCGTGGATCACGTCGCGGCTGGACAAGTGCAGATCCACGGGCTGCCCCACCGGCAGATGCAGGATGTTCTGCGTCTCGACATCGCCATATTGCGGATAGCGGAAGGTCCAGCCGAACTGCCAGGCCTCGACCTCGACGACCGCAACATTCTGCCCGGGATGCGGCAGGATCCGTTCCCCGGCGATCAGCGCCCAGATCACCAGCGGCGGCAGGACCAGCGCGGGCAGTCCCAGGCCGCCCCAGAGGATCCAGTTTCGCCCCGAAACCCGCGCCGCCCTTCGCGGCGCCAGCATGACCAGCGCGAAAAGCGCAAGCACCAGCGCCAGAAGCACCAGCGCGCCCCCAAGCATCCCCCACCAGAGCTGCGCGATGGAACCCGCCACCGGGCCGCGCGGTTCTAGCGTTGAGAAGGGGCCACTGCAGCCGGCCAGCGCCACCGTGGCGGCCCCCATTGCCAGCCGCGACCGGCCCAGCCACCGCCTGCCCCAGCCGAAAGGAGCCCCCCGATGACCGAAGCCGACAAGAACGCGATCCCGGATGAAGAACGCGAGGATCGGCAGGATGACCCCAATCCGGTCATGGCCGAAATCGGCGCGCATGATACCTCCTCGGCCGTGGCGCTTGTCGGGCATCCGATCCACGCGATGATGGTGCACTTCCCGATTGCCTTCACGGTCGCCACACTGGGGGCGGACGTGTTCTACTGGTGGTCGGGTGATGACTTCTGGCTGCGGGTCGGCCTCTGGGCCGTTGGGGGCGCCTTTGCCACAGGTGTTGCTGCCGGCCTGGCCGGAACAGCGGAACTGCTGCTGGTCAAGGGCATCCGCGTGCGCGTCGCCAGCTGGACCCATGCGATCACCGCGATGATGCTGATCTCGATCCTCGGACTGAACTGGGGCCTGCGGCTGGTCGCGCCTGAAGCCGTGCTGCCGCACGGAATCGCCGTGTCGGCGCTGGCCATGGTCTTTACAGGGTTCGCAGGCTGGCATGGGGGAAAGCTCGTTTTCGATCATGGGGTTGGGGCTATCGTGTCACCGAAGCAATAAGGGGCAGCAGCGCATCCCGCAGTCCACCCGGCGTAAAGAGGGCGGCCTGGGTTTCGGCCGTCCAGTCCGGCTTGGCCAGCACCAGCCACAACACCGCGGCCACGGCAGTGAGACTGCACAGCGTCAGCAGTGCGGTGCGCGGCCAGCCAAAGCGCAGTTCGCCATCGGTGCTGAACAGCTTGAGCACGAGCAGCCCCGTGATCACATGAATGATGACCAGCGCGCCAACCGCCACCAGCTTCGCCGAGAACCATTCGACAAAGGTCTCGCGCAGAAAGATCAGCACCGTCCCCGAACCGACGGCCACAAAGGCCGCCGGAGAGACGAAGCCCACGAACAGGAATCGCACCAGCCGGTGCAAGCGGTGTTCTTCGTCCCCCGTGACGGAACTGCGTTGTCGCAGCAGGAACGGAATGGAAATCAGGCCGCTTGCCCATAGCGCGATCGCGGTCACGTGGACGAATTTCGTCAACCACAGCGCAATCTCGAAGCCCATCAGGTTGCCTCGTCCGGGATGGCGCGCAGGGCAATGCGCAGCCCGAGGGCAAGGTAAGGCAAGACGGCCGGAACCCACATCAGAAGTCCGGCCAGCTGCTGATCGGCCAGTGCGCTCAGCCCCCAGGGCTCGGTCGTGGCCAGATGGGCAAGATAGACCGGATCGGGGGCAAAGACGATCAGCGCCCCCAGCAGCCCCATGTGGGCGACCGTCCCCACCAGCAGCGCAAGGGCGGTTGCCGCTGCGCCCGGGCGCAGCGCCTCGCGCCAAAGCGCCCAGGCACTGCCCAGAAGCGTGACCTGCATGAACCAGTAGCCCGCGACCGATGACAGGGCCCAGCCATAGGGGCCGGGCGCGTGCCAGACCCACAGCGTCAGAAGATGCACCAGAAACACGGCGCCCGTCGGAAGCGCCCAGCGGTTCGCGCGGGGAAAAGCCACTACCAGCAATGGCGCAAGTGCGGCGATCAGCAGCACATGATGCAGCACCCGCGCAGAAAACAGCGCAGAGCTCAGGGCGCAAAGCGGCGAGACAAAGATGATCCAGGCCAGACACCAGGCCGCCCAGCCGGCCCGGCGGTTTGCAGCAAAGCGGCTGACAAGCGGCGCGCACAGCAGCAACGCGGCGAGGAGAGGCGGATCGAGGTTCCAGGCGCTGAGCAGGTCCTGCGGAACCGGCGGAACCCCGCAATAGGCGATGAAGGTTTCGTCCATGTTTTGCGCCCCCGGTTGTTTCTGGTCATGCGATGCCCTGCGGCGGCACAGCTTGCCCCTGCCTGAAACGACCGGAACAAGCGTCTGGTTCCCCTGCGGCGGTGCGCCGGACAGGCGGTGTCGCCCGTCGCGGCAGGTCATGCCCCATGTCCGCCGGAGAAACCCATCGATGCCCCGGTGCAACCATGAGCGGTCGCGACGGGGAAACCTTGGCCTGACCCGCACCAAACCGGCCAGCCGCGAAGCGCAAACCTCTTCTCAGGCGGGACGGCCCCCGGGTGCGGCCCTCTCCGCCGCGCAACCGACTGCCGAGACAATGCCGGCCGAAAGCCCGACCCCTTTCGCGCAACCTGGTCCTGCCCGGCTTGAACTGGCCCAACCCAAAATCGCTGCCCGAGAAAAAAATGAAAACGACGGAACCATGGGCACCCCCACGGGTTTGGCCTGCAACCGAGATCGAGAAAGGAAGTGCCTATGCTTGGCTGGGCCGTGACATTCTTCATCATCGCCATCGTCGCCGCCGTATTCGGCTTTGGCGGGATCGCCAGTGCTTCTGCAGGGATCGCCCAGATCCTGTTCGTGCTGTTCCTGATCCTGGCCATCGCAGCCCTTTTCGGCCGGGCATTGCGCGGCAAGACGCCGCGCTGACGCCCGATGACCCCACTCCGCATGGCCCGCGGGCCGCGCGGCGGCGCATCCTTCGCGCCCAAACAGATCGCGGGCGGCCCTTGCACCGCCCCCGATATGACCGGCCTGTCCTGACCGGCCGGTCCCCCTGCCGTGTGTCGTGCGGTGCGCGTCGGGGTAGTCTGGTCGGCCCATGGCCCCCCTTGGGGCGCTCCTGGATCCGGCCTCTGTTTTCGTTTCCCTCCCTGAACTGCCCTGCCTTTATGGCAGGGCATTTTTTCATGGGCGTTCGGGGCAAAAGGAAAAGGGGGCGCCTGCGGCACCCCCTCTTCGCGACGAACAGGCTCCCACACTCAGTTCATAAGTGTCTCGGTCGAGGCGAAGAACATCGCCTGGCTGACCGCCGAACGAACCTGTTCTTCGGTATAAGGTTTGGGAATGAGGAAGGCCGGCTCGGGGCGCTCGCCGGTCAGCAGGCGGTCGGGATAGGCGGTTATGAAGATCACGGGAATATCTCCCAGTTCCCTCAGGATCATGTTGACCGCATCGATCCCCGAACTGTCATCGGCCAGATGGATATCGGCCAGGATGAGATCCGGGCGCTCTTTCTGGGCGAGCTTTACCGCAGCATCGCGTGTGCGTGCATTCCCCGTTACCGAATGGCCCATGCCGGTCACGATGCTTTCGATGTCCATCGCGATAAGCGATTCATCCTCGATCACCATGATCCGTCCGCAAACCGAGTTCTCCATCTCGCGCAGCGCGATGGCGACAAGTTCCTCGGCCTCTTCGGGGGGGATCTTCATCACCTGCCCGATCTCGGCGAAACTCAGCTCCTCGATCGTGTGCAACAACAGCGCCTCGCGCGTGTTCTTGGTAAGGTTGCGAAGATGCACTTGCGCCCGGGCCTCGAGCGTATCGGCCTCGGGCTCTGCCACCGGGGCGCCGGTGGTGGACCATACCATGTGGAAGGCATGGAACAGCGCCACGCGGGGCGACATGGCGCTGTCAAAGATCGAAGGTTCAACCAGGATCGTCTCGAGCGTCGCGGCGGCATAGCGGTCGCCACTGGTCTGGCTACCGGTCAGGGCGCGTGCGTACCGCCGAAGATACGGCAGTTCCTGACCGATCATCTGTGAAATACTCACTGAGGCTCCCTCGTCTCCGGAATTCTGGTCGTCATTGGTGACATCCATATCCTTCGCCTGTGTCATTTATACTCGCTTTTTTTGCATTAATGCTGGAACCCAACGCCGTGACCAGCGTTTAGTTCCCGCAAGATAAAAATTAAAACGCACATTCCTGACGAAAGAAGACCGCACGAATGCCACAGCACGACCGGCAACCCGACCCGAAAGGTGCCGCCCCTGCTTCGCAGGCGGCGATGCAACCCGATGCAGGCGCGTCAAGACCTCGTTCCAAGGACAAATCGGTTGTTGAGCAGCAGATCAACGAGAACCTTCGCCGCATCTACCAACAGAAGCTGGAGGAAGCGGTGCCGGACCATCTTCAGGCCCTGCTTGAGCGGCTAAAGGAACAGGACCGACTGAAATGAACCACTCCTCTCCGAGTCGGGTGCAAGTCCCGGCAGACCCGCGCGAGGAAATGGTGACACATCTGCCAGCCCTCAGGGCCTTTGCCCTGTCCCTGTGCCGAAACGGTGCAACAGCCGATGACCTGGTGCAGGAGACCATCCTCAAGGCCTGGGGGAATCTCGACAAGTACAACACCGGGACCAACCTGCGGGCCTGGTTGTTCACCATCCTTCGCAACACCTACTATTCCAGCCGGCGCAAGCGCGGCCGCGAGGTGTCGGATTCCGACGGCATTCACGCGGCACGTCTTGCACAGAAGCCTGACCATGACGGACGGCTAGCCATGGCGGATTTCTGGAAGGCTTTTGAACATCTTCCGGATGAACAGCGCGAAGCGCTCATCCTTGTCGGAGCATCCGGCTTTTCGTATGAAGAAGCGGCAGAAACCTGCGGCTGCGCCGTGGGCACGATCAAAAGCCGGGCAAACCGCGGACGCAAGCGCCTGGCCGAGCTGCTGAACCTGGGCGAGGACGAGGAAATGTTCATGACCGACGGCGCGACAATGGCAGTAATGGCAGCCGGACCGGTTTCCGCGGGTTGAGCCGCTGGCCCAAACCGCGCTGGCCGCGTTTTGCAAGCGGGCTGGGATTTCGTCTTGCAGTGCTGCTGTCTGTCGCGCTGCTGCCACTTGGCATCATCTCGGTTGCACAGACGTTACGGGTTCTGGCCGACGCCCGCCAGACCAGCGAAACTGCGCTGATCGGGCTGACGGCGGATGCGGTTGCCGGACAGCGCGCGCTTATCGAGGGAGCGCTGGGGGCGGCACGGGCGCTGGGGCCGGTCCTGTCGGAAACCTTCGACCGGCCCGAGGAATGTGCCGCCCTTGCGGCGGAATTCGTTCAGAACTCGGGTTTCTTTGCCTTTGCCGGCTTTCTTTCGCCGGACGGGACGGCCTGCATGTCGGAAGGAATCCGCGGCAATTTTGCCGGCACCGATCATCTTGATCGGCGCCTGGCGCGGATCCAGACGATGATCGAGGTGCGCGATGCGGGCGCGGTGACCGGGTTGCCGGTGCTGGTGATCAGCGAGCCGATCTGGCGCCAGGGGGTGCTGCGCGGTTTTGTCGTCCTGTCCATGCCCTATGGGGCGCTTGAAATCGTCGGCAGGTTCGGCGCGGGCCGAAGCCGCCCTTCCGCCCTGCACCTTCTGGATGTCGCCGGCAATCTTCTGATCCCCCAGAATGGGCGCGAGGCCGCGGCCGCAACCCTGCCCGCGCGGGCGCAGATCACCGAGTTCACCTCCAACGTTGCCCGCGTTGTGCGGGGTGATACCGTTGCGGGCCAGCGCGCGACCTTCGTCAGCGTGCCGGTCATCCCTCAGCAGGTCTATGCCCTTGGCGTCTGGCCCCATGACACAAGCCAGGCAAGCTGGGAACGCGACAGCGTGCTGGCGCTGCTGTTTCCGTTCCTCATGTGGTTTGTAAGCCTTTCGGTTGCGTTCTTTGCGGTGCACAGGCTGGTGATCCGGCATGTCGTGCATCTGAACGGGCAGATGCGGCGCTTTGCCGTGGGCCAGCGCGGCGATTTCGCCTCGACCTTGCCCGGTCGTCCTCCGGCCGAGTTCCGCCAGCTCAACAGCACGTTCAACAAGCTGCGCCGGATCATCACCCGCGAAGAGGCCAATCGCGCCGCGGCGCTTCATGAAAAGACGGTGCTGCTGAAAGAGGTTCATCACAGGGTCAAGAACAACCTTCAGCTCATCGCCTCGATCGTGAACATGCAGATGCGCAAGGTCCAGGACCCTGCATTGCGCCGCGTCCTGAAAAGCGTGCAGGATCGGGTGATGAGCCTCGCCACCATTCACCGCATCCTGTACCAGTCCGACCGGGTATCCGATGTGCGCGTCGACAGCCTTCTGCACGAGCTTCTCAAACAACTCGGAGACTTGTCGGCCGTGCCGGGGATGGAGGTCCAGCTTTCGACCGATCTGGACCCGGTCCGGCTTTTCCCCGACCAGGTCGTGCCGCTGTCGCTGCTGGCGACCGAGGCGATCACCAATGCCTACAAGTTCATCGGCCGCCCCACTGCCGGCGCCCCCTGGCTGCGGATAAACTTCAAGGCGGAACCCGATGGGCGGGTGCTGTTCGAAGTGGTGAACTCGATCGGAGCGCCGGTTTCGCAGGAAACCATGAAGGCCGACAGCACCAGCCTAGGCGGGCAACTGATTGCGGCCTTTGCCCGTCAGCTTGAGGCCGAGGTGGAAGAAGGCCCGACCCAGACGCCCTACGGGGCTGGATATCGCCTTGCACTGCGCTTTCCGGTGGCGGGATTCATCCCGCCCGAACCCGGCTGACAGCCGGACGAGCTGCGGAACTTCCTCCGAACGCGTGCGTTCATGGCGAAGGAGGCACCCATGCTCAGATCCCTTTCCGACACACTGCGCGCGTCCGCCCGCGCCGAAGATACGACCTTCCCCCTGCGCGAGCTGTTCCTGGATCCGGTCAGCCACCGGGTGCGCTATGTCGCGCTGGACGCCGGGCGCTGGTTCGAAACGGTCGAGGTCATCGTGGCAGCGCGGTTGCTGCGCCCGGGGCAATCTGCGACGGAAGAGGATCAGGACTGGGTTCTGGACCTTACCCCACAGGCTGTGGAAGCCGCGCCACGCTGGACCCATGGCGAGGACAGCGGCGATGGGCGCCCCCTTTCGGTAGAACACTGGCCGCCCGTGGTCGTCGGTCCCTTCGGCCATACGACCGCCCCCCTCATGGTCTGGGCGCAGATGAGCCAGAGCGCACAGGAGATGCGCCCCCCGCATCCGCCCGCCGAGGCGTCCATTTCCGTTGCAGCCGATGAGGCACAGGCCCCCGGCCCGGATGTCGACAGCCTTGACCGCGCGACGGGCTGGCTGGGCAAGCCGGTGTTCGGGACCGATGGCGAACTGGGTGTCGTCGCGGACATCGGCTTTGACGCCGACAGCATGCGCATCGCTTATATTGTCGTGGACAATGACAAGCTGCTTTCCTCAAGGCAGGCCGCCTTCCCCCTCTCAGCCCTGCGCCACCGCGCCGGCGCCGAGGGACACTTCGTGCTCGATGCCCGCACCGCGGACATGGAAACCGCCCCCAGCCCCGAAGAGCTTGGATTGCGCGGCCCGGGGCATGCCGGGTTCTTCGCGCCGGTCTGACCGGCCCTGCGGGCAGCCGGAACCGGCGCGCGATCATTATCTTGACGGATCCGGCCATGGCGCCGGGTCCCGGCCTGCGCCCGGCCCCGGCGCATTCCTTGTGCGGATTCCCCGATGACGCTGCCACAGGCTTCCCGCTATGCCACGATCGTGCTGGCGATCATCGCCTTCTTCGTCGCCCTGAACTTCGGCCGCAGCGTGTTTGCGCCGCTCACACTTGCGATCGTGGTGGGCATCGTCCTGTCGCCGATCGCCTCCGGGATCAATCGCCTGGGGGTGCCGCGGGCGCTCGGCGCGTTGATCGGATTGATGATCATCCTTTCGGTTCTCGGCGGGCTTCTCATCCTGCTTGAACCGATGATCAGCATGGCCCTTCAGCAGGCCCCCCGGCTGTGGTTCGAACTGAGCGACATCGTGACCAGCCTGCAGCGCGGCATGGCCGAGCTTGACAGCGTGTCGGAAGAACTGGCGCGTGCCTTCAACGGGGAAGACAATGGCGAAAGCAGTGAAGAAAGCTTTTCCCTGCCGCGGCTGACAGATGCGCTGTTGCTGGCCCCGGCGGTTGCCTCGCAGATGATGATTTTCGTGGGGGCGCTGTTCTTCTTTCTTCTGTCGCGCACCGACATCTACGAATGGGCTGGCCGGATGTCGGCCGCGGCCGATCCGGCGCCTGCACCTCTGCCCGTCGGCTATACCGGTCCGCTCCACTTGCGACTGATGCGTGCCGAGAAACGGGTGTCGCGCTATTTTCTGACGATCACCGTCATCAACACGGTGTTCGGAATCACCGTCACGCTGTTCTTCATGCTGTTCGGCATACCGATGGCGCTGATGTGGGGGGTCGTGGCGTTGCTGCTGAACTTCATTCCCTATCTCGGACCGTTGATCCTGGCGGCAACCCTGCTTCTGTCGGGCATTGTCATGTTCGAAGGGGCCGAGCGGTTCCTGCCGATCACGGTCTATGTCGCCCTCAATATCATCGAGGGACAGTTCGTCACCCCGACTCTGGTGGGGCAGCACCTTGCCGTGAACCCGCTTGCCGTCTTTCTGTCGCTGGTGTTCTGGCTCTGGCTCTGGGGGCCGTTGGGCGGTTTCGTCGCGATTCCGCTTCTGGTCTGGATGGTCGCCCTTGCGGAAGCAGAACCCGCGCCCACCGCACCTGCGCCCGCTGACCTTGCATGATCCGGTGCTCTGCATCGGCCGAAATTGCAGGCGGCCCGGAGTGTCCTCCGGGCCGCCTGCCTTTTTGAGGGGCTGTTTATGCGCTATCGTCCCCGCACCGCCCGCGCGACCAGGGCCACGACAAACAGCACGAGAAAGACGAAGAACAGGATCTGTGCGATGTTCGCTGATGCAGCTGCCACGCCGCCGAATCCGAATACGGCGGCGATAAGCGCAATCACCAGGAATATTGCTGCCCACTGAAGCATCTGACGTCCTTTCGATAGGAATAGGCGCCTGCGGCACCTTTTGCCCGTCAACCCACGGCAGAGCACTTGGTTCCGATACCGTCTTTCAGATGAGCGGCCGGGGGGCCGCCGCAGCCGTATCGAGATCGGCCAGCGCTGTCATCCGGTCGAAATCGTGAATCGTCAGCCGGCCGCCGTCCCAGCGGGCGACGCCCAACGACCTGAGCCGCGCCAGCGTCTTGTTGGTATGAACCAGCGACAATCCCACCGCATCCGCCAGATCACGCTGGCGATAGGGAAGCGGGCAACTGTCGCCCGAAACCATCCCCACTGCCTCGGCGCGCCGGAACAGCTTGGCCAAGGCCCAGGCGACACGGCGGGTGGCCCCGGCCTGCCCCACGGTCGCAAGTGCCTCTCCCAGGAAATGTTCCTCCATCGCGGCGACCCAGGTCACGTCATAGCCGCGTTGGGGGATCTCATGGAACAGGCGCAGGAACTCGCTGCGGCGGAACACACAGAGGCGCATCTGGGAGGATGCGATGACGCTGTGCTTCATCTCGCCCATCACGGTAGCCTGAAGGCCAAGAAAATCCCCCGGAAACACAAAATTCAGCACCTGCCGCCCTCCATCAGGCAGAAGCTTGTAGCGCAGCCCCTGGCCGGAGAGCACGGTGTAGAGGAACTCGCTCCCCTCGCCCTCGTTCAGAAAGATGGTTCCCGGCGCAAAGCTTGTCTCTCCGGCCTTGAAGCGGCGCATGAAGCCGAGTTCGGCATCACTCATAGGCGCAAAGATGCCCTGCGGACGCAGCGGACAATGCAGGCAGTCTATCAAGATGAACCCTCACAAGCCGAACGGCGAATCCTCGCCGCCTATGTCATAGCTTAATGCGGTGTTGTGGGAACGCGCTAAAAGGGCTTTGGGCAGTCTGTCACACGCCCAGGTTCTGTAATGATTGGATGGCATCATGAATTCAGCCGACCCCACGCTCTCGGGCGTGTTTGTACTGGTGGAGGCTGATCAACTCGTTCTCGATGATCTTGCGGAAGCCATTCGGGAGATCTGCCCCTCGTGCGAAGTCCACGCCTTCCGCACGGCCTGCGCGGCGGCACGCGCCCTGGACGTGATCCCGGCCGTCACCGGCGCAATCCTGTCGGTCGGGGCCGACCAGCTTGAAACCTCAGGCCTGACCGCGGAAGTGGCCGCACGGGGCGGCCAGATCCTGATGCTTGAAGGGCCGGGCGTGCGTGCCGCGGCAGAAAAACAGGGCTGTCCGGTCATTGCCCGGCCGTTCAACGCCGCCATGCTGCACGACGCTGTCAGCGGGATCTGCGCCCGCGCACCTTCGCCGCAGTGTTGAGCCCGAACAAGAACGCCTCCAGCAAGGGTGGGTATTCGCCGCGCGGCGGTGCAGAAGCACCGGACGAGGCCATGCGGGCCTCATAAAGCGGATCGTGTCTTGCGCTGTGGAACTCGGGCCCGCGCCGCGGCTTGCCCGCCTTCTTGCCCATCGCAAGCAGGATGGCGGCCACGATGATGAACAGAACGCCCACGGCAAGCGACGCCATGAGCGAATCTTCCCAGCGCGCAATGAAGATCCAGAGCGCCGAGGTCAGGAAACCGGCGCCCACGAGCGCCGCGACCATGCCCGCCGCTGACAGGGCTGCCTGCCTGGCAGCCCGCGCCGCTGCATCCTTCACGAGCTGGGGTGACGGGATCATCATCACCTATTTCCGCGACGTCATCAGGCCCACGAGAAAACCGACCCCAGCCGCGAGGCCAAGCGCCATGGCGGGCTGACGACGGATCATGTCTGCGGCTTCGTCCACCATTTCTTCGGCGCGATGCTGCAGATATTCTGCCTGCCGCTCGCCCTCGGCGCGGGCGCGTTCCGCGCGGGCACGCACATCGTCGGCCAGCGCACGCCCCTGAGCCTTGCCAAGCTCGGACAGCGTCTCGGTGATTTTTGCAAGATCGCCCTTCAGCGCATCCATCTGGCGCGCCAGATCTTCAGTGGTGGGTTCGGTCATCCGGGCCATGTCAAACTCCTGTGTGGCAATCATCGCGACAACGCGCCGGAATGGCGCAGGTTCCCCGTGCCTCTTCCCCGAGTTCAGAAATGGCGCCGGGCCGGTGGCGGCGCGACATGCGCCTCTCTCAGATGACACGCCAAGCTGCGGTACTGTCAAGCAGGACCACAAAGCCAAACAGGCAGGGTACCGGCCCCTGCCTGTCGGTTGTCGCACCTGCCGTTGTTGCAAGGCGCCCGTTTCAGGCCGAAATGCTGGCCTTGTGATTCATCAGCGCCGCAAGAAGCTGCGCCTCCTTGGTCTTGAGCAGCGGCACCGCCGGCGCGTGATCGAGCATGCTGAACGCTTCGGCCGCATCCGGGAACAGCGCGTCGATTTCATCGATATCCTCGGGCGACAGCGTCGCACGGGCCTGATTGCCCAAGAGCATGCTTTCCGTTTCAAGCCCTTCGGCCATCAGAACGGCATGCTCTTCACAAAGCACGTGGTAATAATCCACCACCTCGACATCACGAACCAGACGGACCGTGGTGCCGTTCACCAGTGCCTTGGCCGGTGCGAGCGCTTCTTCCAGAGAGAAATGCAGCGCAAGCTCCGGGCCCTTGACCATGATGCGGTGCTGCTGCGAGACGCGCACGGCGCGGGCGGGCAGGCCCGGACCGAAGGCGTTCGCCGCGATCTCGACAGGGAAAAGCCCCTCGCGCGAGGCCGCGTTCAACGCATAGGTGTCACGCCCGACCCAGAGGATTGTCACCTCGCGGCCGTCGCGGTCGACCAGCACGTCCCCTGCGGCAAGCTGTTCGACCGGACGATAGCCCTCGGGTGTCAGCAGGCGGGTGCCCCGCACAAAGCACAGCGGCGAATTGGTGCCGAGGTTGAAGCCCACTGGCTCCAGCTTGATCGTTGCCCGGATCGAAGACAACAGCCCGTCAAGCCGGGTGAAGTCGCCGCTCGGGAACACGATCACCTGCCGGCCCGCCGAGTCGGTCGCGAGGATCACGTTGAACGTCGTCTTGTTGACGGTCTGCAGCGTTCCCGAGGCCACGAGCGTCAGTGTCTGGGATCCCAGAGCGAAGGACTCGCCCACATTGATGATGCCGTTGCCGCCCTGCTCGGTCAGCGTACGATCATACGCCGGAAACCCGAAGTTGCCCATCCTGATGGACTGGTCGGCCCCATCCACACGAAGAAGCGATCCGAAATAGACAACAGAATCGACACCGGAAACGGAATAGGTCATCGAAGTCCCCTTCACCTAACAACATGGCGGCCAATGCCGCAAAATAAGCACCGAAAAGGCGCATAGCTCAAAATGCTCTCGCGGCGGCGCACGCTGGGTGCAAAATCCCGCCTTAAGGACTTATCGCCATACCTAAGCCGCTAAATCAAGCCTAAAGTTCTTTCTATATCCTTACGTATGTAATCTTCGTTAACGGGTGCGATCTGCGTCGTGGTGCGTCGATCGGCACCCTCGATGAGCCGGTCCGGAAGCACAGATCCGTCCCGATGTGGAACCATACGGCGTGGCGCAGGTTGATGTTCCGACACAACGACGAGGTGGAAGATGAACTGGGATCAGATCGAAGGCAAATGGAAGCAGTTCCGTGGCAAGGCCAAGGAACAGTGGGGCGAACTGACCGACGACGAGCTCGATCAGATCGACGGCAAACGTGACCAGCTGGTTGGCAAGATCCAGGAAAAATACGGCATGGCACGGGAAGAGGCCGAGCGTCAGGTGGACGACTGGACCCGCCGCTGAGGCATCCCGTCCCGCAGTGCAGTAACGAGTTCCGGCAGCCTTCGAGCAATCGTTGGCTGCCTTTTTCGTCGCCCGATGCTTGTCGCCGTAACCTTAGGTGATGCCATGGCAGCAGAGGCGCGTCCGACTGCCGAACGCTGCGTGGCCGACAGGCGATGCGGCGAGGCTGGACCTTTCCGAAGAAACCGCACAATCTGCGCGCGACTTTCACCTTGGCCAGGACGAGGCGAATTTCCGTTGGACAAGCTTCTGCGGCAGGCGTAGGGAAAAATTCATGACAGTTCGCCCCGATGTGCGGTTTCTGGACCGAAGAACCCCTCCCCATGTGATGACGCTTGTGTTGCTGGCAGGGCTTTCGGCGCTCGCCATGAACATCTTCCTGCCGTCGCTTCCCAACATGACTGCGTTCTTCAACACCGAATATCGGCTCATGCAGCTTTCGGTGTCGCTTTATCTGGCGATGAATGCGGTGCTTCAGATCTTCATCGGGCCCATCTCCGACCGGTTCGGGCGTCGCCCGGTGCTGCTCTGGACCATGGCGCTGTTCCTGGTGGCGACATTGGGCACGCTCCTTTCCACCTCGATCGAGGTGTTTCTGTTGTTCCGCATGGCGCAGGCAATCGTGGTTTCGACGATGGTTCTGTCGCGTGCGGCGGTGCGTGACATGGTCAGTCAGGACGAGGCCGCCTCGGTGCTTGGGTATGTCACGATGGGCATGGCGATCGTGCCGATGATGAGCCCGATGATCGGTGGCGTGCTTGACGAGCTTTGGGGATGGCAGGCCAGTTTCGTGCTTCTGTTCGTGATCGGCGCAGCGATCCTGGCGCTGACCTGGGCCGACATGGGCGAAACGGCCACGATCCGGCCCATCACCCTCGCGGCCCAGTTCCGGCAGTATCCGGAACTGCTCGTCTCGCCCCGGTTCTGGGGCTACTGCCTCGCGGCGGCTTTCGCATCGGGGTCGTTCTTTGCCTATCTTGGCGGCGCGCCCTATGTGGGATCCGAAGTGTTCGGCATGACGCCCGCCATGCTGGGCCTCTACTTCGGCGCCCCGGCGCTGGGCTATGGTTTCGGAAACTTCCTGTCGGGGCGCTATTCCGTGCGTGTGGGCGTCAACAACATGGTGCTCTGGGGAACGCTGATCACGTTCTTCGGGCTGGCCCTGCTGATCATCCTCTTCATCATGGGATTTGCAACGCCCGAACTGTTCTTCGGACTTTTCATCTCGGTCGGGCTTGGCAACGGGATGGTCCTGCCCAATGCGACGGCCGGCATGCTCTCGGTGCGGCCCCACCTGGCGGGGACTGCAAGCGGGCTGGGCGGTGCCATCATGATTGCGGGCGGCGCAATCCTGTCGGCCCTGGCTGGCGCGCTGCTTGGGCAAGGATCGGGACCCATGCCGCTGTTGCTGCTGATGTTCGGCTCTGCCTGTGCCTCGGTTCTCTCGATCCTCTATGTGATCCGGCGCGCCCGGCAGGTCGGTGCTTGACCGCGCGGCGTCGCTTTGCAAACCTGAGCAGCAAAAGCTGCAAAGGGGTCGGACGTGGCGCTTCAGAAATTGTATGCCGGCGTTACCCTGCGCGAAACCCGCGCGCGGCTGGGGCTGACCCAGAAGGCCTTCGCGGCCAAATTGGGCGTATCGCTTCCCTATCTGAACCAGATGGAAAACAATCACCGTCCGGTCAGCACCGGCGTGGTTCTGGCGCTTGCACAGGAATTCGGCTTCGACGTGACCGCATTCTCGACCGGGGATGCCGAACGCACCGTCAGCGACATGCGGGAGGCGCTGGCGGATCCGGTCTTTGCCGACCTCGCTCCGCCCCTTGCAGATCTGCGGCTTGCCGCCTCAAACGCCCCCACATTGGCGCGGGCATTCCTCGCCCTGCACCGCGCCTATCGGCAGACCCACGAACGCCTGTCCTCGCTCGATGAGGCGCTGGGGCGGGAAGATTCTCCGTTGTTGTCATCGCCGTGGGAGGAAGTGCGCGACTTCTTTCATTACTGCGACAACTACATCGACGCGGTGGACCGTGCCGCTGAACGCTTCGCCGACTCTGCGCCGGATGTGCAGGATGCCGCTGTTTCACTGCTCAATACGCGCGGCATTACCTTGTCCTTTTGCGATGATGTGCCGCTGAGACACTACGATGGCGCCCGGAAAACCATCACATTGTCAACAAAAGCCAGTGCTGCGACCCGGAAGTTCCAGTTGCTTCATCAGGTGGCGCTTCTGACCCAGAACGATCTGATCGAGGCGACGCTCGATCTTGCCCGGTTTCAGTCGGACACCGCGCGCCAGATCGCCAAGCTGGGCCTTGCCAACTATTTCGCCGGCGCGGCGCTCCTGCCCTATCGTGCCTTTCTGACGGCTGCACAGGAAGCGCGGCATGATCTGGAACTTCTGGCGCATCGCTTCGGCGCATCGATCGAACAGGTTGCCCACAGGCTTTCAACGCTGCAACGTCCGGGCATGAAGGGCATCCCTTTCTACTTTGTCCGCGTGGATCAAGCCGGGACGATCACCAAGCGCCATTCCTCGACGCGGCTGCAGTTTGCGCGGTTCGGCGGCGCCTGTCCGCTGTGGAACGTGCACCGCGCCTTCGAGACGCCGGGCCACTTCCTGCGGCAATATGCCGAAACGCCTGACGGCGTGCGCTACTTCTGCCTTGCGCGCGAGGTGTCCAAACCTGCGGGATCGTTTCACGCGCCGGTGCGGCGCTATGCCATCGGCCTGGGGTGCGAGGTGCAGCATGCCGGGGCATTGGTCTATGCTGATGACATGAACAGCCGCCGCTTTGAGCCGATCGGCATTTCCTGCCGGATCTGCGAGCGGCGGAACTGCCATCAGCGCTCCGTCCCGCCGCTTGAACGCCGACTCAGGATCGACCCGGACCGGCGCGGCCTCCTGCCCTACGAAATCGACGGCTGAGCGGAAAGAACGCGCGCGATCTCGTCCTTCAGGGCAAGGCGGCGACGGCGCAACTGCGTCTCATGCGCATCGCCCACCGGCTCGATCAGCGTTTCGGCGCGGTGGATGCTGTGGTTCACCTCCTGATACTCTTCGATCAGCCGTGCGAAATGCGGATCAGACTGGCGGAGCGTGTGGATTCGCCCTTCCTGTCCCGGGAATTCCTCTGCGAGGTCATGCGGCCTGTGCGACATTCGCTTCTCCTGTGGTCGTTCAGGAAAAGCATCGCTTCAAACCGGTCACCGCGCCTTGACGCCGGTCAAATCAGAACCGCGGCGCGTAGTGCAGAATGGTCGGAATGACCAATTCTTCCTCGTCGATCAGATGGCGGTCGATGAACCGGCCGAATCCTGCAAGCTGTTCATGCATCCGGCCTACCTCGTCGCGCCCTGCGCCGGCCTCGATGGCCCGCAGCATCTGGTTGGTGCCCTCTGCCAGCCCGTGAAGATGCGCATCCAGCGCATGGTGATCTGCGTCCAGAAGCTCGAACCCCCGGTCAAGCCGCTGATCGAACCCCGACAGCACCGGAAAATAGTGGTGATCCTCGATCTGATGATGGCCGTGCAACTCGTTCAGAAGAAAGTTTGTCAGACGTGCCGATTGCGCAGCAAACCGCTTCGGGTCGCGATCGCCGCTCAGAAACGCCTCGGCATCCCCCGACAGCCGGTCAAGAAGCTGGCGAAACATCATGTGCCGTTCCAGCCAGAACCGCGTCAGGGCATCGAAGTTGCGGTGGCTTTCCCAGATATCGCGCGGATATTGGGCCACGAGGAACCGCAGCGCCTCGGGCAATCCCTTGCGGGTTTCAAGTTCGTCCATGATGTCCTCCCATGCGGGACCGCGATTCGTACCGGCCAAGCTTGCGCCGGGGTGGGTGCCGGGTAAATGCGGCAGGCGCGGCGATGTTCCCCGCGCCACCGCACAGGCGCTGTGCGGCACCTTGTGTCAGCGTTGCGACACCTGCCACCGCGGATTGATCCAGGGCTGCAGGTTTTCGGGCGGCAAAGGGCTGCGCCCCAGAAGCAAGTCCGCCACCTTCTCGCCGACCATGATCGAGGGCGCATTCAGGTTGCCGTTCGTCACCTGCGGGAAGATCGAACTGTCCGCCACACGCAGCCCGTCCACGCCGATTACCCGGGCCTCTGGGTCCACCACCGCCATCGGATCATCGCGCCGTCCCATCCGCACCGTTCCGCAGGGATGATAGGCGCTTTCGACATGATTGCGCAGAAAGGCGTCGATTTCGGCGTCGCTCTGGACAGCGGGGCCGGGCAGGATCTCGTGCTTGACGAAGGGCGCGAAGGCCGGCTGGGCAAATATCTCTCGGGTCAGGCTGACGCAGGCGCGGAAGTCCTCCCAGTCGTCGGGATGGGACATGTAATTGAACAGGATCCGCGGCGCATCTTCGGGACGGGACGAGCGCAAGCTGACCGATCCCCGGCTCTTGGAGCGCATGGGCCCGACATGAGCCTGAAACCCGTGCCCCTCGGCCACTGCCCGGCCGTCATAGCGCACGGCAATGGGAAGGAAGTGATACTGGATGTCCGGATATTCGACACCCGCCCGCGACCGGATGAAGGCACAGCTTTCGAACTGGTTGGACGCGCCCGGCCCCCGCCGTCGCAAAAGCCATTGCGCCCCGACCCAGGCCTTGCCCCAGAGGTTCCAGTAGCGAAACAGGGTAATGGGCAAGCGCGCCGCGAACTGCATGTAGATTTCCAGATGGTCCTGCAGGTTTTGCCCGACGCCCGGGCGGTCGGCCACCACAGGCAGGCCATGTTCCGACAGATGCGCGGCAGGACCGATCCCCGAAAGCATCAGCAGCTTTGGCGAGTTGATCGAGGAAGCCGCCAGAACCACTTCGCGCCGCGCCCGGATGACCTCGATCCGACCCTTGCGCATCACCTCGACGCCCGTCGCCCGCCCGCCCTCGATCACGACGCGGCGCGCGAACGCGCGGACCAGATCGCAATTCTGCCGCCTCAATGCCGGCTTCAGATAGGCGCTTGCTGCCGACCAGCGGCGCCCGCGCCAGATCGTGGCCTCCATCGGGCCAAAGCCCTCCTGTTGTTCGCCGTTATAGTCCCGCGTGACCGGATAGCCCGCCTGCCGCCCCGCCTCGATGAAGGCATCGAACAGCGGATTCTTTCGGGCGCCCCGCGTCACATGCAATGGCCCGTCTTGGCCGCGCCAGTCCTGATCGGCATCCTCGTGCCAATTCTCCATCCGCCGGAAATAGGGCAACACATCGGCATAGGACCAGCCTTGCGCCCCCATCTCGGCCCAGGTGTCGAAATCCCGGGCGTGGCCGCGCACATAGACCATCCCGTTGATCGAGGACGACCCGCCAATCACCTTGCCGCGCGGGGTGGCAAGCACCCGCCCTCCCAGATGCGGTTCGGGTTCCGTCTGAAAGCCCCAATCGTAAATGCCCATGGTCATCGGGTAGGACAGCGCGCCTGGCATCTGGATAAAGGGCCCGGCGTCCGTTCCTCCATGTTCGATCACCAGCACCGAGGCACCCGCCTCCGAAAGCCGGTAGGCCATGGCGCAGCCGGCCGAGCCCGCGCCCACGATCACGAAATCCGCTTCCATCTTCCGCTCCTTCGGGCGCCCGTATCGGTTCCGGCCGCGCGCCGAACCGGGCTGGGCGTCCCCTTCAAATCGTTCTGTCGCCTCTGCCAGCCGCCCAGCAGAGCCTGCGCCTTGCAGACCCCACTGCCGGCAAAGCCGTCATCTTGTCGGGCGGCCCGACACAGGCTTGCAGGCAATCGCGCCTCTCCCCCGGGCAAGCTGGCGCCCTTCTCCAGGCGGCGGCTGCCGCGTCCCCCAGAGCCGACCCTGCGTTCAAGCCCAGGCGTCGCTTCAGCCCGTGAAGGGGCACGTCTGCCTCTGCCGCCGAAGGCGGCGCGGCCCAACGCCGGGCAAGGGCGCAGCCCGCAGTCCCGGGGGCGGGAGGGCCTGCGCCTCAGTAGGGCGCCTCAACGGGCCCCATCCCGACATAGACGCTCTTGAGTTGGGTGTAGCTTTCCACCGCCGCCTTCGAGTTCTCGCGGCCGACGCCAGACAGTTTCACCCCTCCGAAGGGTGCCTCCACCGGCGCGAGGTTGTAACTGTTGATCCAGCAGGTTCCCGCCTGAATCTCGGTGATCACGCGATGCGCGCGCGTCATGTCACGGGTGAAAACGCCGGCCGAGAGTCCGAATTCCGTGGAATTGGCGCGGGCAATCACCTCTTTCTCGGTGTCGAAGGCAAGGACCGACATGACGGGGCCGAAAATCTCTTCGCGGGCGATGGTCATTTCGTCGGTCACGTCGGCAAAGACAGTCGGTGCCACATAGAACCCTTCCCGCTGCACCCGGAAGCCGCCCGTCACCAGCCGTGCGCCCTCGGCACGGCCCGCCTCGATATAGCCCAGCACCTTTTCCATCT
Source organism: Halodurantibacterium daqingense (assembly GCF_042666235.1). NCBI lineage: Bacteria > Pseudomonadati > Pseudomonadota > Alphaproteobacteria > Rhodobacterales > Paracoccaceae > Halodurantibacterium > Halodurantibacterium daqingense. The sequence continues at coordinate 107,581 of NZ_JBHTFQ010000007.1, read as the reverse complement.
GCGCCGCGCTGGTCAGCGGGCCCATCTGCACCGCCTCATCCAGGGGATCGCCCAGCACGATCGCCTCGGTGCGTGCCGTCAGCCGCTCCAGGAACCGCCCCAGCAGCGGGCGCTGCACGAAGACCCGCGTGCCGTTGGAACAGACCTGCCCTGACGAATAGAAGTTCCCCAGCATCGCGCCGCCCACCGCATCTTCAAGATCGGCATCCTCGAACACGATCAGCGGCGACTTGCCGCCCAGTTCCATCGTCACATGGCGCAAACCCTCGGCCGCAGCGGCATAGACCTTGCGCCCCGTCGCGACCGAGCCCGTCAGCGAAACCTTCGCCACCCGTGGGTCCGTTGTCAGCCTGCCGCCCACGCCCCCGCGCCCCTGCACCACGTTGAAAAGCCCCGCCGGCAGCCCTGCCTCGATCAGGATCTCGGCGACCCTGAGCGCACCGAGCGGCGTCGTTTCCGACGGCTTGAAGACCATCGCATTGCCGAAGGCGAGCGCGGGCGCCCCCTTCCAGCAGGCAATCTGCGTCGGATAGTTCCAGGCGCCGATCCCCACGCAGACACCCAGCGGTTCGCGGATCGTATAAACAAAGTCGCGCCCCAGCGGGATCGTTTCGCCCGTAACTGTCGCCGCCAGCCCGCCGAAATACTCCAGCGCATCCGCGCCGCTGGCGGCATCTGCCACCAGCGTTTCCTGCAGCGGCTTGCCGGTGTCCAGGGTCTCGAGCACGCTGAGTTCACAGTTACGCGCCCGGATGATCTCGGCAGCACGCCGCAGCACGCGCCCCCGCTCTACCGGCTTCATGCGCGCCCAGTCCGCCTGTGCCCGACTGGCCGAGGCCAGCGCCGCCTCGATCACCGCATCCGTCGCCTCGTGCAGGCGCGCGATCACCTCGCCCGTCGCCGGATAGACCACATCGAGCGGCGCGCCGGCCGTATCCTCGACATAGCTGCCATCGACAAAGTGACTGGCCGCAGGTTGTGCCCGCATCATTCGTTCCTTCCAACTTCTGCCGCGAGATAGGCCAGCACCATTTCCGCCGCCGCCGCCCCGTCCGGCACATCCTCCTTCAGCGCCTCGCGCAGATAGACACCGTCGATCATTGCGCCCAGACCTTCGGCCACCCCCGGCGCCCGCTGCCCGATCAGGGGGCGCAGATCGTGCACAAGCGTGGAGTGCAAGCGCTGCTGATAGATCCGCAACAGCCGCTTCGCCTCGGGCACGCGCTGCGCCAGAACGTAGAAGGTCAGCCAAGCGCCCACGACCTCGCGCCGGAACTCGACCGGGGCGAAACTGGTGCGGATCACCGCTTCGAGCCGCGCGCGTGGGCCTTCGGCGTCTTTCAGCGCACTCCGCACCCCCACGCCATAAAGCATCAGGATATGGCGCATCGCCGCAAGAAACATCTGTTCCTTGCCGCCGAAGTAATGATGCGCCAAGGCGCTGGACATGCCCGCGCGGCGCGCGATCTGCCCGACCGTGACATCCAGCGACCCAGCCGCCCCGATCTCGGCAATGGTTGCTTTAACCAGTTCGGCCTTTCGGATAGGTTCCATTCCAAGCTTCGGCACAGGTTTTTTCCGCACAGCCCTTGCATTCCGGAGCTACATTGAAGTTTATTGACTCGTCAATCAAGAAAAACGAGGGGATGCGATGACGATACGTTCAGGCCTGCTTGCCGCGACGACCACCCTGGCCCTTGCCCTGCCCGCCCATGCTGATTGCGGCAAGGTAACCTTCTCGGACGTGGGTTGGACCGATATCACCGCCACCACCGCCGTTGCCAGCGTCGTGCTTGATGCGCTGGGATATCAGACTGAAACGGTGCTACTGTCGTTGCCCGTGACCTTCACCTCGCTTGCGAATGGCAATGTGGATGTGTTTCTGGGCAACTGGATGCCGACAATGGAGGCCGATATTGCCCCCTACCGCGAGGCCGGCACAATCGACACGCTGCGCACCAACCTGACCGGCGCGAAATACACCCTTGCCACCAATGCGCCCGGCGCTGCGCTGGGGATCACCAGCTTTGACAGTATCGCTCCTCATGCCAATGCCCTTGGTGGGCGCATCTACGGGATCGAGCCCGGAAATGACGGCAACCGGCTGATCCTTGACATGATCGAGGCCGATGCCTTCGGCCTGGGCGCAATGGATATCACCGAAAGCTCGGAACAGGGCATGCTTGCGCAGGTTGATCGCGCGACACGGCGCGGCGAGCCGATCGTCTTCCTGGGATGGGAGCCGCATCCGATGAACGCCAATTTTGAAATGACCTATCTGGAAGGCGGAGATGACTGGTTCGGCCCGGATCTGGGCGGCGCCGAGGTGCGCACCCTGACCCGCGCCGGCTATGCCGCGGAATGCCCGAATACCGGGCAGTTTTTGCAGAACCTGGAATTCACGCTTGAGCTTGAGAACGAGGTGATGGCCCTGATCCTGGACGAGAGGATGGAGCCCGAAGCCGCAGCACGGCAGTGGTTGTCACGCAACACGGATGTCCTTGGTCCCTGGCTGGAGGGCGTAACCACCGCGGATGGCGCTGAAGGCCTCTCCGCCGTCGAAGCGGCACTGGGCCGCTAGCACCGTCACGCGTCGCACCTGCGGCGCCTTCGCCGACCCGGACAGCGCGTCCGGGTCCCAGCGGAAGTTCGGGTTTTCCTTCTTCTGCCCAGGCCGCCAAACCGCGAGAGGCGCATGAACTGGATTACCGAAACCAAGATACCCGTGGGCCGCACGGCCTCCCAGTTGTTCAACTGGCTGCAACAAAACGGCGCCTGGTTCTTCGATAGCCTTGCCGCCGCGATGGAGTGGCTGATCGATGCCGTCCTGTGGGTGCTGCAAGCCCCGCCTCCGCTGGCGGTCGTGGCGGTGTTCGTCGCGCTTACCTGGATCATCCAGCGCTCGTGGAAGCCATGTCTGCTGGTGCTGATCGGGTTCCTCTTCATCCTCAACCAGGGCTATTGGCGGGCGACGACGGAAAGCCTGACACTGGTGCTCTCGGCCTGCGTGGTCTGCATGGGGCTGGGCGTGCCGATCGGAATCGCCACGGCACACCGGCCACGGCTTTACGCCTGGCTGCGCCCCGTCCTCGACCTGATGCAGACGCTGCCGACCTTTGTCTATCTGATCCCCGCGATCGTGTTCTTCGGCATCGGCATGGTGCCCGGCCTGATTGCGACGGTGATCTTTGTCCTGCCGGCGCCGATCCGCCTGACACATCTGGGCATTTCCTCGACCCCCACAGCATTGATGGAGGCAGCAACCGCGTTTGGCGCCACCCCCCGGCAGCGGCTCTGGAAGGTCGAGCTTCCCCATGCCCTGCCCCAGATCATGGCCGGGCTGAACCAGACCATCATGTTGTCGCTGTCGATGGTGGTGATCGCGGCGCTGGTGGGGGCAAGCGGGCTGGGGGTGCCGGTGGTCCGGGCGCTCAATACCGTGAACACCTCGCTGGGCTTTGAATCGGGTTTCGTGATCGTGGTGGTCGCGGTGCTGCTGGACCGGATGCTGCGGCGCGAGAAATCGTCATGACGGCAGTCGAGTTCGATAACGTCTCGATCGTCTTCGGCGACAGCCCGCAGGTGGCCCTGCCGCTCATGGATGCCGGCCAAAGCCGATCCGAGATCCAGGATGCGACGCGTCAGGTGCTTGGCGTGCACGATTGCAGCCTGAGTGTGGAAAAGGGCGAGATCCTTGTCCTGATGGGTCTGTCTGGTTCGGGGAAGTCAACGCTTCTGCGTGCGGTGAATGGACTCAGCCCCGTGGTGCGGGGCGAGGTGCGTGTGCATGACGGCGACGGCATGGTCAGCATCACCCATGCCGATGCCGCGACCCTTCGGCGCCTGCGCCTGTCACGCATCGCGATGGTCTTTCAGCAGTTCGGCCTGCTTCCCTGGCGCACGGTTCGGGAAAACGTCGGCCTTGGGCTTGAGCTTGCCGGGATGAAGGCCAAGGCGCGGCGCGCCAAGGTCGAGGAACAGCTTGACCTGGTAGGGCTTGCGCAATGGGCCGACCATCGGGTGGGCGAATTGTCGGGGGGTATGCAACAGCGGGTCGGCCTTGCCCGCGCCTTCGCAACCGACGCGCCGATCCTGCTGATGGATGAACCCTTCTCGGCGCTCGACCCGCTGATCCGCGCGCGGCTGCAGGACGAGCTTCTGGAGCTTCAGGCCCGGCTGAAACGCACCATCATCTTCGTCAGCCACGATCTTGATGAGGCCTTCAAGCTGGGCAACCGCATCGCGCTGATGGACGGCGGACGGATCGTGCAAAGCGGCACGGCGCGGGCGATCTATTCGCGGCCGGCGTCAGACTATGTGGCCGATTTCGTCAATCACATGAATCCGCTTGGGGTGCTGACTGTGCAGGATGCGCTGGAACCCGGCGATGCACCCGGCGTGCCCATTCCCGCCAGCATGCCGATCCGCGACGCGATGCGGCTTCTGACTACGCAACCCTCCCTGCCCGTTACCGAGCAGGGCCCGGTCATCGGTCGCATCACGCGGGAAGGCGTTCTGCGCCGCCTTCTGCATCCGCGCGACACCGAGGCCTGATGCGGCCTAGCGCAGCACGTCCAGCGCAGGCGTGACCGCACGCCTGCGGATGACAGCCTCGCGCCAGGTGATGAACAGCACCGCCGACATGATGATCCCCCCGCCCAGGATCACCCAGCCATCAACCGCTTCGCCAAAGACCAGCGCGCCCAGCAGCGTCGCCCAAAGCAATTGCAGGAAGGTGACGGGCTGCGTCACGGTCACCGGCGCCGCCGCGAAGGCCCGCGTCATCGTATAATGGCCGAGCGTCGCAAAGCCCGCGACCAGGAACAACCAGAACAGCTGATGGCCCGTCACCGGCACCCAGACCGCCCAGGCGAAGGGCGCAAGCATGATCGTGACCGTCAGTGACAGAAGCGCCACGACGGTTGAAGCGTTCAGTTCCGACGACAGCCGTTTCGCCACGAGGTATGAGGCCGCAAGCCCCGCCGCCGTGCCCAGCATCGCAATGTGACCCGGAGAGATTTCGCGGAACCCGGGGCGCAGGATGATCAATGCCCCAAGGAGCGCTGCGCCGACAGCAATCAGGCGTCGCAGGGCCAGCTTTTCGCCCAGAAACAGCGCCGCGCCCAAGGTCACGTAGATCGGGTTGAGGTAGTTCATCGCCGTCACTTCGGCGAGCGGGATCTGTGTCATCGCATAGAACCACAGAATGACCGCCCCGGTATGAACGATCCCGCGCAGCGTTGTGAGCCACAGCACCGTCCGTCCGGGCCGCAACGTGGTGATCTGCCCGACAAGCGGTAGCAGGAATACCAGCCCCAACGCGAAACGCAGAAAGGCCGACTGCGCGGCGGGAACCTCGGCGCCGACGTGCTTGACCCCCGCCGTCATCGCGACAAAAGAAAATCCCGTCGCAAACATCCAGAGAATTCCGGCAACGGGGCGGTGGGCAGGGGCGGCATCCATGCCGCGACCTGACACGAACTTTGCAGCAAGGACAAGACCGCTCAGTATCCCCGAAGCTCAGATCCGCGGTCTGCTGAAGTCAGTCGCGAACACAAATCGCCTTCGGGTCATGCCGATCGCCGCGTGGCCCACCGACCTGTTCGAAAGGTCGCTGCCTGTGCTGCAATGCCAGCGAATAGCCCGTCACACCGGGAGCCGCCACCAACGCATCCGCGCGCCGGAAAACAAAAGGGTGGTGGCGACAGGTGCAACCATGGCGGCATCTGCACGCATCGCATCGGATGCCTGTCATCGCGCACGGGGAAGATGCTCTGACGGCACCCCATAAGCGATACCGCCAGCCGCCCAAGGCCCCGACAGGAACCGGAGCCAGCTTTGTCAGAGCTGGCTCATCACCTCGTCCGGGATCTCGAAGTTGGCGGTCACGTTCTGGACGTCATCGTCATCTTCCAGCGCATCGATCAGCTTCATCAGCTTCTGGGCGCCTTCAAGGTCCAGCTCGGTCGTGGTTTGCGGCTTCCATACCAGCTTCGAGCTGTCGGAGTCGCCCAGCGCGACCTCGAGTGCATTGGACACCTCGGCCAGATCCGTATCGGCACACCAGATCACATGGCCCTCATCCGTGCTTTCGACGTCTTCGGCACCGGCTTCCAGCGCGGCCATCATCACGGTATCGGCGTCCCCGACGCTGGCGGGATAAGAGATCTGGCCCTTGCGGTCGAACATGAAGGCGACCGAACCGGTCTCGCCCAGGTTGCCGCCATGCTTGCCGAAGGTTGACCGCACGTTCGAGGCGGTGCGGTTGCGGTTGTCGGTCATCGCCTCGACAATCACCGCCACGCCGCCCGGGCCATAGCCCTCATAGCGGATTTCCTCGTAGTTCTCGGCATCCCCGCCAAGCGACTTCTTGATCGCCCGCTCGATCACATCTTTCGGGACCGAGTTTGACTTGGCCTCCTTCACCGCGAGGCGCAGACGCGGGTTCTTTTCCGGGTCCGGGTCGCCCATTTTTGCGGCGACAGTGATCTCTTTCGCCAGCTTGGAAAACAGCTTGGAGCGGATCGCATCCTGCCGCCCTTTCCGGTGCTGGATGTTCGCCCATTTTGAATGGCCTGCCATGACCTTCTCCGATCGCAATCCCTGGATTGCGCCCCTCTTAGCCAATGCCTGCAACTGCCGCAAGCTCTGGACCCTTTTGCCCCGACATGCGTTGATGGCGACAGCCGGAAAGCGGGACAGGCATGACACGCGAACAGATCATCTTATTCGCCATTTTCGGCGCGCTCCTGGTGATGTTCATCTGGGGCCGCTACCGCTATGACCTGGTGGCGTTCAGCGGGCTTCTGGCGGGGGTCGTGCTGGGTGTCGTGCCCGCCGACGAGGCCTTTACGGGCTTCGGCCATCCGGCCACGGTCATCGTGGCGCTGGTCCTGATCGTGTCGGCGGGGATTACCCGGTCGGGGGGCGTGCAGCTGATCACCAAGCGGCTGGTCAGCAGCGACCGCGGGGTCAATGCGCATATTGCCATCATGGGGGCATTGGGCGCGGTGATGTCCGGCTTCATGAACAACATCGCTGCACTGGCGCTTCTGATGCCGGTCGATGCACAGACGGCCCGCAAGGCACGGCGGGCAGTGGGTTACACACTGATGCCGCTGTCCTTTGCGACGATCCTGGGCGGGATGATCACGCTGATCGGAACCCCGCCCAACATCCTTGTCGCAACCTTCCGGCAACAGGCCCTTGGCAGCCCTTTCCGCATGTTCGACTTTGCGCCGGTGGGCCTCACGATCGCGGCAGCGGGGCTGCTGTTCATCGCCACGATCGGCTGGCGGCTGATCCCGGTGCGCGGTGGGACCGCGCAGGCGCCTTCGGCGCTGATCGACGATTACGTCGCCGAACTTGTGGTGCCTGAAGGGTCGGACCTGATCGGCAGGGCGGTGCACGAACTGGAACCCGAAGCCGACCGCTGCGATGTGGCGATCCTGTCGCTGTACCGGGAGGGCGCCCCGCGCTATGGACCGGTGCGCAACGCGATTCTTGCCGAGGGCGACGTGCTGGTGGTGGAGGCGGGCCCCGAGGCGCTGAACGAATTCCGCTCGCTCGTGCGGCTCGACTACCCGAAGAACGCCAGCAAGACCGAGGGCCAGATCACCGGCGAGGGGATGAACCTGATCGAGGTGGTGGTCACGAACGACAGCCGCATCAACGGCAAGACCGCACAGGCGCTTGGCCTTGGCTGGCGCCATCAGACCATCCTCATGGGTATCTCGCGCGAGGGCAAGACCATGCGCGACCGCGTCCGGCGCACGGTGATCCTTCCCGGCGATATCCTGCTGCTGCTGGTGCCCGAGGAGACACAGGGCGATGTGGTCACCTGGCTGGGCGGGCTTCCGCTGGCAAGCGGAACGGCGGTGACCAACGAAAACCGCGTCTGGTGGGGACTCGGGCTTTTCGTGCTGGCGATCGCGGCGGTCTCGGCTTCGCTGATGACGATGCCGGTAGCGCTCGGTTTCGTGATCGTGGGCTATGTGCTGTGCAAGGTACTGACGCTGCAGAACCTGTACACCCATGTGGACTGGCCGGTAATCGTGCTGCTGGGCTCGATGATCCCGCTGGGCCTTGCGCTTGATGCTACCGGTGGATCGGCGGTGATCGCCTCGGCGCTGCTGATGCTGACCTCGGGTCAGGCGGCATGGGTCAGCCTTCTGTTGCTGATGGTGGTGACCATGTTCCTGTCGGATGTGCTGAACAACAACGCGACCACGATCATCGCCGCGCCGGTCGGAATCCGCGTGGCCGAGCAGCTTGACGTGAGCGCCGATCCGTTTCTCATGGCGGTGGCGGTTGCGGCCTCATGCGCCTTTCTCACGCCCATCGGGCATCAGAACAACACCGTCATCCTGGGCCCCGGCGGTTACCGCTTTTCGGACTACTGGCGCATGGGCCTGCCGCTTGAGGTCATCGTGCTGCTGGCCGGAGTGCCGGCAATCCTGTTATTCTGGCCGCTCTAGTCCTCGATCGGGGGCGGCACGTCGAAACGCCAGCTGCGGCCCGTGTCGTCGCGCAGGGTCACTGTGCCCATGCCCGGGAAAAATCCGAGGAGACGGCCCAGTGCGGCCCGGATCGGGTTGCGTTCCAGCGCCACCTCATAGCTGTAGGAGGGGGCGCAGCCTTCGAGCTGCCCCGCCCAGCCGTCGCCCACGCGGCGCGCCTCGGTGCGGGGGCCGCTGCAAAGCTGCCAATCCGAGAGACGCACCGAAAGATCACCGTTGGGCGCAAAGGACACGTCCGTCGGGCGCGGCGTCGCCGCAGAGGCACAGGCCACCACCACAAGCAGGATGGGGACAAGGCGCAGGAGGGTTCGCATCGGGCTGTCCTTCGGATGATCCGGTCAATAAAACAACGATACCACAACCGTGGTGGCAATCGCCATGACCACATTCAATGGCAGGCCGATGCGCAGGAAGTCGGTAAACCGGTAGCCGCCCGGACCATAGACCAGGGTGTTTGTCTGATAACCGATCGGGGTGGCAAAGCTGGCTGACGCCCCCATCATGACCGCAATCACCAGCGGACGCGGATCCATGCCCAGCGACAGCGCAAGGCCGATTGCGATCGGCGTCACAACCACCGCCACGGCGTTGTTCGTCACCAGTTCGGTCAGAACCGAGGTAAGCGCATAAATGGCGAGGATCAGCACGAAGGGCGGCAGTCCGGCAAGCCAGGGGGCAACCGAGGTGACGACAAGCTGGACCGCGCCGGAATGGTCCAGCCCCGCCCCCACGGCCAACATGCCGAAGATCAGCGCCAGAAGCCGGCCGTCGATGAAGCTGAACGCCTCCTCCGCATCGATGCAGCGCGTCAGCAGAACCACCGCCACACCAATGAACGCAAGAATGTGAATGGGCGCGATGTTCATGGCCGAAAGGCCGACAATGGCCACCAGAACAGCGATGACGATCGGCGCGTGAGAGCGGCGGAAGGCCTTTTCCGATGGCTGGCCGATCTCGACCAGTTCCATTTCGGTCGCAAGGCGGTGAATGTCGCCTGGCGCCCCTTCAAGCAGCAGCGTATCGCCCACCCGCACGACCAGGTCGTCCAGCTGACGGCCGATGTTCTGGTTCCGCCGATGCACGGCCAGCGGATATACCCCGTAGCGGCGTCGCAGCCGCATCGAGCCCAGCGAACGACCGACCATATGACAACCCGGTGTGATCAGAACCTCGACCGTGTTGGTCTGAACCGAAGAGAGCTTGTCGACCAGCCGCAGTTCCTTGTTCTGCTGCAGGCCCAGAACCTCGGACATGGGGGTGCGCAGAACCACCCGGTCACCCGCCATCAACTCGACCTCGGCGAGATTGCGCCGCAGCGACGCGTCCCCGCGCAGCACATCGATCACCCGCGCACCGCCTCGTTTGAAAAGCTCTACCTCATCCAGCTTCCGGCCGATCAGCGTGCTGTCCTCGGGCACGGCGACTTCGGTGAAGAACTTCATCCGCGACCGATCGGTCAGCATCGCACTCATCGAATCCCGGTCCGGAAGCAGGCGCGGGGCGAAGAAGGCAAGATAGGCGACGCCGATCACCGCAAGGGTGATACCGACGCCGGTGATCTCGAATATGCCGAATGGCTCCAGCCCCTGCGTCCGCGCCACACCGTCAACCAGAAGGTTTGTAGAGGTGCCGAGCAGCGTTACCGTTCCGCCGAAGATCGACAGGTAGGACAACGGGATCATCAGCTTGGATGGCGAGAGCGACAGTTGCTTGGCCAGTTGCATGAAGATCGGGATCATGACCACGACGACGGGGGTGTTGTTGACAAAGGCCGACAGCGCCACCACGCCCAGCGCCAGCGTCACCAGCGTCGTTCTGGGGCGGGCCTCGACATTGCGGGCGGCGATCTGGGTGATCCAGTCCAGCGCCCCGGTACGCACCAGGCCACCCACGACGATGAACAGCGATGCGATGGTCCAGGGCGCGTTGTTCGAGAAAACCTCGGTCGTGGCGGTGAAGGGCAGGATTCCCAGCAGCAGCATCAACACTGCGCCGCCGATTGCCACCACCTCGACCGGATAGATCTCGCGCATGAACATGATGAACATGCCGATCACGATCCCTATCGCGACGATCGCTTCCGTGGTCGCCGAAAACTCAAGACCAAACATCACAACTCCTGGAACAACCGGGCCGAGTTATGCCCAAAGGGGCGCGGCGCGCAAGCGCAGCCACATCGGGCAGCATCAGCTGGCGGCGGAATGGTGCCCCTTGCACAGGAAAGAGGCGATCGCCGCGGCGCGGCACGTTGCAAAACCGTTTCCCAAGAAGCCATGGCGGGACCGGTCGAAGGCATCAGGGACAGCTTTCCACAAGCCTTCCGCCCAGGCGCACCATCACCACCCTTGTGGCAAGGCCAGTGCGGTCGTCGGTTTCCACATAGGTTCCTGCCAGGGTGGCCGGGCCCGTGGCGGGTTCGAACCGGGCTTTGGGCATGCCGGTGACGAAACGGCGCAAGGGCTCGAGCTTCTGCATGCCGATCACGCTGTCATAATCGCCGCACATCCCGGCGTCGGACTGGAATGCAGTGCCGCGGGGCAGGATCTGTGCATCACCCGTCGGCACATGGGTATGGGTGCCCACCACAAGACTGGCCTGTCCATCGCACCAGTGCCCCATCGCCATCTTTTCGGATGTGGCCTCGCAATGCATGTCGACCAGAACGGCCTGCACGGAAGCCCCCAGGGGATGGGCCTTCAGCACCGGCTCGATCGCCGAGAACGGATCGTCGAACGGGCGTTTCATGAATACCTGGCCCAGCGCCTGGGCAACCAGCACCCGGCGCCCTCCGGGCGCCGTGAACACGCGCGCGCCCTTGCCCGGCGCAGCCTTCGCGAAATTCAGTGGGCGGATGATCCGGGGCTCCTGCTCGATGAAGCTCAGCATGTCCTTCTGATCGAAGGCATGATCGCCCAATGTCAGACAGTCCGCGCCCGCCTCAAGCAGTGCCTTGGCATGTGCGGGTGACAATCCCGCACCCGAGGTCGCGTTTTCGCCGTTCACCACCACGAAATCCAGCGCCCAATCCTTGCGCAATGCGGGCAGGCGCTCGGCCACGGCTGCGCGCCCTGACCGCCCCATCACGTCACCGAGGAAAAGTATCTTCATGGCGCAAGGCTTACCATCCCCTGCGGCTCAGGAAAGTGGAATCTGCGTCCTGGCGCCAAAGCTACGCAGCCCGTCTTCGGTGACAACCGCATCAAGCGGCTGGTCCACCGGCTCGGCCGGAACCTCGGGCAGTTCCTGCGCCGCATAGGCGAAACCGATGGCGAGCACCGGCCCCTGTGCCCGCAGATACTCCAGCGTCCGGTCATAGAAACCGCCACCGTATCCAAGCCGCATGCCCCGACCATCGAAGGCGACAAGCGGCACGATCAGCACTTGTGGATCGCACCAGACGCCGGTTTCGGGAATAAGCGCGCCGAAGGTGCCGCGCACCATTGGCGTCGCCGGGTGCCATTCACGAAACCGGAGCGGCGCCGCCCTGGCCACGATCACGGGCACCGCCACCGGGCCGGAATGTGCGGCCATCGCCGGCAGCGGGTCGATTTCATTGCGCATGGGCATGTAGCCTGCCAGAACCTTGCCCGCATGCGCGGCCAGGACTGCCTGCAGATGCCGCTGAGCCACGGCCTGCGCATGCCCTTGCGCCGCCTGATGCGCCCTTTTGCGCGCGGCAAGCGCCGCTTCACGCGCTGCGGTCTTGGCTGCCGCGAAAGTCATATCAGAAACACCGTCGCAAGGCCCAGGAAGGCAAAGAAGCCCATCACATCGGTCAGCGTCGTCACAAACGTCCCCGAAGCAAGCGCAGGATCAAAACCCAGCCGGTTCAGTGTCAACGGCACCAGCGCCCCGCCAAGTGCCGCAACCATCTGGTTGGCGATCATCGCCAGGCCAAGCACCACGCCAAGCATCGGTTCGCCGAAGATCAGATAGCCCGCAAGTCCCAGGATGATCGCAAGGCCCACGCCATTGACAAGGCCGGTAAGCAGTTCCCGGCGCACCACCCGGCCCGCATTGGCACTGGTCAGGCTGCGCGTGGCAAGCGCGCGCACTGCCACGGCCAGAGACTGCGTACCCCCGATTCCGCCGGTCGAGGCGACGATCGGCATCAGCGCGGCAAGCGCCACAAGCGCCGCAATCGTGTCCTCGAAGAACGAGATCACGACCGCCGACAGCGAGGCGGTGAACAGGTTCACCACCAGCCATGGCAGCCGCTGGCGGACCGTGTCCACCACGCCGTCGGCCAGGCTGCTTTCCTCGGACACACCGGCAAAGCGCAGGATGTCCTCCTCATGCTCTGCATCCAGCACGTTCATCGCGTCGTCGATAGTGATGACACCGACCAGCCGGTCATTTTCATCCACCACGGGCGCGGAAATCAGATGGTACTGGTTGAACAGATAGGCGACCTCGGATTCCTCCTCGGTCGCGCGAATGGTGCGAAAGCCCTCCTCGGTGATGTCCTGCAGCCGTACATCCCGCTTGGAGGCCAGCAGGCGCCCGAGTGTCACATGACCGATCGGACGCATCCGCGGATCGACCAGGATCACGTGATAGAACTGGTCCGGCAGCCATTCCTCCTGCCGCAGGAAGTCGATGGCCTGACCCACCGTCCAATCCTGCGGAGCCACGACCGTTTCGCGCTGCATGAGGCGCCCGGCCGAGTATTCGGGGAAAGCCATCGCCTGTTCAACGGCAACACGGTCGGCATCTTCAAGCGCGCCAAGGATGATCTCTTGCTGGGGCTCTTCCAGATCCTCGAGAATATCCACGACGTCGTCGGAATCAAGCTCGCGCACGGCTTCGGTCAGAACCTCGCGCGGGAGGTAGTGGATGACTTCCTCACGAATGCTTTCGTCGATCTCGGAGAGGATCTCGCCGTCCATATGGCCGGACCACAGCGACAGCAGATCCCGCCGTTCGCTGGGACCGATCTGTTCCAGAAGGTCGGCGATGTCGGCGGCGTGCAGTGGATCCAGCAGCGCGGTCAGCGCCTCGGTATCGCGCCGTTCGACCGCTTCCAGAATCGCCTCGATCCGGCTGCGGTCCAGTTCGATATGCACGTCATCCCGCAGCTTGGGATCGAAGCCTGGTTCTGTCATGGCGCCCCCGTTTCCCCTGCTGTTGCGCTGCAGCGGCAACATAGCCCGCCGTGGGCGACAGCAACAGGGGAAAGGCCCCGTTCCCGACGGGCGAACCACGTTTTTCCGCCCGGCCTTGTCCTGAGCGCGTCGGCAGGGATAGTGTGGGCGCCTGTGCGGCGCAGCATCCCGCGCTGAAAGGATCCACATGGCCGACCTTCTTCTGGGACAGACCCTTGCCTTTGCCGGCGACCCCTTTCAGGTCGGTCCCGAAGCCGCGCGCCACGAACCTCAGGGTGCCGTTCTCGTCAGGGACGGGCAGATCGCAGCGGTCGGCCAGGCGGACAGCTTGCGCAAGGCCCATCCCGCAGCGCAGATCCATGATTACGGCCGTGCACTGATTTCGGCAGGCTTCGTCGACGCCCATATCCATTTCCCTCAGACCGCGATCATCGCCAGTTGGGGCAAGCGACTGATCGACTGGCTGAACACCTACACCTTTCCCGAAGAAATGCGCTTTGCCGATCCCGCCTATGCCCGCGCCATCGCCGAGCGGACCTTTGACCTGACGCTGGCCAACGGAACGACGACCTTGTGTTCCTATGCCACGATCCATCCCGGGAGCGTTGATGCCTTCTTTGCTGCCGCCGAGGCGCGTGGCCTGCGGGCGTTGGCCGGCAAGACCTGCATGGATCGCAATGCCCCGGAGGGGCTGCGCGACACGGCCCAATCCGCACATGACGACAGCCGCACCTTGCTGGAACGCTGGCATGGGCGCGGACGGCTGTCCTACGTCATCACGCCCCGCTTTTCGCCGACCTCCTCGCCCGAACAGCTGGAGGCACTGGGCGCGCTCTGGGCCAGGTATCCCGACTGCCTGATGCAGACCCATCTGAGCGAACAGCTGGACGAAATCGCCTGGGTCCGCAGCCTGTTCCCGGAGGCGCGGGATTATCTGGACACCTACGAGCGGTTCGGCCTTCTGGGGCCGAATGCGCTTTATGGCCATGCAATCCATCTTGAACCACGCGAAAAGGCGCGCCTTTCCGAGGTTGGCGCGGCGGTGGTGCACTGCCCCACCTCGAACAGTTTCATTGGCTCGGGCCTGTTCGACATGGCGGGGCTCGCTTCCGGCGGATTGCGCGTCGGTCTGGCGACGGATACCGGCGGCGGATCAAGCTTTTCGATGCTGCGCACCATGGCTGCCGCCTATGAGATCGCGCAGCTTCGCGGGCAGGCCCTGCATCCGGCGGCGCTCTGGTGGCTGGCGACCTGCGGATCGGCGCGGGCGTTGCGCCTGGCGGACCGGATCGGCAACCTCGCGCCCGGGATGGAGGCGGATATCGCAGTGATCGACCTCGCCTCGACCCCGGCCATTGCCCAGCGCGCCGACAGGGCCGAAAGCTTCTGGGAGGCGCTTTTCCCGACGATCATGATGGGTGATGATCGGGCGATCCGGGCCGTCTGGGCCGGCGGGCGCCGCGTCAACCTACGCGCGACAGAATAGCCAGCGCCTGTTCGTGGATCCGGGAATTGGCGGCTGCAAGGATGCGCCCGCCCTCATGCGCGGGCCGGCCGTGCCAATCGGTCACGATCCCGCCTGCCGCCGAGATCACGGCGATGGGCGCCTGCACGTCATAAGCCTGCAGCCCGGCCTCGACCACCAGATCGATCTGACCCGCCGCGACAAGCGCATAGGCATAGCAGTCCATGCCATAGCGCGTCAGGCGCACGTTCCCCGCGAGGGCATCAAAGGCGGCGCGTTCCTCGGATGATCCGATTTCGGGAAAGGTCGTGAACAGGATCGCTTCGGACAAAGGTCGCGGCGGCCGCGTGCGAAGAGGATGCCGCCCCAGCGGCCCCGAAAGCTCGGCGCGCCCTGCTCCACCCATGAAGCGTTCGGACACATAGGGTTGGTCGATCAGGCCCAGGAACGGGCCGTCACCATCCGAAACCGCTATCAGCACGCCCCAGGTGGGCGTGCCGGAAAGATAGCCCCGCGTACCGTCGATCGGGTCAAGCACCCAGGTCAGACCGCTGCTGCCCGGTGTCGCGCCGAACTCTTCGCCCAGCACCGCATCCTGGGGGCGCCTGCGCGCAAGAACCTCGCGCATGGCAGTTTCGGCGGCGCGATCGGCGACGGTCACCGGATCAAAGCGGTCGGCTTCCTTGGTTTCGGCGGTCAGCCCCCCCTGCCGGAAATGGCGCAGCGTTTCCCGGCGAGCCGCTGCTGCCATCTCCTCGGCCACCGACCAAAGCTCTGCCGCGGTTGCACTGTCGATCCTGATCATGTCACCCCCGGTTCTGACTGTCGCACCGCGTAGCCCCGGCACGGACGTTCGTCAACCGACGGCGCAATGCCCCGGAGGCTGCGGTCAGGCTGCGTCGCTCAGCACCCGAGCCAGGTCGAACAGGCGACGGCGCTGGTGTTCGGGAATCGCATAATAGGATCGCACCAGTTCCAGTGCCTCCTTGTCGCCCATGATGTCGCCATCCACCGCCATCAGCTGCGCGGCCTCGCCCTCAAGCCCCTCGAAGAAGAATGCGATCGGCACGTTCAGCGTATTGGCAATATCCCAGAGGCGGGATGCGCTGACCCGGTTCATGCCGGTCTCGTACTTCTGGATCTGCTGGAACTTGATCCCCACTGCATCGGCAAGCTGTTGCTGAGTCATACCCACCATCCAGCGCCGGTGCCGTATGCGCTTGCCGACATGTGCGTCTACCGGGTGCTTCATTGTCTTCTCCGTTGTTCAACCGAAAGTGGCCGTCTTCGCCTGAAAGTATATAAGCAATTTCCGTGCCAATCCCGAATACCGAGAGCTGTTTTTCTGAAGATCAGGCGAATTCCCGCAGATTCACGGGCTTTTGCCGCACAAGCGTCGGGAAAACCCTCGGACAGGGTTTGCGCGCTGCGGTATTCTCTTCGCGTTTTGCTACCCGTAAAAGATGTTTTGCAAAATGCATCGCGTTTTGCGAGCGGCAGATCCGGGCAGCCGCGCTCTGGCCGACGTCCATGCCGCCGCGCCGCCCCGTCATCAATGCGGCGACTCCTGTCAACTTGTATACAAGACGGAATGTTCCGCGCGATGAAGCACGCCGTGGCCGGTGTGCATGGGGATGCGAGCGGCTGTCAGGTAGGAGACATCAGGAGGCGAGCGGCGGTGCCACCGACAGCGGCGCCGAGGGGCGGTTGCGATACGCGGCGCGCAGCAGTGCCGCAAGCTCTGCTACCACCTTGCCATGCGCTTCCGACACATACATGTTGATCTGGGTCGACGCGAGATCCGGAAGCGCCCCGCCATGCTGCACCGGCTCCAGATAACGCGGCTCAGCGCCCTCGACGAGCGTATGAACGGCAAAGTCGGCGCTGACACTCGCCTCGACCGAGCGGGTCGAATCCGATTCCACCGCCATCACCCAGGGAATGCCGGCCCGGTCCAGCGCCTGCTGCACCCCGGTGCGGAAGATGCAGTTATGCTCGAAGGCCAGCGGCAAGGGCCGCTGCCGCCAGGCCGTACCGCCGGGCGCGCCGATCCACACCAGCTTGAGTTCGGTCAACGTCTCTCCACCCGGGTCGACCGCGTCTTCCGTGGTGAGGATCAGATCGCACTCGCCACGTGCAAACAGCGCCTTCAGGCGCCGCGTGTAGGAAGACAGAAGATGCACGCGCATGCGGGGAAACTCGGCCGCGAAACGCTGCATGACCTGTGGAATCGACGGATAGACGATGTCTGACGGCACGCCCAGGACGATCTCGCCCTCGTAGGCCTGATGCGTCAGGCGGGAAAACACCTCGTCATTCAGGGACAGCATGCGCCGCGCATAACCCAGAAGCTGCTCTCCGGCGGCAGTCAGTTCGACGCCCCGCCCCGAGCGATCCAGAAGCTGAAGGCCGAGCGACTCTTCCAGGCGCTTGATCTGCATCGACACCGCTGATTGCGTGAGATTGAGAAAGCCTGCGGCCCGCGTCACTCCGCCCGCATCCGCAACCGCGACGAATGAACGCAGGGCCGTCATATCGAGATTCCGGGGCATCACGTCTCCTGATGGGGTTCGCCAAAATCATTCATTTCCATAATGAACATGATTCTGCGAAAACGATCAACAACATTGATACTCAGACGCCCAGGAATCAGGTAAACACGATGACAACCGCTCCCAGCCTTGCCCGCCCCGCCGCATTGGCGCCTTCACGGCGCTGGAACACCCTTGCCCTGTTGAGCCAATGGCGGGAACTGCGCCGTCAGCGGCTTCGGCTGGCCGATCTTGATGATGCCGCTTTGCGCGACATAGGCATTACCCGCGAAGAAGCCAGCCGTGAAGCGCGCCGCCCGGCATGGGACGCGCCGCAGCACTGGCTGCGCTGAACGAGGCGCAGCAACACGGCCCCTCAACGGCGTCGCGCAACCGGTTTCGTTCCGGTTTCGCTTGAAAACGCGCGGCTTCTTGCCGATATTCCTGCCAAAGGGCGCCCCCGGCCTGGGGTCGCCATTTTGGGAACGAAATGGAGGCTTGAATGGCTCAGTTTGATACTGCCCGCGTTGCGGGCGTACGGTCGGCGCAAATCGACGAGGGGCTTCGCGCCCATATGAACAAGGTCTATGGCCTGATGTCGCTGGGGATGCTTGTCACCGGCGGCGTGGCATATACCGTCGGAACGAACGAGGCACTGCTTGCCCAGATCTTCGGTTCGCCGCTGCGCTGGGTGGTGATGTTTGCACCGCTCGTGGTGGTGTTTGCCTTTGGCGCCATGATCAACCGGCTCTCCGTCGCGGCGGCGCAAGGGGTCTTTTACGGCTTCGCCGCCCTGATGGGACTGTCGATCAGCTATATCTTCGCCGTCTATACCGGCGTCTCGATCGCGCAGACCTTCCTGATCACGGCAATCGCCTTCGCGGGGCTGAGCCTTTATGGCTACACCACCAAGAAGGACCTGTCCGGCATGGGCACCTTCCTGATGATGGGCCTGATCGGCCTTATCGTCGCGATGATCGTCAACATCTTCCTCGGCTCGCCGGCGATCATGTTCGCGATCTCGGTGATCGGGGTGCTGATCTTCGCCGGGCTGACCGCCTATGACACCCAGGCGATCAAGACCGAATACATCCAGCACGCCGCCCATGCGGACCAGGAGTGGCTGGGCAAGTCGGCGATCATGGGCGCGCTGCGGCTCTACCTCGACTTCCTGAACCTGTTCATGTTCCTGCTGCAATTCCTTGGCAACCGGGAATAACAACGGGGGCGCAGGGGCCGGCATTGCTCCGGCCCCGTCATGCAGCGCGACCTGACCACAACGGCCGCAACCTTGCCCAGGTTGCGGCCGTTTTCATTCGGGGGGTTCGCCGAACAGGCCTTCCTTTCCCCGAACCGGAGAGATCAGCCACCTGCCTGGCGCCGGCTTTCCGCCAACTTCAGACAGACAAAAGCCCCGGCGGGACCGCCGGGGCTTTTACCTTGTCGGTCGGAGAGGGTCAGAGAACCCGCTCGACCATCATCTTCTTGATCTCCGCAATCGCCTTGGCCGGGTTCAGCCCCTTTGGGCAGGTCTTGGCGCAGTTCATGATCGTGTGGCACCGATAGAGCTTGAACGGGTCATGCAGCTGGTCCAGACGCTCGCCGGTATTTTCATCGCGGCTGTCGATGATCCAGCGGTAGGCGTGAAGCAGGGCAGCGGGGCCGAGGTACCGGTCGCCGTTCCACCAGTAGCTGGGGCAGGAGGTCGAGCAGCAGGCGCACATGACGCATTCGTAAAGGCCATCGAGCTTGCCGCGGTCCTCGATCGACTGCTTCCATTCCTTGGCCGGGCTGTTCGTCTTGGTCTCCAGCCAGGGCATGATGCTGGCGTGTTGGGCGTAGAAATGCGTCAGATCAGGGATCAGGTCCTTGATCACCGGCATATGCGGCAAGGGATAGATGCGCACATCGCCCTTCACCTCGTCCATGCCGTAGATGCAGGCGAGGGTGTTGATCCCGTCAATATTCATCGCGCAGGATCCGCAGATCCCTTCCCGGCAGGACCGGCGGAAGGTCAGGGTCGGGTCGATCTCGTTCTTGATCTTGATCAGCGCGTCCAGGATCATCGGGCCACAGGTGTCCATGTCGACGAAATAGGTATCGACGCGCGGGTTTTCCCCGTCATCCGGGTTCCACCGATAGATCCGGAAGGTGCGCAGGTTGGTCGCCCCCTCGGGTTTGGGCCAGGTCTTGCCGGTCCGGATCCTGGAGTTCTTGGGAAGGGTCAGCTGAACCATTGTCGCCTCCTCAATAGACCCGCGCCTTGGGCGCGATTTTGGCAGGATCAATCCCACCTTCTTCCGGCTTCGTCAGCGGCTCGAGCTTGACCGGGCGATAGCCAAGGCGGACATCCGCCCCATCCACCCAAGCCAGGCTGTGCTTGCGCCAGTTCACGTCGTCGCGGTCCGGATAATCCTCGTGCGCATGGGCCCCCCGGCTTTCCTTGCGCGCTTCGGCGGCAACGATCGTCGCCAGCGCGTTCGGCATGAGATTGTCCAGCTCCAGCGTCTCCATCAGATCGCTGTTCCAGACCAGGCTGCGGTCGGTGACGCGGATGTCATCCATCTTGCGCGCAACGGCATTCATCTTGGCGCAGCCTTCGGCAAGCGTCTTGTCAGTGCGGAAGACGGCCGCATCAGACTGCATCGTGCGCTGCATCTCAAGCCGCAGCTCGGCGGTTCCCACCGTCCCCGAAGCGTGGCGGAGGCCGTCGAAGCGTGACAGCGCCTTTTCCACGCTGGCCATGTTCGGCGTGGGGTTGGGCGCATCGGCGCGGACGATCTGTGCGGCGCGGATCGAAGCCGCGCGGCCAAAGACGACCAGGTCGATCAGCGAATTCGAGCCCAACCGGTTCGCCCCGTGGACGCTGGCACAAGCGGCCTCGCCTACAGCCATCAGACCGGGCGCGATCGCATCGGGATTGTCTGCGGTGGGATTCAGCACTTCGCCCCAGTAGTTGGTGGGGATGCCGCCCATGTTGTAGTGCACCGTCGGCAGCACCGGGATCGGCTCTTTCGTCACATCGACACCGGCGAAGATCCGGGCCGATTCCGAAATGCCGGGCAGACGGAGATGCAGCGCTTCGGGCGGCAAGTGGTTCAGGTGCAGGTGGATGTGATCCTTGTCCTTGCCGACGCCCCGGCCTTCGCGGATCTCCATCGTCATGCAGCGGCTGACCACATCGCGCGAGGCAAGATCCTTGTAGGTGGGGGCATAGCGCTCCATGAACCGCTCGCCTTCCGAGTTGGTGAGATAGCCGCCCTCGCCCCGCGCCCCTTCCGTAATCAGGCAGCCGGCGCCATAGATGCCGGTCGGGTGGAACTGCACGAACTCCATGTCCTGCAGCGGCAGCCCTGCCCGTGCGACCATGCCGTTGCCGTCCCCGGTGCAGGTATGGGCCGAGGTTGCGCTGAAATAGGCGCGGCCATAGCCGCCGGTCGCCAGCACCACCAGTTTGGCGCTAAACAGGTGCAGGGTGCCATCCGCAAGGTTCCAGGCCATCACGCCCTGGCAGACGCCATCATCAGACATGATGAGGTCGGTCGCGAAATATTCGATGTAGAACTCCGCGTTGTTCTTCAGGCTCTGGCCGTAAAGGGTGTGCAGGATGGCGTGGCCCGTTCGGTCGGCCACGGCGCAGGTGCGCTGCACCGGCGGGCCTTCGCCGAACTCGGTCGTGTGGCCACCGAAGGGGCGCTGGTAGATGCGGCCTTCTTCCGTGCGACTGAAGGGCACGCCGTAATGCTCAAGCTCATAAACCGCCTTCGGGGCCTCCCGGGCGAGGTATTCCATCGCATCCGTGTCCCCGAGCCAGTCCGAACCCTTGACCGTGTCATACATATGCCACTGCCAGTGGTCGGGGCCCATGTTCGACAGGCTCGCAGCGATGCCGCCCTGTGCCGCAACCGTGTGGCTGCGCGTCGGGAATACCTTCGTCACGCAGGCGGTCCGCAGGCCCTGTTCGGCCATGCCCAGCGCTGCGCGCAGGCCGGATCCGCCTGCACCCACTACCACGACGTCATATTGATGCGTCTCGTATTCGTAAGCTGCCATATTCGTCTTCCTTCAGGCGCTGAAGGCGATCCGGGCAACGGCAAAGACCCCCGCCGCGCCAAGCGCCCAGTTCATCAGAGTGTTCAGGACCAGAAGCGTCGTGCGCACCGGCTTGTTGGAAACGTAATCCTCGATCACCACCTGCAGCCCCGACATCAGGTGATGGAAGGCAACGATCAGGAAAGCCACGGCGACGAAGGCGTGCCACCAGTTGCCGTAAAGCGCCAGCACAGCCTCATGGCCCTGCCCCAGTGCGCGGCTGAATGGGAACAGGAACAGAAGCGTCAGCGGCAGAAGCGCGATCGAGGTCAGGCGCTGCATCCACCAATGGCCAACCCCCTCATGCGCCGAGCCAAGGCCATGAACGCGCGCGTAATCTGTCTTGAATGCCATTGCTTCGCCCTCACACCAGCAGGATTGTCACGAGTGTCGCCACGACGGAACCGGCCACCGCAGCCCAGCCGCTGGTCGTGACCGCGTTCATCTCGATCCCGCGGCCGGTGTCCCAGACCAGGTGGCGGATGCCGTTCAGCATGTGGAACCACAGCGCCCAGAGCGAGCCCAGCAGCACCAGTGTGCCGATCCACGAGGTCAGCACCCAGTCCGCACGCGCAAACGCCGAAGGCGACATCGCGGCCGCGACCAGCCACCAGACCACGAGAACTGCCGCAAGAGTGAGCGCGACGCCGGTGATGCGGTGAAGGATCGACAGAACGGAGGTGATCTGGGGGCGATAATACGTCCCGATCATGAAGGGAGAGAGGGGCCGATTGCCCCGGTTGACATCTGCCATGGTCGTTTCCCTCTTCGTCTGGCAGGCCCGGCTTCGCAAGGACGGGCTGGCTTTGATTGCGGCTATGAATAGCGTTTTTTACAGCCAAGTCACGCGCGCAAACCCACCTGCCGACAGGAATCTCCATGGATTTTATCGCTAACAGATAAAAAAATCCGGTTTGTGATCACGGATTTCCAACCCGTGATCACAATATCTGCTCCGCTTTAGCGGAAGAGTTCGAAGGTAACCGTTCCCGAAAGCGCCACGATGCCGGCGGTGCTGGTGGTGTCGTGATAGCGCAGATCGACGCCAAGATAATCGGTGATGTCGTAGCCCACGCCGACATTCCAGAAGTTGTTGCTGTTGGGCTGGCTGCGGCCGAACTCGCCCGACACACCAAGCCCCTGGAAGCCCTGGTATCCTACCAGAAGGCTCGCCGTCAGGTCCTCGGCCTGGGGGTCATAGGCAAAATCGGTACCCAGGCTGAATCCGTCCGCCATCTGCGCGCTGAGCGAGGCCAGAAGCTCGCCACCGGCGTCGCCGCTACGGTTGTAGAAATAGCGGGCATAGCCGAAATCATAGCCGAAGCCGCCGAAGGTTTCGCCGCGATATCCGACGTAAAGATCGAGTTCGGTCCGGTCGTCACTGTCGGGAAACTTCACGTTCGAGGCCCAGGCCCCGCCGTAGAAGCCCATGGACTCCACTTCGACCCACGGCTGGAAGGCCGGGTTACCCTGCGTCTGGGTAATCCCGTTGGAAATGTAATTGGTGGTCAGCGTCGCGCCGCCCGAGATAATCATCTCTTGCGCGCTGGCTGCACCAGCAAAAAGGCCCGCCGCAGTGGCGAGCGCCGGAACAAGGTATTTCATCACTGCTCTCCGTTTTCAGATTTTTGCCGGATTAAAGCATGAAACCCTCGCCACCGGAAGCCTCTTGATCATGCTCAGAAGGCCTGGCGGCAGAGAACGCCGCCACGCCCTGGCGGCCGGATCAGCCCGCCCAGGGCCGATCCTCTCCGGGATCGGTGCCAAAGCAGATCCCGCCGAACCAGCTCACAGCAATCCTAGCTTGATCTCGGGACGATAGCTGCCTTCCACGTCCTTCACGACGGCTTGGGCGCAGCGCATCCGGCCGGTGGTTTGGTCGAAGCCATAGGCGGGGCTTCCATAAAGCTCCCAGCCCTTGCTCAGGGCCTCGGTCACCTTGTGGCAGAAGGCCGAAGTATCATCCTCGGTCAGAAGTCGATAGGCTTTCATGTCATCTCCCGGGGAAAGGCCAGACGCCCAGCCAGATGTGGATGCCGGCAATTGCAGCATAAAGAACAAGCGTGATGATCAAAAGCCGAACATCACCAGCAAGACTTCCGCCATGCCAACGGGCCGGGGCGGGTTCGGCACGATTGATCACCACGATCGAGACAATCGCCCAGAGGCCAAGCCCGCCGAACAGGATCACCGCCGCAAGATGGCCGTTCACCAGCAGGTGCGACAGCGACCACAGGATCACGCCAGTCAGCATCGGATGGCGCAACCGCCCGCGAAGGCGGCTTCTGGAATGGCCCGCACCCAGAAGCGCCACCGCCGCCAGCATGAGAAGGTTGGTCAGATGAACGCCCCAGGTCGGAGGGGCATAGACATGAATATAGTCCATGCTGCGATAGCCGATGACCATCAGGAGGATGCCAACGGCAATTGCCGCAGCGACCGCGCCCTTTCCTCCGTTGCCCATGGCTGCCCGCTGCGCGGGGGCAATTCGCTTGAACCAGTGTGCCCCGGACCAGAGCAGCACACCAAGGATGAGCCAGATCATTCGTTCTCCATCTCTGCAATTAGCGCAGCCCTCGACAGGATCTGCCGCGCCGTCACGATATGCAGATTTTCGACGATCCTGCCATCCACAACCGCAACCCCCTGCCCTTCCGCCTCGGCGGCCGCATGGGCATCCATCTGACGGCGCGCAAGGTTGATCTCCTCTTCCGAGGGAGCAAACACCTGATTTGCCGTCGCCAGTTGCGCTGGATGGATCAGGGTCTTGCCATCAAACCCCATGTCGCGGCCCTGAGCGCATTCGTTCCGCAAGCCAGCCTCGTCCATGAAGGCATTGTAGACGCCGTCAAGGCAAACCAGCCCATGTGACCGCGCCGCAAGAAGGCAGTGTTGAAGGCTGGCAAGCAACGGCAGCCGGTCGGCGCGGAAACTTGCGCCAAGCTCCTTGGCCAGATCGTTCGTGCCCAGCACCAGTCCCGCCATGCGCGGATGTGCCGCAATGGCTGCCGAGGCCAGGACCCCGCGCGGCGTCTCGATCATGGCCCAGAGCGGCAGATCTGGCAGCAATTCCGCAAGGGCAGCGATGTCGCCCGGTGCGTTGACCTTGGGCAGCAGGACCCCTTCGATCGCCATCCCCCGAAGCGCCGCAAGATCCTCATGTCCCCAAGGGGTTTCAAGACCGTTGATCCTGACGATCCGGGCGCGACGGCCATAGTCAGACGCCATCAGCGCCTGAACGAGAAGGGCGCGCGCCCTCGCCTTTTCCGAGACAGCAACCGCATCTTCCAGGTCGAAGATGATCGCATCCGCCGGCAGGCTTTGCGCCTTTTCGAGCGCGCGCCCTTTTGATCCCGGTATGTACAGCACCGATCGGAACGGACGGGCAGCGTGATCCATGATTCCCTCCTGAAACGTAGCGCAGCGAATCACAGCTTGGCGGCGCCGCGCAAGCCCTCAAGGTTCGTCATGACCTTCCGCAGAACGATCCTGCAGGGCAGGTTTCGCTGCGCGCGAGGCTGGTGCCCGCGTATCGAGTCGCTGAATGGCATGAACCACGCGGCAAGAGATCGCCTTCCCACCCCGCCGAGGTCGGACCAGGCGCTGCGATGCGGGGCGCTATGCCAGCGCATCCCAGATAAGCTTGGAGCCAGTCACGGCCAGAAGAACATAGGTCAGCCCGAAGAATGCCTTCTCGGGCACAAGGTGATGCGCCCGCACCCCCAGCCAGGCACCGAGAAAGGCGAAAGGTGCCAGCAGCAGAACCCCGAGCACGGTATCGGCGGTAAAGATCCCGAGAAACAGGAAAGGGATGAACTTCAGCATGTTCACAATCCAGAACACGATCACTGTCGTTGCCTGAAAGGCAGTCTTTCCGACGCCCTGCGCCAGAAGGTAGATGGCCGCCGGCGGGCCGCCCGCATGGCTGACGAAGCTGGTGAACCCGGCGGTCGCGCCGGCAAGCAGCCCCGCACCGCGGCCAATGGGGCGCGGCGTGATCACCAGCCACCCCATGCGGCGGGAGAACTGCCAGACGACGAAACCAACGGCGATAACCCCGATCAGAAGCCGGAAGAGGTCCGGATCGGTTGCCTTGTAGACAAGCGCCCCCAGCCCCACCCCCGGAACGGCCCCAAGGATCAGCATCCGCGTGCTGGGTCCATGCCACTTGCGCCAGTAGGGTCGCAGTGTCGCCACATCCATCAACATCAGCAGGGGCAGCATCAGGCCCAGCGCCTCGCCCGGGCTGAGAACAAGCGCCAGAATCGGCGTCGCGGCAAAGGCGGCCCCGGATGCAAAGCCGCCCTTCGACACGCCAGCAAAGACCACCGCAGGCACCGCAACCGCAAAAAACACCCAGTCGAACTGCACGAAACCCTCGATGCGACCTGAGACAACCGGACCTTCGCACATGTTTGCGCTAGCAGAAAGCCCGGCGGGCCTCGAACCAGCCTGCGCCCTTGCACGCCGCGGCGCAAGGCCTTACCCATCGTCGCCGTAACCAACGAACCGGAGACCACTTCCATGGCCAGACCCAAGATCGCGCTTATCGGCGCGGGCCAGATCGGCGGCACGCTCGCCCATCTCGCCGCGATCAAGGAACTCGGGGATGTCGTGCTGTTCGACATCGCCGAAGGCACGCCGCAGGGCAAGGCGCTCGACATTGCGGAAAGCGGCCCGTCCGAGGGCTTTGACGCGGTGATGAAGGGCACGAACGATTATGCCGACATCGCCGGCGCGGATGTCTGCATCGTCACCGCCGGGGTGCCGCGCAAGCCGGGCATGAGCCGCGACGACCTTCTGGGCATCAACCTGAAGGTCATGAAGTCGGTCGGCGAAGGCATCAAGCAATATGCGCCGAACGCCTTCGTGATCTGCATCACCAACCCGCTGGATGCGATGGTCTGGGCGCTGCGTGAATTTTCGGGCCTGCCGCATGAAAAGGTCGTGGGCATGGCCGGGGTGCTGGACAGCGCCCGCTTCCGCCACTTCCTGTCGGTCGAGTTCAACGTCTCCATGCGTGACGTGACTGGCTTCGTTCTGGGCGGCCACGGCGACACGATGGTGCCGCTGGTCCGCTATTCCACCGTGGGCGGCATTCCGCTGCCCGATCTGGTGCAGATGGGCTGGACCTCGCAGGAAAAGCTCGACGCGATCGTGCAGCGCACCCGTGACGGCGGGGCCGAGATCGTGGGTCTGCTCAAGACCGGCTCGGCCTTCTATGCCCCGGCGACCAGCGCGATCGAGATGGCGGAAGCCTATCTCAAGGATCAGAAGCGCCTGCTGCCCTGTGCGGCCTATGTGGATGGCGCCTTTGGCCTGAACGGCATGTATGTCGGCGTGCCGACGATCATCGGCGCCGGCGGCGTCGAAAAGGTTGTCGACATCAAGCTGAACAAGGACGAACAGGCGATGTTCGACAAATCGGTCGAGGCGGTGAAGGGCCTTGTCGAAGCCTGCAAGGGAATCGACACGACACTCGCGTAAGGACCCCAGCCTTTGTGATCACACGCTGAAATCCTGTGATCACAAAGCTGGCGATTTTCCGCCGGAATCCTCGATTCCGGCGGATTTCCTTTTGAAGCCTCGCGTGGCTGTGCCATTAGCAGCGACAAATCGCAGCAAGATGGGACAGTTTCATGAACATTCATGAATACCAGGCGAAGGCTCTGCTTCGCAGCTATGGCGTGCCCGTGTCCGAAGGGCGCGTGGTGCTGAAGGCAGAAGAGGCCAAATCCGCCGCAGGCGAGATGGACGGCCCGCTTTGGGTGGTCAAGGCGCAGATCCACGCCGGCGGTCGCGGCAAAGGTCACTTCAAGGAACCCGAGGCCGGAGAGAAGGGTGGCGTGCGCCTTGCCAAGTCCGTCGAGGAAGCGGCAGAACTGACCCGGCTGATGCTGGGTCGCACCCTCGTGACGCACCAGACCGGCCCGGCGGGCAAACAGGTCAACCGCATCTACATCGAAGATGGGTCGGACATCTCGCGCGAGCTTTATCTTGCGCTGCTCGTGGACCGTTCGACCAGCCGCATCTCGTTTGTCGTCTCGACCGAAGGCGGGATGGACATCGAGGAAGTGGCCGCCCACACTCCCGAAAAGATCCTGTCGTTCAGCGTTGATCCGGCTGCCGGGATCCAGGGCTACCATGGGCGCCGCGTGGCCTTCGCCCTGGGCCTGGAAGGCAAGCAGGTCAAGCAGTGCGTGGACCTGATCAACAAGCTCTACAAGCTCTTCGTCGAAAAAGACGCCGAAATGGTCGAGATCAACCCGCTGATCGTCACCACCGAGGGCGATCTCAAATGCCTTGACGCCAAGATGGGCTTCGACTCCAACGCGCTTTATCGCCAGCCGGACATCCTGAGCCTGCGGGACGAGACCGAGGAAGATCCGAAGGAACTCGCCGCATCCAAGTTCGACCTGAACTACATCGCGCTGGATGGCGAGATCGGCTGCATGGTCAATGGCGCAGGCCTGGCGATGGCCACGATGGACATCATCAAGCTTTACGGTGCGGAACCGGCGAACTTTCTCGACGTCGGCGGCGGCGCCACCAAGGAGAAGGTGACCGAGGCGTTCAAGATCATCACCTCGGACCCGAACGTCAAAGGCATCCTGGTCAATATCTTCGGCGGCATCATGCGGTGCGACATCATCGCCGAGGGCGTGCTGGCCGCAGTCAAGGAAGTGGGCCTGAAGGTTCCGCTGGTTGTCCGCCTGGAAGGCACCAACGTCGATCTGGGCAAGGAGATCATCCGCAACAGTGGTCTGAACGTGATCGCCGCAGACAACCTGTCGGATGCCGCCGAGAAGATCGTGAAGGCTGTCAAGGGATGAAACGGGCCCCGGTCCTTTTCGCAGCGATTGCCGGTCTTTTCCTGCCTTGGCAGGCACGGGCCGCGGACCCCGCCCTTGTGGCGCGGGCCATGGAGGTGGTGCAGATCTGCGCCGCCCATATCCCGGACTTCCGCGCGGCCCGCGCGGCGGTCGAGGAGGCAGGCTTTCGCAGTGAAGGGACCGACGGGGTTTATCACTGGTTCACTGAACGCAATCGGGTTCTTGTCGGAATCACCGCAACCCAGGCGCCTTACGCTGGATGCGGCGTCACGATGAACCGCCTCTCCGTTCAGGAAGCACGAGCGGCTGTTCAGGCTTTCCTGCCGTCCGATACGGCGCTGGAGATCCCTCTGGAGGGGCGCCGGCGGGTCCCTGACGCGCTCTGGGGCGCGGTGATCGCTGGCAAGCCGATGTGGATCGCAATCGAAGACAGAATAGACACCGGGCTCACACGAGGCGCGTTTATCCTCGTGCTTCCGGTCGAAGAAAGGGGCTGACATGGCCGTACTCGTAAACGAAAACACCAAAGTCATCTGCCAGGGGTTCACCGGCAGCCAAGGCACGTTCCATTCGGAGCAGGCCATCGCCTATGGCACCAAGATGGTCGGCGGCGTGACGCCAGGCAAAGGGGGCTCCACCCACCTGAACCTGCCCGTCTTCAACTCGGTCCACGAAGCGAAAGCCGTGACCGAGGCGAATGCCACGGTGATCTATGTGCCGCCGCCTTTCGCCGCGGACTCGATCCTCGAGGCGATCGACGCCGAGATGGAGCTGATCGTCTGCATCACCGAGGGCATTCCGGTGCTTGACATGATGAAGGTCAAGCGCGCGCTGCTGAACTCCAAATCCACGCTGATCGGCCCGAACTGCCCCGGCGTCATCACGCCGGACGCGTGCAAGATCGGCATCATGCCGGGCCACATCCACCGTCGCGGCAGCGTCGGGGTTGTTTCGCGCTCGGGCACGCTTACCTATGAGGCCGTGAAACAGACCTCAGACGTTGGCCTGGGCCAGTCCACCTGCGTGGGCATTGGCGGCGACCCGATCAAGGGAACCGAGCATCTCGACGTGCTCGAGTGGTTCCTTGCGGATGACGAAACCCAATCCATCATCATGATCGGCGAAATCGGCGGCAGCGCCGAGGAAGAAGCCGCGCAGTTCCTCAAGGACGAGGCAAAACGCGGCCGCAAGAAGCCTGTCGCGGGCTTCATCGCCGGCCGCACGGCACCTGCGGGCCGCCGCATGGGCCATGCAGGCGCCATCGTCGCCGGCGGCAAGGGCGGCGCCGAGGACAAGATCGAGGCGATGAAATCGGCCGGTGTGATCGTGGCCGACAGCCCGGCTGGCCTGGGCGAGGCCGTTCTGAAGGCCATCGGCAAATAAATCTTAACTCCGCGCCCCCACAGGATGGCGCGGAGACCCACATTCAGGTGCGACCATGACCGAGCAGTCCCCCAACGACGCCTTCCACGCCTCGAGCTTCCTGCAGGGGCATAACGCGGATTACATCGACCAGCTTTACGCGCGCTATGCGAATGATCCGGCCTCGGTCGATTCAGCCTGGGCCGAATTCTTCCGCGCTCTGGGGGATGCCGACGGCGATGCCCGGACCGCCGCCACGGGCCCATCCTGGGCACGCGCCGACTGGCCGCCGCAACCCGACGACGAACTGACAGCCGCCCTGACCGGCGAATGGCCTGCCCCCGCGCCGAAAGAAGCAAAGGGCGCCGGGGACAAGATCCGCGCCAAGGCGCAGGAGAAGGGCATCGAGCTGACGGATGTGCAAGTGCAGCGCGCGGTGGTCGATTCAATCCGCGCGCTGATGATCATTCGCGCCTACCGGATCCGCGGCCATCTTGTCGCCGATCTCGATCCCCTTGGCATGCGCGACCAGACCCCGCACCCCGAGCTTGACCCGAAAACCTACGGCTTCACCGAAGCCGACATGGACCGGCCGATCTTCATCGACAACGTGCTGGGGCTTCAGGTCGCCTCGATGCGTCAGATCGTGGATGTGCTCAAGCGCACCTATTGCGGCACCTTCGCGCTGCAATACATGCATATCTCCGACCCCGAGCAATCCGCCTGGCTGAAGGAGCGGATCGAAGGCTATGGCAAGGAAATCACCTTTACGAAGCAGGGTCGTCGCGCGATTCTGAACAAGCTGGTCGAGGCCGAAGGGTTCGAGAAGTTCCTGCATGTGAAATACATGGGCACCAAGCGGTTCGGCCTTGATGGCGGCGAGGCGCTGATCCCGGCGATGGAACAGATCATCAAGCGCGGTGGCGCGCTGGGTGTGAAGGATATCGTGATCGGTATGCCGCACCGCGGGCGGCTCAACATTCTTGCCAATGTGATGAGCAAGCCGTATCGCGCCATCTTCAACGAATTCCAGGGCGGCAGCTTCAAGCCCGAGGATGTGGATGGTTCGGGCGACGTGAAATATCACCTCGGCGCCTCGTCCGACCGCGAGTTTGACGGCAATACCGTCCACCTGTCGCTGACCGCGAACCCCAGCCATCTTGAAGCCGTGAACCCGGTGGTTCTGGGCAAGGCGCGCGCCAAGCAGGATCAGCTGAACGACCCCGAGCGCCGCGCGGTGCTGCCGGTCCTGCTGCACGGCGATGCGGCTTTTGCGGGTCAGGGCGTCGTGGCCGAGTGCTTCGGCCTGTCGGGCCTGCGTGGACACCGCACCGGCGGCACGATCCATATCGTCGTGAACAACCAGATCGGCTTCACGACGGCGCCGCATTTCAGCCGCTCGTCACCTTACCCTACCGACATCGCACTGATGGTCGAGGCGCCGATCTTCCACGTGAATGGCGATGACCCCGAAGCGGTGGTTCATGCCGCCAAGGTCGCGACCGAGTTTCGCCAGCGGTTTGGCAAGGATGTTGTGATCGACATCTTCTGCTACCGTCGGTTCGGTCACAACGAGGGCGACGAGCCCATGTTCACCCAGCCCGACATGTACACCCGCATCAAGCGCCACAAGACGACGCTTCAGCTTTACACCGAGCGTCTGGTCGCCGACGGGCTGATCCCGGAAGGCGAGATCGAGGACATGAAGGCGGCCTTTCAGGCCACGCTGAATGAAGAATTCGAGGCCGGCAAGGACTACAAGCCGAACAAGGCCGACTGGCTGGACGGCCGCTGGTCGCATCTCAACCGCGAGGGCGAGGAGTACCAGCCGGGTCAGACCTCGATCACGCCCGAGACGATGGCTGAAGTCGGCGCGGCGCTGACGCGGGTTCCCGACGCGTTCGAAATCCACAAGACCGTCGCGCGCCAGCTTGAAGCCAAGTCGGAAATGTTCCGCAGCGGCAAGGGCTTCGACTGGGCCACCGCCGAGGCGCTGGCCTTTGGCAGCCTGCTGACCGAGGGGTATCCGGTGCGGCTTTCGGGCCAGGATTCCACGCGCGGCACCTTCAGCCAGCGACACTCTGCCTTCATCGACCAGAAGTCGGAGGATCGTTACTACCCTCTCAACAACATCCGGGCCGGTCAGTCGCGTTATGAGGTCATCGACTCGATGCTCTCGGAATATGCGGTTCTGGGCTTCGAATACGGCTATTCGCTGTCGGAACCCAACGCGCTCGTCATGTGGGAAGCGCAGTTCGGGGATTTCGCCAACGGCGCCCAGATCATGTTCGACCAGTTCATTTCGTCAGGCGAACGCAAATGGTTGCGGATGTCGGGCCTTGTGATGCTGCTTCCGCACGGGTTCGAAGGTCAGGGACCGGAACATTCCTCTGCGCGTCTGGAACGTTTCCTCCAGATGTCGGCCGAGGATAACTGGATCGTGGCGAACTGCACGACGCCCGCGAACTATTTCCACATCCTGCGGCGCCAGATTCACCGCAGCTTCCGCAAGCCGCTGGTCCTCATGACGCCGAAATCGCTTCTGCGCCACAAGCTTGCGATTTCGCAGGCTGAGGATTTCACCACCGGGTCGAGCTTCCACCGCGTTCTGTGGGACGATGCCGAAAAGGGCAACAGCGACACGCAACTGGTCGCGGATGACAAGATCAAGCGCGTCGTGATCTGTTCCGGCAAGGTCTACTATGACCTGCTGGAAGAACGCGACACCCGCGGGATCAACGACATCTATCTGCTGCGGCTGGAACAGTTCTACCCCTTCCCGGCGCTCAGCCTCGTGAAAGAGCTTGAACGTTTCAAGGGTGCCGAGGTGATCTGGTGCCAGGAAGAGCCCAAGAACCAGGGCGCCTGGACCTTTGTCGAGCCGAACCTGGAATGGGTTCTGGGTCGCATCGGCGCAACATCGCTGCGTCCACGTTATGTGGGCCGGCCTGCCTCGGCCTCGCCTGCGACGGGTCTCGCCAGCCAGCACAAAGCACAGCAAACGGCGCTCGTGAACGAAGCGCTTACGATCGAAGGATAAGACAATGGCCACAGAAGTCCGCGTCCCCACCCTGGGCGAAAGCGTCACCGAGGCGACCGTCGCGACCTGGTTCAAGAAGCCTGGCGACCATGTCGCGGTGGATGAAATGCTGTGCGAGCTTGAAACCGACAAGGTAACGGTGGAAGTGCCGTCTCCGGTCGCCGGAAAGCTGGCCGAGATCGTGGCCCCCGAAGGCACGACCGTGGGCGTGGACGCGCTCCTGGCGCAGATCGCTGACGAAGGCAACGCCGGTCCGGAAGAGCCGACGCTCAAGAAAGGTGCCGACGCCGCACCCGTCCAGCCCGACGCGGCGCCGGTCGATGTCATGGTGCCGACGCTGGGGGAAAGCGTGACCGAAGCCACGGTATCAACCTGGTTCAAGAAGGTCGGCGACCCGGTCGCACAGGACGAAATGCTGTGCGAGCTTGAGACCGACAAGGTGTCGGTCGAGGTCCCAGCCCCCTCTGCGGGCATCCTGACCGAAATCGTCGCGCCGGAAGGCAGCACTGTTCAGGCCGCGGGCAAACTGGCGGTCATCGCGGGCGCCGCTGGCGCCGCGCCTGCGAAACCGTCGGCCCCCAAAGTCGAGGCCGCCGCCCCGAAAGGCGGCAAGGATGTTGAAGATGCGCCTTCGGCCAAGAAGCTGATGGCAGAACACAACCTGTCCCGGGATGGCGTGTCCGGCACCGGCCGTGATGGACGGATCATGAAAGACGACGTGCAGAAAGCCCTCGCCGCAGCATCGGCTGCCCCTGCCCCGGCAGCCTCTGCGGCACCTCGTGCGCCGGTTCCGGCGGATGACGCCGCGCGTGAAGAACGGGTCAAGATGACCCGCCTGCGCCAGACGATCGCCCGCCGCCTGAAGGACGCGCAGAACACGGCCGCGATGCTCACGACCTATAACGAGGTCGACATGTCGGGCATCATGGAACTGCGGAACGCCTACAAGGACCAGTTCGAGAAGAAGCACGGGGTCAAGATGGGCTTCATGTCCTTCTTCGTGAAGGCCTGTTGCCACGCGCTCAAGGAAGTGCCCGAAGTCAACGCGGAAATCGACGGCACCGACATCATCTACAAGAACTACGTCCATATGGGCGTGGCCGTCGGCACACCGACGGGGCTTGTGGTGCCGGTAGTGCGTGACGCCGACCAGATGGGCTTTGCCGCGATCGAGAAGAAGATCGGCGAGCTTGGCCTGCGCGCCCGCGACGGCAAGCTGTCCATGGCCGAGATGCAGGGCGGCAGCTTCACCATCTCGAACGGCGGGGTCTATGGCTCGCTCATGTCCTCGCCGATCCTGAACCCGCCGCAGTCGGGTATCCTGGGCATGCACAAGATCCAGGAACGTCCCGTCGTGGTGAAGGGCCAGATCGTCATTCGCCCGATGATGTATCTGGCGCTGTCCTATGATCACCGGATCGTCGATGGCAAGGGTGCGGTGACCTTCCTTGTGCGCGTGAAAGAGGCGCTGGAAGATCCCCGCCGCCTGCTGATGGATATCTGATCCCGACCGGGCGCGCGGCCCCGAACTGCGCGCCCTCGAAATGACCGAAGAGCCCCGATGCACGAGAGCCTCAGGACAAGACCGATCATCGCCCGCCCGTTGCAACGGATGATCGATGCTGAGTCCTGCTCCGTTCCAGGCATCGGGCGAACACCGCCTGCCTTCGAAGGCATCCGGCCCGGCAGCGCGTATGCAGGTTGCGGCAACGCCGGACGCCTTCGGCGCTTCAGA
Organism: Halodurantibacterium daqingense; assembly: GCF_042666235.1. NCBI lineage: Bacteria > Pseudomonadati > Pseudomonadota > Alphaproteobacteria > Rhodobacterales > Paracoccaceae > Halodurantibacterium > Halodurantibacterium daqingense. The sequence goes on along the minus strand of NZ_JBHTFQ010000007.1, from coordinate 72,899 downwards.
TCTGTCAGGCATCATCAGGCAGGCGCGAGACGCGGCCTGCCTCGAAGCCTCTCCGCGAGGACAGATGACGGTGGCACCGGGCTGTCGTGGACCCGGGGCGGCAAGCTGGATCTTCCGGACAACGCCGCGCCGCGGAGGGGCCGCGATCTTGGCGACGGGGCCCGATGCCATGACACCTGAGCTGACTGCCCTTGCCCTCGCCGCGCTGTTGCAGGCCCTGCAGTTCCTCGCGCTGGCGATCATGGCAAACCGCGAACTTGGCCCGCGATACACCACCGGGCCCCGCGACGATGCGCCGCCGCGACCGCTCTCGCCGGTTGCCGGGCGGTTGCAGCGGGCACTGAGCAACCATTTCGAAGGGCTGATCCTGTTCACCGTTGCAGTGGTGGTGGTCAGCCTTTCGGGACAGGCGGGCGGCTTCACCGCCGCCTGTGCCTGGATTTATCTTGTTGCGCGGGCGCTCTATGTTCCCGCCTATGCTTTCGGCTGGTCACCCTGGCGTTCGGTGATCTGGGGGGTGGGCTTTTCGGCCACGCTGTCCATGATCGTCGTGGCGCTGATCTGATCGGCCCAGAACCAAGACTACTGGCCATAAGGAGGCCCAAATGGCGAACTATGACCTTATCGTGATCGGTGCCGGCCCTGGCGGCTATGTCTGTGCGATCCGTGCTGCCCAGCTTGGGCTGAAGACGGCCGTTGTGGAAGGCCGGGACAGCCTTGGCGGCACCTGCCTCAACGTAGGCTGCATTCCGTCAAAGGCGTTGTTGCACGCGACCGAGCAGTTGCACGAGGCCGAGCACAACTTTGCGAAAATGGGTCTCAAGGCCAAGGCTCCGACCGTCGACTGGACGCAGATGCTTGCATACAAGGACGATGTGATCGGCCAGAATACCAAGGGGATCGAGTTTCTTTTCAAGAAGAACAAGGTCGACTGGATCAAGGGTTGGGCTTCCATCCCCGGCGCCGGCCAGGTGAAGGTGGGCGACGAAGTTCACGGCGCCAAGGCCATCGTGATTGCGAGCGGTTCGGAACCCTCGTCGCTGCCCGGGGTCGAGATCGATGAGAAGACCATCGTGACCTCTACCGGCGCTCTGGCCCTGCCCAGGATCCCGAAGTCGATGGTCGTGATCGGCGGTGGCGTGATCGGGCTCGAGCTTGGATCGGTTTATAAACGCCTTGGCGCCGATGTGACGGTGATCGAATACCTCGACGGGATCACCCCTGGCCTTGACGGTGAAATTGCCAAGAACTTCGAAAGGATCCTGAAAAAGCAGGGCCTGAACATCCTGACCGGCGCCGCGGTTCAGTCGGTCGAACAGAAGGGCGGCAAGGCGACGGTGCGTTACAAGGCCCGCAAGGACGAAAGCGAGCATCATATCGACACCGAGGTCGTGCTCGTCGCCACCGGCCGTCGCGCCTATACGGGCGGGCTGGGGCTTGAGGCTGCGGGCGTGGAACTCACCCAGCGCGGTCAGGTCAAGATCGACCGCCATTACGCCACCAGCGTCAAGGGTATCTATGCGATCGGCGACGTGGTGGAAGGCCCCATGCTGGCCCACAAGGCCGAGGATGAGGGCATGGCGGTGGCCGAGATTATTGCCGGTCAGGCAGGTCACGTGAACTATGGGGTGATCCCCGCGGTGGTCTATACTCATCCCGAGGTGGCAAGCGTGGGCGAAACCGAGGAAAGCCTGAAGGCAGCCGGACGCGCCTACAAGGTGGGCAAGTTTTCCTTCATGGGCAACGGCCGCGCGAAGGCGAATTTCGCTGCCGAAGGCTTCGTGAAGATACTCGCCGACAAGGCAACCGACCGCATCCTTGGCGCCCATATCATTGGCCCTATGGCGGGCGATCTGATCCATGAGATCTGCGTTGCGATGGAGTTCGGCGCGGCTGCCGAGGATCTCGCGCGCACCTGCCACGCCCATCCCACCTATTCCGAAGCGGTGCGCGAGGCGGCCCTGGCCTGCAATAGCGGCGCGATCCACGCCTGAAATACCGCCGGATCGGGGCGCACAAGCTGCGTGCGCCCCCTTGTCCCGGGCGACCAGCGTGGATCTCCTGGTGCTGTCTGATGCGCACATCCAGCATCGAGGCCCGAGGGTCGGTCATGCCCGCACGCGGCCCGGCTTGAGGCGGCGCGGGCGGCCGAGAGCCCTGATCCTGGGCCCCAACCTCGCGAAGGGACACGCAGATCATCGCTGTCAGTTGCGCCTCAAGCCCCGATGCCAAAGCCCGAAGCGCAAAGGGATTCCGGAGGCTATCGTGAACACGCCGAAGCACGACCAGGTTCAGGAAACGGCGTTGCCGGATGCACAACCCCAGTCGGATCGCTCGGAGGCTGGATCGCGGATTACGACGACAACAATCCGCATGTGGGGCTGAGAGGCGCTTGCCCGTGGTCCCATCGCAGCTCCAACCGAAAGCCGCCTGCGTGTCTGGTGAAACGGGGCGGGACCACAAGCTGCACAGAACGTGTCTCCGCCTGCCGGCCCGCGGTGTCGAAACCGGAAGTGCTCGGGCGAGGTAGGTGCGCCGATCGTGGCGCAACGCTCCTGCGATGGTGACCCTGTGGCGCGCCGGGGCTGCCTTCCAGCCACGTGTCGCCGTGGCAGCGCGCGTGGTTGGCACTGCCTGCGCCGGAGGATCCCGTGGTGTTCGCTGCAGTGGTATGACGCCTGTTGAGAAAGCGCCGCTCAACAAGCGTCAAGACCTGGTCCGCGTAGCGCCGCACCGGTTTGACGATCAAATCTGCAAGATCGACGTCAACGAGCCACTTGCCGCCTCAAGACGAGCCTGCCCCCATCGCCAGCGACCTGCCGCCCGCCCATCTTCCGCAGTGAGGGCCCAACCGGCAGGGGCTCCGGATCACGAAGGCAGGTCGTCGCCAGCAGCGCCGGAAAGCCGGCTCACGCCTCAGGTTGCCAGATGACGCAGCCCCTGCGTCACATCTGTGCGCAGCGCCAGCCGCAAGGCCGGTTCATCGCCGGCCTTCAACGCCGCGATGATCATGCGGTGATGCGGCGGCGCTTCGTTGCGTCGCAGCCGCCCGTAAAGTGCGCGCATCGTCGGCCCCAGTTGCAGCCATACCGTCTCGACCATCGCCAGCATCGCGGGCGCCTGTGCGCGCAGATAAAGCGTCCGGTGAAACTCCAGATTGGTGCGGATGTATCCCACAGCGTCCTGCTTGACGACCGCCTCGGCATTCAGGGTGTTGATTGCCTGCAGCCGCTCGATCAGCGCGAAATGCGCGCGTGGCAGGGCGCGGCTTGCCAGTTCTGGCTCAAGCAAGGCGCGGATCGCGGCCAACTCCTCGATCCGCTCGCCCGAGAGTTCCGGGGTTGCAACCCGACCGGACGAGGACAGCGTGAGCGCCCCTTCAGCCACAAGTCGGCGCACAGCTTCGCGCGCCGGCGTCATGCTGGTTCCGAAGGCCTTTCCCAGTCCGCGCAAGGTCAGTGCCTGGCCCGGCGCCAGTTCCCCGTGCATCACCTGCGTGCGTAACGCCCTATAGACCCGATCATGGGCAAGGCTGTTGGCGTCGGGCAAGCGCGTCGGGGTTTTCATGTTGCGACAGATCACGATGACGCGCGCGCCGTCAATCCCCCTACGCGTCGGACGTGAAGAGAAAGCCGTGCAGACGGTTGCCATGGCTGCGCAGCCAGATCCGCTGCGCCCGCCAGTCCGGGCACAGGCCGGCGACGACTGCCCAGAAGGCCGGTGAGTGGTTCATCTCGCTCAGATGGGCAACTTCATGCGCGGCCACATAATCGAGTACCCCGGCCGGCGCCATGACAAGGCGCCAGGAAAACATGAGCCGGCCATCGGATGAACATGACCCCCAGCGCGACCGCGTATCGCGCAGCGTCAGACTGGAATATCCGAGCCCCAGTCTCGCCGCGTGCCGATCGCAGGCTTGGGCAAGCCGGTCGCGCGCGGCATGTTTCAGAAAACCCGCGATGCGGGGGCCGACTGCCCCGGATCGGGGCACCAGCAGGCGTTGAGCCTCGACCGTCGGGCTGCGTACCGGGGCCTGGGTGATGACAAGCTCTCTGCCTTCGAATGGCAAGAGGCTGCCCTCTCCGATCAGCTGGCGCTGCGGCAGGGCGGCCAGGGTCGTCCGGATCCATTCCTCCTGCGCCCGCGCGAATTCGAGGGCGTCGCCGGTTCGCGCCCGCTGCGGCACCGTCAAGGTAACCCGCCCGTCCAGCCGCGATACGCGCAGGGAAAAGCGCCTGGTCTGCGCAGAACGACGCAGGGCAATTTCAACGGGCGGGTTGCCGGGGAGGAGCGCGCGGTCCATATCACTCTGCGGGCGGGGAACGATCGCGCAAGCATAGCCGTCCCCGCCCGCAAGAAAAGGGAAATCTCGTCCCGGAGGCAGACCTGAAAGGCTTTGACACCCTGTGTCAACTGTGGCAGACGGCTGCGACTCCGGCATAATCAGTTGAGAAGGGGATGTCCATGCCCAAGGAAGAATGGGGCGTCAAGCGGGTTTGCCCCACCACGGGAAAACGCTTCTACGACCTGAACAAGAGCCCGATCGTCAGCCCCTACACCGGCGAGGTCGTTGACATCGAAAGCAGCCGTCGCAAGCTCGCCTCGGCCGCGCCGGTGCGCAGCAAGGTCGAGAAGGACGATGAAGTTCTGGTCGATGACCTGGATGCTGACGAGGATCTTCTCGCCACGGAAGAGACAGACGACGTCGATATCGATGACGATCTGCTTGAGGATGATGAAGACGACACAGTGTCGCTGGACGATCTTGCCGATGTAGGCGGCGACGACGACGAAGCGTGATCTTTTTCGCCGGGGGGCACTTTTTCCACTTGCACCGCCCCCCGGCCTGTCCTAAATGACCGCACGCGACCGGAAACGGTCGCTCCTCGGTGGGGCCATAGCTCAGTTGGGAGAGCGCTTGAATGGCATTCAAGAGGTCAGGGGTTCGACTCCCCTTGGCTCCACCAAAATAAGTTCAGAGAGTTACGAGCAAGCGCCCGCAAGGGGCTTTTCTCGTTTTGGCCGAATCATCACCGTGACGGTAATCGCCTGCCGCGTGGGCCAGACTCCCATCGAATGTGACTCCGCGAACGGGTAGCAGATTTTCGTTGAAATTCCGTGTGTTTTAACGAAATCCCGAGGGTTCAACTCCAAGGGGACAAATGAGGAAGCCGCATGTCTGTAGTGACGAAAGCTTTGAGGCGCTGATCCGTTGGAAAACGATCTTGCCCGTGTCTATAATCACTGGGAGGAGGTCAAGCGGAGCCAAGGTCAGCGTGCGGGCCACGGGTATGAGGCCCGGGACATCAACGCATCCGGTGCGGTTTCGGTGATCCTCCCGGGCCTTGAGCGCCTCCGCCGGATTTGAGGAAATCGACCCGGATCAGAGCTTAAACCATTGGTGCTGCGATACCCGGATCGGCTCACCCCGGAAGTGATCGCCGCCGCGCGCGAACGGATGAAGCTCGGAGCAAGCAAGGCCCAAGAGTTTCGGCGGCGGGATATTCAGTTCTTCGTCAAGTCCAGCGCCATTAACCTTTTCGGGGAGCCGGGCGTTCGCCCAACTGCTCGCCCAGCGTTTTTGTTGATGGTAGCACGCGCTTGACTCGGCAAAGCAGGAACGCACCTTTGGCTCGGATCGATAGCGGGATGCGGCGAGCTTGTGCCGCCGACTAATCCATTCAATCTCCATTCTATCGCCACTCGGATTGGTTTTCAAACATGCACGCTTTGCTAGATCCAAAAATCTGCATGAATGCAGAAGCTTGAGGCTATTTACCAGATCGGGCGCGGTTAACAGGTTCGGAGGATACGGCCCGAAGAAACCGCTTGTACGCAGTTCATGGCTCGGGCCAGTTAACAGCCCCTCCCGCGTAATACCCGAAAACAACGAAAGAACCCGGCCGCAGCCGGATCGGGAGAACGCTTTCGGTGAGACAAGTGGCGGAGGGGGTGGGACCGGAAACCAACGTTCTCCGGGTTGATGGCAGGTTCGGCAGCGCACTCAAGTGAAGGTTACGCCATTCATATAGAATAAAAAAAATGCTTCTTCTTTATGAGGGGCAGCCTCGGACCGATCGTCACGCTGCAGGCAATCGAAGACCAGTTGCCGAAGAGCATCCTTGTGACTCCGCAGTGGTCCGGCAAGATCCTGTGTCGCCACTATCAGTGTCTCCTCCGCACCCCTTTTCCCGATCGAGTATCGGCGCCGGATCGGATCTGGCGGCAGGTCGCCATGATGGGGGTACAGCAGCACGACGTTCGGGCAGTCGTAGAGTCTGCCAGATACACACTCCTCGGCTTCGACGACATCGACTGGAGCGATGAGAAGTACGCCAGCCGTGAGGCGATCTTCGATGCCTGCAAGAACCATCGCGACGGCGGTGGCGACATAGATGCAAGGTCCGGATGGGTCCAGATGCCCTTCCGATTCCGGAACTGTGTCCGGCAAGGCGACATCGTGATCGCGTCAAAGGGAAACCAGCAGTTCCGTGCCATCGGGGAGTTCGTCGGCGATTACGAGTTCAAGCTACGGCCTGAAAGGGGCTATGCCCACCGCCGCGCGGTGCGATGGCTTTGGGTGGATCGTGACGGGGTATCGTTCAAGCGCTTGGACAGGCTCATCCGCCTGATCAACTATAATGAAGTCGGAGTTGTGAAGCTTGGCTGCCGCGTCAGCTTTTTGGCTCTATCCCCCATTCAGCTCAGTCTTGTTGAGGAGGTATCCCACGAGCGGCTTGCTGGGGAAGACGCGATTCTCACGCTCGCGGCTGGATCGCACCCAGTAGTCCCGCGGATCGCCGAAGTGGCGGAATATTTCGCTTTGCTCGCCGTTCTTACTGTAGCGATCAAAGGCATCCATCGCCCCTTCGACCTCTGGCCTTGTGAAAAGGTCCCGCGACTCGATGTGTGTGGGAAGGCTCAGCGTCGCCGGTTGCCAATGACTGCCATTGCTATTTCCGTCAATAACCACGCCCGCTGCACGGCTCTGACTGTTGAACACATGATCGACGCTGAAACGAAAAAGTGCCGGATTTTCATCGGGGACGAGAATACCCTGTTCAACCAAACGGTCTCGTTCGGGCCTGTCGCGCTTCTTATTGGGGGATCCTTCCCGCATCGCGGTTGACCCCTAGCGAACAACGAAGCCAGATGGCACCGGCTTGCCGAAGGCGAGAGCCTGCTCTTTCTTGATTTGTAGCCAGCCGTCCTCAGGTTCTATCATCTTTTTCTTTAGACTCTGAAATCCACTGCATTCAACGCACAGAGCGTATTTACCAGCCGCATCTGCTCGACTGTCTCGCACCGCGCCTCGCGCAGACGCGGCGCGCCGAAGACCAGCGCAAGGCCTTTGGCGCGCGAGACAGCCACGTTGATCCGGTTGAGTGAGAACAGGAAGTCCATCCCGCGCGGCGTTTCCTCGGCTGATGAGGCCGTCATGGACACGAGGCAGACCGGCGCCTCCTGCCCTTGGAACTTGTCGACCGTGCCGACGCGGATGCGGGGCGGCAGTGCGTCGCGAAGGGCGTTCACATGCGCGTTGTAGGGGGCGACGACGATGATGTCCGTCTCGCGCATAGGGCGGCGCGTGCCGTCCTTCTCCGTCCACTCGCCTTTCAGAAGGTCGGCGGCCGCGGCCTGGATCGCGGAGACCTCCTCGGTCGAGACCTGCGCATTCCCTTCATGTGCGACCGGCACCCAGAAGGCCCCGGCCTCGGGGAACCGCGTGCCGCTTACCGCCTGACGCGCGGTATCGGGGTGGCTGGTCAGCCGACCTTCGTAGATCTGCTCCGAAATGAAGCGGCAGACCTCAGGATGCATGCGCCGCGAGACAGGAAGGAAGATGCCGCGGTCCGGCGGGATCGTCGCGTGATCGCCCAGCATCCAGTCGAGGCATGACAGGTTCGCAGGCTCGGGATGCGCGCCCTGGATCACCTGCGGCAGCTGACGCGGATCGCCGACCAGCACGATGTTGCGCGCGGCGCGCGCCATGGCGACCATGTTGGCGAGACCGACTTGTCCCGCCTCGTCGACAAACAGCCAGTCCAGCGTCTGCTCGAGCTCCGGGCGCGAGAAGAAGAAGGCGGTGCCGCCGACGACATGGGCCTCTGTCAGCGCGGGGTCGTCGTTGGACTTGGCGCGGGTGATGCCGGGAAAGCCCTCGGGATAGCCGTCATCCTCTCCGCTTACCTTGTGAGCGAGCTCGGCGTTCTCCAGCGTGATGTCCGGGTCGTCGTCCTCCAGCGCAAGAAGACACCCCATCAGCACATTGCGAATGGCCTCGTGGCTGTTCGAGGCCACGCCGACACGGTACCCTTGCCGTACGAGAGACAGGATCGCCCGCGCCGTGACATAGGTCTTGCCCGTGCCCGGCGGCCCCTGGATCGGCAGCACGGTGCCGTCCATCGCGCCCACCGCCGCGATCGTCCCGGCCACGGGATCGGCGCCCTCCAGCAAGTCGGGTTTCGGGCCAGTTGTTAGGCGCGGAGCTGCGCGGGACAGGAGGTCGTCGATGGCGGTGAACCGGCGCGGCCCGCATTGATCCGCGATGACGTCACGCAGTGCCGCGGCGATGACGCCGGTATTGAGCGGCCAGTCCGGGTGCAGCGTGAGACGCTCGCCCAGCAGGTGCGCTTTCTTTAGTCCCGCCTTGAGAGTGATCTCTCGCCTCGTCCGGTCGAGAGCCGCAATGTCAATGGTGGCAGGCGGTCCGTCGACGACTGGCACAGTCGCCTTCTTGCCGCCCCGCAGCTTCGTCTCCTGGGGCGGGAACCGATAGGTTCGCGCCATGGATCGCTTCTCCGGTTCCGCCGGCCCGAGAGCCTCGAGCCCGGCAAGCGCGTCGAGGTCGTCGATCAACTCGTCCTCGTCCTTGCCAGCGCTGTCGAACACCGTCCATTGCGCGGGTTTCGCTTCCCGCTTGTGGAACAGTCCGAGGTTGAAAAGCATCTGCTGGCGCTCGTCGGACAGCCCGGACGCGGCGAGCATGGCGCGCAGTTCGGAGGCGTCGGCATCCTCCGCCTCCTCTTTGTCGCCCGCATCGTCGGCCAGACGCGGCCAGGGGCGTTCGGGCCGGACCCGAACCAGCCAATCCCGGAGTTCCTCGGTGGAGATGCAGTCGATGCGGTTGTACTCCTCTATCTCGTCGAGGATCTGCTGCTCGCCCGTCTCACGCCAGCGCTCGTAGGCGACCACCGACCCACCCGCCGTCTTCACCGCGCCGTCGCGCTTTCGGTCATAGAAGGCTTCCATCGACTTGATGGAATAGTTCGCCTCCGAGCAGATCAGTCCGCCGCGCACGACGGCGTAGAGATCGACAAACCGGCGCTCGCGCAGGAGCCGGTCTAGGAACACCTCGCCGATTCCGTATTTCGTGGTCAGCCGACGCAGCGCGGTGATCTCGTAGGGAGCGTAATGGTAGATCCGCGCATCCGGGTAGGCGTCGAGCCGGGCTCGGAAGAACGCCAGCAACTCTGACAGGGCCTTCGCCTCGGCCTCATGCTCATGCGCCCAGAAGGCGTGGAAGCTCCCGTCGCACCACACGCCGTGAAGGTATTCGAGGCCGCCCTTGTAGTGCGGATCGCCCTCGATGTCGTAGAAGATGTCGCCGGGTGCCGGCGCGGGCAGCAGGCCGAAGCCCTTGCCCGGCTCGGGCGCGCGCAGCTCGTAGGTAGCCTCCCCCGTCTTGCGGGCATGTTGAAGCCGCGCCTGCATGACGAGCTTCGCGCGCGTTGTCTCCGCCATGCCGCGTATCGGGTGATCGAGGTGGGCCAGCGCCTCCATCGTCTTGATTCCCGCCACTTCGAGCTTCTTCACCTGTCCGCGGCTGATACCCGCCACGTTGAAAAGGCTGTCCTCGGCGGCCCAGACGCTTTCGCAATGGTCAGCCCAGCGGCACAAGGCGCAATCGGCGCAGGGGATGGGGCGCGTGTGCGACGGGTTCGCCACGAAGGCCTCGAGCCGTGCCCGCGCGCCGCGTGCATAGTGCGCGTAATCTGCGAGGCGCAGGGTTGCGCGCTCCCCCGAGCCGAGCTCGACGTGGGCGAATTCGGGCGTCGCACCCTGAACTTTGGCAAGAAGGTCAGAATAGAGCACGAGCTGGAGGACGTGTTTCGGATGGGCGCGACGCTTCAGCTTGGTATCGGCGACCTCGTAGCTGAAGGGCCCGAGCGCCGAGGGGCGCTCAACGCGCTCCAGGAAGTCCGACCAGCCGCCCCAGTTGCCCGACAGGAACGCGCCCTGAAAGACCACCTCGGCACCTTCTTTCATCGCCATCCGCGTGGCCTCCGCATCGCGCGCCAGATCGCCGCGCGGGATCTCGACCACATCCATGCCAGCGCTCTTCAGCCGCTCCACATGCGCGGCTTCATGGGCGTCGCCCTGCTTCTGTAGAAGTGCAGCATCCTCGCTGTCCTCGCTCGGCTCCGGCCCTTCGCCGCGCAGGCGCATGAGATCGAGCGTCGTCGCATGGGCGCAGCCCATGAACCGCATCAGGTCGCTCGCAGAGAAGAGGATGTTGCCGCCGATTTCCCGCATGGGCTCCTTCAATCGTCAATGAGCGCAACCCGAACCGCGGAAACGTCTCCTGATTGCAGCTTCTTAAATCACCCCTATGGGTGTCAATAACTGTCGGCCCTTACGAAGGTCCGGCGCCTGAACAGCCACGCCTCAAGCCTTCTTGGCATTTCCGCCACGGACGATCCGGAGCCTCTGCGGAGAAATCAGCGAAGCTCGCTTCCCCTTCGCCCCCATCCACAGAGAGAAGCCTTTCTCGATCAGTTCCGCAGCTTCATCGAGGGTCTTCACATAGACGGTGTGTTCGGCGTGATGCTTGGCGTTGCCTTGGGCAGGGTCGCCAAGGCGGTAACCTTTCGACGTAAAGTCTGGTTCTTCCACAACGCCCTCACGTGGAGAAACTCGTTCGATCCTGATCACACGCCCACTCATCGCCATCCATCTCCCTTTCGAAGCTTCTGTCTGCCTTTCGCCCGTTCTTCTGCAGTACGTAGAGAATCAGGTCGACAGGACACGAATAGCTTCTTAGCCTCCAAGGGTGTCAAAAGTTGGCAGGCTGCGAGGCGCGCATGTCCTTTTCCAAGGCTCAGGACCTGATCCGGCTCGCACAGTTGGCTGCGGCAAGACGCAGTGGGATCAGCCTCGAGGAGATCACACTGGAGTTCGAGGTGTCGCATCGGACAGCGCAGCGGATGACCGACGCTCTGGAGGAAACCTTTGGAAACGTCGTGGTAGAGGATGGCGAGGACCGCAAACGACGCTGGCGCCTGATCGATCCTGGCCTCAACCGCCTGCAACTTCGCCATGAAACAGGTGTGGAAGCCTTGGAGATCGCCGTTCGCGGGGCGGAGGCCGAGGGTCGGCTACGACATGCACGAGCCTTGGCTGATCTGCGCGAGGGGCTGCTGGCTCAGGCGCCCTCCCGGGCCCGTATCGAGACTGACGCAGAGGCGGTCCTGGCCGCCATGGGACAGGTCACGCGCCCCGGCCCGAAAGTCAGCGTCGAGACAGACGTGCTCGATGCCATCATCGAGGCCCTGCGCGGCCCGTTTCGCCTGAGTGTCCGCTACAACCAGGACGACGCAAATCGCATCCTGGAACCACATGGCGTCTTGCTGGGCCACCGGACGTACCTCGCTGCACGCGACCCCGCCAAAGCAGACGAGGTACGCAATTTCCGCATCGACCTGATCCGCGCTGCGGAAGTTCTCGACGAGAGCTTTCGGCTTCAGGAGGGCTTCAGCATCGTGGACTACGCCGCACGGTCCTTCGGGGTCTGGCAGGATCCCGAACAATACGGCGAGGTGATCTGGCGCTTCGCGCCTGAGGCAGCCGAGCGCGCCGCTGGCTTTCGCTTTCATCCGCGGCAAGTGCTTGAGCCGCAAGACGACGGCAGCCTTGTCGTGCGTTTCGAGGCAGCAGGCTGGCTGGAGATGACCTGGCACCTCTACCAGTGGGGGAACAAGGTCGAGGTCATTGCCCCGGAGGCGCTTCGGGCGATGGTGGACGGATACCGCCGGTCCGATTTCGGCGCGATGCCGTGAACGAGTATTAGAAACGGAGGATTTCGATGACGGACAGCCTTACGTTCAGCGCTTTGAAGGAGAAGCAACGCGCAATCCGTGCGGGCTTTCCCGAGACGATGGGGCTACGCGTGCACCGCTCCATCAGCTGGATCGGCCGAGCAGAGGCGTGCGGCGACGATCACGATGCGCGCTTCATCTTTCTCTGGATTGCCTTCAACGCTGTCTATGCGGACGAGCGCGAATTCCAATGGGTTGCACCCGGGGAAAGGGCTGCGATCGTCGATTACTTTGGCAAGCTGTTGGCGCGGGCTGAAGAGCGACGCGTTTACAAGGCGCTATGGCAACGGTTCTCAGGCCCAGTTCGGATGCTCATGGAGAACCGCTTCGTCTTCAACCCATTCTGGCAGCATCAGAACGGCATAGATGGGTTCGAGGATTGGGAGGAAAGGTTCCGGACCTCCTCGCGCAGCTTTGCACAGGCGTTCCAGGCCGGCGATAGCGTTCGCGTTCTCAGCTTCGTCTTCGACCGGCTCTACGTGCTGCGCAATCAGCTGGTGCACGGCGGATCGACGTGGAACAGCGGCGTGAACCGAGCACAGGTCCGTGACGGCGCCGCGATACTCGGCTTCCTCCTCCCGGTCTTCGTGGACCTGATGATGGACAACCCGAAGGAGGATTGGGGGCGTCCCTTTTACCCGGTGGTCGAGTAGCCAGACTGTACACAGTTCATTCGCTCAATAGTTCAATCAGCGGCGCCTCTAGTTCTGCGTGAGTTCCGCACACCCCGCGGCAATCAGAGCGTCGGCACAGGCGTCCATCTCATCCGGGGAACGGGTCGGATCATCAGCCTCGCCCCGCGGCACGAAGAGCACGAGACCGGCCCGGGCCCGGGTAAGCAGCACGCGATAGCCATTCAGCCGAAAACGCTGTTTCTCAGTGTCTCGAGCAATCTGCCATCGAGGCGCACGCATCATCCTAGGCAGCCAACCCTGATCATTCCAGATCAAGTCGCCCCCCCAACACAGGCAAGCATAATCCAACTCGAGCCCCTGGCACCCAAACTCGCTCATCGGGGTCTCAAGCGCGCCAGCGCTGCGGAAATCCGTGAATGGCTTCAAGAACCAGTGGCCGATGGGGTTCAACTCATTCGATCGCGGTGAAGGCGGCACTCCCTCGCCGACGAGGCGGACGGCCCCCGAGCTCGCCAGCAGGCCGACGGTTCGACCGCCTCGTCGCCGTTGACGGAGCCATTGCTTCGCGACGGAGAGGTCTCGCGTCATCAAGGCCGGCGGGGCATCCATTCTGGCAGCCAGGGCCTTCGTCCCAACGCCGTGGATCTGTGCGATCAAGCCTCGGCCCCCTCAGTGAAAATCCCTGCTGGGAAAGAGGAGCTTTGCCTGTTCGCGGGGGTGCTGGGCGCTGCGGACGCTGCCTTGCATGGGGCGGATGGTCTCGTCGGCGCGGCCACGGGGGTCGATGGGGTCTGTCCGCGCCTCGCCCAGGCGCGAGAGCTGTGGCGAGAGATCCTCGATCCGCGTGGCGATGATGTGGATGACCGGGTCGTCGCGCTCGATCCGGCCGGTGACGCGCAGCAGGCGGCCGGCGACGACGGCGCCGCGGAACATCTCGTAGGTGCGTTTCCAGACGACGATGTTGGAGACGCCGGTTTCATCCTCCAGCGTCAGGAAGATCACGCCCGAGGCCGTGCCCGGACGCTGACGGGTGATGACCAGCCCGGCGACCGTCACCTGCCCGGAGGCTTGCGGCAGATCGCCATGGGCGAGGATGCGCCCCAGCCTTGGGCGCAGCAGTTCCATGGGATGGGCGCGCAGGGACAGGCGCAGCGAGAGGTAATCCTCGACCGTTTCCTCGCCCAGCGTCATGGCCGGCAGGGTAACGGGAGCTTCCTGCCCGCCCTCGCCGTCCGGACCAAAGAGCGGCAGCGGCGCGGGCCCCTTCAGCGCCGTCACCTGCCAGAGCGCATCGCGCCGCGAAAGCCCGGTGGCGGCAAAGGCATCGCCTTCGGCCAGACGCTCCAGCACCGCCGGGACGACGCCCGCGCGGCGCCAGAGGCTTTCGACATCGGGATAGCCATTGCCGCGGGCGGCGGCGATCCAGTCGGCATCCTCCTGCCGCAGCCCCTTGATCTGGCGGAAGCCGAGCCGCAGGGCGAGGTTGCCATCCGCGCGCGGCTCCAGCGTGCAGTCCCAGGCTGAATGGTTGACCGAGACCGGCCGCACCTCGACCCCGCAGTCGCGCGCGTCGCGGACCAGCTGGGCGGGGGCGTAGAACCCCATCGGCTGGCTGTTGAGCAGCGCGCAGGTAAAGACCGCCTGATGATGCCGCTTGAGCCAGGCGGAGATATAGACCAGCCGCGCGAAGCTCGCCGCATGGCTTTCGGGGAAACCATAGCTTCCGAAGCCCTCGATCTGGGCAAAGCAGCGGGCGGCAAAGCCCGCGTCATAGCCCCGCGCCAGCATGCCCGAGACGAAGCGGTCGCGGAAGCCGCCGATCGTGCCCATCCGCTTGAAGGTGGCGAGGCTGCGGCGCAGCCGGTCGGCCTCGGCCGGGGTGAAGCCTGCGGCGACCACGGCGATCTGCATCGCCTGTTCCTGAAACAGCGGCACGCCATGGGTGCGGTCCAGCACCTCCATCATCGCGGGACCGAGATCCTCGACCGGTTCGCGCCCCCTGCGGCGGTTGAGAAAGGGATGCACCATGCCGCCCTGGATCGGGCCGGGCCGGACGATGGCGACCTCGCAGACCAGATCGTAGAAATTGCGCGGGCGCATCCGCGGCAGGAAGTTCAGCTGCGCCCGGCTCTCGACCTGAAACACCCCCACCGCATCGGCCCGGCAGAGCATGTCATAGACGCGCGGATCCTCGGGCGGAACGGCCGCCAGCGTCAGCCGTTCGCCCCTGTGCTGCGCCAGCAGGTCGAAGGCCTTGCGGATGCAGGTCAGCATCCCCAGCGCGAGGATATCGACCTTGAGAAGCCCCAGCGCGTCGATATCGTCCTTGTCCCATTCGATGACGGTGCGATCCTCCATCGCGGCGTTCTCGATCGGGCAAAGCTCGTCCAGCCGGCCCCTGGTGATGACAAAACCGCCCACATGCTGCGACAGGTGGCGCGGAAAGCCGATGATCTCGCCGATCAGCCGCAGGGTCAGCGCCATGCGCGGCTCGGCGGGGTCAAGCCCGGCCGCGCGCACCCTGTCCCCGACCGGCGCTGTGGCGGACCAGCCCCAGATCTGGCCGGCAAGCCGGGCGACGACGTCCTGTGAAAGGCCCATGACCTTGCCCACCTCGCGGATCGCCGCCCGGGCGCGGAAATGGATCACGGTGGCGGTCAGCCCGGCATGGTCGCGGCCATAGCGGTCATAGATCCACTGGATCACCTCCTCGCGGCGCTCATGCTCGAAATCCACGTCGATATCGGGCGGCTCGCCGCGTTCCTTGCTGATGAAGCGTTCGAAGATCAGGGTGATCGATTCAGGCGGCACCTCGGTGATGCCCAGAAGATAGCAGACCACGGAATTGGCCGCCGAGCCGCGCCCCTGGCAGAGGATCCCGCGCGAGCGGGCGAAGGCCACGATGTCATGCACGGTCAGGAAATAGGGCGCATAATCGACCTCGCGGACCAGGGTCAGTTCCTTTTCCACCCGGTGAATGATCTTCGGCGGCGCACCCTCCGGATAGCGCCAGTGCAGCCCCTCGCGCGTCAGCCGCTCCAACCGTGCCTGCGCGGGTTCGCCATTACGGTTCTCGTCGGGATACTGGTAGCGGAGCTGGTCGAGCGAAAAGCCGCAGCGCGCGGCGATGGCCATCGTGCGCCGGATCGCCGCCGGGTGGCGGTGAAACATCCGCGCCATCTCCTCCCCCGCCTTGAGCCGGCGTTCGCCATTGGGCAGGCGCCGCAGGCCCAGCGTGTCGATCGTGCAGCCCTCGCGCAGGCAGGTGAGCACATCGGCCAGCGGGCGCCGCGCAGCCCGGTGCATCAGCACGTCGCCCACCGCCACCAACGGGGTATTCGCCGCCTGCGCCAGCGCCGCCAGCCGGTCGATGCGCGGCTGATCGCGCCCGTCATAGCGCGGCGCGGCCCCCAGACAGACATTCCCCGGAAACCGCCGGGCCATCTCGCCCAAGGACCTGCGGTCGGGCGTTTCCGACAGCGGATCGGGCGGCAGCGCGATCAGGATCATGCCCTCTGCGCGTTCCATCAGATCGGCGCGGGTGATCCGGCAATCGCCCTTGACCGCCCGCCGCTTGCCAAGCGTCAGAAGGCGCGTCAGCCGCGACCAGGCCGCCAGATCGGTGGGCAGCGCCACCCACTCGATCGCGCAATCGGTCAGCACGAGCCGCGCGCCGGGAATGAGGCGCGGCAGCCTGACCCCGGGCAAGTGCGGTGCCGCGTCATCCGGTGATCTGCTCTGGCGGCTGGAAGGGTCGGTCACGGTCTGCGACCGGATCCCGGGTCCGGTGGCCGCCGCATCCTCCTCCTGCATGCGCTTCAGTTCCTTCAGGGCGGACCAGGCCCGCACCACGCCGGCGACCGAGTTGCGGTCGGTGATGGCGATGGCCTCGAGCCCCAGCTCGGCCGCACGCGTCATCAGTTCCTCGGGATGGGAGGCGCCGCGCAGGAAGGTGAAGTTCGAGGTGACGCAAAGCTCGGCATAGGGGGTCATGCGAATTCCCCCTGCACATACCAGCCCGGATCCTGCGGCGTATGGAACAGCCAGAGCCGCAGCCCCTCCCCGGTCTCGACCCGCCAGTAGTCGCGCAGGCCGCTGCGCCAGGCGGGATCGTCCAGCCACCATTCCGGCGTGATCCGTTCCGGCCCCAGCGCCCGCAGGCTCGTCAGCATCATCCGCCGCCAGCGGAACCGGGCCGGCGGACGTGGACCCCGGGCCATGATCGGTTCGGGAGGGAAGATCGTGATCGGGCGCAGCAACCCTTCCGGCACGATCGGGAGGGGCTGCGAACAGTCGGCGGGCACCAGCAGGAAACTCCGCTCGGGCACAAGGCTCCCGGCCGGCTGGAAGCGCAGGATGCGGTCGAACCCGATCCGGTTTCCGAGCCGGCTGAGAAGATCGGCCAGCGCCTCCTCTCCGTCTGTCGCATTGGCCGCCCGCTGCGCCATGCCGGTCTGTCGCGCGGCCATCGGTTCGACCAGCGGCGCGTCAAGCCGCATTGCATCGATGCCAAAGCCCGCATCGACCTCTTCGATCCCGCGGGCAAAGAGCGCCGCCATCCGCACCGGGTCGCGCATCGCACGCGCCAGACCGATTTCCACCTGCACCGCCGCGCCATCCACCCGCCGCAGGTCCAGCCGCAACCGGCGGGCACCAGCGCCGTGGCGGACCAGCCGCTCGCAGAGCCGTTCGAGCAGGCGTGCGAGCCCCGCCATGACATCCGCCTGCAGCCCGATGGGTTCCGGCAGGGTCAGGCGCACGCCGTAATGCGGGGCTTCCGGTTCGGCGCCGACCGGCTCGGGCTGATGCCCCAGCGCCTGATCGAGCCGGAGCACAAGGCCCTGCCCGAAGCGCCGGGCCATCGGCGCGCGCGGCAAGGGGATCAGATCGCCGATGCGCCCCAGCCCCAGCCGGCGCAGCCGTTCCGCCGTCTCGTGATCGATCCGGAGCGCCGTGACCGGCAGCGGCGCGAGCCCCCGGGCCAGATCCCCCTCCGGCAGGATGCCCCCGCCGCCATGGCGGGCAAGGGCAAAGGCCGCGCCACGGGTGGGGGCAATGGCACTGACCGCCGTCATGCCGGCCCGCGACAGCCGGCCCTGCAGATCGTCCCGCAGCGCCGCCTCGCCGCCAAAGAGATGCCCCACCCCGGTGATATCGGCGATCAGCCCGTCGCTGCCGTCGCGCGCCACCATCGGCGCATAGCGCCCAGCCCAGCGGCAGAGCATGGCCAGCGCCACCCCCTCGGCCGCAGGATCGGCGGGGCGAGTCGACAGATCGGGACAAATCGCGCGCGCATCCGCAAGCGGCATTCCCCGGAAAAGGCCCCGCGCCTCGGCCACATGGTTCAGGCAGTGCAGATGCTCGCTGTTCCCGCCCCGGAGGCTGAGCGCGAAAGGCCCGTCAACCGGACGTTTCCGCAGCGCCCGGTCGCTGGCCAGCCGCGGAAACCATATCGAAAGCAGGCGACGAGCCATCCTAGCGCAGATCCCATTCCCCTGATGTTCCGCTTTTGTTCTTGATAAGAGTCCAGCGTTGCAGAGTCGAGTCCTCCGGTCCGGAGCCGGCCAGAGGCGCGCACTGCCAGCGGGTCTCGACTGCGGCACTTCCCCCCGGTGACAAGAAGATCATTGCGGCGGTCCATGGCGGGAGGCATCCCGCACAGCTTGACAGCTGGCCACGAACAGTTGTTCTAGTTGTGTATGATGCTGCCAGATAAGGATGTCTTCACACAAACCCGCGCAAGATCAGCTGACGGAAATCGTCGACCAGAAAGCTCGCAGCCGGAGCGACGATCCGCAGCACGCCTATCTAACGCTAGCGCTCATGATCGGCCTGCATCATCACCAGACCCTTTTCAGAAAATCGCACTCATGCCCTATGCATCCCGAACAATCGGTGACGTCATCGACGACGTGAACCGGAGCTACTTTCTGCCCGCCATTCAACGCCCTTATGTGTGGTCCTCGTCGCAGGTCGTGGCGCTCTTCGACTCCCTGTTGAAAGGTTATCCGATCAGCAGCTTCATGTTCTGGGCGGTTGACGAAGAGACCAAGGCCGAGATCAGGTGCTACAAGTTCATCGAGAACTACCGGCCGGACGTGGCGAACGAGGCAACCAGCGCAGAGGGTCGGCAAGTTGTCCTTGTGCTGGATGGCCAGCAGCGGCTGACCTCGCTGCTCATTGGCTTGCGAGGGACGTTTTCGGAAAGGGCAAAAGGCGCCCGCCATAGTAACGCTGCTGCATGGTCGGCAAAGTCCCTGTTCATTGACCTGCTGAAAGATCCAGACCCCAGAAGCGCCGATGACGATGGCGAGAACGAGTTCGGCATCACCTACGGGCTGGCGTTTATGGAGCGGCGTCCGGTGAACAACAACCGCCGACACTGGTTCAAGGTAGGCTCGATTCTGGACTACGCCACGGAGGAGCGGCTCGAGGGGCTGATTGCCAAGGTGAAGGACGAACTGCACCCGGGCGTATCGGCGTGGGAGCGCGACCTGGCGGAGGAAACGCTGCGGAGCCTGCACCGGGTGGTCTGGAGAGAGGAAGCGGTGAACTTCTATACAGAGACCGACCAGTCGCCCGACCGGGTCCTCGACATCTTCGTGCGGGCGAATGATGGTGGCACCAAGCTGTCGAAGGCGGACCTGCTGATGTCGATGATCACGTCGAAATGGTCCAGCGGTTCCGCGCGTGACGAGATCATCGGTTTCGTCGAGTTCATCAACAAAGGTCTTGCCGCGCCGAACAAGATCACGCGCGATCTGGTTCTTAAGGCCAGCCTGGTCCTGTGCGACTATGACGTTGCCTACAACGTGAAGAACTTTACGGGTGAGGCCATCGCGACGATCGAAAGCAACTGGTCGCGGATCAAGCAGGCGATCGAGAACACCTTCCGGCTTCTTAACCGTCACGGGCTGACACAGGATAATCTCGGATCGCTGAACGCAACGCTGCCGCTCGTCTACTACATCTACAACACACCGGGTTTCGATTTCCGCGGCACGAGCGAGTTTGAGCAGGTCAATGCGGCGAACATGCACTACTGGCTCTTGAACAGCCTGCTCGTCGGCGCCTTCGCCGGGCAGTCCGACATGGCCATCACAATGGCCCGGGCCGCGCTTCGGGATCATTTGCGGGTTGGCCGGGACTTTCCGAAGCAGAAGCTGTTCGATGCGATGGCGAAGGGCGGGCGCCTGTCGCAGGTAGACGAACGCACCATAGAGGAACTGCTGGATCTGCAGTATGGCAAGCCACGCACATTTGTGGCCCTGTCGCTCCTCTATCCCGGGATCGACTGGCACGGATCGACCTGGCAGTCGGACCACATCATCCCGCAGGCCGCCGCTCAGAAGAACGTCCTGCGCGGGCGCAACCTGCCGGAGCATCGGATACAAGAAATCCTCGGCGCCGTGAACCGCCTGGGCAATCTTCAGCTCCTGCGGGGTGACGAAAACATCGAGAAAGGAGCGTTGCAGTTCAGGTCCTGGATCACGGGGCGTCGTTCCGACTTTTACGAACAGCACATGATCCCCCGTCGACTGGACCTTTGCGACGTCCTGACGTTGCCTGAATTTGTGCGCGAGCGTGAGAAACTGATCCGGGAGCGCCTGCTGGAACGGCTTGGCAAGGTTCCGGCATGACCACGATGGCCATGCCCCGGAAGGAGTTGAAAGCTGCATGCCTGGCATTGCTCGACCGACACGCGGTCGAGCATCCTGCCGGTCCCCAGGGCAAGCTGGTCGCGCGCTATCTTCTGCGCTCGACCTCAGGGGAGCGCGTCAGTCTGATGTTCGAAAAGCACGAGAAGACCAAGCCGCATCTTTGGTTGGAGCACCGTCTTGTGGTGAATCGGATCGAGAATGACATCGAGGCTCGCTTCTATCCGGCGGCAGCGCTGCATCGGGCAATCGTCTCCGGGAAAACATATCCACGGCCGTCAGTCGGCGCTCAAGGCGATGCGAGAGCTGGCAAATGTTGATCTGGTCCGGATACGCCTTCGGCCTTCGTGACGCCCATGACAAAGTCCCGGCCAAGCCCCTTGGACCCGTCCCGTTTTGTCAATTCATGGGTCACCGCGCCGAGGCGCGTCGGCGCCCAGTTGCGCCGCTGGCCGTTCAGGCGGAGCTCTCTGAACAAGAGAGCTCCGCGATCCCACGTTTCGCAGTCGATGATGGCGTCGTGCTCGCCGGGGAAGCTCTCTCGCCCTTGTGGACCGCCTCCCCTAGGTAGGCGGTTCGAGAGCATCCGGTAGGGCACGTCGCCCTTCAACGATCGCGTGGAAGCACGCGCGCGAGCATAGGCGCCAACCACTGTGACGCTGCGACTTCCTTTGGCCGTCGCAGACAAGGCAATGCTCTTGAACACGAACATCATTATGGTACTTGGAAATGCTCGTGCTAGATGAGGCTTTTGGGCAGGCTCGGAACCGGCTGTCCGTCCTGATGATCCCCGACCCAGATTTACAGATGGGTAGGTCAGCCCGATGGGAAGGACCTCGAAGCTTTACGTGAGGTAAGTGTATGTACCCGGCTGAAGTCTACGAAGCGCTCGCGGCCCTTGCCGCACATTCTCGGCCGGCACTGGAGGATGTCGTTCCTAACCCGCCGGATATGCGGCTCAAGGAAGCGGTCGAACATGAGGGCCGCGAGCGCGCGTCAGACGACAGCGCCGACCTCGGTCGTTTTTCGGCCGCGGCTGTCACGGCGGACATTACGCAATCACCCCCGTCGGAAGCATCGGACGAATATGATCAGGATGATTACGCCATCGAGGGCGATGACGGCCGTTATGCCGCTCCCGATGGGCCTTGATCTCTTCCACCATGCTCTCGATGCATCCCGCTGCGACAAAGATCAGCCAGGCTTGGGGGGCGCCGCATCAGCTCGGCCCCGTCACGCAGGCCATCCTCAGGGGCTGGCGTCAACGCGCGAGCTGTTCAACAGGAGATCTCAATGCAGGCCTCAGATTCCACGCCGAACGCCGGCAGTCTTGACCGCATCGCGCTGAAGGCTTTTCTCCGCGTGGTCGAGGCTTGGGAGCTCGGTCACGAAGATGCCGCCGGCCTGGCCGGCATGTCGCCAAACCTTCAGACGAGCGCGCGGAAGAGGATCACGCCCATGACCGCCGAGGAAGCGATGCACTGGGCCGAAGAACACGGCCTCACCGATCTGCTTGAGATCGAGTTCGGTGACAGGATTGAGGACGCGTAACCTCCCGCCCCGCCCAACACGTCTGCCATTCTCGGATCATCGTACTTTCTCGGCTCTTCCCTTGATTGGGAAGCGTCTTCTCTTATCACCCGCTACTCCGCGCCGCAGCTACGCGCTGCTGGTGGCGACTCGCCTGGATCACTCTTGCCGGTCATTTCAGGATGGCCTTGCTGGTGAACTCGGTGCCATTGTCCGAGACGATGCAGGCCGGTTTTCCGTAGATCCTGATCAAGGCGTCCACCGCGGCGACGTCGACGCGATCGCTGATTGTCTCGAGGCAGAGGGAGAGCTGACCGGGACACACCTGAGCGAAGTGCTGAGGCCGCTGATCGGCTTCGCGACAACGCTGGCAGAGTAAGGGACGTGCCAGAAACAGGCGGACTTCCCGCTTGGGGAGGAGGGCAGATCCGGCTAAACTGAAACGACGGCCGGCGGCGCTGCTGATGCCAAGCTCTACCATCCGCTACCGCGCTCGCTACCGTGACGCAAAGGCGCGCAAAAAAGTCAAGCCAAAGCAACGACTTGAAAAGGGTAAGTGGCGGAGGGCATGGGCCTGAAAGACAACCTTCTCTGACCAGCGGCCAAGGGTTCCGACCTGAATCGCCTGCCCGACATCGACAATTCTCCGGACCTTTGGTAACAAAGACTAGCGCAAAAATGGCGGACTGTCCGGGTGGACCCACTTAGCGACATTGTTTCCTTGCTGCGTCCCTCTGCGGCCGTATCGAAGCCGATCACGGGACGGGGCACATGGGGCGTGCGATACGATGCGCACGATGCCCCGGGCTTCACGATCGTGCTGGACGGCGAATGCTGGCTGGCGCTGGACGGTGAGCCGCCGGTTAGGATCGCCCGAGGGGACTTCCTGCTTCTGCCGACGACACCGCCCTTCACGATCAGCAGTCAGCCCGGTGTGGAGTGCCTGCCCGGACTGCCGGGCGATGTCGCCGTGCGCCACGGAGATCAGGACGGCGATCCGGATTTCGTCTCGCTCGGGGGGACATTCTGCATTGAAAGGATCAATGCCCCCCTGCTCATTGCGCTGTTGCCCAGGATGGTCCTGATCCCGGCGACTCTGGGCCGTTCGCAGCGGCTGGGGCGGCTGGTCGAACTGGTCATGGAGGAATGCGCCCATGACGACCCGGGCAAGGAAATGATCCTGCGCCGCCTGCTGGAAGTGCTTCTGGTCGAG
This sequence comes from Halodurantibacterium daqingense, assembly GCF_042666235.1. Classification (NCBI taxonomy): domain Bacteria; kingdom Pseudomonadati; phylum Pseudomonadota; class Alphaproteobacteria; order Rhodobacterales; family Paracoccaceae; genus Halodurantibacterium; species Halodurantibacterium daqingense. The sequence continues at coordinate 49,765 of NZ_JBHTFQ010000007.1, read as the reverse complement.
GCGCTCCGCTGGCAGGGCATCGACAGCCATGACCCCAGGGCGGGGCTCCTGAACGGCCTGCGCGATCCGACGCTCGCCCGCGTGCTCCGCGCCATTCATTCCGATGTGCGGCGGACGTGGACCGTGGCCGACCTGGCTAAGCTCGCCGGGTCCTCCAGATCGGCTTTCGCCGCCCGGTTCAGCGAGGTGCTTGGCTGCGGCCCCATCGAGTATCTCGCACGGTGGCGGATGGCGCTCGCCAAGGACGCGCTGCTGTGCGGGGAGAAGACCCTGGACAGGATTGCGGACGAGATCGGGTACGACTCGGCCAGTGCATTCAGCACGGCGTTCCGCAAGCGCCTCGGCGTGTCGCCCGGCCGGTATGCGAAGGGGGCGGCCGACGCCGTCGCCCCAGCGTCCTGACGGACGGTGTTGGCTCCGCCCGGCGTGATTGCGCCACGGACCAGGTCTGGACGACTGATAACAAATGAAGGATCATCGAGCATAGACCGTCCATTTTGACGACGGCATATTCGGACTATCCCAATGAATGGAGGTCTGAATTGAAAACCATCCTGATCACTGGCAGTTCTTCCGGCTATGGCCTTGAAACTGCCCGTCACTTCCTCTCCAACGGCTGGTCCGTCGTCGCCACCATGCGTCGGCCCGATGCGGGGCTGCTGCCCCGGTCGGAACATTTGCGGCTGCTCGCGCTCGATGTCACGGACCCAAGCAGCATCGCCGCCGCCGTCGCGGAGGCCGGCCCGGTCGATGTCCTGGTCAACAATGCCGGTATCGGTGTCGTCGGTGCCTTCGAGGCCACACCGATGGCCCATGTCCGCAAGGTGTTCGAGACGAATACCTTCGGCGTCATGGCCATGTGTCAGGCGATCATTCCCGGCATGCGCCAGCGCCGCTCGGGCGTCATCGTCAACGTCACCTCCAGCGCGACGCTGGCGCCCATGCCGCTGGCCTCGGCCTATACTGCCAGTAAGCAGGCGATCCAGGGCTTCACCGGCTCCCTGGCGCACGAACTGGGCGCCTTCGGCATCCGGGCGCGGCTGGTCGAGCCGGGCTACGGGCCGACGACCCGCTTCGCCTCGAACACCGAGGTTCCGGCGACCGATCTGATCCCCGCGGCCTATTCCGACTTCGCCGCGCCGATCTTCGCGGGCTACGCCAACCCCGGCCCGACGACCCGCGAAAGCGATGTGGCCGAGGCGGTCTGGCTGGCGGCGACCGACCCGTCCGACCGGCTGCGCTATCCCGCCGGCGCCGACGCCGTAGCCTTGGCAAAGGCGGCGTGATCCCGCGGGCAGCCGGGGTCCTCCGGCTGCCGCCCCGGCACAACAGGGAGACCCAGATCGTGACCGACTTCACTCTTTCCATCAACGGCCGCCGGCACGAGGTGACGGCCCCGAAGGACATGCCGCTGCTCTGGGTCCTGCGCGAAAGCCTGGGCCTGACCGGCACCAAGTGCGGCTGCGGCGTCGGCGCCTGCACCGTGCATCTGGACGGGATGGCCACCCGTTCCTGCCAGTTCGCCGTCGCCGATGTGGGCGAGGGCCAGATCACCACCATCGAAGCCATCGGCGCGACGCCCGAGGGCCGGGCCGTGCAGGACGACTGCCGAAGCAATAGCCGACCAGAAGCATCCGGATCATCAGTTCGGGAGCGACGGAGGGACGGCCGGTGTGGCTGTAGAAATCTACAAGATGGGCACGGATGCTGCTCCGATCGACGAACCGCTCGATGGATCGAAGTAGGTGATCTTGTGGAATGTGATCCTCAAGCGAGAACTCGTAAAACAGCGCCGGCTGAGCCTCCTGCCCGGGCCCCATCATTGCCGATCGTCACCTTCGATCACTGGAATTGAATCAGCAGTTCAGGGTTCAATCAAGGAAGTGTTTCTTAACAAAATACGCCCTTTACGATGCCCGCGCGGCATTGGCGTCGATTGTGTCGCAATTTTCAGCCGCCCATTCGCAAAGTGCAAACAGCGGCGCCACAAGCGTCTGGCCCAGATCGGTCAGCCGGTATTCCACCCAAGGCGGGTTCTTGTCGGCATAGACCTTCCGCGCCACCAAGCCGTCCCGCTCCAACCCACGCAGCGTCATGGTCAGCATCCGCTGCGAGATGTCTTCGACCTCGCGGCGGATCTGGTTGAAGCGTTTTGGATGCTCGGACAGGATCAGGATGATCAGCACGGTCCACTTGTCGCCGACGCGTGACAGAATCGGCGTGATCCGAGCGCATTCCCCGGGCACAGACATGTTCCCTAGTTTCATTTCTGTGTCTCCTTGTGCGGTCCGGCGCTTACTCTAGGTGTCTTGGTCTCAAATAGTAACCACACTGGAACATCACAATGTGCACTCTTTGCAAGGCCGGATTCCCGCAATCCCACAGCAACCCCACGCGCCGGACGTTCTTGCGCGGTGCGCTCGCATCTGCGGCGGCGGCGGCGTTTCTGCCCGCTTTCCTGACGCGCCCGGCAGCGGCGCAGGAAATGCCAGCCGGAGTTGGCGAAGCGGGACGGCGCACGCTCATCCGGGGTGGGCATATCCTGAGCCAAGACAGCGCGATCGGTGATTTTACCGGCGATGTGCTGACCGAGGGTAGCCGCATCCTGCAGCTGGCCCCGCAGATCGATGCCCCCGATGCGGCGGTGATCGACGCCACGGGCCGGATCGTCATGCCGGGCTTTGTCGACACCCACCATCACCAATTCGAGACATCGCTGCGGTCATATCTGCCGAACGGGATCATGTTCGCCGATCCGACCCGCCCCGGCGAGCCGACCTATCTGGACGATATCTTGGGGATCTTCTCGAAACTCTACCGCCCTGAAGACGTCTATATCGCGCAGCTTTTCGGCGGGCTCAGCCAGCTTGATGCCGGGGTGACCACGGTGCATGACGTGTCGCAGATCCACCATTCCCCGGCCCATTCCGATGCGGTGATCGCCGGGATGCAGGCCGTGGGCCGCCGCGGCGTGTTTGGTTACTTTGAAGGTTATGGCCCCGACCTCGCTTATCCGGGCGACGCGCGCCGGCTGCGCGATACGTATTTCGCCTCCGACGACCAGTTGCTGACCATGCTGATGGGGGGCGAGGTTTATCTGCCCGGCGTCGATCCGTTGGACCTGTGGCGGCTGGCGCAGGACCTGGACCTGATGATCGGCCTGCATGTGGTGGGATCTCTGGGCATGCGCGAGACGATGGATGCGCTGATCCCGCATTACACCGACAAGCACCTGTTCATCCACATGACCGGCATGTCCGATGCGGCTTGGGCCCGTGCGCAAGAGGTGGGCGCGCATGTCTCGCTCGCGGTGCCAATCGAAATGCAGATGCGCCATGGGATGCCGCCGATCCAGAAGGCGATCGACATGGGTATGGCACCGTCGCTGTCGGTGGATGTCGAATGCACCATGACGGCGGATTTCTTTACCCAGATGCGCGGCCTGATGACCGTGCAGCGGATGATGGCGAACCAGACCGCGCTGGAACAGGGGCCCGAGGCGGCACCCGCGTTGATGAGCGTGCGCGAGGCGATCACCTTCGCCACGATCAATGGCGCTGCGGGCCTCAAGCTGGACCACAAGACCGGATCGTTGACGCCCGGTAAGGAGGCCGACATCATTTTGCTGGACGCTGACGCGCTGAACGTGGCGCCGCTGAACAACGCCGCTGGTGCGGTGGTGACACTGATGGAACGCTCGAACGTGGAAAGCGTGCTGGTGGCAGGCCAGATCAAGAAATGGAAAGGCGCCATCGTCGGGCATGACATTGCCGCCCTACGCAACCAGATCGTCGCCTCGCGCGACTATCTGTTCGAGACGGCCGACGTCACGGTGCCGCTTTTCGACTGATCGCGCCACGTCGTAACCATACGCTACGCCGTATGGCCCCCTTCGGCGGTTGGCCCCCTCCGCGATTTTGTCGAATTTGGGTGCTACATTCCGGGCATTCCTCGCTGGGCAACAAGACGCCAGCAGAAGCGCGCCGGGCGCTTGAGCAATCTGAGGGCTCCGCGCCCGGCGCGCTTGCCCAGCCCGAAACCGACCACTATCAACCCAAGGACTCTCGTTATGAACGAGGGACGACCGGGGGGCAGGTCACTCGTGAATTTGCAACGCCATCTCTTGCAGGCACTTTTCGAAGACGGAAAGATCGCGTGCGGGATCGGATACTGCGGCGGCGGCCCTCGTGTTCCGTAGGACCCTTCCGCCCTGCCTCTCGATGCCCGCGTCGATCATCAGATTGTCAGCCTTCCCATGGCTTTCAATCATTAACCCGTCAGACCCGCGAACGAGGCCGCCTTCAAATATGTCAACGTGGCCGCCATACCAACTCGCTCGCACACGCTCGCCATAATCGTGCGGGTCGTTTGTATAGGCCCAGACCCGCCGTCCCAACGCGATCATGAAGCCTATCTCATAAACGGTGCCCGCGTCGGCGCTAATACCGCGGAAGGGGGTGACGTTTGCAAGGCAGAAAGCGGATCTTCGCATTGCTTCATCGTTTCGGGCATATATTGCTGATGCGAAAACCGGGCCTGCGGGAGCTTCGGCCTCGTCGCTGCCGGGGCCTGTCGGCTCGAAGCCATACTCACGGGCGAGGCGGCGCTTCTCACGCATTACGTCGCGCGCGTCTGGAAGAAAGACTTCTGGCCCTGCAAGATAGATTGAACGATTGCCCATTTGTCTACCTCCAACGTGCGGAGACGCGGCGCTCCGCCTGCAGAGAAAGAGTGAAAGAGATGACAGAGATCATCGTGGCCACGACAGAAGTGCCGAAGGCCCTCTCGGTATCGAAGTCGCCTGCGGACTGCCTAAAGAGATACCCGAGCCCGCTCTGACCCATGAGGAACTCTGCTACCATAGCCGAGAGAATAGCCGAAGGTGCCGCGAGGCGTAGCGCGATCATCCAGTTTGGCACAGCCGCAGGCAAAACCAGATGCAGGAACTTGGACATCTTGTTAGCCCCAAGGACATGAAAAAGGTCTTCCGACCCGCGGGGCAACGCTCTCAAGCCCGCGGAGGTGAAGACGAAGGCGGGGAAGAACGAGATAATTACAATGATCGCGAAAACAGTTGTGAGGTTGTAGCCAAGAATGCGGGCGATTACCGGGATGAGTGCTACTACAGGAATTGAAGAAAAGATCATTGCCAGCGGCACCAGCATCCCTGAGAGAAGCCGCGAGAACCACGCAACCGCCGCAATCAGGGTGCCAAGCGCCATTCCGGCCGCGAGTCCTGCAACGGCCAGGCCAAGGGTCTGGCCGCCGTTGTGGAGATAGACGCTTGGATTTCCTACAAGGTCCCGCAGGACATCGAGCGGCCGGGGCATAACTATCGCGTTGACACCCGTGACGCTCACCCAGAGCTGCCAGATCCCGAGCACAAGGATAACTCCCCAGTAGCGGGAGATCCCCGTTCGCAGGACGTTTATGAGCGATGTCATCAGCGGAACCTCCCATAAACGAAGCGTTCGATCAGCCCCATCAACCCAAAGGCCGAGAGGGAGCCTGCTGCGGCAATGACGACTGCACTCCATAGAAGGGGGATTTGAAAATTCTGCATCGAAGAGACCATGAGGAGGCCTAATCCGCGCGAAGATCCAAACCATTCCCCGATGATCGCGCCGATGAAGGATGCCGGGACCGCGTATTTGAGGCCCGAGACCAGGGCAGGCAATGCCGCCGGAAGCTCCAGCTGGAGTAAACGAAGAAAACGATTTGATCCGAAGGTTGTGAAGAGATCGTGGTGGGCCGTAGAGGCAGCATTAAGTCCCGAGCCGGCGGCGACAAAGATGACGAAGTAGACGTTGAGCGTCGCGATAGCCATGCCCGTCCATTCTTGGCTAAGCAGCACGATGAAAAGTGGGGCGAGTGCGATTGACGGCACTGCATTGATAACGGAGGAGAGGCGGCCCAATCCTTCGCGCATGGGTTGCACCAGGTGTGCCAGCCCCGCCACTAGCGCCCCCAGAAGAGCCCCAAGCAGATAACCTAGGCCGACCATGGAGAAGGTCGCACTCGTTGCCCGCAGGAAGAGCGGCCGACGGTCGGGATCAGTGAGATAGGCGATGACAGTTGTCAGCGGCGGCCATGTCAGCCCTGCGAGCTGGTTCTGCCCGATGTATTCCCAAGCAGCGAGAAAGAGCACGATCCCCAGCACCCCATAGAATACATCCTGTGCCCGTTCGCGGCTCAACGTCACGGCCTTGTCTCCGGCTGTTCCAGTGCCTCGGTCAGATCATCCTCGAGTTGATGGAACTCTGGGGAACGCATAACCTCCGGCGCACGGGGGCGCCCGAACGGGACGATTGCCTCTCGCAGGATGCGCCCTGGACGACCGCTCATCACCACGACCCGGTCGGCGAGAAAAAGGGCTTCGTCAACCGAGTGCGTAACCAAAAGGGTGGAAATGTTCTGCTCCAGCCATATCCGTTGTAGTTCTAGATTCATCTGCCGCCGTGTCACCGCATCCAGCGCTCCGAAAGGCTCATCGAGCAGCAGAACATCTGGACGCAGAACAAGCGCGCGGGCGATAGACACCCGCTGCCGCATCCCGCCTGAGAGCTGGCTGGGCCGCGCTTTCTCAAAACCCGAGAGGCCGACGAGAGCTATCAGTTCCCGAATGCGGTCGCGGTCGACGGGGCGGCGCGAGATACGGAAGGGCAAGGCTACGTTCTGCTCTACCGAGAGCCAGGGCAGAAGCGCATGATCCTGGAACGCCACGCCAAGCCGATGCGCACGTGCGAGTTCCTCAGGTGCGTGCCCATCGACCGTGACGCGACCTCGTGTCGGCTGCTCCAGTGCTGCCAGCATCCTCAGCAGCGTGGACTTGCCACAGCCCGAGGGGCCGATGAGTGCGACAAACTCCCCTGCCCCAATCTCGAGCCGTGCCTTTTCCACTGCGACGACGGTTTGACCGTTGTCCATGGCAAAGTCCTTGCCGACGTGATCCAGCAGGATCTCCGCGCCTTTTGCACCTGCGCTGTTCATCCGACCAACTTCTCAAACCGCTCCGAAATGATGGGCATACGCTCGATTAGGCGTGCGTTGATGCGTTCGACGTCGATGCCGACCATCTCTCGCTTGCGCATCACAACACGACCATCGACAAGCACGGTGTCCATGTCCCGGCCAACGAGAACGGAGGCTGCAATGAAGAGCGGGTCCTGCATGGGCCGGTGATCCATCCGGCTCGTGTCAGCCAGAAGAATATCTGCCTTCTTACCTACCTCAAGCGAGCCGACGTGGTCAAAGATGCCAAGCGCCCGGGCGCCTCCGTGCGTTGCCACCCTTAGCAGCTCCTCGGAAGAGATCGGGTCCTTCCAGTGCAGGGTGGAGGAATGGATTGCCTGCTGACCGACCCGGGCCACATGTGCCACCTGGAAAAGGTCAATCGTGCCGCCCCCGCCAGGTCCGTCGGTGCCAAGGCCAATGTCGATACCGCGACGCCACATTTCAATCAGACGCGGGTGGCCAATCGAGTAGTTGCCGAATCCGCAGTGGCAAGCAGAAAGGCTATGCTGCTCGTAAAGGTCCAGTTCTCGATCAGAAAGGAGGACAGAGTGTGCGCAGTGCAAACGGTGTGACAGCACGCCCATGCTCTCCAGCCACTCAGTTGGACGCATTCCAAACTTCTCTGCAGTATAGTCGATTTCGTAAGAGCCTTCACAGAGATGGGTGTGGATCTTCACGTCTCGGCTCTGCGCCTCGACGGTGATGTCTCGTATCAACTCGGGAGAGCACACGATGACTTGGCGCAGTGACATCCACGCCTTCACCCTATCCCCATCCTTCCACCGGTCTACCAAAGAAGTATTCTTTTCAAGCGCCTCGTCATGCGTGAGCAGCATGTTGGGCGGCACTGTCGCGCCGATGTTCTCCGACTGGTCCACAGTAGACTGGGAGATGAAGCCGCGTATCCCAACTTCCAATGCCGCGCGTCCCATCTCATCGGGGTGGGGTCCGCCCGCTTCGGCAAAGCAGGTTGTTCCTACCTGGATCATGTTTGTATAGGCGACAAGACCGGAAAGATGAACATCCTCGGGATCGAGGCAGCTTTCCCAAGGGATCAAGTAGTTTTTCCAGACCGGCAACTTCAACGGCCGGCTCCGAGCGATAGCCTGCAGCTTGCCCCGTAGAAGCTGCTGCCCCGTGTGGAAATGCGCGTCGATCAACCCGGGCATGGCGATCTGGTCGTTGGCGTCGATTACCTCCTTTGCCTGAATCTTCGCGGCATCAGAATCCTTTCCAATCCAAGCAATGCGGTTGCCCGAGATGGCGATAGCGCCTTGACTGATCACGCGGTTCTCAGGATCCAGCGTTACGACATGGGCACGTCGGATCAGGATATCGGCGCACTCTGGCGCGGTCTTGGGAGCGTTCATTGTAGGAGGTCCTTTAATTCTTCACATTCTCCAGCGCTTCCAGCGCAAGCTCGGGTGCAATCAAAGAAGCGGGATCAGGCAATTCGGTGCGACCGGATGCGCGGGCAGCATTCATCATCGGGCCAGCCACTTTTTCTAAATCTAGTGAGTATATGGGGTAGTCTGGATCTCCATTTGGACGGAAGAACTGCGCCTGCACCTCGTTCTGGCGGATTTGCTGATCCAGCTCGAGACCATAGTCGCGACCGTATTTGTCCACGACTAGGCGAGCGGCATAGGCCGGATCTTCCTCGCTCCGGATCCATCCGGCGACGACGGCCTCTAGATAAGCTAGGACGGTTTCGCGGTTCTCCTCTAGAAATTGCCGAGACACAAATGCGAGCCCCGCGTAGCCCTCGAGGCCGAGATCATCAAAACTGCGAAAGTAAAAATCTTCCTCGGCCACCAGCCCCATCTGCTCTAGCGTGATGGCTTGATTAGTAGCGAATGCAGTGTAGCCGTCACCGTCGCCCGCCAGCAGCGGCTCCGGAGAGAAGCCGCCCGGCACCATTGTCCAGTCATCCGTGGGCAGACCCGCAAGACTCAGCGTCGCCTCTATTGCAGTTTTCTCGGCCGGTCCCTGAGCCAAGATACGTGCGCCTTGAATATCCACCGGCTGGAGGATCGGGTGCGAAGGCAGAGAGATGATGCCAAGCGGAGAGGTCTGCATCGCTGCAGCGATCAGCACGAAGTCGTTGCCACGGGCGACAGCGTCCAGAAAGGGCAGCCAACTAGTGTAGCCGATATCAGCCTCGCCCGCAGCTACTGCAGTAAGTGCGTTCGGTGCGTTGGGGCCGCCTGGCGCGATCTGAACATCAAGGCCACGCTCGGCGAAAAGGCCGTCTTCAAGCGCAATGAAATGTTCCCCGTATTGAACATTGGCGATCCAGCCCAGCTGAACGCGTAGAGGAGTATCGGCCAATATGGGAGAACCCGCCGCCAAGAGCGCGGCAGAGAAAAATAGGGGGCGGAGCATTGGAAAAATCCTTTCGAAAGTAAAAGGTCAGGAGATGAGAGCCAAGGCCTCGGGAACGACTTCCAAATCAGCCATTTCGTGTAACGGCGGGACCTCGCGGCCCGTGGCCCGAGCGACCTCGGTCATGGGGCCCGTCAGGCTTTCAGCGTCAAGCGCAAAGAGATCTGCTTCCGGCGTCGGAGCGACGAGGGGGATCTGCAACTCATTCTGCCTAGCTTGTTGCTGAGGATCGAGGCCCAGATCGGCCCCATACTCATTTAGCACCAGGTCGAGCGCGGCGTCGGGTTCCGTCACGGCGGCGCGCCACCCTCGGATCATGCCGGCCATGTAGCCCGTCACTGCATCGCGGTTCTTATCCAAAAAGTCACGACGAGTAAGATAGAGGCCTTGCATCACCCTGTATCCGAGATCGGTCAGAAGGGTGACGTGGAAATCCTGCCCCTCCACCAACCCCATCTGTTCGAGCGTGATTGGCTGGTTTGTTGCGAAGGCGAGATAAGCGTCGCCGTCACCGGCGAGCAGCGGTTCCGGTGAAAAACCGGTCGGAACTGCGGTGTAATCGCGTGGGAGGCCCGCATTGTCAAAGATTGTATCGAGGATAAGGCTGTCAGAGGGATTCTGAGTAAGAATACGCATCCCCACCATGTCTTCCGGCCGGTGCAGAGGGCGCCCGGCGAGGGAGATGATGGCCGACGGACTCACCTTCCACTGCGCACCGATCAGCACGAAGTCGTTGCCGCGGGCACGGGCATCAAGGAAGGGGTTCCAGTTTGCCGTGCAAACCTGTGCACGCCCCGCAGCAAGTGAAACCAGCGTGTCGGGCGCATTTGGTCCCCCTGCAATGAAATCCGCCTCCACCCCATGATCAGCAAAGTAGCCGCGGCTGAGGCCAAGAAAGAACCCCGCATATTGGATGTTGGAGACCCACCCATGCGCGGTGGTTACCCGCATTAACTTGGACTCCGCACGAAGTGAAGGAGCAGAGACTGCAACACCCAACGCGCCTATTCCAGCGGCAAGGAAGCGGCGTCGAGACAGCGGACACAATGAGGAAGGTATCATCAAGCGACTCCTGTTGGTGCAGATCGCGGGTTCTGGCATACCGGCTTGCAACCAGCGCTGTAACCTCTTATTACAATAAGGTGTATCACATGAAAATATACTTACAACCTCAAAATGGAGTCGGATCGTGGCAGTATTAGGCGCACCTGCTCCTGACTCGCTGCCACCAGGCTCGGTTGTCGCGGAGCGAATTGAAGCGGTTTATCCTGAGCTCTCGCAGGCGCTACGGACCTTCGCGGACTTCGTGCTACGCTCTCCACTGAAAGTTGCGGGGCTTTCCATTAATGATACGGTCGAGGTGACAGGAGTCTCCGTTGCTTCCGCCAACCGATTTGCGCGAAAGCTGGGGTTTCCCGGCTACGCCGAGTTCCGCGCAGAGCTTCTTCGCGGCTTAGCCCCGGCGCAGGAGCCGGTAGAGAAGCTCCGCCGCAAGCTATCCGAAGCTTCCAGCACCATTGAGGTAGTTCAAGCCTCGCTGGCAGAGGATGCCGCGAACCTTCATGGCTCTATGGCCAATCTCGATCCTGCACGCTGTGAACAGGCAGTGGACATGATCAGTGCTGCGCGCCGCATCTTCATCCTTGGGTTTGACAGTGCCGCTGGTCTCGCATTGATCCTGTCGCACCGGCTGCAGGCGGTAGGCTGCGATGTCCGCACCGTGGAGAGCGGTGCGGGAACAATTTCAGTCGCACGGCATCTGACGAGTCTGGGCCCCGAGGATCTGGTAATCGCGATCACCTTCCCGCGCTATCTCCGTGATACGGTCGCTATGAGTCGGTTTGCCCACCAGCATGGTATCCCTATCCTCGTTGTCACCGACAATCAGACTTCGCCACTCGCCAAGATTGGGACTGTCGTGCTTTATGCACAGGCCCGCCGGAGCTTCGCCTCCACCTCGGACGCCGCCGTCCTTGCTGTGCTGGAGGCGCTAGTTGCGGGCGTAGCAAACAAGCGGCCTGGCGCAGCCGATGCTGCTCAGCGCTTTGCGGACACTGGCTTCTACTGGTTCGCCTACCCGGAGCAGGAGTCAGACGCAAAACCTGCAAATTCCAAATCTAGTCGAAAGAAGGACAAGACATGACAGAACCCTGCCGCATCATCCTTGACGTGGACACCGGCATCGACGATGCGCTGGCCATCGTTTACGCACTTGCTCATCCCGAAATCACGCTCGAGGCGGTGACCACAACCTACGGGAATGTCGACGTGGAGCAGGCGACTCTGAACACGCTTGCGCTGCTGCAGGCAGCGGATTGTCTGGACGTGCCCGTCGCGGCAGGGGCAAAACGCGCACTCACACGGCCTTATAACAAGAGGGGAAGCCGCATCCACGGCCCTAACGGCTTTGGTGGCATCGACTTGCCGAGCCCAGAGCGCACTGCTCTTGACACATGGGCGCCCGACCTGCTGATCGAAATGGCGCATAAGCATCCAGGGAAACTGACGCTCGTGCCAACAGGGCCAATCACCAACGTTGCGCTTGCCCTGATGAAGGCGCCGGAAATTGCCACGCTCTTCAAGCGTATCGTCATTATGGGCGGCAGCATCTGGCATCCTGGGGTGCCCCGCATCCCGAGTCCGATGGCCGACGCCAACTTCTTCAACGACCCAGAGTCTGCGCGGATCGTTCTCCAATCCGGAGCCGACATCATCCTCGTAGGCATGGACGTGACAATGAAGACGCTTTTCACTGATGCCATGATGGACCGGATTGAAAAGCAAGGCGGCTTCGCTTCGCGGAAATGCGCGGAAGCAAGTCGCTTCTATCTTGCAGCCTATCGCGATCAGTATCCCGACATTACTGGCTGTGCGCTACACGATCCACTCGCCGTTGCCGTCGCGCATGATCCGACGCTAGTGACGCTGGAGCCAATGCAAATCGACGTGGAATGCGCGGGAGAATTAACTCGAGGACAAGTCATTCCAGATCGGCGGCGAACCGGAACGACCATTCCCAATGCCGCCGTTTGTGTCGATGTAAACGTAGATCGATTTGTCGATGGGTTTGTCAACCGCTTGGCGACCTTTGGACAGGACCAAGTAGCGCTTTGAAACATGGTGATGGGCCGCATCCTCCGCGGCCTGCACCACCAGCAGTGAGCCACAGGTGGATGCAGATGAAGCCGAGGGAGCCCCGCTCGTCGCTCGAACCGGTTCGAGGTCACTGGACTTGAAGGTATCCTTGATCTGCTTGTCGAGATCATCGCGATCCGTCACGATGATGACCCGACTTCGAGGAAGTGGGTGAAGATCCAGCGGACATGCTCGGCGGCGTCCTCGTCGACCACCAGCTTCCGACTGTCGACGCGATCGCCGTAGGGTGGCGCACCATCCATCCACATGCCCTTCTTCCGGCTGGCGGCGACCTTGTCGCGGATGCGCTCGGCCGTCACCTCGCGCTCGAACTGGGCGAAGGACAGCAGGATGTTCGGCGACAGCCGCCCCATCGACGTGGCGGTGTTGAAGCTTCGCGTCTCAGGGCGAAGAGCGAAGCGTTCAAGTCTGCTCACCTCCGGGATCGCGATGAGCCAATCAAGGCGGCAGATGTGTTGAATTGCGCTGAGAGGTGACCCGGTCCGGCCGACGATTTCCATTGAGATTTGAGCCATGTGACCCTGCCCCGAGCGAAGTACGAGGGGGTCAATGGAGTGATCGACATGGGACTACTGAACGTGATCCGGAAGCTGCGCCTTCGACAGGGCTTGCCGATGCCCGAGGCCGAGGCCCAGCGTGTGCTTGGGACCGCCGCTCCCTGCACCTTCAACCGCAGCCCGGAATCCGATCCGATCCTCTGGGCGAGTGAAGGCGGTGCGGCTGCGATGAAATTGAACGGTGTCCTTGTCGGTCTGGAAGCGCAGGGCGATCCGCAGGAGGGTGCGGCGACGTTCTCGGCGCCCGGCACCACGGTGGCCGTGCGGCTGCTCGGCGACGAGGTCGACTGGCGCCAGAACGCGGAGCTGGTGTTCGAGCTTGATCAGGGCCTCAGCGTGGGCTACCGCGGTTTCTACGGTTGCGAAGCGGGCTGAGCGTCATGGCAAGGGTTCGGTGATCACCCACGTCCTACGGCTCAGGCCGAACGAGTTGTAAGGGATTGACGATGGCCGAAACACCGAACCGCTGGGAAGGCGTCTACCAGAGCAAGGAGGAGGCTGAGACAAGCTGGTTCGAGGACCGTCCACAGGTATCGCTCGACCTCATCGCCGAGACCGGCGCGGGCAAGGATGCGGCCATCGTAGATGTCGGTGCCGGCTCATCGAGGCTGGTGGACTGCCTTCTGGAGCAAGGGTTCCGCCGGATAACGGTTCTCGATCTCTCCGAAACCGCCTTGCGCATGGCGCGCGCGCGGCTTTCGCCAGATGCGCCGGTTGAGTGGGTGGCGGCGAACGTCCTGCACTGGCAGCCCTCCGGCCGCTTCGACCTCTGGCATGATCGGGCCGCGTTCCACTTCCTGACCGAGGCGTCCGATCAGGACGCTTATCTGCGTGTCATGGATCGGGCCCTTGTCCCCAGCGGTCACGCCATCATCGGGACATTCGCGCCAGATGGCCCGGCCTCGTGCAGCGGTTTGCCGGTCGCTCGCTATGATGGGGCCCTGCTTTCCGAACGGCTGGGCAGCGGATACCAGCTCGTCCGATCGCTGAGCCACGAACACCGCACGCCGTGGGGCAGCGTGCAGCGGTTCCATTTCGGGCTCTTTCGGAAGGTCTGACGGGTGTCGGGAGATCGTCAATCGGCAGCGGCCGCGTTGGACCGCTGCGCCTGCGCGTCGCGAATGTGTTCGGGCCACGTTGACTTGATGTAGTCCAGGATGGCTTCGATCTCGCCTTGGTCCAGCACGGAGCCGAAGCCCGGCATGCCCGACGTGAAGGTCACGCCCATGTCGTCCAGAACGGCCTGACCGCCTCGGGCGATATAATCGATGAGCATGGCGTCATCGTGATGCCATGTGTGGCCCGTCTCGTCATGGGGCGGCGCCGGATAGAAGCCGTTGGCGTCGGGGCTGCGCCAGTCAGGCTGTCCCTCGAGATCGACGCCGTGGCAGGCCGCGCAATGCTCGACGTAAAGCGCGCGGCCGGAGTCGGTGTCCGTCTCGGACGCGTGGAGGAACGCCGCAGCCGGAACCGGCATAAGCCCGATCATCAGGCAGAATGCAGGCAACAGATGCCGACCGGGCAAGAGCGGTTTGGCCGGCATCCTGTGCCCCCGTCTGCGCCACGACTCTGCCATCAGCGAAAAACGACGTATTTGACCAGTGCCGCCATGACGAGCACCACGAGACTGGCGACCACGGCGCCCCACAGCCCCATTCCCCACATCATGCCGCCGCCCGTCACCGTTCCGATCTCCTGAGTGCTAGTGGTCGCGCGTCTTTCCCGCCAGCCCGTCGATGATCGGGCAGTCCGGGCGGGCGTCGCCGTGACAATTCTCGACAAGATGGCCGAGCATCTCCCGCAACCCGGTCAGTTCCGCGATCTTGCGGTCGATCTCGCCAAGCTTCTCGGTGGCGATCGCCTTCACATCCGCGCTGGCGCGGTCGCGGTCGGTATAGAGGGAGAGCAGCTGCCGACATTCCTCGACCGAAAACCCGAGGCTGCGGGACCGCTGGACGAAGCGCAGCCGGTGGACGTCCTCGTTGGAATAGTCGCGGTACCCGTTGGCAGCCCGGTCGGCGGTCAGCAGACCGATGTCCTCGTAGTAGCGGATCGTCTTGGGCGGCAGGCCCGATTGCCTGGCGGCTGCTCCGATGTTCATGGCGGCATCTCCGTAGCTTCTTCCGCCAACATAGGGGTTCCAGCCGCTGGAAGCTCAAGTGAATTCGAGGTGAGCGGACAGAAGTGGCCGCGCGGTCTGCACCGCGCGGCCACTGTGGTCTCAGTTGGCGTTCTCAGCCAGCCAGGTGGTCATCCGCTCGATCTCGGGGCCTTGCGCCGCGATGATCTCTTCGGCAAGCGCGCGCATCTGCGGATCGTCGCCGTGCTCGAGCAAAACCTCAGCCATGTCGATGGCGCCCTGATGGTGGGCGATCATTCCACAGGCGAAGGCCACGTCGGCATCCTCCATCATCATGCCTTCGTGCATGGCCGGCATGGTGATCATCATCTTGCGCATGTTCTCCTGGACATGCTCGGGCATGGATTCGAGGTCCATGCCTCCCATATCCATCATTTCCATCATGCCCGCGTTCATGCCGCCGCCCTGATTGCCGTGCATGCCGCCATGTCCCATGGCCGAGTGATCCATGCCACCCGAGGCAGCCGCTGTCGTGCACTGCTCGGGGAGCTGGAATCCCGCGTCCTGCGCCATGACGGGCGCTGAGAACGCGGTTGCAGCGATAGCCGCGGCGAGGATCGTCTTTGCGATAGTCATCTTGAGTTCTCCTGAATGTATGATTTGTCGAGCGATCAGAGCCACAGACGTCGCGGAGGGGGGAGGATCACCCCAGGATCGCTTCCCAACCCCGGCACCGGCGACGCAGCCGTCGTCTTGTCGCTGGCCGTAACGGTCGTGATTTCATGCGCTCCGACTGAAATCCCCGGACAGCAATGAGCCATCATGCAACAGCCTGCTGCCGCAGCATCGCAGTCAGCCTCCATCTGAACGGTGAGAAGGCTGTGCTGGTCCCCCGGTTTGGCATGAGCGTGTTGATTATGGGCTTCCGCTTGCGCCGCGTGATCATAGGATAATGGGGAGCCAAAGCTCGCGGGCGGCCAGATGAAGGCGAATGCCAGCGCCAGCAACGCTGCAGTTGCCATGTTCCAAATCAGCGCTGGTTTTTTCATCAATGGTTATCCACCAGGGAAGACGCTAGCTCAGCAGTTAAAACCCGCTTCAAGTCAGCGCGTTCCTCTTGACGCTGCTTCTGACTATTGCCCGAGCGTCATGCCGCAGGGCGAGGCGAGAACCCGGCGTCCTCGAGCACGGCTGCAACAGCAGATTGATTGGCGCCCGACTCCACGGTCACCCGCTTCTGGGGCAAATCGACGTCGACCTTCGCCTGCGGATCGAGCGAATGGATCGCCCTGGTGACGCCCTTGGCGCAGCCGCCGCACGTCATGTTGTCGATCTGGAACTGCATGGCACTCTCCTGAAGGGTTCTGCTTCCTCGCTTTCTACAAGATGGGGCTTCCAGTTGGTGGAAGGTCAAGGGCGACATCAGCACGAAATCGGGTGTTGACCTTCCAGTGACTGGAAAGAGCAGAAGAGTTCCAACAGCACTCGCCAATGGAGTTGACGATGAACGTCCAAGCGAAAGGAAGCGCCGAGATCGCTTCCAACCTGACACCAAGACACGCCACTGTCTCGCTACCGGTCATCGGGATGAACTGTGCTTCCTGCGTCGGGCGAGTCGAGAAGGCCTTGAACCGCGTTGAAGGCGTGGGAAAGGCGACGGTCAACCTCGCCACCGAGCGTGCCGATATAACCTTGGTCCAGCCTGTCGATCAGGCCAGGCTGGTCCGGGCGATCGAAGACGCAGGCTACGAGGTTCCAGGCCGATCGATCACGCTCGCCATCCATGGCATGACCTGCGCGTCCTGCGTCGCGCGTGTGGAAAAGGCGCTGCTCGCAGTCCCGGGCGTCGCATCCGCCACAGTGAACCTTGCGACCGAACGTGCTTCGCTTTCCGCCTCAGGCACTGTCGCGGATCGCGATCTTGTCGCTGCAGTCGCCTCTGCGGGGTATGAGGCGCGGATGGTAAGCGGAAACGAAGACGACGAGACGCAGGCGTCCCGCAAGCAGGCGGAGCAAGCGGCCTTGGGTCACGACGTTGCCATCGCGGCCATCCTGACGCTGCCGGTGTTCGTGCTGGAGATGGGCTCGCACCTGATCCCGGCCGTCCATGAGCTCGTCATGACCACCATCGGCATGCGCGAAAGCTGGTACCTGCAGTTCGTTCTGACGACAGTGGTGCTGTTCTGGCCGGGCCTGCGGTTTTACCGGATCGGCCTGCCGGCGCTCATCAGGGGCGCGCCGGACATGAATTCGCTGGTCGCGGTCGGCACGCTGGCCGCCTGGACCTACTCGGTCGTCGCGACATTCGCGCCGCAGATTTTGCCCGCAGGAACGGTGAACGTCTACTTCGAGGCGGCTGCCGTCATCGTCACGCTGATCCTTCTCGGCCGCTATCTGGAGGCTCGGGCCAAGGGCAGGACCTCGGAAGCGATCAAGCGCCTTGTCGGTCTCCAGCCAAAGACGGCCCGCGTCCGCCGCGATGACAAGGTTGTCGAGGTGGCGCTTGGCGACGTCGTGACAGGCGACCTTGTCGATGTCCGACCCGGGGAGCGGATCGCCGTGGACGGCGAGGTCGTCGAGGGCGTGTCCTTCGTCGACGAAGCCATGATCACCGGAGAGCCGGTGCCGGTCGAGAAGCAGGCTGGCGCGACCGTGGTGGGTGGAACCGTCAACCAGACCGGCGCACTCACCTTCCGCGCAACCGCGGTCGGCGCCGACACCATGCTCGCGCAGATCATCCGTATGGTCGAGGAGGCTCAGGGCTCCAAGCTTCCCATCCAGGCGCTCGTTGATCGCGTGACGCTGTGGTTCGTGCCTGCCGTCATGGCGGCGGCCGCGCTCACTTTCCTTGTCTGGGCGATCTTCGGGCCGGAGCCTGCGACCACCTTCGCGCTCGTCAATGCCGTCGCCGTGCTGATCATCGCGTGCCCCTGCGCGATGGGACTCGCGACACCCACGTCGATCATGGTCGGAACCGGGCGCGGCGCGGAGATGGGCGTGCTGTTCCGCAAGGGCGAAGCGCTGCAGTCGCTCAAGGACGCCCGCGTCGTCGCGCTCGACAAGACCGGGACGCTAACCGAAGGCAAGCCCACCCTCACCGACCTTGAGACCACCGGCGGTCATGCCCGTAACGATGTTCTGGCACTGGTCGCCTCCGTCGAGGTGAAATCGGAGCATCCGATCGCGCGCGCCATCGTCGAAGCCGCCGAGGCAGACGGGCTGAAGCTGTCCGACTTGTCCCGGTTCGACAGCGTGACGGGCTATGGGGTCAGCGCTGATGTCGGCGGACGCCGCGTCGAGATCGGCGCCGATCGTTTCATGGAGAAGCTCGGGCTCGATGTCGGTGAATTCGCGACAATCGCCGCGCGACTGGCCGACGAGGGCAAGTCGCCGCTCTACGCCGCCGTCGACGGCGAGCTTGCCGCGATCATCGCCGTCGCCGATCCGATCAAGCCATCCACGCCGGAGGCCATCCGAGCCCTGCACGATCTCGGACTGAAGGTGGCGATGATTACTGGTGACAACCGGCGCACGGCGCAAGCCATCGCACGACAGCTCGGGATCGACGAGGTCGTGGCCGAGGTGCTGCCGGACGGCAAGGTGGAGGCCGTCAGGGCGCTGAAGCACCAACATGGTGGGCTTGCCTATGTCGGGGACGGCATCAACGACGCGCCCGCATTGGCCGAGGCGGATGTCGGCATTGCCATCGGCACCGGCACCGACATCGCCATCGAGGCCGCCGACGTGGTCCTGATGTCGGGCAGCCTCAAGGGCGTTCCGAATGCGATCGCGTTGTCAAAGGCGACGATCCGGAACATTCGGCAGAATCTGTTCTGGGCCTTCGCTTACAACACTGCGCTCATCCCGGTTGCAGCCGGGGCGCTCTATCCCGCCTTCGGGTGGCTCCTGTCGCCGGTCCTGGCGGCCGGTGCCATGGCGATGTCGAGTGTGTTCGTGTTGGGCAATGCGCTGAGACTGAAGCGCTTCCGGGCTCCGATGGCTGACGTCGGTCGATGATGAGGAACTGGGAAATGCTGCCGCATGGCACGGATTGGCTGTCTGCGATAGACAGGCAAGAACGTCGGAAACACATGACCCGCAGCGCTGCAGAGAACGTCTGAGAAACGGAGGAAGACATGCAACTGATACTTTCCCGAAGAGGCTTCGTGCTGGGCGCATGCGCTGCCTCGGTTGCCGGTGCTGTCCCCGCAATGGCCATCGCAGGGTCTGCGCTCCATGTCCTCAAGGATCTCAATTGCGGATGTTGCTCGGCCTGGGTCGAGATTGTGCGGGCCGACGGGTTCGATGTGACGGTCGAGGAGAGCATGGGGACGCTGCTCGCCCGCTACAAGCTCGACAACGGCATCCCGCAGGAAATGGCCTCGTGCCACACAGGCAGGATCGCGGGCTACATGATCGAAGGTCATGTTCCGCCCGCCGATATCCGGCGGCTGCTGGAGGAACGCCCGGACGCCATCGGTCTCGCCGTGCCCGGGATGCCCTACGGGTCGCCCGGCATGGGCCCGGAAAGCGAGCGCGAGGCGTACGAGGTGTTCCTGATCCGGCGCAGTGGGTCGACCGAAGTTTTCACAATCTATGCGGCTGCCTGATCCTGGTGCTGCTGTTTGGCGCGTGATCAGGGCCGAAGACACGTACGCGCCTGGTCGCGCATGACAGCGTGGTCGCTCAGCATCTCGCCAACGGCCGAGCCAAGCTGCAACGAAGCCAGTTCCTCGGCAGCCCTGGCCTGAAACTCCCAGCTATATTCGACGACGGGTGGGCAAGTCCCGAACTCGCCCGTCTCAGAACCGACCGTCGCACAGCCGCTCAGCAAGCTCGTTGCGATCGCGAGGGCGGCGAGCGGCGGCTTCCAGCATCCGGCGTTGGACATCATTGGCCTTCTCCCTAGTCTCAAGGCGTTCGGCGAGGCGGCCCGTGCGTTCGCCGGACCGCCGAAGCGCTAGCAGGAACAGGATCACGGCGAGCACGACGGCGCAGTAGCGTAGCGCCACCCGCATGCACGGGCTGGCGGCGAAACCGGTCAGGAGCGCAGCGATCATCGCTGTCCTCGTTTCCAGTCATCGAGGCGGGCGTAGATCGTGACCGCGATGCCGCCGAGGGCGACCGCGATGAACACCCAGCGCAGGGTGTCGAGATACGGGACGAGCGGCAGGATCGCGGTCTGGGTCTCGGCCAGGACGCTCTGCGCCACCTCGATACCCGCGGCACCCAGCGTCGCCACACCGGCCGCGCCGCCGCCCTTCATGGTGCGGCTCTCGGCCAGCACTTCGCGC
The DNA here is from genome assembly GCF_042666235.1 of Halodurantibacterium daqingense. Lineage (NCBI taxonomy): Bacteria > Pseudomonadati > Pseudomonadota > Alphaproteobacteria > Rhodobacterales > Paracoccaceae > Halodurantibacterium > Halodurantibacterium daqingense. The sequence goes on along the minus strand of NZ_JBHTFQ010000007.1, from coordinate 29,279 downwards.
GCGGGCGGCGCCTCGGCTGCGAATGCCGTCGCCCGGACCGGGAACCGCTCGCCCCACTGCCGTGCGGGCCCGAGGTCGACATGGATGAACCCCGAGCGCGGATAGAACCCGAAGCCAAGGAACCCGACCTCGCGCGCCGTAGCCTCGAACGCCGCTGGGTCGTGGTTCATCATGGCGATATCGAAGGCGGCGCCGTCGAGATGCTTCGACCGCGTGGCACCGCCGACGGCGCGGTTGTGCTCGGGGCTGCGATAGGCAGAACGGACGATTAGCGGCTTGCCCAGCCGGTCGCGCAGCGCCTGCAGCTTGTCGAGGGCGGGTTCGTTGATGAGCAGCTTGCCGGTGCCCCGGCAGGCAATCTCTGCCGGGCTGAAGTTCGGCCAGCGCCAGGCGCTTCCCGGCACGTCGCGCCAGTGGCGGTGGAAAGTCGTGGTCATGGGATCCTCCATAACGAGTTTCCGGCCCCTCGCAGGGGCTCGGTGCGTTCGCCGCTCGGGAAGGCCCACTGGACCTTCCCGTCTGCCTGTCAGGCAGACCGCGGCTCACCCCGCCTCGAGGGCGGGTGCGGTCGGGCTGATGGTTTTCGATGTTGAGCGGCTACGGGCCGCCGCCGAAGATCTTCAGCTTGATGGCGATGCCCGCGAGCAGCGCCAGCATGACGCCGGTGGTGATCGTGCGGACGGCGGTCTGCATGGCGGTGCGGCGCACCAGCCGGATGCAGTCGACGAGCGACCGCAGATCGCGGATGTCGAGCGCGGCCTCGTCGCCGTCGAGACCGACATCGGCGAGCGCGCGCTTCGCGCCTTCCTCGGCCGCGCGCGTCAGGATCGCCTCGAACTCGGCGTCGGGGATGCGCACGAAGCCTTCGGATCGGGGTGGTGTCATTGGGATCCTCCTTCCGCCGCTCAGCCGACCTTGCAGCCCCAGAAGGACGTGTGGTTGGCGGCGAAGTAGCCGTCCGCGACCCGGAAATACCCCTGCAGCTCGACGGTATCGCCCGCGGTGAGCGGGACCATGGTCTGCAGCCAGATGGCGGTGGCGAGCGAGACGTGGGTGCCGGAGATTTCGCCGAGGGAACCGCGGATTTCGGTCGTGCCGTTCAGCACCAACCGCCCGCGCATGCGCGCCGTGGCGCTCTCGTTGATCTTGTAGAGCAGCGTCGCGCCGAAGAGGTAGGTGCCATCGACGGGGGCGACGAAGTGGTTGTTCGCGGCATCGAAGGCCCCCTGGTCGTTGTAGTCGGTGTTGTTGAGGCCGATCTTGGTCCAGGTGCCGACGCCGACGTAGTTGTCGTAGTTCGTGTACGCCTTGAACCGCGGCAGCCGGGGCTGATCGACGATGCCGTTTGCGTTGTCGACGCTGAGCCCGTCGAAGAAGGTGCTGCCGTCCGCGGAGACCGCGAGCCGGAAGTGGTCCGAGCCGAAGAGGCCCACCAGGGCCTTGGTCACGAAACCGGTCTGCAGCGTCAGCCCGAGATCGTCCCCCGCGGCCTCCTTGTTCATGGTGTAGAAGAGATCGCCGGTGCCGCCCTCGGCCACGGTCTTCGCCGTCCAGAGCGCTGCGTTCAGCTTGGCCGAGAACGGGTTCGCGGCGTCGGCTGCCGTGCCCAGCCCCAGGAGCGCGAGGTTCTGCAGCGTCGTGGGCGTGGTGCCGACCCAGCCCGCGCCGTCGTAGACCAGCAGCAGCCGTTCTCCCGGCAAACTCTCTCCCGGAGAGTTTGCCGATCCGTCGAACTCCTCAACCCACGCCCGCCATCCGGGCCGAGGCGGCAGTTGAAGCCAGGCGCCATCGACCCAGTAGGCGATGCTGTTGTCCCATCCGGACCAGTCGCCGGTCGCACCCGGCGCCACGAGGAACCGGTCACCATCGTTCGGGGCGGGCGGTGGCTCTGTACGGGCGGCTCCGCGAACGGAAAGATGCACGATGCCGTCGAGCAGCCGCAGCGCCTCGTTGTGGGTGACATGCTTCTGGGCCTGCGCCGCCAGGATATAGGGCAGCAGGAGATGGGTCGTGGCGTCGGACATGGGGTTGCCTTCAGAACAAGAGCGTGGCGGTTTTGGGCGCACCCCGCCCGACGAGGGTGGAGAGCTGGAAGATGCGGATGTCGAGCGTGTCGCCGGGGCTGAGCGGCGCGCCCCAGTCGGCGGTCTGGTCTGCGGCGGTGTAGACCGCGCTGGTGGTGGCGGTGCTCAGCACCCGCTTCACGGTGGCGCCGTCGAGAATCTCGACCTCGTAGGCTTCGAGCTCCTCGGCCAGCGGCACCTCGAGCCCGCCCCAGCTGTCGGCGGCGAGTGCTCGGGACCGGCGTGTCCAGCGGATCGTCAGATCGCCGGGACTGCGCGCCTTGCGCCACGGCTGCTCGATATGGGCGACGGAGAACGGCCGCAGTCCCACACCCTCGGGGGTGAAGGACTGGGCGACGTAGGTCTCGTCGTTGACCGAACGGCTGGCTGGACCAATGCGCCAGTTCCACGGCAGCCCGAGATCGGCCTCGGCGATCGGCAGCGATGCGAGACTGTCGTCGAGCACGACGACGCGGGCGCCAGCAGGCACCGGATTGCCAATGGCGCCCTCGGTCCCTCGCTGGCCACGCAAGAGCCGGGTGAGCTGATACCGACCCGGCGCCAGCAACTCGGCTGCGCCCGCCTGCACGATCTCCCAGGTGCCAGGTGCGCTTTCGATCGCCAGCGCATTAGCACCGCCGAAGAAGGTCAGGTCAGTGACGCTTTCCAACGAGCCAAAGAGCAGATCGATCACCAGCGCGTTGCCGAGATCGAAGCGTGAGGTCGGTCCCGGCCAGAAATCCGAAACCAGCATGCCGATCCGGGCGCGACTGCCGAACGTGGTCAGCAGCTCGAAGCCGTCCGTGGAAGGGCTGCGGAGCACTGCCATCTCGCCCGGCCAAGGAACGGCGTGGGCCGCGACCAGCGGCCGGTGCGCGGGCTGGTCCTCGGTCAGCTGCGGCAGGTCCATCAGCACCGCATCCGGCGCGCCGAACACGACAGCCCGCGTCAACGAGGCCGCGCGGGGATCGCCGGGCGGCAGGTCGTAGGTCGTGCGGTCCTGGCGCACCGCCTCGATGCCGCGCGCCTCGGCGTCGGCGATGGAGACGAGCCGCAGGTCGACCAGCCGCCCGTCATGCTCCAGCCGGATCGCGTCGGCCGGATCGAGCGCGAGCCGCGAGGGCGGCAGACGGAACGCCGCCGTTTCGCGCCCCACCCACGCCTCCATCAGTGCGCGGCGGCAACGGCGCTCGGCCTCCTCGGGCGGCACGGCCATCGGAAAGGACTCGGACGCGATCCGCGTCGTGTCCACGGTGATGCGCCGCGCCTCGACGAGGGCCGCGTCGTAGTCCTCGTCGGCGCGGGCGACCTGCCACTTCAGCGCCTGCGGCAGCTCGGTCTCCTGGCCCCGCGTCAGTTCCAGCACGTCGCCCTCGCGAGCGGCCACGAGATCGTCGGGTGTGAGGGTCGCGACAGAGAACCGGCCACGCATGACGAAGCGGATCACGCCGCCGGTCTCCACGGCATCGAAGCCGAAGTGCCGCGCGAGCGTGGTGATCGAGGCGCGGGGGCTTTCCAGCGCCCCGATGACATAACCCTCGACCGCGCCCCAGAGGCCGGTGACGTCGATGCGGTGGGCGGGCAGCCCGGCGCGCAGGCAGAGGTGCCGGACGAGCGCCGCGAGCGACACCGCCCCCAGCCGCCCGGTCAGCCAGTGCCCGAGCCGCCAATTCGCCCCGTCCGTCCAGACGTCGGTCAGCGCCGGGAAGAACGGATAGGGACGCGCGTCCCAAGTCCAGGCCGCGCATTCGGGGACGTGCACCATGCGGCCGCCGTAGATGGTGGACACCGGGTTGTTCGCCGCATCGCCCCACCAGAGATAGGTCGCCTCGAGATAGGCGCGCTGGATGGCATCGTCCCGCCAGCCGCGCGAGAAATGCGGCGTGAAGCTCTCCGAGGACTTCGGGTCGAAGAAGACGTTCGGCTGGTTGGTCCCCCGGTCGATGGCGGGACAGCCCAGTTCGGTGAACCAGACGGGCTTGGATTGCGGCACCCATGCGGTCGCCGTGCCGCTTTCCACCCCGCCCGGGCGGTTGAAGTGGGGCTCCGACCACCAGGCGCGCAGATCCTTGTAACGGAAGACCCATGGTTTGCCCGCGTTCGGCGCGTCGCTCAAACCCGTGGCGCTCCCCGCCTCACCGCCGTCGGTGATGGGCGCGCGGATCTGGGCCGAGCGGTCAGCCTCCGAGGCATAGAACCACTCAAACCCCTCGCCCCCGGCGATGTTGGCCTGCAGGTAGCCCCGGTCATGGATCGCAGGCCAGCCAGCCTGTGCGTCGAGATGCTCGAACCCGTCGCGCCAGTCCGACAGTGGCATGTAGTTGTCGATGCCGATGAAGTCGGTATTGGCATCCGCCCAGAGCGGATCGAGGTGGAAGAAGACATCATTGCTGCCATCCCCCGGCTGGTGGCCGAAATACTCCGACCAGTCCGCCGCGTAGCTGATCTTCGTCGTGGGGCCGAGGATGCTTCGCACGGCTGCGGCTAGATCGCGGAAGGCCTGCACCGCCGGGTAGCTGCTGGCACCCGAGCGGATCGTGGTCAGCCCGCGCATCTCCGACCCGATCAGGAAGGCATCGACGCCGCCGGCCGCAACGCAGAGATGGGCGTAGTGCAGGATCATGCGGCGCAGGCCCCAGTCCCCCGCGGGGCCGGTCCAGCTGACGGTCTCGCCCGAAACCGAGAAGTCGGCGGGGGTCGCGCTACCGAAGAAGCTCGCGACCTGCGTGGCGGCCGTGGCGGTCTTGTCCACGCTTCCTGCGAACCCTGCCGCGGGAGAGCAGGTGATCCGCCCCCGCCAGGGGAACGCGGGCTGGCCCGTCTCGGCGACGTTGTCGGAATAGGGGTTCGGCAGCGTGTTGCCGGGCGGCACGTCCATCAGGATGAAGGGATAGAAGGTGACCCGCAGCCCGCGCGCCTTCATCTCCTGGATCGCCTGCACCACCGCGAAGTCGGACGGCGTGCCGCCATAGACGGGGCGGTCGTCTCCAGCCTCACTCGAACCCGTGGCGTTCGGCTGGAGACCGTCGCGGCTGACGAGGAAGGCGCTGGCGCGGCTGACGCCGTTCACCGACCAGCTGGCGGGCGTGGTGGATTTGGCCGACACCTCGACGCCGGGCCGCACCTTGCAGGAGCCCGCCCGCAGATCGTCGCCGAACCATGCCACCACGAGGCTGACACTCTCGACCGTAGGCGCTATGGCCTGCAGCCGGTCCAGCGCCTCGACCATGTCGGTTGAGTCGGCCAGCGCGTTCAGGTTCTCGGGCAACGTCGCGCCGCCATCGGTCTTGCGGATGGCCTGCGTCGCATAGGTGAACTCGCCCGATGCCGGGATCATGGTCACTGCGCGGGTCAGCCCCTCGGCGGTGTCGGGATCGGCGAGCGGCCGGAACACCTCGAAGGAGAGCTGCGGCAGGCGGTTGCCGTAGGTCGAGAGCGCCAGCTCCTCGAAGACGACATAGGCGGTGCCGCGATAGGCGGGCGTGCTGGCAGCCCCCATCTTCGCCGCAATGAACGGATCGGCGGTCTGCGCCTCGTCGCCGGGATACCAGCGCCAGGTGACGCCGGAGAGGTCCATCGGCTTGCCGTCGGCCCAGATGCGCCCGATCCCGGTGATTCCCCGCCCTGCCGGGCCTCCTCCGCCTCCATTCTCTCCCCCGGAGAGAATGGTCCCTGCGGGACCGGCTTCGGAGCCTTCGCAGAGCGCCACGGCGAAGGAGGCGTAGTAGAGATACTCGGTCGTCCTGACCTTGCCGCCCCCGCCGCCCTTGCCGCCGCCCTGCGTAGTGGTCTTGGTCTCCTCGCGGAAATCCGTCGCCCAGATGATGTTGCCGCCCATGCGCATGCGCCCGTAGAGCCGTGGGATCACCGCGCCTTCGATGGCCGAGGTGATGCGCAGCGTGTCGAGCCGCGCGCCCTCGATGCGCTGCGTGGGCGCCAGCGACGAGATGATCCAGCTGTCGACGACCGAGCCGATGCTCGAGCCGATGAAGCCGCCGATGGTCGCGGCGCTGACACCAAGGATCGCGCCGCCGATGCTGCCGCCGATGGCGGCGCCGGCCGCGCCGAGAACAAGTGTTGCCATGTCAGGGTCTCAGCGTTGCGGGAAGAGGAAGGTGAAGGCGATGCGCCGCCGCCAGGATGGGGTGAGCGGTTCCTCGATCACGCCGAGCCGCTCGTAGGCGTGGAGGAAGCTGTCGGGCGCGGTGAGGATCCCGACATGCTTGGCGATGGCGCGGGGCTTCATGCGGAACAGCACCAGCGTTCCCGGACCGGCTGCCGCGGGCTCAACTTCGATCATCATGGCACCCGCGCCCTCGGCCAGAACCTCGCGCGGGCCGGTCTCGCCCCAGTCCCGGCTATAGGGCGGGATCGGGAACGGCTCGGGACCGACGACCTCGCGCCAGACGCCCCGGGCGAGGCCGAGGCAATCACAGCCGGCGCCGCGAAGGCTGGCCTGGTCGTGATACGGCGTGCCGAGCCAGCTGCGGGCGGCAGTGATAACCTTGTCCTGGACAGCGGGAATCGGCCCGATCACTTGCGGCGCGTACTTGCCATGGCGCGGGATCGGTGATCTCGTCATGAGGTTTCCTTCTTCGCCTCGGGGCTCTTGCGATGACCTTTGCCGGGCTTTCCGCCTTTCCGATCACGCCGATGACGGCGGATGGCTGCGTGCAGGCCGATGCGCTTGGACGTGTACTGGAGCGCCTTCGTCGCCCCGAACTGACCTCGGTCGGCCTCTTGGGCAGCACCGGCACCTTCGCCTATCTCAGCCGCGCGGAGCGACGCCGCGCGGTGGCCGTCGCGGTCGAGGTGCTGGGCGGCAGCGTGCCGCTGATGGTCGGGGTAGGCGCACTGCGTACCGATGAGGCCAGCGCGCTCGCTCGGGACGCGGCCGAGGCCGGGGCGGATGCGCTGCTTCTTCCTGCGGTCAGCTACACGCCACTGACGCAGGAGGAGGCATATGAACATTACAGGGCTGTCGCCGCCGCGACGGATCTTCCGCTGTGCATCTACAACAACCCCGGCACGACCCATTTCACGTTTCAGATCGGGCTTTTGCAGCGGCTGGCTGAGCTGCCCCGGATCGCGGCGGTCAAGATGCCGTTGCCCGCCACCGGTACGGTAGCCGTGGATCTGGCCACGTTGCGTGGCACGCTGCCCGCGGGATTTGCCATCGGCTACAGCGGCGATTGGGGCTGCGCCGATGCGCTGCTGGCCGGGGCAGATACCTGGTACAGCGTAATCGGCGGCCTTCTGCCCGACATCGCGCTGCGGCTCGCTGCAGCGGCGACGGTGGGCGACAGGGCCGAGACACAGCGGCTCGATGCCAGCCTCGCACCGCTCTGGGCGCTGTTTCGCGCCCATGGCTCGCTGCGTGTGATCCATGTGATGGCGCAGCAGATGGGCCTGAGCGATGGCCTGCTGCCTCTCCCGCTTCGGCCGCTCGGCGCCACGATCCGCGACCAGATCGCCGCCGCGACCGAGGCCTTGGCCGAATGAACGGACCGATCACAGCACCGCCCCGTCATGGCCGCCATCCTTCGTGGCATAGCGCAGGATCGTGTCCTGGCCGGGGATATGCGGGAAGCCTCGGAAGTTGGCGACATTGCCGAACTTCGTGCCGCAGGTCGTGACGCGCTTGTCGCAGCCCGCACGCGCGATGAAGCTGTCGCCCTCGGTGATGATCCGCACCGGAGACTCGAGCAGCGTCAGTATCGCCAGCCCGTCCACAAGATCGTGCGCCAGCACCTCCGCCCGACGCCCCGCATTCGCGCCGCTGGTCCATTCGACCGTGCCATGCGCGAACCAGCCCGCCGCAAAGACCTCGAACCCCAAGGCGGTGAAGGCGCGGTCACGCAGCATTTCGATCACGGCACCGGTACCCTTGAAGGCCGGATCCTCGAGATCGAAGCCGCAGCGGCCGTCGCCGAGCGCCGCGTCGCAGGTCGCCTGGAAGGTCCGCCCGACCGTCTGGCCGAGCACATGGGCGAGCGAACGCACTTCGGCCACGAAGGCCAGCCGCCCGCGCCGGATCTGGCCTATGGCCCCGCGGCGCATGAGGACGCGCTGGCCGGGATCGGCCCAGTTCACCCGCCAGAGTTCGACCTCGGCGTTGTCCCAGCGCCCGTCGAGGATGTCGGTTTCGGTGATCCGGTCGGAGGTCAGCACGCCCTCGGCATCCTGCGCATCGACCGACAGGTCCGACCCGAAGCGCATCTCGGAGGCGGTCAGCCCGCTCTCGGGCTCGAACTCGGTGCCGTCAAAGCTCAGCGTCCGGTCGTGGTCCGTGAAGCCGAAGGTGACGCCATCGGCCCGCGTGATCCGCCAGCACCAGGCCAGCGTCGTGGTGCCTTCGTCGAGATGGGCCTGCAGGGCGGAGGACAAGTCTTTCATGTCAGTCTCTCACGGCGCTCGCACAAGGGACCTGATCCGGTTGCTCAGCCAGAGGCCGAGCGCCTGATGCCCGGCGAGATCGGGATGGGTGGCATCCGATTTGGTGAAGTCGATCCCTTGGGTGTCGATGAAGAAAAACCCCGTGCGACCGGTCAGGGCGGTGATGATCGAGGCTTTCACCTCGGCATAGCCCGCGTCAGGCGCCAGTGGCGCGGCGCGATCCCAGGGTCCCAGCACGAAGACCAGCGCCGCGGGGCAGAGGTTGCGGATGATGTCGAAGCAGCTGGCCGCCGCCGGGGCGATGCCGCCGGACCCGATATCGTTGATCCCCATCGCCACGATGACCAGCGGCGGCGGTGTGCCCTTCTCGGACAGGTAGCGTTCGATGTCGGCGCCGATGCGCTGTGGCAGGGCAAAGACCGTGCTCCCCGCCGTCGCCACATAGCCCGAGCCGCCGACGCCCGAAGCCCAGAGCGGCAGGCCGAGATGATCCCCCGCCACCACCGCCAGCCCGTCGCCGTCTCGGCCGGTCGGCACGCCGATGGCGCCGGTGAAACTGTCCCCGAACATCAGCGCGCCAAAGGGTGCCTCCTCCAGCTTTGTGACGGTGTCGGCCGCCGCGACATGGATCCCGTCGATCGCCGCTGCCTGGCTACCCTCGATCTGCACCGCCCGCACCGCCTTCGTGCCGAAGTCCAGCACGATATACTGCCGCCCGCCGGTGGCCATCGATGTGGGGGTGAAGGACACGTAGCGGCCGTCCACGATCATGCGGTAGTTGAAGACCGAGGAGCCCACGACACGGAAGGCCAGCGCCGCCGCGTCGACGACGAAGCCTGCGCGCCAGCTGACCGCATCCTCGCCGTCATTGGCGTTGCCGCCGGTGGCGGCGCGGGTCGCCACCGGGAAGCGGCGATAGTCCGTGAAATAGGGCTTGCTGCCGCCGCCATCGAAGCGCGCCACATTGCCCAGCGTGCCTGCGGAATAGCGGTAGGATTTGGTGAGCATGTCGTAGGGGGCGGCCGGTGCCGCTGGCCCACCGGCACCGGTAACGACGGTCGGTGGCGCAGGCATCGCGCCTTGCGAATGCGGATTGGGCGCGCCGCTGTTGGCGGAAAGGTACGACCGCAGCAGGATCCGCGTCGTCTCCCAGGCCTCTAACGGCCTGGCGGGCACCTCCTGATACATCCCGTCGGCGATGTTGAACGTGCCTTCCCCCTCCGGGATGGTGATCTGGATGTAGCGGTCCGCATCCGCAAGCGAGACCATCACCGTGTACTCGCCCGGCACCACATCCAGATCGACCGTGCCGTCCGGACCGGTGACGGAGAAGAACCGCTCGTCGACAAAGCCCACGCCTTCGCGCGCCACGGCACGGCGGGTACTGCGCGACCAGGTCATGGTCCTGTTCGCAAAGGGCTGGCCGGAGAGGGTGCGCAGGATGCCCGAGACATGGCGGGTGTCTGACATGGATGCTCTCCTCAGTCCGGAAGCGGTGTGGTGCGTTCGCGCAGCTCGATGAGCTGGATCGATGGAATTGAGCCCAGGCGCTCGACATCGAGCGTTACCTGCAGCAGATCACTGTCGAAGCGGACCGGAACGTCGAACTCGAACCCGGCCCGCACCTCGATGCCCGCCTCGGGGGCCACGGCGAAGGTCAGGGTTCCGGTGCCGGTTTCGACTGTCCAGCCGTCAAAGCGCTCTACCTCGCCGAGCGCCACTCGCACGGAGCCGGCGACCGGCTTGCGGATCGCGCGCCACCAGCCGCCCGTCGCCTCGCTGCCATAGAGCTTGCGCAGGCGGAAGTGCCGCTGGACGCCATCTCCGGTTCCGAGCAGCTGGTCCTGCGCCTTCGGGACCCGCGACGGTGGACCTGACTTGTAATCCGCCCAATCCTTGAAGCGGAAGCCGTAGAGCCGACCGTTGCGCGCCTCGAAGAACGCCACGACAGCGGCCAGATCGTCGGCGCGACGGATGCCGTAGGACACGTCATAGCGGCGGCGCGAGTCGGCCCAGCTGGCATTGCGCTCCTCGGCGCCCGAGGCGAGCTCCACCACCTGCGTGCGCCGTTCCGGCCCGCCGCGCGCACCACGGCTGATCGCGTCCGGAAACCGGACCTCGTGAAAGGACATCTGATCCTCATGTCAGGAGTTGTGGTATTGCGCCGGAGCCGGGGTCGGGCTGCCCCGCGCCCGCGTTATGGATCGGGCACAGCCGCAAGAGGCCCAGCCCAAAGAGCGCATCGTGAACTTGTCCCGGCGCTCTTGCAGTTCCGCGCGCCGCTTGCCGGGATCCCCGGCCCCGGTAACATGGTCTTCGCCGTGATCGGTCGGTGCTTGGCCGGCGCGTAGAACGAGCGGGTTGTTGGCGCGCCGGCATGAAAGTGATGGCGGCTGTGCGGGACGAAGCCGACGGTCAGCGTAGCTCCGCAAAAAACAGTTTAAGCTGGTCAGCAACCTCGTCAGGAGCTTCCTCAGCCATGTGGTGCCCGCTTGCGATCCCATGTTGCAGAACGATCTGATCGCTCCAGGCCGTCCAGGGATTTACCGGGTCTCCATAAAGGCTTTCCATGTCGTCATGCTTTGACCAGAGAACTCCAAGGGAGCAGCGGAGACGTCTCCCTGCCTCCTTGTCGCGTCGATCATCGTCATAATCGAACTCAAGCCCTGCGCGATAATCTGCGAGCATACCACGTACCACGTCCGAGTTTCGGGTGGCGGCAAGATAATCCCGGTTGTTCTCTGCCCCGGCGGCGGCTTCTGCAGGATACCAAAGGTCGGGGTGAGCCTGAATCGCCGCTTCCGCCTTCTCGCTTTGGGCAAAGAAGAACCAGTGCCACCAGCTTTTTGCAAAGCGCCAGTCCGCCCGATTCAAAGCCTCGTAGATCGGAATACCGTCCATCACGACAAGGCCCGCAACATTGTCGGGGAAATCCATCGCAAGCCGGAATGCCCGATACGAACCGCGATCATGCCCCGCGACCCCGAACCTTTCATGTCCGAGCACTGCCATGCACTCATGTAACGCTTCTGCCTTCGCCTTTGCCGAGCTGCCGGCGGGTGTTTCCGGTTGATAGCTTCGCCCAAAGCCCGGCATATCCGCACAAACCACATGGAAATTGCGCGCGAGTTGAGGTGCCACCTTGAACCAGGTGGTGTGTGTTCTCGGATGCCCGTGAAGAAGCAGGATGGGAAAACCGGACCCGCCACACCGCACGCGGATCTTGCCACGCGATGTCATCACAAGCTGCTCAGCGAAACCGTTAAAGAAATCTGACACCACCAATCCTTGATCATGATCAGGATATTCTCCATGCGCGTAGGCCCTACGCCCTACAAGGAAGTCAGTTCCGAATAACCGTGAAGGGCTCCAAGCGGCATTAGCCCGCCTTTTTCCGATCTCCACAAGCTACAACCCCCTCCGCCCCATGGACACTGCACGTGCGATGTCGGCAGCGACTTGGGTGCGCGATTGGCGAAAGCTTTCCGCGTCGCGCGTCATGATGGTGATGTTGACGGAGAGCGCATCACGCGGCCGCTGCCCGAATTCTGCGGCTTCGCGGCGCGAGAGCACCCGCTCGCCGCGCTGCAGGATCGCGGGCACCTCGTCCGGCTTCAGCCCGACCCAGCCGCCCGAATGCATGCGTGGCGCGCCCGCGAAGGCGAGCGCCGGGACCATCCGGCCGGGACCGGCCGCGCCCACCATGCCGCCCGCGTGCAAGACCGAGGCGAACATGCCCCCTGCGCCGCCGAGCACGCCGGACAGCAGCCCCGCCAGCGGGCCGAGGATGAAGCGCCGCGCGGCGAGCCGGGCCAGATCGGCGATCATCGAGGTCACCAGATCGCGGAAGTCGAGCTTGCCCTTGCGCACGAAGTCGGCGACCGCGGTCTCGGCCGCGCCAAAGGCCCCGACCAGCGCCTGGCCGATGTCGGCCCCTATCTCGCGCGCCCTTGCTGCATAGTCGGCAAGCGCGGCGGTCACCGCCTGCCAGCCAGTGACGGCTTCCTCGGCGCCGGTGGCGGTCTGGGTTCCGGCCTCGCGCCCGGCGGCACCCGCGCGACCCGCCGAGGTCTCTGCCTCGTCCAGCGCCTCGGCAACGCGCCGGGCCCCGGCGGCAGCGGCATCGAGTGCGCCTTCGGTTTCCTCGCCCGACCCGCGAACGGCCTCGACCAGCGCGGTGACGGCCTCGCGGACGCTGTCGAAGGCCCCCGCCCGCGTGTCCGCCGCCCGCTGGCGAAAGCGTTCGGCCATGCTGCCCGCGTTGCTCGCGGCATGATCCAGCATCGAGGCCCAGGACTGCGCCCCGAACCAGTCGATCTGGAAATCCGCGCCGATCCGGTCGGCCACGGCGTTGAAGGTGGGCCCGATCATCCCGAGGAAGTCGGCCCATTTGCCCGCGAGGAAGGCCATGAGCCGCGTCCAGATGCTCTCGATATCCGCGCGCAACGCCCGGAAGTCGTCGACCAGCGAGCCCATCGTGGTCTTGATGCCGTCCCAGACTGCCCGGGCCACGTTACCCATCAGCTCCAGCGCGTTCCCGAAGCCCCCGGCTCCGGTGACGAGGCGGGAGAACTGATAGACCAACTCGCCTGCACCGACGATCAGCGCCCCGATCCCGGTGCGGATCAGCGCGCCGCGCAGGACCACGAGGGCAGTGGCCAGCCCGCGCACCGAGAGAGCCGCCGCCGCGAGGCCTGCGACCCAGCGCCCAGCCATCAGGGCTGCGAAGGTGCCCGCGATGCTGGCCAGCCGCCCGAGGTTGTCGAAGAGCGTGCGGATCGCGATGCCGAGCAGCCCGGTGGTGCGCGCGACCGCTGCCATGGCATCGGCGACAGCCTCCAGCGCGGGCGCCGCCGCGACGGCGAGCTGGTTCGACAGCCCCCGCCAGATCAGGCCGAGGCGCGAGATGGCATCGTTGGTGCGCTCGATCTGGCGCGTGTCCTGGTCCGACACCACAACCCCGAAATCCCGCACATCCTCTGTCGCCTGCCGCAGCGTCGCGGTGTCGATGCGGCTGAAGACCAGCGCCGCCCGGTCGCCGAAGAGCTGCGAGGCGACCGCCGCGCGCTCCGCTTCGGGCACGAGGTCTGCCAGCCGGTCCTGGATCAGCGCGATCCGCTGGTCGAGCGGCAGGGCCTGCAGCTCTCCCGCCGACAGCCGCAGGCGGCGCAGGGCTTCCGTCGCGGGGCCAGCGCCGGAAGCGGCCTGGCTCAGCCGTCGCGTCAGTTGCATCGCCGCCTGCTCGACCTGACCCATCGACACGCCCGCCAGATCGCCCGCGCGCTCGAGCACCTGGATGCTGGCGACGGTGGTGTCGAGGGAGGCCGCGAGCTTTGCCTGCGCATCGACCGTCTGGAGCCCGGAGCGGATCATCGCCACGCCAGCGGCCGCGGCGGCCGCCACGGCGGCAGCGGCGGCCACGCGCACCCGCCGCGAGAAGGCCGCGAGCCGGGTGTTCGCCGCTTCCATCTCCCGGCTCAGCCGTCCGAAGCCGCGCGACCCGGCCTCGCCGACACCTTCCAGCTCGGCGCGCACCTGCCGTCCGCCCACGGCCGCGAGGCGGACGCTAACCCGTTTTTCCGCCATGGGATTGATCCACCTGTTCGTTGAGCTTGGTGACCATCACCGCCTCGATGACGGGCAGCAGTTCGGCCATGGCGAGCGGCGGCACACCGAGGGCGTCACCGAGCGCCAGCGCCGCCGACATGTCCCAGCCGATCACCGCACCGGGCAGGACACGCAGCTGGCCGCCTAGACGGCCGACCAGGTCCCATACCTGCCAACCCTCATGGGTGAGCGGCCGGTTCAGCCGCGCCGGGCAGTCCGGGCAGGCTTGCGCGCAGGCTTCACAATACCTGTCGCCCCCGCCGAAGGACCATTCGGCGAGAGCGCGGAGGCGTTTTTTTCCTGTTCCAGCAGCAGGCCTTTGGAGACGTAGGTAAGCTGGAAGGCCTCGAAGATCGGCCAGACGTCGAGCAGCGCGTCGATGGCCTCCGGGCGCGGGTCGATGGGATTGCCGTCCGCATCGCCGATGCCCTCCCAGGCGAGTACCGCACGCCGCGCCAGCGCCTTGGCGAAGGCCACCGCGCGTTCCTCGCCGGAGGCGTCCTCGGGCACCGCCTCGACGGCCGGATCGCTGCGCGTGGTCACCATCAGCGCGGTGGTCAGCGGGCGCAGCTGCACGCGGACGCCGGTAGTGAGATCGTGCCAGCGCGGGGCGTTGGTCAGGTCGAGCGTGAGCATCAATACGTCTCCACATCGTTCACGAGGGTGGCGGTGCACATCCGGCTGACGACGCTGTCACGGGCGGCCTGCCAGTCGAAGGTCGCCTGCACGCCCTGCGGTCCGGAGATCTCGATGCGGGGACGCGGCAGGTAGACGGCGTGCACCGTGAAGATGAAGCTCTCGCCGGAGGGCAGGACGTAGCCGAACTCCATCTCGCAGGCCTCGCCGTTGATCGCCTGCGTCACCAGCGTCTGGTCGGCGAAGCGGACCTCGATCCGGCCGGTCAGCGCCGCGATGGACGGGTCCGCCCCGTCGATGCGGCCGTCGCTGCGGATCGTCTCGATCCGGTCCAGGTTGTTGGCGTAGGTAATCTCGGCCGAGATCACATTGCCGAGGGCGGTGCCGTTGCGCGTGATCGACCCGTTGAAATGGCCGAAGCGCTTAAGATCCAACGCCGCCGGTGTTCCGGCGCTGGTCGTCGTGCCCACCGTCTCGCCCTGCGCCACGAGCCGCGCGGTCGCGGTCAGCAGCCCGGATCGCTGCATCTGCCAGGTGATCTGGTCGAGCACGCATCCGGAATACATCGCGTAGCGTGGTACCTCCGGCATGCCGGTTTCGATCGACATGCTGGGCAGCGTCCAAGACCCTGACTGGAACTCGTGGGTGTAGGGCGCTTCCGCGCCCGTGGTCGTGGGTGTTCCGAACGCCGCCTTCAGCCAGAATCCGAAGGCCTCGGCGTCGAGCGGCACCACGACATCGCCGTCAGCCGTCACGGCGTCCTTGATCGGCGCCAGCGGATCGCGGCCGTAGCCCAATAACTCCGAGTTCAGCAGCGGTTGCTCCGCACCCAGCGAGGTGCTGGCGAAAGGCATGCGGGTGAAGCCGCCCACCGGCGGCGTCCCGTAGGTCGTCTCGAACGCAAGCGCCATCAGCGCCCGCGCCCCCTGGGCTCGTGCCATGGTGTTCTCCTTGATGGTGTCGAAGCGCGGTTGCGTTCGGTCGGGCCGTGCCGCACATAAAGGTCATGCGCAGTAATCGTCCCAAATTCCCGCTCAGTATTTCCGGTCGGTGGATCATCACCCGGATGATCGTTTCTGTCCTTGCGATCGTGGTTCTTTCGGTTGGCCCCGCCTCGGCGCAGACGAATACCGTGAGTGGCGCGGTCCGCTATGTGACGGACGGCGACACCCTATCACTTCGCGGCGTCGATCGGCCGATCCGTGTCTGGGGCCTTGATGCTCCCGAACGCAACGAGCGCGGTGCCTCCGCCGCGACATCCACTCTGCAGCGGCTGGTCGCCGGCCAAAGCCTGACCTGTCGTGTACGCGACATCGACCGATACGGGCGGATCGTCGGGCAGTGCTTCCTCCCCGATGGTCGCGACATCGCTGCCCAGATGATCGCTGCCGGAGTGGCCCGGGAATACTGCTACTTCTCGGGCGGCTACTACGGCACCTGTCGCGGCAACTGACCCGTCGGTTCTATCCGAGCGGGTCGGCCGTGGAATAGTGCAGCACCACCGGGATCACGGCGGCCTTCAGGCTGGCCGCGCCCTCGACCGGCAGATCGACGGGCCGCGGCGCTTCCGCCTCGACCCAGTCGCAGAGGCCGCCCAGCGTCCGGTCGGCGGCGAGCGCTGTGCCGATGCCGGCGGTCAGCGTGTCGAAGGCGGCGTCACGGTCGCCGCCCTGCACGACCGCCTCGATCTCGGCGCGGTGCTGGTAGTGGTAGCGCAGGGGTGACAGCGTGACCTCGGGCTCATTCGGTTCGCCGTCGCGCAGGATCAACAGCCCCTCGGCCTGGACACGCTCGGGCAGCACCTCACCGCGCAGGGTGGTGGCGGGCAGTACCGAGAGCCGCACGTGCAGCGCGGCGAGGATAGTTTCGCGAGGGCTGGGCACGGTTCTCTGCCGATCATCACATCAAGAAATGTCGTCTTGTGCGTTTGCACTGATTTCGACACGGTTATGTTCTGGCGCACTTTTGAGAGGTATCGATAATGCTGTTCGACGTCGACAAGGCTCTCAGTCTGCCGGATATTCGTCACATTGTCGCAAAGCGTGATGAAGTACTTGATCGCTTCGGGCCGATATTCCGAAATCCGCAAAGTCTCACCAAGCAGGACTATCTGGATTTCCTCAGTTTCAAGCACAATCACCACTGGACAGGTTTAGAACGCCTGGGGCGCCGAGCCACAGATGATATGGAAAGTCTGCGAGATGCGATAACCGGTCTAGTAGACGAAACAAAGCCGATCTCGGACAGATTTGATTCCGCCCTTTCCATGGTGCGTGGAGCCGGTGCGGCCACCCTCACACCTATATTGCTCTTGGCATATCCTGATCGCTACGGGGTTTGGAACGGCACCAGCGAACCGGAAATGCGGGAACGAGGTGTATGGCCAACGTTCCCCCACGGTGCTTCGGAGGGGCAAAGGTATGAAATCATCAATTCCATGCTCCTTCAGCTGGCAAGAGACTTGAAAGTGGACCTGTGGACACTCGACGCCTTCTGGTGGATGAGCAAGCTGGAACGTCAAAACACGGGCCACTACCTTGGCTCCAAGGAAATCGCGATCTGGAACATGGCTGAACAGGCCAACCAAACGGCGAAGCAGTCCTACGGACAGACAGTGGAACGCACTATCAAGAACAAGGACCTCCGGCTCTCGAAAGAGGCTCTCATCTCGCATATCAAAGAGTTGCTGGGGGAAACAGGTGATAGGTGCGCCATTTCAGAAATTTTCCTTCAGTTTGACGGTCCAGATTTGCAATTACGACCGTCTTTGGATCGCATTGACAGCTCTGGCCACTACGAAATTGGAAATCTTCAAGTTGTGGCTCGTTTCATCAACTTCTGGAAGCGTGATACTGAGGATTCCGAGTTCCGTCGACTTCTGGCAATTGTGCGAGGAGAATCTTAGGCCCGACGCTTCTGGCTACTCATGCTCGTGCCTCCACCCAATTCGCCACGATCAGTCCCGGCACGCTGTCGAGCGCCTGCTCGGCGTCGCGGCCGAGGTCGAGCCGCTTCGGCAGCTTCACCTGTGGCAACAGCAGGAAGATCGGGACGGTGACCTGGTTGCGGCCGGTCTTCGCGCGCGACGCCACCGCTTGTCCGCGCTCGTTGATCCGGGCGCGGTCGGCGACGAGCAGGCTCGGCCCGCGGCGGCGATAGACGAAGCGCAGGCGCAGGCCGCGGCGGCGTTCCCATTCGCCGGGGGTAAGCTTGGCGCCTCGGAGGCCGCGGCCGGCGGCTTCGGTCGGGATCGCGAGCCAGAAGCCGTCCTTCGAGCGGATCATCGGGCCGGTGTCGTGGGCGCCAACGATGACCGGCGCCTTGGACCAGACCAGCGCCGCGGCATCCAGGCTCTCGCCCGCTTTGGGGTAAGTCTGGCTCCTGATCGAGTTCGCCAGCCGCCGCCCGAGCCCTGCACTGGTGATCTGACCGCGCCAGGACGACTTGAGCCCGGTCCCGGCCTCCCGCATGGCGGCGGTGACGGCCTTCTCGCCCGCCTTCACCTCGGTGGCCATGGCGGCGACGAGATCGGGCGTAATGTCGAGCTTCAGCTTCATCGCGATCAGGCCGGCCGAAGGTCCACGGTCCAGACGAACCGCTCGCGGTCGCGGACAGGTTCGCCCTGGATGAGGAAAGCTTCGCCGTCGATCTCGATGCGGTCACCGGGACGCGGGTTGGCCACTTCGGAAAGGCGCAGATCGAGCCGGGTGCTCTCCGACCAGATCTGCGCCTTGCCGAAACCGATGACGTCGTCGGGGCGCCGCAGGATGGCGCGGACAAGTGCCGACGCGCCGCCCTCGGCGGTGTAGACGACGTCGCGCGCGAGATGCGCGTCGGCAAAAAGCGCGTCGAGGGCGGCGGCGAAGGCGGTCATCAGGTCCGCCGCGCCGAGCGAAGCACCTGCGGGCGAGTGCAGATCGGGAGGGGATTGCTCTCGATCTCAAGCCGCACCCATTCATCGCGATCCCGGTCCGGGATCGTGCGGGCGTAGAGCGGCTGACCCAGCGTGTTGACCGTCTCGAAGGTGTCGGCGGGGGCGTAGTAGATCTCGAAGAGCCCCTCGATGCCTTCGGGGTAGAAGAAGGCCTTGTCGGTCGGCACCGCGAAGCCGACGCCGCCACGGTAGCGGCGGAAGGTGATGCCGCCGAAGCTGACCTCGTCGGCGACGCGTCCCCGCAGATCGGCCGCGGCGGCGGTGTTGAGGTAGGTTTCGCGCACCTCCTTGTGGGCCACGAGATCGGCGAAGAAGGCCGAGCCGCATTCCGCTCGGATCTGCACGGCACCGGCCGAGAGCCCGCCCATCGAGTCCTCGACGCTCTCGATCAGCGCCTGGCAGCGCTTCCGGAGCGCCCCCGAGGCGGGGCTCGCATTGTCGAGGTCGAAGTCGATCTCGGCCGCCGGCGAGATGCCGAACTCGGTGAAGTAGTTCACCACCGTCGCGTGGTCCTTCGGGTCCTTCACCAGCCCCTGGATGCCGTTCAGGAGGTGATACTCGAAGGTCGTCTCCGCGTCCTGGCGGAGCTTGCGCAGCCTGTAGGCCACCTCGGTTTGCACCTGCTGGGTGGCGCTCTCCGAGCCGAAGTCGCGGACGGACTGGATCTCGGAGGCCCAGAGCACGTCCTGCTTCTTGAACTGCCGGCAGACGAAGGCGCGCATCTCGCGCCGGTCGGGCACCTGCTGCTCGTAGGCTGAGCCGCGCTCCGAGAACGGGATCAGCGAGAGCGTGCCGTCGCGACTCTCGATCACGACGGTGCGCGAGCGCACGCCGCGCGGGCTGAAGAGGTTCGAGCCCGAGAGCAGCGCCGGCTTGTAGGGGATGTTCTCGAGCGCACGGGTGAGCTCGACGATGGTGAAGGCATCGCCTTCGAAGATGTCCATGGTGGCCATGAGGATGCCTCCTGTCGGGATTGGATCAGCGGACGAGGATGCCCGCGGCGAGGAGCGCCGAATGGGCGGCCGCAATCTCGCCCTCGCTGGGCGTGCCGGCGAAGACGAGGTCGTGACGGTTGACGATGGCGGGTCCGCGGACGACCGCGACCGCCGGTGCGTCGCCACCGGACGCATCCGCCTTGCCCCAGAGCACGGCGACGGCGGTCTCGGTGCCGTCGACGGCGGCCGGGTCGTGTGCGGCGTACTTGCCGGACGCGGTGATCTTGCCGAGCACGGCGCCGGGCTCGAGCGTACCCGCCGCGACGGTGATCGTCTCGCGGGTGTAGTCGCGGAAGGCTTCCCAGACGAGGAAGCCCCCGGGGTGTGTGCCTTCGACCAGCGTGGTCATGATGTCATCCTTTCGGCTTGAAGGTGCGGGCGACGATCTCGCCCCAGGGACGCGCGGCCGAGGAGCGGCCGGGCTGCGGGTGATGGGGCGCGATTTCGGGCTCGGCCTCGGCCTTGGCGGCGAGGAGCGCCGCGCGGACCTCCTCAAGGTTCGCGTCCTGTTCAAGGAAGCGACCGGCCATCTGTGGCTGGCCCGCAAGGCGGCAGAGGTCGATCACGGCCCGGGCATGGCCGATGGCCTCCGACCGGATCGCGGCCGGGTCCGGCGGCGCGCCACTCGGCGGCGGGGCTTCGGCCGGCAGCTGAGGAGCGTCGGAGGTGGCGTCCTGATCGTCTTCGCTGTCCGCGACCTGATCCGCTTCATCGGTGGCCTCGGCGCTGGCACCTTCGGTGTCGTCGTCGTTCTCCGGCTCGGTTTCGATGGCGTCGACCAGCACCGGCGGCGCGTTGCGGAACCGACTGATTTCGAAGCGCGCGGCGATGCGGACAGGCTCGACCAGCCGGTCGGCGAAGCCCTGTGCCATGGCGTCCGCAGCGTCGAACCAGGTCTCGGACGCCATCAGCGCGGAGACCTCCTCAGGCGACCGGCCGGATTTCGCGGCGTAGCCCGCAACAAGGCTGCCTTTCACCTTGTCGAGCGCCTCGGCCATGGCGCGCATGTCCTCGGCCGTGCCCATGACGAGGCCGGCCGGATCGTGGATCATCAGGAAGGCGTTCTCGGGCATGACGATCTCGTCGCCCGCCATGGCGATGTAGGAGGCCGCCGAGGCGGCAATGCCGTCGATCCAGACCGTGACCGGGCCCGCGTGCCGTTTCAGCGCGTTGTGGATCGCGACCGCGTCGAAGACCGAGCCGCCGGGGCTGTTGAGCCGCAGATCGACGGGCGTGCCCTCAGGCAGCGCGCCCAGTTCGGAGAGAAACCCCTTCGCCGAGACCCCGTAGGCGCCAATCTCGTCATAGATCGCCACTTCCGCGCGCGCGTCCTCTCGGCCACGCCCCCGGGCGTGGATCGCATACCAGCTTGCCATGTCTTCACTCCTGTTCGGTGGCCGGATCGGTCGCGTCGGTGCCGTCGTCCGAGTCGTTGCCGGCGCCAGCGCCCGGGTCAGGCCGCGTCGCCGGCGTCGCGCGAGCGCCCTGCGTCTCGCCGGGGCTTGTGCGGTAGCGCAGGCCGAGCCCAGTCGCGCGCGCGGCGTCGGCCGCGTTCTCGCGATCGACTTCCTCGATGTCGTAGCCGGTGGCCTCGACCACCTTGCGCCGCGAGGTGATGCCCGTCTCCATCGCCAGCACCTGCGCCTGGATGTCCTTCAGCGGATCGACCCAGTCCCAGCGTGGCGGGATCCATTGCACCGGCCGCACCTGTGCCGGATCGGCGTTGAGCGCACCCGAAAGCACCGCCGTCTCCAGCCAGCGCAGCCAGACCGCGCGGCAGAGTTGGTGCACGATCACGCCATGCTGCAGCTGGCCGATGCGGCGGCGGAACTCGACAAGCTCGGCCCTGAGGCTCGAGTAGTTCGCCTGCCGGACATCGCCGGTGACGAGATGATAGGGCAGTCCCAGCGAGGCCGAGACCGCCAGCAGCGTGCGGTACTGGAACGCCTCGTAGCCGCCGCCGACATCGGCCGGAGACGAGAACTTCACATCCTCGCCGGGCAGCAGCACCTGCATCGTGCCGGGCTCGAGGCTCGCAATGGCGGCGCCGTCGAGATCCGCCTCGGCCTCTCCCATCATGGGCTCTTCGGGCGCGGTCTTGGTGATGAAGCCCGCGAACATCGCCGCGGTCTTCTTCCGGTCGAGCTCGGCGTCGTCGTACTGGTCGAGCAGGAACAGCCGCACCATCGCCGGCGCGATATGCGGCAGCCCCCGGATCTGGCCTGCATCGATGGGGCGATAGACATGCAGCACATCCGCCGCCGGCACGCGCACCGTCTCCGGGATCACCGCCCCCTGATCGGTGCTGTCGCCCGGATGGCGGCGGCGGAAGTGGTAGGCCACGCGCCGGCCGATCCCGTCGAACTCGATCCCACAGCGGATGCGATTGCCGTTTGCCGCGGTCTCCATCTTCTCGAACGGCAGCATCTCGGACTGGAGAAGCTGCAGCTGCAGCGGCACCAGCAGCCCGTCCTCGGCCCGGCGCGGGCGCAGCCGGACGAAGCACTCGCCCGCCACGAACATCTCGCGCGCGACCATGGCCTGCAGGCCGAAGAAGTCGGTCAGCCCATCCGCGTCGGCCTCGTCGGTCCAGGCGAGCCAGAGCCGCTGGACCCGGTCGCGGAGATCCGCGTCTCCGATCAGCGACGAAGGCTTGATCCCGTCACCGACGAGGTTCGCCGCGAAGGCCTCGCAGGCGTTGGCGGCATAGCCGTTCGTCACCACCAGCTCGCGGGACCGCGCCAGGAGCCGTGGGCCGCCCGAGGCGACCAGCGCGTTGATGTTCTCGAGCGGCGGGTTCCAGCCGCGCAGTCGCCGCTTTGCCATGGCGCCTTCGAGCCGGGCGCGCAGTCCAGAGGGACCGTGGCTCCGGGGGAGCCGCGTAAGCCCGGAGGACGCGGGGCCGCCGGGGGTGCGGCGGCGGAAACGGTCGAACAGGCCCATGGCTCAGAGCCCCTTCGTCGTCGTCACGCGCACATGCCGGACGATCCGCCGGCCTTCGGCCGTGGCGATCTCGCGATCCAGTGCCTCGATGGCCCGGTCGATCTCGGCCACGCTGCGATAGTCCACGGTCTTGCCGTCATAGCTCACCCGCGCCACGCCCGAGGAGCGCTGCGCCTTCAGCGCATCGCGGCGGGCGCGGAGCTCAGCGGCCGTGCTCATCAAGTCACCTCATGTAGCTCGAGCGCACCGTGCGTCGGCGCGGCGTCGTTCGGGTTGGGGTGGATGGCGCTGTCGCTGGACCGGCCTCGGACCCGTCCTGCTTCGCCACACCGAGTTGTGCCTCCAGATCGGCCCACCGCACCTCGGGCCAGCGATCCGCCCCGAGGATCCACGCGGCCGCGCGGGCATAGACCCGAGTGTCCAGCGCCTCGTTGCGCTCGCGGAGCTTCTGCCATTCGAGCCGCGTGAAGCCACGCTTGCCCTTCACCGTCACCAGCTGCTCGGCGGTCAGCTGCTTGAGCCATTCGCCGTCCACCCAGTCCGGCAGGTGGATCGTGCCGGGCGGGCACAGTACACCTGCGGCCTGTTCTTCTCTTGTCGGCCGGTCCTGCCGCAGGAAACGATAGGTCTCGGCCTTGAAGGTCGAGGTGGCCACGGTCCAGAGCCGGGCGCCGCGCCGGAGCCGTTTGCCCGCGATGGTCGCGTCGACATAGGTCGGCCCGGTCACCGGGCTGGTGCGGGTGAACCCTTCGACGCCCTTCACCGGCGCCACCTGCGCGAACCCCACCTGGCGCGACCAGGCATAGACCGCGCTCGTCTCGTAGCCCGTGTCGATCGCGAGCCGGGCGAGCGTCATCCGCTGACCCGAAGCATGCGTCCATGTCCGCCCGAGCAACTCCGTCAGCTGCTGCCAGCAGGCCGGATCGCCGGGGCCGCCCTCGAGCACGAGGTGATCGACAAGCCAGCTTTCCAGACCCCGACCCCAGGCCCAGACGTCGACCTCGATCCGGTCCTTCTGCACGTCGGCGCCCGCGGTCAGGAAGAGCCCTCGCTGCGGCACCGTGCCTGGAGCCCATGCCTCGCGCCGGTCCGCCAGCCGCTGCCAGTCGGGCGCCTCGCCGGTTTCCATCCAGGTCTCGCCGAGGATGGTGTTCCGGAATGCCCGCATCGCCTCGTCGCTGCCCCGTGCCGCCTCATGCGCCCGCGCGATCCGCTGCCAGCTGAGCCACCCGACCGGCGAATAGAGCGCCGACAGGTGGTAGCCGACCGTGGTCGGATCGGCGGCCGTGGTCGTCGCGCGCCACTCGCCGCGCTCGAGCATCCTCGTCTTGTGGTGCTCGGCGATGGGCCGCTCGCAGCCCTCGCAGAGATACTCGGCCGTCTCCGGCCGCCCCTTCTCCCAGCGCAGCCGCTCGAACGTCAGCCACTGCATCGCCTCGCAATGCGGGCACGGCACGAAGTACCGCCGCTGATCGGATGCCTCGAACTCCCGCTCGATCCGGGAGAGCCCGTGGATCGTCGGCGTCGACACCAGGAACACCTTGCGCCGGTGGGCGAAGGTCAGCGAGCGCGCTTCGGCCAGCGTGACCGGATCGCCTTCTTCGTCGGCCGAGGCTGGATAGGCGTCGACCTCGTCCAGGAAGATGTACCGCGCCGGGGTGGACCGGAGCCCGACCGCCGAGTTGGCGCCCGTCATGATCAGGATGCCGCCCGCGAACTCCTTCGACAGCATCGTGTTGCCCGCGTCGCGGGACCGGGCCGGTTTGACCCGTTCCCGCAGGTCGGGGCTTTCATCGATCAGCGGATCGATCCGCTGGCGCGAGTTCCGCTTGGCCAGTTCCACCGTCGGCTGGACCGCCAGCATCGGCCCCGGCGCCTGATGGATCACGAAGCCGATCCAGTTGTTGCCGGCCTCGGTCGCGCCGACCTGCGCGGCCTTCATGAACACGATCCGCTGGGTCGGATCGCCGGGCGACAGCCGGTCCATGATCTCGCGCATGTAGGGCGTGCGCGCGGTCCGGTACTGCCCGGGCTCGGCCGAGGCCCGCGAGGCGAGTTTCCGGTGGCGGTCGGCCCAGCTCGAGACGGTGAGATCCGGGTCGGGACGCAGACCCCGCGACCAGGCGCGGATCAGCGCGGCGGCGCCGTCGAACCCGAAGAGATCCTCATCCAAGCCCGGGTTGGATCTCCGCGAGGCTTTCGAGCTGGGCGCGGACATGGGCCTCCAGAACCTTCTGCATCTGCGCCGCCTCCACCTCGCATGCATTCCCCAGCGCCGCGGTGAGCTCCGAGGCCATCAACGCAGCCACCCGCGCCGGCCAGGTCACCCATGCGTCGCGCTCGTCGCGCGCGAGCCGGAACATCAGCGTCTCCGCCCGGGCGCGGTCGACCAGTTCCCCCTTCAGCTTCTGGAGCCGGATACGCCGCTCCTGCGCCTTCAGCACCTCGTTCGCGGTCTTGGCCTGCAGGAAGGTCGTGCCGCCGCCGACGGCCGGCGCGGTCAGTCCCTGTTCGCGAAGCGTGTCGCCTACGGCGGCGACGGCGGCCGCGGGCACGGGTTTCAGCTTGGGCGCCGGTGCCTTCGTCGTCTTCGACGGGTCCGTCGTCTCGGCCCGCCACTTGACGGAGGCCGCGGCGTCGATGCTGCCATCCTCGTGCAGGACCAGCCGGCCGGCGGCCTTCGCCTTCTGGATCGCGCCGCGTGACAGCCCGACATGGGCAGCGTACTGGCGCTCGCTCATGCCCTGCATCGCCAATCCCGATTATCATACAAAGTCAGGTGCTTATGTCGTTGATAAGCCTCGCGGACAGAGCGAACGTCGATCCCATAAAGACGATGCAACTCACCAAGGAGCCACGACGATGACCACGCGCCTAAACCCGATCACGACCCCGCGCCACGAACTCCGCGCCGAGAAGGCGCGCCGGAACAAGGAAGCCGCGCTCGCCGCCTTCATCGGCAAGAAGACCGAGATTGACGAGATGCTCGCCCGCCTGCAGGCGCTCAGCGACAACCACTTCAACGCCAATCCCGAAGAAGTGAACTGGGGCCATGTCGGCACCCTCGAACACTACGCCAGCCTCCTGAAGCGCATCACCGACAGCGCCTTCGGCGAGGGCGAACACGCCGAGTGACGGGAGCGCGCAACATGGAAACCATCCGCATAGCCATCCGCGGCCTGTACGAGCCTTGGGATGCCAGCCGCATCCCCGCCGTCCTCGACGAGATCGAGAGTGCACTCCGCGAGCAGGAGAACATTCCCGCTCGCCTCACCGCCGACAGCATGACCATCGCCATCGACGTGGCGACAGATCGACTGCCCGCCACTGCCACGCTCCTGCGCGAACTCGGGTTGATCTGACCTCCGGTCCAGCCGGAACTCCTGCCGCGCCGATGCGCGGCTCGGGGTCGTAGGAGGGTCGCGACGGTCGCGGCCCCTAAAACGGAGACCCCAGATGACCAAGCTTTCCGATACCCAGCTCGTGATCCTCAGCTCCGCTGTGGAACGCGAGGACAGCAACGTCCTGCCGCTCCCCGGCTCCCTTCGCGGCGGCGCCGCCGCAAAGGTTGTCGGCGCGCTTCTGAAGCGCGGGCTGATCGCCGAGACCACGACCGACAGCCGGACCAAGGCCGACGCCGCGCTCAACCGCATCTGGCGCAACGACGAGGACGGCAACGCCATCCTCCTGCACATCACGGACGCGGGCCTCGCCGCCATCGGCGTCGAGCCGGAAGGCTCCGGCAGCGCGCCCACGGGCGCCGACGGGGCGCCGAGTACCGAGCCCCCGCAGGACGCTCCCGCAGAGGCGGACGCTGCGCCCAAGGCACTCACACCGCGGGCGGGCACGAAGCAGGCGAAGCTGATCGAGATGCTCCGCGCCGACGGCGGCGCGACCATCGACGAGATCGTCGCCGAAACCGGATGGCAGCCGCACACGGTCCGAGGCGCCTTCTCCGGCGCGCTCAAGAAGAAGCTCGGCCTCGATGTCACCTCCGAGAAGGTCGAGGGTCGAGGAAGGGTTTACATGCTAAGCAAGTAAGCGACTGCATTCCTTGCACCCTTTGATTATGCTGCTTTGCGGAGGACCACATGGATTTCGTGAACCCGCAAAGCAGCACGGTCATTTTCGGTTTCGATTCGGCGTGGACCGATGCACCGAAGGCGCCGGGCGCGATCTGCGCCGTGGCGTTTGATGACCACGGCCAAGTGCAGTTCCACGAACCGCAACTGGTCTCGTTCGCGCAGGCTCGCAGGTTGATCGAGGAGCTCCGCAAGGATTTCGCTGTCAGCCTCGTTGCGCTTGATCAGCCAACGGTAGTGCCCAATGCCTCGGGCAGCCGCCCGGTGGACAAAGTCGCTGCGTCCCTCGTTTCTTTTGTCGGCGGTGGCGTTCAGCCGGCCAACCGCAGCAAGATCGGCATGTTCTGCGACGACTCGCCGATTTGGTCTTTCATTTCCGGTCTCTGTGCGGAGGAGGATCCTCTTCAGGCGCGCACAGCGTCTGCTGGCCACTTCCTCATCGAAGTATTCCCCGCGCTGGCTCTGCCCGCGCTCGACAACGGCTTTGCTCAGCGGCTCGGCGCTCCGAAGTACAATCCGCAGAACCGGAAAAAATTTCGCTTGGAAGACTGGCAGGCGGTGGCGCGCGTGGTCGAGCGTTCAGCAGAGCGATTCAATGTGCTGGGCCTTGCCGAATGGACCCACCAGATGCGGAACGCCGCTCAACCTCGGAAGTCCGATCAGGACAAACTTGATGCTGCCCTCTGTGCGCTGATTGGTCTCTTCTGGCGAGCAGGCCCCACTGCCTACTCGGCAATGCTGGGAGACGTTGATCACGGCTACATGGTCACGCCGATCTCAGACGAGACGTGGCCCCGCCTCCGGCAGGCAGCAATCCGGCGCGGTGTGCCGACTTCGCAGGTTGTTGATCCCTAGTTCCTAACTCGGATCGCCTCGAACAGCCGCCGCAGAGCGAAGGAGCGCGCGATGCTCACCACCGTGAACACTGCGCCCATCTTCAGGTTCTGCGCCAGCGTCGTATGCAGCCCGAAGACCGGGAAGATCAGGATCTGCGTCATCACGGCGACGCCGTAGCCGACCGCCACGTTGGCGACGGCCTCGACCAGCGACATGGCCCGGCTCTGTTTCATGCGGCTGCATCCTGCTCCTTCGCGGGCAGGTCAGCCGCTCGGCCTTCACCTCGGCGAAGGTCCGACCATCGCCGTCAAGGATCGCGTCGCGGCAAGTCTCGGCCTGCCAGCGCTCGACGGCGACATCGACATAGGCCGGGCTGATCTCCATCGCGAAGACGCGGCGGCCGTTGGCCTCTCCCGCCATGATCTGTGAGCCGGACCCTGAGAACGGCTCGTAGCAAAGCCCGCCGCGGGCAACGTGCTGGCGCATCGGGATGCCGAACGCGTCCAGCGGTTTCGGCGTCGGGTGGTCGGGCCGCTCGTCCTTCGCGAAGGACGGCATCTCCCAGGTCGAGGGCAGCGTCTGCTCGGCGACCTTCGGTGGGCGGTTCGGTCGGCGCCAGCCCATGAAACAGGGCTCGTGCTTCCAGAGGTAGTGTGACCGGGTCAGAACCCCGCGGTCTTTCACCCAGATGATCTGCTGGTGGACGAAAGCGCCGGCCTTCTCCCAGCAGGCTTCGAGCATCGCCTGGCGGCGGGAGGCGTGCCAGCAGTACCAGGCCGCGTCCTCAGTGATTGCCTCGGCCACGGCCGCGGCGATGAAGCCATCGTAGAGGTCGGCCCCTTGGCTGCTGTCGTCCCAGGTTACCCCATAGGACTGCGACCAGTCCTTGTTCCGGGTCGGGTGGTTCGAGCCGTCGTAGTCCACGAGATACGGCGGGTCGGTCGCGAACAGGATTGCCCGCTCGCCATTCATCAGGCGGCGCACATCCGCCGCGCTGGTGCTGTCACCGCATAGGAGCCGGTGGTCGCCTAGGATCCACAGATCGCCGGTGCGCGATGCCGGATTGCGGGGCGGCTCGGGGATGGTCACCGGCGGCACGGAGCCCCCGGCGCCACCCTCTTCACCGTCGTCTTCCGCGGCGTAGGCCAGCAGCTTGTCCAGCTCGCCGTCGGTGAAGCCGACCAGCGACAGGTCAAAATCCTCGGCCAGCAGGTCGTTCAGTTCGGCCGACAGCAGCGCCTCGTCCCAGGTGCCGAGTTCCGTGAGCTTGTTGTCCGCAATCCGGTAAGCCCGACGCTGCGCCTCGGTCAGGTGCCCCAACACGATCACCGGCGCTTCGGTCAGCCCGAGCTGCGTCGCCGCGAGCACGCGTCCGTGGCCAGCGATCAGCTCGCCGTCCTCGGCCACGAGGCAGGGCACGGTCCAGCCGAACTCGGCCATGCTGGCGGCCAGCTTCGCGACCTGGTCGGGCCCATGCACCTTCGCGTTCTTCGCATAGGGCTGCAGGCGCGACAGCGGCCAGGTCTCGATCCGCTCCGGGGCAAAGGCGAGGGTCATGCAGGTTCCTGTTGATGGTTGATCAGCATTGGCCGGGTGGACTCCGGCGCAACGGGATCCACCGGCTTCCGGCTGGACTCCGGTGTCCGCGAGGTATTCACCCCGCGCGACCGGTCAGATGTTTGAATTCACGGTAAGCGAGATTTTGGACCATTGCTCAGGGGGCTTGACGTCGGCTTGACGTCGCCGCTGTCGTCTCGCCCGGAAGGCTTGGACTGCAATAAAGTTT
>NZ_JBHTFQ010000006.1:0-355683 GCF_042666235.1 Halodurantibacterium daqingense | reverse complement strand
TCGCCAGCCTTCGGCCCCTCGAGGTTGACCTCCATGATCTCAAGCGGCTTCCCGGCCTCAACGGCCACCGCAGCTCTCGTCCGCATCGCTGTCTCCTTCCTTGCCCACCGTTCGGGGGATGCGGAACTTTACCGAGGATCTGCGGATGAAGCTGGTCGGAAATAAGAATGAGGCGGGCCGGCCCCGGATGCGCGTTGCGCTCTGCCCGGTCGGCGGCCGGCCGCTCGTCCCTCTCAGCGCTTCCGTTCGCGCACGCCGATTTCATCAAGCGCCGCAGCAAGGCGCCTTAGACCCTGCTGTTCGGGATCGCGGCCGATCCGGGCGCACAGCTGGTCGAAGCGACTGCGTAGCGCCTCTTTCTCGGGGCCGCGGCAATCGTTCCAGGGCCGGCCCTGAAGCGCCATTTCCAGAACATAGAAGCTGATGAAATGCGGCCGTTCGCCTGCGTCAAGCAGGCGCAGATAGGCCGCATCCGTTCCCAGCGCCCGCAGCACCCCGACGCTGTGGATGCCGGCGCGGGCAAAGGCGGCCTCGGTCGCAGGGCCAAGGTTGCGCAGCGCGGAAACCGGCGCCTCATCGGGCGGAGAGGCAGGGGCCGGGGCGGTGGCGCGGGCTTTGGCGGGCATGGGCAATTCCTGCGGAAGGGGCCTCCGGCGCGGTGTTCTGATCCCGCGGTGCGACCTGCGCAGAATGCCGCGAATGGGCGGGGGCTGACAAGGGCTGGTTCAAGCCAGCCGGGCTTGCGCCGCGGTCCAAAAGCGTTGTGACGCGGCAGAAGGGGGCTTTGCTTTTCCTGCGGCCCGTGAAATAGGGAAGCGCCAAACGAAAACTCCCAAGGAGACCCCAATGGAGATTCGCGAGGCGCTCACCTTCGATGACGTTCTTCTGGTTCCGGCTGCAAGTTCGGTCCTGCCCTCTGACGCGGATACGACCACCTGGGTCACGCAGTCGATCAGGATGAACATCCCGCTTCTGTCCTCGGCGATGGACACGGTGACCGAAGGGCGAATGGCGATCGCCATGGCCCAGGCAGGTGGAATCGGGGTGATCCATCGCAACCTTGATCCCGAGGCGCAGGCCAACGAGGTGCGGCGCGTCAAGCGGTTCGAAAGCGGGATCGTCTATGCGCCGATCACCCTGCGTCCGGATCAGACGCTGGCCGATGCAAAGGCGCTGCAGGAACGCTACAACGTCACCGGCTTTCCGGTGGTGGACGAGATGGGCCGCGTCGTGGGCATCGTGACCAACCGCGACATGCGTTTTGCCAATGACGACAGCACGCCGGTGCGGGTGATGATGACCTCGGACAACCTGGCGGTTCTGCACGAACCCGCTGATCTTGATGAAGCCAAGAGCCTGATGCGGGCGCGGCGGATCGAGAAACTGCTGGTGACCGACGGGCAGGGCAAGCTCACGGGCCTCCTGACGCTGAAGGATACCGAAAAGGCGGTTCTGAACCCCAATGCGTGCAAGGATGATCTGGGCCGGCTGCGGGTGGCGGCGGCTTCGACCGTGGGCGATGCCGGGTATGAACGCAGCGCCGCGCTGATTGATGCGGGATGCGACCTGATCGTGATCGACACCGCGCATGGCCATTCGGATGGCGTGGCCCGGGCGGTCGAACGGGTCAAGGCCCTGTCGAACGCGGTGCAGGTTGTCGCCGGCAACGTCGCAACTGCCGAGGCGACGCGCGCGCTGATCGACGCGGGCGCGGATGCGGTGAAGGTCGGCATCGGCCCCGGGTCCATCTGCACCACCCGCATCGTGGCGGGCGTGGGCGTGCCGCAGCTGACGGCGATCATGGATGCAGCCGGCGCGGCGGGGGATATTCCGATCATCGCCGATGGCGGGATCAAGTATTCGGGCGACTTCGCCAAGGCGATTGCCGCTGGTGCCTCGTGCGCCATGGTGGGCAGCATGATCGCGGGCACCGACGAAAGCCCGGGCGAGATGATCCTGTATCAGGGGCGCAGCTTCAAATCCTACCGCGGCATGGGCAGCCTTGGCGCGATGGCCCGCGGCTCGGCCGACCGGTATTTCCAGAAGGATGCGGCCAGCGACAAGCTGGTGCCCGAGGGGATCGAGGGGCAGGTGCCCTACAAGGGCACGGCCGCGGCGGTTCTGCACCAGCTGGTCGGGGGGCTTCGTGCCGCCATGGGCTATACCGGCTGCGCTACGGTGGCTGAAATGCGGCGGAACTGCCGCTTTGTCCGCATCACCGGCGCGGGGCTGAAGGAAAGCCACGTTCATGATGTGCAGATCACCCGGGAAAGCCCGAACTACCGCGGCATGTAAGGAGGACGTCATGGCCCTGACCCTGTCCCGGCGGATCGGCGCGGCCGAGGTGACGGTTCTCACCGATGGCGCGCTCAGCTTTCCCCCAGCGCTGTTTCCGCGCACCGGCCAGGCCACGATCGACACGCTGCTGGATCTGGCCGGTGAAAAGGACATCCGGACCAACTTCAACGCGGTGCTGATCCGCGGTGGCGGCCAGACGGTTCTGGTCGATGCCGGGTTCCGCGATCTGGTCGGCGCCGCCTGCGGGCATCTGCCCCAGGCGCTTGCCGCGGCAGGCGCGCAGGTGGGCGACATCGACCGGCTGTTTACCACCCATCTGCATGCCGATCATGTCGCGGGGATGATCACCACCGAGGGGCGCGCGGTGTTCCCGCGGGCGGAACTGGTTCTCACCGCGCCTGAACACGCCTTCTGGACGGAAACGAGCTTTTTCTCCACGGCGGATCAGCAATTGCAGGACTGGCAGCGCCTGGCGCAGGCGGTGCTTGACGCCTATGCCGACCGGCTTGTGATCATCCAGCCGGGGGACCAGATCGCGCCGGGGCTCTGGTCGCTGCCGTTGCCGGGCCACACGCCGGGCCATTCCGGCTGGCGGCTTTCCTCGGGCGACCGGATGCTCGTGCATATGGGCGACATCGTTCATGCGCAGAAGCTGCAACTGGCCGACCCCGAGATCGGCATCGCCTTCGATCTGGACATGGACATGGCCCGCCAGACGCGCAAGCGTCTGCTGGATGAGCTGGCCACCGACGGGACGCTGGTGACAGGCGGCCACATCCTGCACCCGGCGCTTGGGCGGGTGGTCCGGCACGGCTCGGGCTACCGGTTCGAAGATGCCTGAGCCCCGCCGGAGCATCGCATGACCCCCGCCGCCCGCATAGCTGCCGCAATCACGCTTCTGGACGACTGGCTGGCGGGCCAGCCGCTCGAACAGGCCCTGACGACCTGGGGGCGGCACAACCGCTATGCCGGCTCGGGCGATCGGGCGGCGATCCGCGACCATGTGTTCGATGCTGTCCGCCGCCGCCGGTCCTTCGCAGCCTTGGGGGGGGCAGAAACCGGCCGCGGGCTGATGATCGGTGCGCTCAGGGCAGCCGGTGTCGATCCGGTGACGATGTTCACCGGCGAAGGCCACGCGCCGCCGCCGCTTTCGCCTGACGAGACCGGGCCGCCCCGTGCCATGAGCCGCGGCGAGGCGCTCGATTGTCCCGACTGGCTCCTGCCCGAATTCGAGGCAAGCCTTGGCGCCGATACCGATGCTGTGCTGCGGGCGCTTCAGGCGCGGGCGCCGGTGTTCCTGCGCGTGAACCTCGCACGGATCGACCGCCCGCGCGCCGCGAGCGCGCTTGAGGCCGAGGGCATCGTGACCCGCCCGCACGAGCTTGCCGAAACCGCGCTTGAGGTGACCGAAGGCGCGCGGCGCGTGCAGCACTCGGCCCCGTTCCGCGACGGTCTGGTCGAGTTGCAGGATGCCGCATCCCAGGCGGTGGTGGCGGCGCTGCCGCTGCGCGCCAACGACCGGGTGCTGGACTATTGCGCCGGCGGAGGTGGCAAGACGCTGGCGATGGCTGCACGGTTGCCGCTGACGCTTTTCGCCCATGATGCCGATCCGCGGCGGATGCGGGATCTGCCTGCCCGTGCCACGCGCGCCGGGGTAAGGGTCACGCTGCTGGCCCCGGGCGAGGGCAGCCGGGCCGCGCCCTGCGATCTGGTGCTGCTGGACGTGCCCTGTTCCGGGTCGGGCAGCTGGCGGCGCAGCCCCGAGGCGAAATGGACCCTGACGCCGGAACGGCTTGCGGATCTCTGCCGGATTCAGGCGCAGATCCTGTCCGAGGCGTCGGCGCTGGTGCGGCCGGGCGGCTATCTGGCCTATGCAACCTGTTCCCTGTTTGAGCGTGAGAACGCGGCACAGATCGCGGCGTTCCTTGCGCGGCAGCATGGCTGGCAGCAGCGCCATGCGCGGCTTTTCACGCCGCGTGACGGTGGCGATGGCTTTTTCGTGGCGATCTTGCAAAGGCAAAATACAATTCAGGGTTGATTTGCGCCAGCTTTCGGCGCTTTCTCCGGTTGGCCGGGCGCAGTTAATCGTCAATTAACCAAACTGTCGCTCAATAGGGCCGCGATTCTGACGGAGGCCCTCTTGTCACAGCACGTTTCCTCCCTGAACCCTCTGCTCCGCGCCGCGCTGCAGGCGCGTCCCCGGTCCTGGCAGGTGATTGCCCTTGCCGTTGCTCTTGCGCTGGTGGCGTTGGTTGCCACGAACCAGATGGTCGGGATGGTGCTGCTGTCCGTTGCCGGAACCCTGCTGGCGGTGGTTCTGCTGACCCGATCGGTCGTGCTGTGGCATGACCGCGCGCTGCGTCGGATGCGCCGCCAGGTGGCCGGGGTCGTCGCGCGGGATGCGACACCGGCTTTCACCACCGATGCTGACGGGCGGATCCACTATCAGAACGCGGCCGCCGATACCAAGTTCGGGGCAGAAGGGCAGACCTTGTTGCGCCGTCTTGAGGGGCTTTTTGCGCATCCCTCAAGCACGCTCTATCGCCTGCAGCATCAGGCAAGCCAGACCGGTGCCGCCCGCGAGGATGTCGCCACGCGCAACGGGACGGCGCGCCTGTCGGTTCATGCAATTCCCGGCGGATTTCTCTGGCGGTTCGAGGAGACGCCCGGCGCCGAACTGAGTGCCCGCACTGCCGAGGATGTGGCTCTGCCTCGGCTGATCGTCAACCGTTCCGGCACGGTGCTGGCGGTCAATCGCGCGCTGCGTCGCGCGCTTGGCCACGAGATCGCGCATTGGTCCGAACTTGCCGCGCGGCCCCCCCGTTCGGGCGAGGTGATCACCGTGCCGCAGCTTGGGCCGGTCCTTCTTGCGGTGACCGAGGCCGCCGCCGGTCGCCACGAGGTCTACATGCTTCCCGGCGTTGAAGGCGCTCGACCGGTGCCGGGTCACGACGGCCTCGGCTTCGAGGATCTGCCGGTGGGATTGCTGCGCATCGGTCATGGGGGCGAGATCCTCGCGGCCAACCGTCTGGCGCGCGAATTGCTTGCGGCCGATCCCGGACCCGAGGATCGCCTGGCCGACCTTGTCGAGGGGCTTGGCCGTCCGGTAGGCGACTGGCTGTCGGACGCTTTCGCCGGAAGAACACTCGGCCGGCCAGAGGTGGTGCGGGCCAGCCGGCCGCAGTCCGAGATCTTCCTGCAAGTCACCCTGCGCCGTGTTCACCCCGCCGAGGGTGAAAGCGAACCGGCGCTGTTCGCGCTCTTGCACGATGCCACCGAACTCAAGACGCTCGAGGCGCAGTTCGTCCAGAGCCAGAAGATGCATGCGATCGGCCAGCTTGCGGGTGGCATCGCCCATGACTTCAACAATCTTCTTACCGCGATCTCGGGCCATTGTGACCTTTTGTTGCTGCGCCATGACAGGAACGATCCCGATTACGGCGATCTTGTTCAGATCCATCAGAACGCAAACCGCGCTGCCAGTCTTGTCGGCCAGCTCCTGGCCTTTTCCCGCAAGCAGACCTTGCAGCCGCAGCTGATCGATCTGCGTGATGCACTTGCGGATCTGGGGCATCTGCTGAACCGGCTTGTGGGCGGGCGCGTGCGTCTTGTCGTGAGTCGGCCTGCCGAGCTTGACCTGATCCGTGCGGATCCGCGCCAGCTTGAACAGGTGCTGATGAACCTTGTGGTCAACGCGCGCGATGCCATGCCCGAGGGCGGCGAGATCACGATCGAGGCCCGTAACGAAAGCCTCGACTGCGCGCTGACGCGGGATCGAGCGGTCATTCCCCCGGGGCGCTACGTCGTCCTGCGGGTAACCGATCAGGGAATCGGCATTCCGCCCGACAAGATGCCCAAGATATTCGAACCCTTCTTCACCACAAAGCGTGCCGGGGAAGGGACCGGTCTGGGCCTGTCAACGGCCTATGGCATCGTCAAGCAGACGGGGGGATTCATCTTTGCCGACAGCACGCCCGGCGAAGGAACGACCTTCACATTGTATCTGCCGGCCCATTCAGGCATCCCCCAGGTGACGTCGGTCACCGGTGCCGAAACTGCGGCAACATCCCTGCTGACGCCGGGGCATGGCGTGGTGCTGCTGGTCGAGGATGAGGCCCCTGTACGCGCCTTTGCGTCGCGCGCGCTTCGCCTGCGGGGGTACACCGTGCTCGAAGCCGAAAGCGCCGAGGAGGCGCTTGCCATACTCGCCAATCCCGAAGTGACGGTGGACATATTCGTCAGTGACGTGATCATGCCCGGAAAGGGCGGTCCGGCTTGGGTGCGCGAGGCGTTGCAGGCCCGCCCCGGCGTCAAAGTGGTGTTCATGTCCGGCTATGCGGAAGACAGTTTCCCCGAGGCTCAGGCCCGTATTCCGAACTCGGTCTTCCTGCAGAAACCCTTCTCGCTGGCCGAACTGACGGCGACGGTCCAGGCGCAACTTGAGCGATGATCACCGAGCCGGGCCGGGCGCCGACATCCCGCGTGCCGGCGCGGAGAGCCGGTGGTCCGGTCCACCGGCAATCGCAGAACCGGACCTCCCGCGCGAAGACATGGTGACCTGAGTGGCGATACACTCCTCGACGCCGCCGCAACGTCATCATGCACAGGCGTTTCGAGGGGGAGCACGAATCCTCCCATGAGAAGGCGCGGTGTCCGTCTTCCTCCATCTGCGTCCCGCAGCGAGTTCCGAACAGTATCAAGGTCGTGACCCTGCGGAGCCAGGGGGATCCTGATCAAGGAAGAACCGGTAATCTGCGGCTGCCGTCCGGTCCCTGCGCAACCAACCTTTCCCACCTGCCCAAAGGGGCGCATGCGCCGGTGCAGCCCTCCCTCCACGGCGGAGCCAGGGCATCTTTGCGGGGCTTAGGTTCCGTTCGGATCGACCGCTGCCGCCGGCGGGCTTCTGTCGCCCCGGTGCCCGAGGTCGCGGCGCCGCGAGAAGCTGCGCCGTCGGGCTTCGGAGAGGCTTTCCTCCCCAGCGCCCGATGTGGTGCGGCATCGCACCCCAGGGGGCATGTCCGGCGTGGCGGTCAGTGCGCCCCGTGCACCAGCTCAGAGAGCCGCTTCGGAATAGCGCGGGATGCTGTCATACAACGCGAAATCCTCGGCGCAGTCCTGGCGCAGGCGCGCCTCGAGCTGCGGATCAAGCGTCACATCCGCATCGGGCGAGACGTTGACGCGTGGCAGGATCACCTCGCATTCCAGTCGATCCTCCAGAAAGACCACGAAATCGGCAATATCCTCGTAGCGGAACAACCGGTCCACGGCGAGGTCACCCTGCTTTGTCAGGAAACGCGCCTGTGAACCGACATCGGCAAAGGGCGGTCGCTCGGCCTGCAGATAGGCCTCCACGAAGCCGCTGAAATCCATGTTGCGCGTGCTCTTGCGCGAGTCCATCACGTCGTCGCGCTGCCGGAACCGATACCAGCTTCCCAGCCAGTCAAGTGGTTCGCGCATCAGGGCGACCACCTCGAAGGTATGGCCCGAGGCGCGTTCAAGGTAGGGGGCAAGAAAGCGCTGATAGCGCTGCGCATTGGTGTGCTTCAACTCGGGTGGCCGCTGCACCGAGACACTGGCAAGCGATTCGAGAGCTGCCTCGATCGCGGTTGATCCGGTCTTGGGCGTCGCCAGAAACACCAGCCGCTGCTGCCAGAATACAAGCATGGCAATCCTTTGTTCTTTGGGCAGCGAAAAATGCCGCCAGGAAGATGGCCGTAAACTACTTCTTAACCTTCCGGGTAAAAAGTCGAATTTGCATAAAACGCTGTTGAAATGTTCCTGTTTCGGTCCCATAAAGAACGGAACAGGGCGTGAACAACAGGCAGATTGCCACTTTCGGCGCGCTATGAAACAAGAGGTGGACCCTATGGCAACCGCGAGCTTACTCGACATGACCGACAAGCGCACATCCGACCGGCAGAAGGCGCTCGACAGCGCGCTGGCCCAGATCGAACGGCAGTTCGGCAAAGGCTCGATCATGAAGCTGGGCGCCGACAACCCGGTAATGGAGATCGAGGCTACCTCGACCGGCTCTCTCGGGCTTGATATCGCGCTGGGGATCGGCGGGCTGCCCAAGGGCCGGATCATCGAGATCTATGGCCCCGAAAGCTCGGGCAAGACGACGCTCACGCTGCATGTGGTGGCGGAAGAGCAGAAGAAGGGCGGCGTCTGCGCCTTTGTCGATGCCGAACACGCGCTTGATCCGCAATATGCCAAGAAGCTTGGCGTGAACCTGGACGAGTTGCTCATCAGCCAGCCGGATACCGGCGAACAGGCGCTGGAAATCGTGGATACGCTGGTGCGGTCGGGGGCGGTGAGCCTTGTCGTGGTCGACTCGGTCGCGGCCCTGACTCCGAAGTCCGAGATCGAGGGCGACATGGGTGACATGCAGATGGGGTCGCAGGCCCGGCTGATGAGCCAGGCAATGCGCAAGCTGACCTCGTCGATCAGCCGCTCGAACTGCATGGTGATCTTCATCAACCAGATCCGCATGAAGATCGGCGTCATGTTCGGCAGCCCCGAAACGACCACGGGCGGCAATGCGCTCAAGTTCTATGCTTCGGTCCGGCTCGACATCCGACGCATCGGCTCGGTCAAGGACCGGGACGAGGTCGTGGGCAACTCGACCCGGGTGAAGGTGGTCAAGAACAAGGTCGCGCCGCCGTTCAAGCAGGTCGAATTCGACATCATGTATGGCGAGGGTATCTCCAAGACCGGCGAGATGATCGACCTTGGCGTGAAAGCGGGCGTGGTCGAGAAATCGGGATCGTGGTATTCCTATGGCGATGAGCGCATCGGCCAGGGCCGCGAAAACGCCAAGAACTTCCTCAAGGCCAATCCCGCCATCGCGGCGGATATCGAGGAAAAGATCCGCGCCTCGCACGGGCTCGATTTCCACATGAGCGAAAGCGGGGGCGAGGACGTCGTCGACGCCTGAGCCCGACCAGGCAGCATGATCGGCCCCGCCCTTCTTCAGGGCGGGGCTTTTGCTTGCCCGGCCTCCGTTGCGGCAGTGGACAGTGGGGGATGCTGGCGCTAAACGGAAAGCCGAACCGCATCCGCCGGAGGCCACCTTGCCCACGCTTAACGATATCCGCTCGACCTTTCTCGATTACTTCGCCCGGCAGGGCCATGCGGTGGTCGACAGCTCGCCTCTTGTGCCGCGCAACGACCCCACCTTGATGTTCACCAACTCGGGCATGGTGCAGTTCAAGAACGTCTTTACCGGCGTCGAGCATCGCGACTATTCCCGCGCGACCACGGCGCAGAAATGCGTGCGCGCCGGGGGCAAGCACAACGACCTTGATAACGTCGGCTATACCGCCCGCCACCACACATTCTTCGAAATGCTGGGCAACTTCAGCTTCGGGGATTACTTCAAGGCCGAGGCGATCCCTTTCGCCTGGGAGTTGATTACCAAGGAGTTCGGGATCCCGAAGGACCGGCTGCTGGTCACCGTCTATCATACGGACGACGAGGCGGCGAATATCTGGAAGAAGGCCGCGGGCCTGCCGGATGACCGGATCATCCGCATTCCCACCAACGACAATTTCTGGATGATGGGCCCCACCGGCCCCTGTGGCCCCTGCACCGAAATCTTCTTTGATCACGGCGATCATATCCCCGGCGGCCCTCCGGGCAGCCCGGATGAGGATGGCGATCGTTTCATCGAGATCTGGAACCTGGTCTTCATGCAGTTCGAACAGCATGAGGACGGCAGCCGCACCAATCTTCCGCGCCCGTCGATCGACACCGGCATGGGGCTGGAGCGGATCGGCGCGCTGCTGCAGGGCAAGCACGACAATTACGATACCGATCTGATGCGCAGCCTGATCGAGGCCTCGGCCCATGCCACAAGCGTGGATCCGGACGGCCCCGGCAAGATGCACCACCGGGTGATCGCCGATCATCTGCGGTCAACCTCGTTCCTGATTGCAGACGGGGTGATGCCGTCGAACGAGGGGCGCGGCTATGTCCTGCGCCGGATCATGCGCCGCGCGATGCGTCACGCCCATCAGCTGGGCGCGCAGGATCCGCTGATGCATCGTCTGGTGCCGGCGCTGGTGCGCCAGATGGGCGCCGCCTATCCCGAGCTCGGCCGCGCGCAGGCGCTGATCGAGGAGACGCTGCGCCTGGAAGAAACGCGTTTCCGCCAGACGCTGGATCGGGGTCTTCGTCTGCTGGACGATGAGCTTGGCCGCCTTCCCGAAGGGGCTGCCCTGCCAGGCGAGACCGCCTTCCGCCTTTACGACACCTATGGCTTTCCGCTGGATCTGACGCAGGATGC
Organism: Halodurantibacterium daqingense; assembly: GCF_042666235.1. Classification (NCBI taxonomy): domain Bacteria; kingdom Pseudomonadati; phylum Pseudomonadota; class Alphaproteobacteria; order Rhodobacterales; family Paracoccaceae; genus Halodurantibacterium; species Halodurantibacterium daqingense. The sequence goes on along the minus strand of NZ_JBHTFQ010000006.1, from coordinate 345,098 downwards.
GCTGCGCGAAAAGGGACGTTCGGTCGATGCTGCGGGGTTCGATGCCGCGATGGCCGAACAGAAGGCCAAGGCCCGCGCCGCCTGGGCGGGATCGGGCGAGACCAAAGAGGCCTCGATCTGGTTCGACCTGGCCGAAGAGCATGGCGCCACCGAGTTTCTGGGCTATGACACCGAAAAGGCCGAAGGCCAGGTGCTGGCCCTGGTGCGCGATGGCGCAGCAGTGACACAGGCCAAGGCCGGCGAGACGGTGCAGATCGTCGTCAACCAGACGCCCTTCTATGCCGAATCTGGCGGCCAGGTGGGCGATGCGGGCCTGTTGCGCACCGATACAGGGGTGGCCCGGATCACCGACACGAAAAAGGCGCAGGGCGTCTTCGTGCATGTGGCCGAGGTGACCGAAGGCACGGTAACGCCGGGGCAGGGCGCCGAGCTTGAGGTGGATCACGCGCGCCGCAGTGCGATCCGCGCCAACCATTCGGCGACGCACCTGCTGCACGAGGCGCTGCGCCACGCGCTTGGCGATCATGTCGCGCAGCGCGGCTCGCTCAATGCGCCGGACCGTCTGCGCTTTGACTTCAGCCATTCCAAGGCGATGACTGCCGAAGAGCTGCGCCAGGTCGAGGACGAGGTGAACGGCTATATCCGTCAGAACGCCGCCGTCGTCACCCGGATCATGACCCCGGACGAGGCCCGCGCGATCGGCGCGCAGGCCCTGTTCGGCGAGAAATATGGCGACGAGGTGCGCGTGGTTTCGATGGGCAGGCAGGACGGGTCGGGCAAGGGCGGCGACGGGCGCACCTATTCGATCGAGTTGTGCGGCGGCACCCATGTGACGCGGACGGGCGACATCGGGCTTTGTGTGCTTCTGGGGGACAGCGCGTCCTCGTCCGGGGTGCGGCGGATCGAGGCGCTGACCGGCGAGGGGGCGCTGGCGCATCTGGCGCAACAGGCGCAGCAGTTGGCCGAGGTGGCCGGGGTGCTGCGGGCGCAGCCCTCCGAGCTGGCTGAACGCGTGCGGGCGCTGATCGAGGAACGCCGGGCGCTTCAGAACGAGATTGCGCAGTTGCGGCGGGAAATTGCCATGGGTGGCGGGGCCGCGGCCGGCCCCGAGGTGAAAGAGATCAACGGGATCAGGTTTATTGCGCAGGTGCTCTCGGGCGTGTCCGGCAAGGACCTGCCACCGCTGATCGACGAGATGAAGGCGCGCCTTGGTTCCGGCGCGGTGTTGCTGGTGGCGGATGCCGGTGGCAAGGCTGCGGTCGCCGCTGGCGTGACCGCGGATCTGACCGGGCGCCTGTCGGCGGTTGATCTGGTCAAGGCGGCGGCGGCCGAGCTTGGTGGCAAGGGCGGTGGCGGACGCCCCGACATGGCACAGGCCGGGGGCGCCGATCCCGCGCGCGCGGCCGAAGCCATCCTTGCCGCGGAAGCCATTCTGGGAGATATCGCATGAGCGCGCTCTGGATTGCACATGTGCATGTCACCGACAGCGATGCCTATGCCAGATATGCCGCCATCGCGACCGAGGCGATTGCCGCGCATGGCGGCGTGTTCCTGGCGCGCGGTGGACGTTACCAGCAGCTTGAGGGCAACGACCGGCCGCGCAACGTGGTCGCGCGGTTTCCAAGCTTTGACGATGCGCTGGCCTGCTACAACTCTCCGCGTTACCAGGAAGCGCTGAGCTTTGCGCGGGGAGCGTCCGAACGCGATCTGGTGATTGTCGAAGAGATCTGATCTTCGCAGGCAGGGGGGCTGCGGCAGCAGATGCTGGGACGGCGCATGTTCATGGGCGCGTCGCTTGGCGCCCTCGCCGCTCCGGCGCTTCTGGGGCAGGGGCGGCCGCGGCTGGTCGTGGTCGGCGGTGGTGCGGGCGGGGCGACGCTTGCGCGCGAGGTGGCGCAGGGCGCAGCTGGCGCCATCGATGTGACGCTGGTCGAGCCCGCGCGTCTTTATCATCCAGCTGCCTTTTCCAATCTGCCGCTGGGTGGACTTGCGCAGCCCGGTCCGCAGGCGGTTTCCTATGCAGCCTTCGGCACGAGCCTGGGGATCACGGTGATCCACGACTGGGCGTTGCCGATCAAACCCGACCGCGGGACGGTGCAACTCGCCTCGGGCGGCGAGATCGGCTGGGATCGCCTTGTGCTGGCGCCCGGGATCGATTTCGTTGCCGCCTCGGTTCCGGGATGGGACCTGACCTGGCAGGGCGTCATGCCCCACGGCTGGCGTGGCGGCGCACAGGTCGAGCAACTGCGCCGTCAGATCCTCGCCATGCCCGATGGCGGAATCTTCTGCCTTGTGGCACCGGCAGGCAGCATCAGGGCGGTTCCGGCGGTCTATGAACGGGTGTCGCTGATCGGCAGCCACCTGCACCGGGTGAAGCCGCGCGCCAAGCTGCTCCTGCTGGATCTGCGTGAGGAAATGCCGATGGCTGCCGCCTTTTCCGAGGCCTGGGACCGACTTGCGCCTGGAACGGTCGAGCGCTTGGTGCCCGGCCGACTGGCGCTGCGGCCCGAGTCGATGGAGATTGTCGTCGAGGATGCGGTGCAGGGGGTGGATGTCTGCAACGTCATCCCCGCGCAGCGGGCGGGGATGGTGGCCGAGGCGCTGCTGGGTCCGACCGGATATGTTCCTGTCAACGCCTGGAACCTGCAGTGTGAGGACTGGCCTGCCATCTATGTCCTGGGCGACGCCGCTGAAACGGGGCTGCCACGATCAGCGGCAATCGCGCAGGCACAGGCCCGCGCCGCCGCCTCGGTCATCCTGAGCGAACTGACCGGCAGCTTTACCCGCCCACCGGACTATACGGACCCGTGGTGGCCGGTTCTGGCCGAGGATGAGGCATTGCGCCTTGTCACCCGCTATCTGCCCGACGGCGATACGATCCTGGTCGAAGCGCAGAGCGAGAGCGCAGCGGACGATCCGGCCGAGTTGCGCGCCCACAACCGCCGGGAGGGCGTGGAATGGTATGGGACGATGATCGCCGGGATGATCGGAAGCTGAACCGGTCCGGCGCGCCGGGCGCGCAGCCGCTTGCCGCCTTGCGTCGCGGCGGGGAATGGCGCCCCTGCGCGGTGGGCGGAACCGGCTGACGCGTGGCTCGCTTCGGGGCTCGGGGATCTGGGCGGGTGCCGCAGGTCCTGTCGGGGGGGGGAACCGACAAGCCCTGCATCTTGCGCGACCTGGCATCATCGAACGCCGAGAGGAATGCCGCGACGAGTGGCGAAACGGATCTTCCCTCATCGGATCGGGCGACAGGTGCATCCGCCCCTGACCCGGGCCGCGCCAGACAGGTCGCAGATGCCGCGCAAGGGGGGCAACGGCGCCGCCCGCACCCGCGCAGCGCGCGGTTTCGGTCCAGACGCAGCGATTCACTGCGGGCCGCGTGGCACGCGAGGAGAGCCGGCCGATGAGCAACCTCTGCTGACGGGCCGAAAAGCAGATCGAGCGCCCGAGGCGAGCCCTCCCCGCAGCAATTGCCAACCCGCCCTGGTGTTCGCCAGGTCTTCGTGGCGCGCCATGGGGTGAGCCGGTGTGAGGCACCGCGGACAACGGGCCTGCCGAGCCTCACGCGCCGCACGATATGCTGCTGCACCGGGACGTTCTTTCCCTCTCGGTCGCAGAGCCTAGTCGCCGCCCTGTCCACCCGTGCGCGGCGGGCGCGGCGGGCCTTCGGCGCGTTCGGGTGGCGGGGCAGGCGGGCCGTGACGCTCGACCGGTTCGGGAAGGGGTTCGGCATCTGCCTCGGGGGACGAGTCGAACAGATGCGTCTCGTCATCCGCTGCACGCTGTTCTTCCCGGGTCTGCGGGCGCGGCGGGGGGGCGGCTGGAACCTGCATTTCGCCGCCGATCTCGGCGCGATGTCGGGGCAGGCATTGCGGATACTCTGCCTGGATCCAGGCGAGGACCTTTTCGCGCACTTCGCACCGCAGATCCCAGGCGATGGGGGATGTGCGCGCGCTCATCAGCCCCCGGACCTGGATCGTGCGCTCGCTGACATCGACCACCTGCACATTCACCACATTTCCGTCCCAGAGGCTGGAGGCCTTGATGATCTCGGTCGCCCTTTCGCGGAAGCGATCGATCGGCATCGTGTAATCGACATGCCACATCACCACCCCGATGATCGAGGCGCTGTCACGGGTCCAGTTCTGGAAGGGCTGCTCGATGAAATAGGACAGCGGCACGACCAGGCGCCGCCAGTCCCACAGCCGGATGGTGACATAGGTGGCGCGAATCTCCTCGATCCAGCCCCATTCATCTTCCACGATCACCACATCGTCGATGCGGATCGGCTGTGTCAACGCGATCTGGACCCCGGCAATGAGGTTGGCAAAGACCGGCCGCGCCGCAAGGCCGACCACAAGGCCGGCCGCCCCGGCCGAGGCCAGAAGGCTCACCCCATAGCGCTGCACGCTTTCGAAGGTCAGCAGCATGGCGCCCACGGTGAACAGAACGATCAGCGTCTGGACGGTGCGGTGCAGAACCCGCACCTGCGTCACATGCTGCCGGGCGCGCAGGTTGTCCTCGACATCCAGCCGGTAGCGGCTGTTCACCCGTTCGGCAGCCAGCGAGGTGACGACGCTGAAGATCCAGCCGATCGTAAGGATCAGAAGCATGGTGGCCGTACGCTGGAACATCAGGCTCCAGAACGGCTCGAGGCTGAGCGTCGGGGCGACGATGACCATCGCCAGAACCACGAAGGCAAGCCGTGTCGGGCCGCGCGTGCGGCGCAGCGCCCGTGTCAGGAAACTGTCCGAGCGCTGCGACAGCCGGCGCACCAGCTTGACGATCAGCCAGTGAAGAGCCAGCGCGAAGGTGACCGCGATCAGGATCGTCAGCAGATTGGGGAGGAAGGGCAGGCGGCTTGTCCAGCCAAGAAGAGCGCCTTGCAACATCATGTCAGCCCGCCCCTTCCGGGCTGAAGGGCGGGGTGGGGCAGTGATATCTGGTCATCGCACATCCGGTGAGAGCACCGACTCCTTCTTCATCCGTGACTGTCACCAGAGGAACCGGTCGCGGCGCGATGACGTTTCACCACAAGTTCGTGAACGAGGAGGAGCGGCGATGCCGGACTTTGAAGTAACGACACTCGATCTGGTGATCGTGGGTGTCTATATCGTCGCCATTCTGGCGCTCGGCTTCTATGTGGGGCGCCAGCAGAAGGAATCGGGGTCGTATTTCCTGGGCGGGCGCGGCGCGGTCTGGCCGCTGATCGGGCTGTCGCTGATGTCGGCCAACCTGTCCGGCACCTCTTATGTCGGGCTTGCCGGTTCGGGATATGACGACGGCATCGCGGTCTGGAACTACGAATGGATCGCCACGGTCGTTCTTGTGTTCTTCGCGGTCTTCATCCTGCCGTTCTACCTGCGGTCCAAGGTGGACACGATGCCGGAATTCCTTGAAAAGCGTTACAACCGCAAGACGCGCTACGTGTTCTCGGGCTTTTCCGTGGTCACGGCGATCTTCATCGACAGTGCCGGTGCGCTGTTCGCGGGCGGGCTGACGCTTCAGTTGCTGTTTCCGGATTATTCGCTGTGGTTCCTGATCGTGGTGATCGCCGTGCTGGCCGGAACCTATGTGATCTTTGGCGGGCTCAAGGCGGTGATGATCACCGATACGGCCCAGGCGGTGCTGCTGCTGCTGGTCGGCACGACGATCTTCGTGATGCTGTTTCTGGAAATGGGTTCGTGGGAGGCCGTCCGCAATGCCGCGCCCGAGGGCGGGTTCACGCTGTTCAAGCCGGCGGACGATGATTTCCTGCCGGCGCCCGGCATCCTCACCGGCGTTCTGTGGCTCGGGGTCTATTACTGGATCGCGAACCACGTCGTCGTGCAGAAGGTGCTGGCGGCGAAGGATACCAACCACGGCCGCTGGGGGGTTCTCCTGGCGGGGGCGTTGCAGCTGCCCTTCCTGTTCATCCTGATCATGCCGGGCTTGATGGGGCGCGAATTCTTCCCCGATCTCGAAAACCCGGATCACATCTGGCCGGCGCTGGTGTTCGATTTCCTGCCCGTGGGCATAAGGGGCCTTGCGCTGGCGGCACTGATCGCCGCGCTGATGTCCACGCTGGACTCGGTGCTGAACGGCGCCGCCTCGATGGTGATCAACGACTTCGTCAAGACGCGCGGGAAGAAGATGGACGAGGCCAGGATGCTGTGGCTCAGCCGGGCGGCGGTGGGCGTGCTGATGGTGATCGCCGCGCTCTGGGCGCCGATGATCGGCAACTTTGGCAATATTGTCGAGTATTTCCAGTCCTTCCTTGCCCATCTGACCATGCCGGTCGTGGTGATCTTTCTGGGCGGCCTGTTCTGGCGCGGCGGCACCGGGCGTGCGGCCTTCTGGACGCTGCTGGTGGGGGTGCCGGTCGGTATTCTGGCCTTCATGGCCGGGCAGGTGCTGGAGCTGTTCACGCTGCAGTTCCTTTATGCGGCGGGTCTCATGCTGGTGTTCAGCACGGTGCTGTACGTGGCTGTCAGCCTGCGCAGTGATACCGGCGACACGGATCTGGACGAGCTTACCTGGTCGCGTCGCTTCTGGACCGAGGAAAGCGAGGAGCTGCGTGAGGTTCCGGCCTGGCAGAACTATCGCTACATCGGGCTTGTGCTCCTGGTGATCACGGCGGTCATGGTGTTCCTCTTTGCCTGAGAACTGCCGATGACCGGGGCCGCCGAGATACTGGTGACCCTTGCAGGCGCGCTGGTTCTGGCCGGCGCGCATCTTGCTGCGGCAGTGCTGCGGCCGGAACAGCGGCTGAACCAGCGCGACTGGCGATCCTTTGCGGGGGGTATCGGGTGCGGCTATGTCTTCCTGTTCATCCTTCCCGAGCTTGCGGCCCAGCAGGCCAGCCGCGCCGAGGGGGCAGAACTGAACGCCCATGAACGCGAGGTTTTTCTGACCGCGCTCTGCGGCCTTGCCGCCTATTACGGCCTGGACAGTCTGACCCGGGCGGCAGATGGCGGCTTCCGGTTCGCCGGACGGCGGCTGGCTGCGCCGGGCTTCTGGCTGCACATGGTGGGCTTTGGCATCTATAACGCGATTGTCGGCTATGTCCTGGGGCAGCGCCAGCAGATCGCCGTGGTCGAGGTGACGGTCTATGCGTCGGCTCTTGCGCTGCATTTCTTCGTCAACGATCAGGATCTGCGCGCACGCCATGGTGTGCTTTATGATCGCTGCGGTCGCTGGGCGCTGTCTGCGGCGGTGCTCGTGGGTTGGGCGGCGGGTGTGATGATCTCGGAAGCGAGCACCGTCACCCCGATGATCTTTGCCTTTCTGGCCGGCGGCATGGTTCTCAACATCCTCAAGCAGGAGCTTCCCCCTGAAAACCAGAGCCGTTTCGGCGCCTTCGCCCTGGGTCTTCTGGTGTTCGGTCTGTTCAGCCTGGCTCAGGCCGCGTGACGGAACAAGGCCGCGCCGCAGGCGTTGATGGGGCGACGGAAAAAAGGAGCCGAACATGGCGATCAATTCGCTCAAAGACCTCTATATCGATCAGCTTCAGGACATTCACAGCGCCAACACCCAGGCGCTCGACGTGACGCGCGCCCTGGCCGAGGCCGCCAAGAACCGCGATCTGCGCCGGGCGCTTCAGGCGGGCGTCGAAGGGATCGGCAAGGGCATCGAGGCGGTCGAGAAGATCGTGCGTGCCCATGATGCCGATCCGGCAGGCGAGCATTGCAAGGGCATGGAGGGGCTTGTGAAGGAAGCGCGCGCGCATGCGCTCGAGGAAGAATTCTCGGATGACGATACGCGCGACGCGATGATCATCACCCAGTATCAGCGCATGGTGCACTATGCCATCGCGGGCTACGGCTGTCTCGTGGCCTTCGCGAGCCGGCTTGATCTTTCGGACGATGCGGCGGCGCTTCAGGAATGCCTGGATCATTCCTACAGCGGTGACCGGACGATGACCGACATCGCCACCGGGGGTGTCAATCAGGCCGCAGTCTGATCCCCGTTGGCGTGGACCGCCAGATCGGGGACGCTGTGACGGCGGCCCCGCGTGGCCAGAAGCCAGACCATGCAACGGCCGCCAAGCTCACCTGCCAGACCCCGCCCGATGTGGCGGGGTCTTTGGATGTCGGGGGCTGGAACCGGGGTGGCACTTGTGACGTTCTGATGACGCTGGAGGTCCGCGAAGGCTCTGGCCCACCCGTCCGAGGTGCCTATGGTCCTGCACGATCCGTCGATGGCTGCCGCCGCGTCACTGCCGATCCGCCCCCGTCTGTGCCATGTTTCCGACGACATGCCCGGGATCCGGCGCCGGCGCTGTGGCAAGGGGTTCACCTATGTCGGGCCGGACGGGGCGACGATCACCTGCACGAGGCTGCGCGGCCGTATTGCCGCACTGGCGGTTCCGCCCGCCTGGCAGGAGGTCTGGATCTGCACCGATCCCGAAGGCCATATCCAGGCCACGGGGATCGACGCGGACGGGCGCAAGCAATATCGCTACCATCCCGACTGGAATGCCTGGCGGGCCGAGGTAAAGTTCGGGCAGCTACCCGCCTTCGGGACAGCACTTCCCCGGATCCGCCGCCGGGTGCAGCGCGATCTGCAGGCGGATCCCGGAAGCCCCGAATTCGCGGTGGCGGCGCTTGTCCTGCTGCTGGACCGGGCGCATCTGCGGATCGGCAGCCGCCGCCACACCGCAACAAGCGGCACCTTCGGCGCCACGACGCTTCTGACGCGGCATGTGACCCTTGGCGAGGATGGGACCGTCCGGCTGAGGTTTCGCGCCAAGGGCGGCAAGCGCGTGCGCCGGACCCTGCGCGACAAGGCGCTGCATCGGGTGCTGCAAGAGATCGATGACCTGCCCGGGCGCAATCTGTTCACCTGGATGGACCCTTCGGGGGGCGTGCATCCTGTCACCTCCGGGCAGGTGAACGACTGGCTGAGCGAGACGACGGGCGGTGTCGGGGTGACCGCCAAGACCTTCCGCACCTGGGCGGGCACCGTCTCGGCGCTTGCGGCGGCTGTGGACGCCCGGCGCGAGGGGGCGCGGCTGACCGTATCGGCCATGACCGGCGCAGCGGCGGAACGTCTGCACAACACGCCGGCGATCTGCCGGAAATCCTACATTCACCCCGAGGTTCTTGCCCTGACGGACCTGCCGGCAGAGGAGCGTGATGCCCTTCTGGACACGCCGGTGCCGGCCACGCCGCGCGGGCTTCTGGCGGCGGAACGGCGGCTTCTGTCGTTCCTGTCGCCCTAGCGGAAGAGGCCGTGGCCAAGGCACCGCTTGTGATGGGGTGGCAAAAGATGCCGTGGCTGGCGGGGGCTGTGGGACAAACTGCCTCGACATCTGCAAATCTGGCGCCCGGCCCTGCGGCGACCTTCTCCACGTGATCCGCTGGTCGGCTTTCACGCGGACGCTGGGTGCGCGCCGGCCCGGGCGGGCAGTTCCGCCGGGCAAGGCTATTCCGGATTGGCGGCCCAATCCTCGGACAGTGCTTCCCGAAGGTCGGCCACGGCGCCCGCAGCCACAGGTCCGGCGCTGTTGCCCCAGCTGTTGCGCATATAGGTCACCAGATCGGCGATCTGTTCATCGGTCAGCTTCCAGTGATAGGCCGGCATTCCCAGCGGCCCCGGCCAGTGATCGGTGGCCACCGCCTGCGTGCCTTCAAGGATGATGCGGATCACCGTGGTCGGATCATCGGAACGGACCTTGTTCGACCCCGCGAGCCGGGCGAAGATATGCGGCACGCCTTCGCCGTTGCTGGCATGGCAGGCGGCGCAATTGTCGAAATAGATCGCCGCGCCCCGCTCCATCACCGCCGTATCAGGCGTATCGCCCTGATCGGGCAGCCGATCGTCAAGCGACTTGAGATAGAGGGCGATGGCCGACAGATCTTCTTCGCGCATGTACTGGGTGGAGAGCGTCACCACCTCGCCCATTCGCGTCATGGCGCCGGTGTGCGCGTTGCGCCCTGTGGCAAGGAAGGCCACGATTTCCTCTGCGGTCCAGTGCTGCAACCCGCCGCCCGTGCCGCCACGGATGTTGGGCGCGTGCCAGTTTTCCAGCACGCCGCCGCGCAGATATTCATCCGGATCGTCGCCCCCGGTCAGCGCCTTGCCGGTGTGGCAGGCGCCGCAATGGGCGGGGCCGTCCACAAGATAGCGCCCGAGGTTCCATTCCTCGGACTGGTTCGGATCAGGGGTGAACTCGCCCGCGTCGAAATGAAGGATCTTCCAGCCCAGAACCGCCGTGCGGATCTGAAGCGGCAGTGGCAGTTCCTCTTCGGGGGTCACATCGTTCCGGACGACGGGAAGCGTGCGCAGATAGTCATAGATCGCATCGACATCCTGCCGCGGCATCAGCGTGAAATAGGGGTAGGGCATCGCGGGATAAAGATGCGCCCCGTCCGCACGCCGCCCTTCGTGCAGGGCCAGCCAGAAGTCTTCGCGGGTCCAGGTTCCGATGCCGGTATCGGTATCAAAGGTGATGTTGGGGGTCAGGATCGGGCCGAAGGGCGTCTCCATCTCGCGGCCACCCGCCCAGGGGGCGCCGTGGTTCTTGATGTCGGTGTGGCAGCCGACACAATTGGCGACGGTGGCGAGGTAGCGGCCACGCTCCACCTGGCTTGTGGACAGATCCTGCGCGCGGGCGTCGGGGGCAAGGGCGGCCACGGCAAGACACGAGGCAACGCCGGCCGCGCGAAGCGCGCTGGGGCGGGAAAGGGGCCGGGCGCTCATGCCTGCACCATCGGGCCGGGCGCGCGCAGATACTGATCGCGGATCGCCTGTGCCGACCAGTAAGTCAGCGCCGCCACCGTGTCGGTGGGATTGTAGCCGGCGTTCTGGGGAAAGACGCCCGCGCCCATCACGAACAGGTTGTGCAGATCCCAGCTTTGCAGATAGCGGTTCACGACACTGTCGGCCGGAGTTTCGCCCATGATCGTGCCGCCGGTATTGTGCGTCGTCTGGTAGGGCACGATGTCGTAATGGTCGTCCAGGCTGCTGGCGTGAACATCGCGCCCGCCCATGTTTCGCGCAATCTCCTCGGCGATCGGGGTGATGTATTCGCTCAGGCGGCGGTCGTTCTGGGTGAAATCATAGGTCATGCGCATCAGCGGGCGGCCATAGATATCCTTGTAGGTCGGATCGAGGTCGAGGTAGTTGCCGCGATAGGCCATCGAGGCCCCATGCACCGAAAGCGAGGTGTGGCGCAGGAAATTGTGCTGCAGCGCAGCCTTCCACTCGGCCCCCCATCCCGGCGTGCCTTCGGGAACCGGGTGGGATTCGATCGGGCGGGCGTTGGTTGTCCAGCAGCCGATATAGGCCCCGCCGATGAAGCCAAGGCCCGTATGGTCGAAGTTGTCACCGTTGTAGTCATCAACGATCATGCCAAGCGCCCCGGCGCCGACGAATTCATTGGTATATTCCTCGTCAAAGAACACATCCACGCCGGTCATCACCTGGTAGCAATAGTTCTTGCCCACCAGGCCTTCGCCCGTGCCGGGATTGTAGATCTCGCCGATGCCCGACAGCATCATCAGCCGCGTGTTCGACAACTGGTATCCGCAAAGGATCACGATCTCGGCCGGCTGTTCGTATTCGTTGCCCTGGGTGTCCACATAGGTCACGCCGGTGGCGCGTGTGCCGTCTGCGGACTTGTTGACGTGCAGCACCTCGCTGTGGGTGCGCAGGGTGAAGTTCGGCTTTTTCATCAGCACCGGGATGATGGTTGTCTGCGGGCTGGACTTGGAATAGTTGCCGCAGCCGTATTTTTCGCAGAACCCGCAATAGGTGCAGGGCGCCAGCGGCAGGCCCAGCGGATTGACATAGGCACGGCTCATGTTCGCGGAAGGGCCCGGGAAGGGGTTGAGGCCCAGCCCCCGCGCCGCTGCCTCGAACCGATGCTGCGAGAAGGTCATTTCCATCGGCGGGTTGGGGTATTCGTCGCTGCGCCAGCCCTCGAACGGGTTGCCGCCGTCGCGCAACGTGCCGTTGATGTTGCCGGCGCGCCCGGAAATGCCGCAGAGCTTTTCGAACCGGTCGAAATGCGGCTCCAGCTCGTCATAGGTGACGCCGTAGTCCTGGACGGTCATGTCCTCGGGCAGGGGGCCATAGCGTTCTTCGTTATGGCTGCGCGCGACGAAATCGGACGGAAGAAAGCGGAAGGTCTGCCCGTTCCAGTGCACACCCGCGCCGCCGACCCCGACACCCGGAAGGTAAGATCCCCAGCGCCGGATCGGCAAGGCCACCTGACCGGTGCTGTTGCGGAAGGTCTGGGTTTCGCGGGCGGTTTCCAGAAACATCTGGTGGCGCCAGTAGTAGCGAAGTTCATCCGGCGCATGGCTGGGCGGAAAATCGGTGGGCGTATCGCGCCAGCCACCGCGTTCGAGCGCCAGCACCTCGAGACCGGCCTCGGTCAGTTCCTGCGCCATGATCGCGCCGGTCCAGCCAAACCCGACCAGCACCACGTCCACGGGGGGTTTTCGTTCTGCCATGGCTTGCTCCTTGAAACTTGCTTCGGCGGGGCGGCTTCAGCCGGCGGACCAGCCGGGACGGCCCATCAGCCCCACCGGGGGCAGGTCGATGCGGGCGCCATTGTGATGGATGAAATCGCGATAGTCATAGCGCGCCCCCGGAAACCCCACGAGTTGCCAGCCCACCATCCCCTGATTGCCGCCATAGACCGGATCACAGAAGAATCCTTCGATCGTCATCTCGTGCACGAATTCGAAGAAACCCTTGGACGACATGCCGGGGAACAGGATCTCGCCCTCTTCCAGCGCGTGCAGGATTTCGTCCTGCTGTTCGGGTGTCAGATCCGCGAAATCGGCGCCCTGATAGGTGGTGCGCGTGTGGGCACCGAGCGCCTCGAGCCCGGTTCGGATCAGTTGTGCCGGGGTGCGGTCATACTGATACCCTTGGGTTTCAAGCGCTTCGGGGAAGGGACCCTGCATGTACCAGTGCTGCGCCCGCCCGTAAAAGCCGGCGAGCTGGCGGTCGATGAAGGTGACCACGCCCGCCTCGCGTGCGCCGGGGCTGTCGGCATCGCCGGGGATCAGCCGCGCAGTGATTGCATCCAGCGCCCGCCGTTCGGCCGCGGTCAGAAACCCCTCGGTCTCGGTTCCGAAATAAGGCGGATCGGCCGCACCCGGGGCGCGCAACATCCCGGTCTGGGACAGTTCGCGCGCCAGAAGCCCCGTGGGCATGACAATCGCTGTTCCGGCCATCAGGCCGCGAACCAGAAGCTCGCGCCGGTTCATCCTGCTCCTCCTTCTGCCGGCTTGCGCCGGCGCGCAATCGCGCATCAGTCGGAAAACGCGAAAATGTGATGACGGTTCCGGAACCTTGGCGATTTCCTGCCGTTCTCGGCTGAAAATCCTGTCAGATGAAGAAGTTGGTGGTCGCGATCCCGATGGCCACAACCACATATCCGGCGCCGACAAGCAGGCCGTCGCGGATCAGCAGGCCCGCCGCGAAAAGCGAAATGGCGAGCGCCGCCACCGAGGCGAGCATCGGTACGAACTCCATCAGCGGCATGACCAGCGTGATGGCCACACAGGTCAGAAGGGCGATTGTATTCGCGGGCTTGTCGGTCAGGAAGGTCAGCCGTTCCTTGAGCACGGGATCGACATAGCTGACCGGCTTGCGCAGGAAGTCGACCGCCTTGTGCATCCGTTTGGAGGACACCTTGCGTCGTCGCAGAAAGCCCGGGAGCCACAGGCTGTCGCGGCCGATCAGCATCTGAACCGCGATCAGCCCGATGATCAGCCCGGAAATGGTCGGCGTGCCGGGGATGCTGGAGATGGGCGAGACCATGATCAGTGCCGGCACAAGCAGAAGGGGCGCGAAGGAGCGGTCTCCCATCGCCTCGACTACCTGTTCGACCGAGACCGATTCCTCGTCACCCGCCTCGTCAAGTCCGTCAAGGACTTCGGCGATCTTGCGGTTCTCATCACCGTCGCTGCCGGTCATCGGACCTCCGGTCGGTTCCAGGCATCACGGGAAGCGGGCCGATGGCCCGCCCGCCGATCGTGCTGCGCGGCGTTCACTGCGCCTGACGCGCCTCGGAGGTGATCGCCGTGCCCGCGGCAGAAATATCCTGCCCAGCGCCCTCGACGGTGTTGCAGGCGGCAAGACCAAGGATCACAAGAACGGGAAACAGTCGATACAGCATCACAAGCACTCCTGTATGGGTTGACGATGGCCAACGCTGCAGGTGCGGAATGGTTCCGGATCATCCTTCCGGCACAAGGCGCGTGATCCCGACAGCCGCCGCTCGGGCCAGGTCCGGGTCAAGCGACATGGGGATGTATTCACCGCGCCGCCACAGATCGCCAAGGTCATCATAATGCCGGCTCAGAGGATGGCCGGACTGCCCGGTCGAGATGATGAAGACCGAACTGTCGGGATCGGCAAAATCATAGACGCCGCGATAGCCCGCGCCATGCACGTTGTGAAACGGGTCCGGATCGCGGCCCGAGGTTGCGCCGCGCATCAGGGTGTGATCGTCGCCACTGGTCGATTGGCGGATGTTGACGAAATGGCGCAGCACCCGCAGATCGCCCAGCACCGGGTGGTCATGCGTGGCCTGATGGGCATCGCCCCAGCGCCAGCTTTCGATCGTGGGGCCGAACCGTTCGCCAAGCCAGACCAGCGCATCGTCCAGCGCCATGCGGGCGATATCGGTGCAGGTTTCGACGGGCGAGGACTGGATGATGTCGCACCAGACCGCGGCCCCGTCAGTGTCCCGATAGACCCGTTCGATGAAGACAGGCTCGATCCGGCGGAACTGGTCGGCCAGCGGGCCAAGATCGTCGCGGATCAGCCGGTCCTGCAGCGCCCGCATCCAGGCGGCATAGATCAGCGGCTCGGGCAGATGCTCGTTCATCTCGCCGTTCCACTCCGCCAGAAGGATCAGCGCGCGCTGGCGGCGGCGTTCGGGCGTGTTTTCGGGTGCCGCTTCGCCGGTGAACCACAGATCGGCGCCGATCAGCGGCAGAAGCGTGCGGGCCGTGGTGCTGACTGTATCCAGCTGCGCCTCGATGAAGCTGTCGCGGGTGTGGACATCGCGCATCCGCATCAACCGCAGCCACCGCTGGATACGCTGGGTATCGCCCCATCTGTGGCTGACATGTTCCGGGAACGGGCGGTCGATGATCTTGTTGTTGGTATTGCCAAGAATGCCGGTTTCGGGATCGATGAAGGCAGGATTGGAGCTGTGGGGCAAAAGGCCCTGCCAGCGGTTCGTCTGGATCCAGCCGGGGCTGGGCATGCGCCCCTGGGTCTGGTGCTGGGGGTGGCGCGCGGGCATGGCGCCCACCATCTGCATCGCGATGCGGTTCTGATCGACAAGCGTCAGGTTCTGTGACGGCGCGATGAACAGGGGGGCACTGGCCAGGGCCTCGTCCAGGCTCTGGGCCCGCATCAGGCGCAGGGTCGCCGTCATCGACGTGTCGCTGGGATCAAGCAGTGTCCAGCTGACGCTGGTCAGATGACCCGGCGGCGTGATCGAGGCGAGATCATAGTGATGCCCCGGCAGGATCGGGCCGTTCTGCGTCCAGCGCAGCGTCAGGGTGCGCGAGGCTTCGTCCTTCACGCGCAGGATCGACCGACGTGTCTCGAACGGCGCCCAGCCGTCGGGGGTCAGATACTCCTCGGGGTTGTCGGGGTTCAGCCGCTCGATGAACACGTCCTGATCGTCGAGATAGGACGAGGTCACGGCCCAGCCCAGACGTTCCGACCGTCCGGCAAGCACCGCGGGGATGCCGGGGATGGTCGCGCCGATCACACCGCCCGACTGAAGTTCCAGCCGCGCAAGATACCAGACCGAAGGGGCCGAGAAACCCAGATGCGGGTCATTGGCCAGAAGCGTGCCCCCCGAGGCCGAACGCGCCGAGGATGCAGCCCATGCGTTCGAGGCCCCGGCGAGCCCCGGCGCCGGGAAGGGCGACAGCGGCTCCTGATCGAAGGCCAGCGCAGCATGGCTTGGCGCCACTTCGGGGAACAGCTGGGCGAAATCGGGCAGGGCGGCAATGGGCGCCATCGGATCATCGGGCAGAAGGTCGCGCAGCCGATCCTCGGGCAGGACCAGCGACAGGCGCGCGCGCGTTACTTCTTGCGCCAGATGGCCCGAAAGCTGCACCCCCAGAAGCTTGAGCAGGGCGAGGGAATCCGCCGGCTGCCAGAAGGCGATCTCGTTCGAGAACAGGAAGAATTCCGGCGCGCCGCGGCCCCGGGCCTGTTCGTTCACCTCGGCGATCCAGGCGTTCACGCCGCGGGCATAGGCCTCGAGCGCGCTTCGGGTCGCATCATCCTGCGCGGCGACCGAACTGGCGGCCAGCCCGTAAAGATCAAGGCGCCGCATCAGCTCATCCGTACGCAAGGTGCGCGGCCCGAAGATCTCGGACAGACGGCCCTGTGCCGTGCGGCGCAGCATGTTCATCTGCCAGAGCCGGTCCTGCGCATGGGCAAAGCCAAGCGCGAAGAACACGTCATCATCCGTGGCCCCGAAGATGTGCGGCACGTTCGAATTGTTGCGCACGATTTCGACTTCGGCCGAAATGCCGCCGACACGATGCGTGGCCGAGTAATCCGGTATCGAGCGCGTCGCGAAGTAGTAGAGCCCCAGAACGATCAGTGCCGCGACGGCCACAAGGGCAAGGAACAGACGCAGAAGCCAGCGGAAGGCAATGACCATGAAAAGCCCGTGGTTGACGGCAGAGGTGATCCCGGTGTTAGAGAGAAAGACGGCGAGTTGCAATCGGCGCAGGAGAGGGCGGGATCATGGCGAAGGTGGCGTTTCTGGGACTTGGGGTGATGGGCTTTCCCATGGCCGGACATCTGGTCCGGGCCGGGCACAGCGTCACGGTTTATAACCGCAGCCCGGCAAAGGCCGAGGCCTGGGTCGCAGCCTATGGCGGCACGCGGGCGGACACCCCGGCCCTGGCCGCGGAAGGTGCCGAATTCGTGATGACCTGCGTGGGCAATGACGACGATCTGCGGGCGGTCTGCTGCGGAACGGAGGGTGCCTTTGCCGGCATGGCGGCCGGGGCGATCCTTGTGGATCACACGACGGTCTCGGCGCGGGTGACGCGCGAACTGCAGGCCGAAGCGACCGCGGCGGGGCTGGGATTTGTCGATGCGCCGGTTTCGGGCGGGCAGGCGGGGGCCGAGAACGGCGTCCTGTCCGTCATGTGCGGGGGGGATGCCGAAGACTATGCCCGGGCCGAGCCGGTGATTGCGGCCTATGCGCGGATCTGCCGTCGCCTTGGGGACAGCGGTGCCGGGCAGCTTGCCAAGATGATGAACCAGATCTGCATCGCGGGGGTTCTGCAGGGCCTGTCCGAGGCGTTGCGCTTTGGCGAGCTTGCAGGGCTCGACGGGCGCGCGGTGGTGGAGGTCATCAGCCAGGGCGCCGCGGGATCCTGGCAGATGGTCAACCGGCACGAGACGATGCTGGAGGACCGGTTCGATTTCGGCTTTGCCGTGGACTGGATGCGCAAGGACCTGGGCATCTGCCTTGCGGCGGCCGAAGAAATCGGCGCGCCGCTTCCCATGACGGCGTTGGTGGATCAGTTCTACAAGGATGTCCAGGCATTGGGGGGCGGCCGGTCGGATACGTCATCCCTCATCCGCCGGCTGCGCCACCTGTCCTGATCGCGGGCCGTCGCAGAGGGCGCGATCCTGACTGCGAGTGGAGGTTTCGCTGGCGCCGGCGCGCTTGCAAGGCGGGGCGTCGCGCGGTCCGGGGCCCTGTGCCTCCGCCGCGCCCTTGGTGGGGGCGGAGGCGCTCCCGCCCGTCTTCACCCGCCTGCGGCAGGCTCATCCCGTTGGGCCGCGCCGCGCGCTTGCGCGCGCGGCTGCAGCGCCGGAATGGCCGGGGCAGGAAGCCCGGAGCGCAGTTGCTGGCTTCGCAATGTCCGAATTTCAGGCCGGCGAACAGCGCAAGGCCGGGCGCGACACCACCACCGACGCGCCAGCCGAGAGGAGCCAGAGCGGAGGGCAGCGGACGGCGAGGATTTGTGCCCCACCGTCGGGGGGAGAGGTTTCGGCGCCTCGTGGCGCGCCGGAGGGAAGGCGTCCGACAGGCCCGCCATGGCGACTTGAATGCTGCGGGAAGCGGCTGTCCATGCTGGGACATCGGGCATGACGCGTTGCGCATCCAGGCGAGGCCGCGGGTCCTTGATCGGGATCTGCGATGGCTGGCGCGCCGTCCGCTTTGCCCCGCCCCGCAGCGGGTGGCCGGCGGTGGAGAAACCGCCCGCCGCCCTTCGGGTGCGGGCGGCACCTCGGATCTCAGGGGATGATGCGCGTATATTTGGTTCCCCCCAGGGTGGCGCCGGCAATGAGACCGGACTGACCGAAGATCACCGCGATCACCGGAGCCTGCTGGGTGGTGCTGTCAAGTCCGGCGGCGGCGCCGCCATCGGGCAGGGCATAGCGCACGTCGGCGTTCACGGCCCAGCCCTCCGACTGGCGGAACTCGGCCAGCGACTCGGCGGTCATGAAGAACAGCGCATGGGCATATTGCTGCGCCCCGATCTGGAATCCAAGCGTGGCCCGCGCGGCGGAATAGTAATCCACCGTCACATCGCGGATGCGCAAGGCGCCCTGACCATAGCTTCCGCCAAAGCCCAGCCCCGCCTCGGTGATCAGCGGCATGTAGAGGATCCCCTGTGCGCGCGCCGCCAGATCCTGCGTGCCCGGGTAACGGCTGAACAGGAAGTCCCGTGTGGCATCGACGCGGGCATCAAGCCGTTGTGCGCCGTCGCTGCCGATCGGATTTCCACATGCGGCAAGTCCGCCAAGGGCGAAGGCCCCCGCGACGAAACCTCTGCGCGAATATGCTGACGTCATGCTGCCCCCGGGCTTTCGTTCTTGGGAGGGTCTGGCTGGTGGCGCCAGACGATCCTCATCATGCAGAACTCTAGGCGCTTTTTGTCGCAATGTCACGGGCTTGTCGGGTTCCATGGTAAAACTGGGCAGGGGTTTGCCGATCGCCCAGAACCTGCGATCATGATCGGCGAGCAGGCCCGACAGCCCAAAGGTGGACAGGGGTGCGGATGCCGGGGTTCAAGCTGCGCTGCGCCCCATGACCTTGGGCTGGTGCCGAAGCCAGGCCGATTGCCGAAGGCTGGGGCAACATGGGGTCGCCCGGAATTGCGACGGGCGACCAATCGACGGATGGCCGGTGCCGAAGTCCGCCGTCAGACAGCCGGCTGCAGGAGCCGCGCGACCGCTGGCGCGAAATAGGTCAGCACCCCGTCGCATCCGGCGCGCTTGAAGGCCAGCAGGCTTTCCAGCATTGCCCGTTCACCATCGATCCAGCCCTGATCCGCGGCCCCCCGGATCATCGCATATTCGCCCGACACCTGATAGGCATAGGTCGGCACGGCGAATTCGTCCTTCACCCGGCGGCAGATATCGAGATAAGGCATCCCGGGTTTCACCATCACCATGTCGGCCCCTTCGGCGAGGTCCCGCTCGATCAGGCGCAGCGCCTCGTTGGTATTGGCGGGGTTCATCTGATAGGTCTTCTTGTCCCCGGTCAGCAGCCCGCTGGCGCCCACCGCATCGCGGAACGGGCCATAGAAGGCGCTGGCATATTTCGCGGAATAGGACAGGATCGCCACATCGGTGTGCCCTGCGCCTTCCAGCGCGCGGCGCATCGCGCCGATACGGCCGTCCATCATGTCTGATGGCCCCAGGATGTCGGCGCCGGCCTCTGCCTGGGCAAGGGCCATGCGCACCAGGGCTTCGACGGTTTCGTCGTTCAGGATGATGCCGTCGCGCACCAGCCCGTCGTGGCCGTTGATGTTGTAGGGATCAAGCGCGATATCCGTCATGACGGCGACCTCGGGCACGGCGGCCTTGATCGCACGGATCGCCCGGTTGCTCAGGTTCTCGGGGTTCCAGGCTTCAGCGCAATCCTCGGTCTTGAGGCTGATGTCGGTATAGGGAAACAGGCAGATGGCCGGAATGCCCAGCTCGGCTGCCTCTTCTGCGGCGCGCACCGCACGGTCGATCGACAGCCGCGCGACGCCGGGCATCGACGCGATCGGATCGGCCAGATCCTCGCCCTCGCGGATGAAGATCGGCCAGATCAGGTCCTTCACGGTCAGAACGTTTTCCTGGCACAGGTCGCGCAGCGCCTGGCTGCGGCGGGTGCGGCGCAACCGGGTGGCAGGGAAGGGGGCGAGCGTCGGGCGCATGGCGGACCTCCGGATCTTGCGAGAACTGGCCCTGCCTCGCAGATTTGTCCGTCCTGCTCAAGCCCTGCCGCCGGCTGCCGAGGATGCTGGCCTTCGGCGTGGCAGGGCGCTAACCTGCGGCCAACCGGGGCCGAGCACAGGGAACCAGCCGGACGTGAGCCTTTATCAGCATCTTTACGAAGTTCTCGACACACGTTCGTTCACCACCCTCTGGTACTGGATCGCCCTGCTGGCCTTCTGGTATCTGGCCGGAGTGCGCGTGCTGGGCATTCCCTATGACATGGTGCTGCAGGCCCGCCGCGACGCCACGGCCCAGGCGGCGCTGGCCCAGATGGCGGCGCTGTCGGTGCCGCGGCAGATCCCCGCAGGGCAGGCGGGCGTCTGGGCCACGGGATTTGCGGCGCTGCTGCTGACCATGCTGTTCATGTTGGGGTTTTCCTACGGGCTTGAACTGGCGCAGGCCCTGTTCTTTCTGGCGCTGCCGATGTGCCTTCTGGCCTTGATGCGGGTGCGGGTGGCGCGCAGGATCCACGAGCGCGGGCTTGAGGACGGGGCGCTGGTGAAGGCGCTGATGCGGCATCGCGGCATGGTGCAGTTGCTGGGGATGATCTCGGTCTTCTTCACGGTGCTGTGGGGGATGTGGCACAGCCTGACGGTTGGTGTGCTGGGCAATTGACATCCCCGCGTCAACGGTTACCTCCGGCTGCATGAACAAGGCATCCCGTATCACCCTGGGCGGCGCGCCCGAAGGCTTTGACGCGCGGCTTCTGGCGCGCGAACTGGAAACCTCCGGTGCGCCGGTGGTCCATGTGGCGCGCGACGACAAGCGGCTTGAGGCGATGCGCGCCGCCCTGGCCTTCTTTGCCCCGCAGGCGGTGGTTCTGAGCTTCCCGGCCTGGGACTGCCTTCCCTATGATCGCATGTCGCCGAACCCCGCGATTTCCTCGGTGCGGATGGCGACGCTGGCGGCGCTGGCGCATGGCGTGCCGGGGCCGTTCATCCTGCTGACGACACTGTCGGCGGCGATGCAGCGGGTGCCGGCGCGCGATGTGGTTGCGGGGGCCTCGTTCACCGCGCGGGTCGGCGGGCGGGTCAACGAGACGGCGCTGCGTCAGTTTCTGGTGCGCATGGGCTTTTCCCAGGCCCCGACGGTGACCGAACCCGGCGATTATGCGGTCCGCGGCGGGATCATCGACATCTATCCGCCGGGCGAGGGCGGTCCGGTCCGGCTTGATCTTTTCGGCGATGTGCTGGACGGGGCGCGGCGATTTGACCCGGTCAGCCAGCGCACCACGGAAAAGCTGGATGTGATCGAACTCGCCCCCATGTCGGAAGTCATTCTCGACGAGGCCTCGATCACGCGGTTCCGGCAGAACTACCGGATCGAGTTCGGCGCGGCAGGTTCCGACGATCCGCTGTATGAGGCCGTCAGCGCCGGCCGCAAGCAGCAGGGGATGGAGCACTGGCTCCCCTTCTTCCACGCACGCATGGAGACGCTGTTCGACTATCTGCCCACGGCCTCGGTGGTGCTGGATGACCAGATCACCGCGCAACGTCTCAGCCGCTGGGAAGGGATCGAGGATCAGTACGACACCCGACGCGAGGCGATGACCAGCAAGACGCGCGGCGATACAGTCTACAAACCCTGCCCCCCCGGGCTGCTTTATCTTGACGATGCGCAGTGGGAGGCGGCGCTGGCCGATCATCGCCTGCTGCAGCTTAACCCGCTGCCGCAGGGCACCGGGCCGGGGGTGCTGGATGCGGGCGGGCGGCTGGGGCGGAACTTTGCGCCCGAACGCCAGCAGGAAAGCATCAGCCTGTTCGGCGCGCTTGCGGCCCACATCGCCGAATTGCGCCGGGACCGGCAGGTGATCATCGCCAGCTATTCCGATGGTGCGCGCGAACGCCTGAAGGGGTTGATGGAGGATCAGGAGGTCACGGGCGCGCGGCTTGTCCGGGACATCCGCGATGTGCCCGAAGGCCGCGGTGGCCTGTTCCTGGCGACCTGGGGGCTTGAACACGGCTTTACCGGGCCGGGGCTGGCCGTGATCGCGGAACAGGATGTGCTGGGTGACCGGCTGATCCGCGCGCCCAAGCGTCGCCGCAAGGCCGAGAACTTCCTGACCGAGGCACAAAGCCTTTCGCCGGGGGATCTGGTCGTCCATGTCGATCACGGGGTCGGGCGCTACACGGGGCTTGAGACCATCACCGCGATGGGGGCGCCGCATGAATGTATCGCCCTGGAATATGCCGGCGGCGACCGGCTGTTCCTTCCGGTCGAGAACGTGGAGCTTCTGTCGCGCTATGGGCATGAAGAGGGGCTGCTTGACCGTCTGGGTGGGGGCGCCTGGCAGGCCAAGAAGGCAAAGCTCAAGGAGCGTATCCGCCAGATCGCCGACAAGCTGATCCGCATCGCCGCCGAACGGATCCTGCGCAGCGCCCCGGTGTTCGATCCGCCCGAGGCGGTGTGGGAGGCCTTTGCCGCGCGCTTTCCCTACGAGGAAACCGAAGACCAGCTGGCCGCGATCGAGGATGTGCTGTCCGATCTGTCGGCCGGCCGGCCGATGGACCGGCTGATCGTCGGCGACGTGGGCTTCGGCAAGACCGAGGTCGCGATGCGCGCGGCCTTTGTCGCGGCGATGTCGGGCGCGCAGGTGGCGGTCATCGCCCCCACGACGCTTCTGGCGCGCCAGCATTACCGGAGTTTCGCCGAACGGTTCCGGGGCTTTCCCCTGAATGTGCGGCAGTTGTCGCGCTTCGTTCCGTCCAAGGAGGCCGCAGCAACCCGGGCCGGCCTTGCCGATGGCACGGTCGATATCGTGATCGGCACCCACGCGCTTCTGGCGAAAGGTGTCCGGTTCCGCGATCTGGGCCTTCTGATCATCGACGAGGAACAGCATTTCGGCGTCGGCCACAAGGAGCGGCTGAAGGAGATGCGCAGCGAGATCCATGTGCTGACGCTGACCGCCACGCCCATTCCGCGCACGCTGCAACTCAGCCTTACCGGGGTGCGGGACCTGTCGATCATCGGCACGCCGCCGGTCGATCGCCTTGCGATCCGCACCTATGTCTCCGAGTTCGACCCGGTCACCATCCGCGAGGCGCTGCTGCGGGAACATTATCGCGGCGGCCAGAGCTTCTATGTCGTGCCGCGCATCGCCGATCTGCCGGCGATCGAGGAATTCCTGCGCGACCAGGTGCCCGAGGTCAGCTATGTCGTGGCCCATGGGCAGATGGCGGCGGGCGAGCTTGATGACCGCATGAACGCCTTCTACGACGGCAAGTATGACGTGTTGCTGGCCACGTCGATCGTGGAATCCGGCCTCGATATTCCGACGGCGAACACGATGATCGTGCACCGCGCCGACATGTTCGGCCTGTCGCAGCTCTATCAGATCCGCGGGCGCGTCGGCCGGGCAAAGACGCGTGCCTATTGCTACCTGACCACCAAGCCGCGCGCGCCGCTGACCCCGCAGGCCATGAAGCGGCTGCGGCTTCTGGGCAGCCTTGACAGCCTTGGCGCGGGCTTCACGCTTGCCAGCCAGGACATGGACCTGCGCGGCGCCGGCAACATACTGGGCGAGGAACAGTCGGGCCACATCAAGGAGGTGGGCTACGAACTCTATCAGTCGATGCTGGAAGAGACCATTTCCCGGATCAAGTCAGGCGAGCTGACCGGCCTGGCGGATGAAGGCGAATGGTCGCCGCAGATCAACCTGGGCGTGCCGGTTCTGATCCCGGAAGCCTATGTGCCCGACCTTGATGTGCGGCTTGGGCTTTACCGGCGGCTTTCGACCCTGACGACCAAGGTCGAGCTTGAGGGCTTTGCCGCTGAACTGATCGACCGGTTCGGCGACCTGCCGCGCGAGGTGAACACGCTTCTTCTGATCGTGCGCATCAAGTCCATGTGCAAGGTTGCCGGCATTGCCCGTCTTGATGGCGGGCCAAAGGGCGCGACGATCCAGTTCCACAACGACAAGTTCGCCAATCCTGCCGGTCTGGTTGCGTTCCTGCAGGCCGAAAAGGGGCAGGCGCGGGTCAAGGACAACAAGATCATCATCCAGCGCGACTGGACGCGCGAGGCCGACAAGATCAAGGGCGCCTATGGTATCGCCCGCGATCTTGCCGCGCAGGTCAAGGCGGTGGGTGCGGCGCGCTGAACCGTCAGCCCGGGAAACGGTCGGCCGCGATCATCGCGGCAAGTGCAAGCCCCGAGGCCGACAGGACCCCGATCATCAGGGGCAGTGGCGTGCCGTCGAAGGCAAGCCCGATCGGCGCTGCCACCAGCACCGCCAGAACGGTCGAAACGGCGCCCACGGCCGCTGCCGCCATGCCCGCGATATGGCCCATCGGCTCAAGCGCGAGCGTGTTGAGGTTGCCGAAGGTCACGCCCGCCATGAAGAATACGCTGACTGTCCAGAGGAAGAAGATCGGAAACGACCCTTCGCCGCCGGCCAGCCCGGTTGCCCAGGCGAAGGTCGCAAGCGACGAAATGACCACCTGTGTCGCAAAGGCCGTCACCACGATGCGCCGCATCCCCAGCCGCACGACCAGCGCCGCATTGACCAGCCCGGCCGTGCCGGCCAGAAGCGCCTGCAGTGCAAACCAGGCGGCAAAGCTGTCGCCGCGGCCGTAATAGACGTCATAGATCGGCTGCGCCGCCGACAGCAGCGCGAACAACTGGCCAAAGCCCAGTGTCATGGCGATGATATAGAGCTGGACGCGACGGTGGATCATCACCTCGCGCAGGGATGACCAGATGCTGCCCAGCCGGAACGGCCGCCGCCGCTCGGGTGCAAGGGTTTCGGGTTGGCGCGCACTCATCCAGACCAGAGCGAACAGGCCAAAGGCGATGAAGGCCATGAAGATCATCCGCCAGCCCGCGACCAGCAGGATCGTCTGGCCGATGAAGGGGGCGGCCGCCGGCACAAGGATGAAGATCGTCATCACGATCGACATGACGCGCGCCATGATCCGCCCCTGATACAGGTCGCGGATCATGGCGACGCCGACGGTCCGTGGCGCCGAAATACCCAATCCCTGCAGCATCCGCGCGGCCAGCAACAGCGGCAGACTGTCGGCAAGGGCGGCAAGGCCCGATCCTATGATGTAAAGGCCAATGCCCAGCGCGATCACCGGCTTGCGCCCCAGCGCGTCCGACAGGGCCCCCATCATCATCATCCCGATACCGAGGCCAAGCACGAAGCTTGTGACCACCAGCTGTGCGCGGTTCGGTGCCTCGGGCGACAGATCCTGCGCGATCTGCGGCAGCGCGGGCAGCATCGCGTCGATGCTGAGCGCTGCCAGCGCAAAAAGTGCGGCCATGAGACCAACGAATTCGGCAAAGACCAGCGGGCGGGTGGGGCGGAAGAACTGCGACATCCTGTCCCGCTAGCACGGGTTGTCGGGGGGCGCCATATCCCGTGAGGCGCATCGGCCTGCGCCCGCTCAACCCGGAGGGCCCCGAGTCCCTGACCGGGCAGCCGCTTGTGCTCACGGCATGAGCGATGCGCAGATCAGATATGCTGCTAGCGCATATCTGTTCCAAGCTGCGTGACAAGTTCGTCAATCACCTGTTCCCATAGCGCCACGGGTTGCGCCCCCGGCAGCACATGGGCATTCGCGATGATGAAAGTGGGCACGGCACGGACGCCCCGCTCGCGGGCATGCGCTTCACGGGCAAGCACCGTCTCGCGATCCGCATCCGATGCCAGCAGCCGCGTCACCACCGCCTGATCCATTCCCGCGCCGGCGGCGATCTGACCGAGGGTTTCTGTGGCGCCGATGTCACGCCCCTCGCGGAAATAGGCGCGAAACAGCGCCGAGACGACACGGCTTTGCGCCCCCTCAAGCCCTGCCCAATGGATCAGGCGATGCGCATCCAGGGTGTTCGGCATCCGGGTGATCGCGCCAAGGTCCAGTTGCAGCCCCGCCGCCTCGGCCGCTTCGGCCACGGCCACATGGGCCTCGGCGGCCTTGATCCGGCTTCCGAACCGGGCTTCCAGATAGGCGCGCCGGTCCATGCCTTCGGGCGGCATGTCCGGATTCAGCTGGAAAGGGTGCCATTCGACAGTGAAGGGATGGCCGGGCCGCCTTTCCAGTGCGCGGTCAAGAAGTGCCTTGCCGATATGGCACCACGGGCAGACGGGATCGGAAAAGATGTCGAGCCGGATCATGACAAAGCTCCTTGCGGAATGGGCAACGGGCGACGGCAGGTCGGCGCGCGCGCGGGAAAGGCTGGCAAGGCGGAAGGCCCCGAATCCGGCGCCAACCTGCCATCGCCGCGGGCCGACGACAATCGTTTATGGCCGGTCCTGTGGGCGCGGCCTGATCCCGGGCGTGACTGCGAGCGTTGCAACACGTCCTCCCGTGGATTATGGCGCAGGCATGAACGCGAACGAGCCCAAAAGCATCATCCGCATCGCCCGCGAGGGTGGCGCCCCGGTCGCGGTGGAGCCGCTGAACCTTGGCGCGCGGGTGCGGGAACTGCGCAAGGCGCGCGGCTGGACGCTCGAACAGGCGGCAAAACAGGCAGGGCTTGCGCGCTCCACGCTCTCGAAGATCGAGAACGGGCAGATGTCGCCCACCTATGAGGCGCTCAAGAAACTTGCCGAGGGGCTGGCAATTTCGGTGCCGCAACTGTTCACACCCCCCAGTCGTGCGCAGGTCAACGGGCGGATGGCCGTGACCCGCGCCGGCGAAGGGCAGGGTCATGCCACGGTGACCTACGAACACGAGCTTCTCGCCCCAAGCCTGACGCGCAAGCAGATGCTGCCCTATCGCGCCCGGATCCGCGCCCGCCGGTTCGAGGATTTCGACGGCTGGGTCCGCCATGACGGCGAGGAATTCCTGTTCGTGCTGACCGGTGTGATCCGGCTCTATACGGAATTCTACGAACCCGTGGACATGCGCCGCGGTGACAGCGCCTATTATGACGCCAGCATGGGCCACAATGTCATTTCCCTCAGCGAAGAAGATGCCACCGTGCTTTGGGTGACATCGCTGGTCTGACCACCGCGCGCGGAAATCGGCCTGCGGATGGATCCAAATCCGTCCGGTTCGGGTTTGGATCCTGACCGGAACGTGATGCAGGAGACCAACCATGAGACAGCCACGAAAGCCCGTTGACCGGACCGAGACAAAACGGTCGTTGTGGATCATCGCTGCACTGGCGTTGCTGCTTGCAGCAGTGGGGCTTTACGCCTGCAGCTGGCCGGGCCAGGGCACCGACATGCCCGAAGTCGATGCCGAGACGCTGCTGCCGCCGCCCGGGGCCACACCCGGAAACTGACGGCGATCAGCCTGGGGGATCCCAGTTCAGAAGCACCGAGACGGCATCGGCCGTCTCGATCTGCGCGCCGAAGCGCGACCGGTAAAGCGAAAGCAGCGCATCATGCGTCGTATCGTTCGAACTGCACATCGCATCCTCGACCAGCACGACCCGGAAGCCGCGATCCACCGCGCCCATGACGGTTGCCAGCACGCAGACGTCGGTTTCGCCCCCGGTGATGACCAGCGTGTTGATGCCGCTGCCCGCGAGCATCCGGTCAAGGTGCCCCTCGGTCCAGGGGGAATAGACCGCCTTGTCCAGCACCCGCGCCGGCGGGCAAAGCGCCTGCAGCGGCGGCGCAAGGTCCAGAAGCGCCGGATCCAGCTGCGCCAGGGTTACATTGGCCCAGCGCTCATAATAGCGTTGCCAGGCGCCCGGCATGTCCCGGGGCTGGCGGGGCGGCATGAAACGGGTGAAGACCGTCCGCGCGGCGTGATGGCTCGCGATCTCGTGCACCGTCGGCAGGACCCGCGCCATCCAGGGCATCGCCCAGGGCGCGCCCCTGTCGAAAAGCTGCTGCATGTCGATGCAAAGATGCAGAGCCTCGTGCCCAAGGGGGCCAAAGCGCAATCCGCTGGTCATCTCGGCTCTCCGTCTTTCCTGCCACGGCTATCAACCCGCCCATGGGCCGGCTGTTCCGTGGCCATGCGTGACAGGGGCAGAGCGCTGTGCAAGGCTGGATCGGGATCAGACCGGTTGGCGGCTGATCTGCATCAAGGCGCGGAATGCCGGGATGGGCAGGATCGTGCCAAACCAGAGGAGTCCGCATGTACCAGCACATTCTCGTCCCGCTTGCCTTTGATGAACACGATCGCGATCCCGCCGGACCGCTGGCCGCTGCGCGGGCGCTTTCGGGGCCGGATACGCGCGTCACGCTCATGCATGTCATGGAAGAGGCGCCACCCTTCGCGCTGTCCTACATGCCCCCGGGCTATCAGGACGAATTGTGCGAGGCGATCGAGGCGCTTCTTGACAAGCATGCAGCCGGATTTCCGCGCGGCGATGGTGTGCTGATCGAAGGAAATGCCGGCCGCAGCATCGTGGAATGGGCCGAGGAAAACGACGTCGACTGCATCGTCATCGCCTCGCACCGTGCCGGGTTCCGCGGGATCCTGATGGGAAGCACCGCCGTGCAGGTGGTGCGCCATGCGCCGTGTTCGGTGCATCTGATGCGCGGGCAGGATCATCTTGCTTCAACTCCGGCCGCCGATTAGCCTCTGGTGGCGCATCGCCAGAGGAGGGGCCAATGACGCATCCCGATCTTGTGCCGCCCGGACAGGCGGCGGATATCTGCCACATCACGCTGGATGATCTTGTCTGGGCGCTGCGGCAGGGCTGGAACGACTATCGTCGTGCCCCCGCCTTCGGCATGTTCTTCAGCGCAGTCTACGTTGCCGGCGGGATCGTTCTGTGGCTGGCGCTGGGGATCAGCGGCCGCGTCTGGTGGACGGTGCCGGTGACCGTGGGCTTTCCGATTCTCGGGCCCTTCGCCGCCGTCGGGCTTTACGAGGTCAGCCGCAGGCTCGAACGCGGTGAAGGCCTCGCCTGGGGCCCGGTGCTCGGGGTCGTGCTCAGCCAGAAGGATCGTCAGATCCCGTCGATGTCGGCGGTGATCGTGGTGTTCTTCCTGTTCTGGATGTTTCTTGCGCACATGATCTTCGCGCTGTTCCTGGGGCTGCAGGCAATGACGGAGGTGAGCACTTCCTATGCCGTGTTCCTGACGCCGCACGGGCTGGCCATGCTGGGTTTCGGAACCCTGGTGGGTGCGGTCTTTGCGGGCGTGCTGTTTGCAACAACGGTTGTCAGCCTGCCGATGCTTCTGGACCGCGAGGTGGATTTCGTCACTGCGATGATCACCAGTGTCCAGGTGGTGCTGGGCAATCCGCTTGTCATGCTGATCTGGGCAGCGGTGATCGCGATCTGTCTGTTTGCGGCGATGCTGCCGGTGTTTCTGGGGCTGTTTGTTGCGCTGCCCGTTCTTGGCCATGCCAGCTGGCATCTCTATCGCCGTGCAGTTTTCTGAGGCTGGGTCCCGGCAACTCCGGGTCCCCGGATGTATCGGCGATGTGTTTCGGCATGGAATGCCCCATCCCGCGCCCGGGGATGCGGTCTCTCGACCCACATCCCCGGGGACGCCCCCAGAGGCGCGTGCGGCAGGCTGGTGCGGCTTCTTGGGCTGCGCGCTCGGTCCTGGGGGGAACAACTCATCGTGTTGCTTCCACATTCAGAAGCACCGCGCGCCCAGGACATGCGCCCGCAGCGCAGCGACGCGCCGTGGGCCGAACCAGGCGCGGCCGCCGCGAGGCTGCGTGGAAGGCTGAAAACCCCTGGCTACGCGTCGGGTCGCCCGGGGCACTGATGCTGGCGCAAAAAAGGGCGCCCGAACGGGACGCCCTTGAGCTGACCTCTGGTCGTCTCAGCGCTCGCCCGCGCCCGATTTTGCGGCAACAGCCTGCGATACGGCCGGCGAGGACTGGGGCGCCTGCGGCTGCGGCTTGGGCGCCTGCTGCTGGCCGGGGCGCGCCTGTCCGCCGCTGCTGAGCGGGTCTTCCTGACGCTGCACCGAGCCTTCGAAATGCGCGCCGGACTCGATTGCGATGGTCTTGTGGATGATGTCGCCTTCGACCCGGGCAGTCGAGGTCAGCCGCACTTTCAGCCCGCGCACGCGGCCCACGACGCGGCCATTCACCACCACGTCATCGGCCACGATCTCCCCACGAATGGTCGCCTGTTCGCCGACCGTCAGAAGATGGGCGCGGATATCGCCTTCGACCGTGCCTTCGACCTGGATGTCGCCCGTGGTCTTGAGGTTTCCGACGATGGTCAGATCCGACGAGAGGATCGAGGCTGCGGGTTTCGCCTTGGCGGGAGAGCTGTAGTCGTTCATGGGCCTCGTCTGCATTTCGGGTGTGGCCGGGGATTCGGCCTCGGGTGCCTTCTTGGGGCCCGGCTCCTGGATCCTGCTTTTAGAAAACATTTCGTGCCGCCTTGATGTAGTTCATGGGATCAACCGCGCGACCGCCCAGGCGCACTTCATAGTGCAGATGTGTTCCGGTCGAGCGTCCAGTGTTGCCCATATCACCGATCCGATCGCCACGCGAGACTCTTTCGCCCACCTTCACGTGGATTCGCGACATATGCGCATAAAGCGTTTCGATGCCGAATTCGTGGCGGATCCTGACCATGTTGCCGTAACCGCCCGAGTTCCAGCCCGCCTCGACCACCACGCCATCGGCAGTGGACAGGATGGCTGTCCCGCTGGGGCCGGCATAGTCCACGCCCGCGTGCATCCGGCGCCCGCCGGTCTTGGGATCACGGCGATTGCCAAAGCCTGAGGTGAAGCGAACGTTGCTGGGCGTGGGGGCGGCGAAGGGGGCCTTCTGCGCCGCCATGCGGTAGAGGTTCATCTCTTCCAGGCTGTTGAGAATGGCATTCGCCCGTTCTTCCTCCGGGTCGAGATCGCCGGTGCCCTTGGTGGAAACGCCGATCGGGGTCAGCGCATCCGGGCCGGCATAGCCGCGCCGGACCTGGTTCAGAAGCGTCTCGGTTGACAGGCCTGCGGCGCGGAACATGCGGTCCAGGGGTTCCATCGAGACGGTGACCGCTTCCTCCAGCTTCGAGAAGATCTCGTCGTTACGCTCTTCGAGAAGTCGCTTCTCGAGAGCGACCATCTCGGTTTCATTGCGGGCCTGAACCGCAAGCTGCGCGATGGCATCGCGTTCGCCGGCCGTCGCACCGAGCGCGGCGCTGAGGAAGGCGAGCGTTTCTTCCATATCGTGCAGACGGGCGGTATCGGTGCGCGCCGAACCGGTCTGCTCGGCAAGCGCCAGCGTCAGGGCCTCGGCCTCGGCACGGGCGGTATCGCGTTCGCGCACGGTGCGGCCGAGTGTCTTCTGAATCACGTCGATGCCGGTTTCCAGCTCCTTGCCCCGGTCTTCCGAGGCCAGAAGCGCCGACTGCATGTCGGAAATCTGGGTCATGGCGATGGCAAAGCGTTCCTGCGCCATCGCGGCCTCTTCGGCGCGGCGGTCCCGCTCGGCGGAAAGCGCATTGAGACGTGCCTCATAGACCATCTGTTCGCGCTTGGCCTGATCACGGATGTTCCCGCTGCCGATGCTGTCCATCATGATCACTGCGGAAGCGATGATCGCCCAGCCGACAACCGCCGTGCTTCCGGCAAGGATGCCGATCTGCGTCAACGGCCGCAGCCTGATGAAGCGGGTCTCGGTATCCGAACGCAGAAAAAGCCGACGCTCCGGGAACCAACGCTCAAGCGATGCGTTCAGTCGGTTGCTAAGACGAGTTTTCAATGATTCTGTCCCGTTTGCCCCATCCCTGAAGGCTGCGCTCCGCTTCCGGATGTCTGCAACCTTGGCTGTGGTTACAAAGGGGGCGGCTTTCCTGCAACATCTTAAAAATATCTTGGCGGATTCGCGCGGAAAGAGAGTGAAATTGGGCGGAATCCTGCCGACACCGCGGAATGCCTCTGTGCCTGCATCGGGGCTCTGCATCCCTTGCAGCGGACCTTCACCTGCCGTCCCCCAGAACGCCATGGACGCTGTGACTAGCCCTCCTCGGCCAGGGGCCAGTAGAAATCCGGTGGCAATCCGGCCTCGGCCCGTTTTTCGTCATTGAAGGGCGGTTTCAGCGTCGCATGAAAGTATTTGCGCACGAGGCCATGGAACACATCCTTGGGATCAAGATTGTCCCGTCCACAGAGGAAGTTGAACCACTTGGACCCATAGGCGACATGACCGACCTCTTCGGCATAGATGGTTTCGAGCGCGGCAACCGCGCGGTCATCCCCCGCCCGACGGAACACGTCGATCATGCCGGGGGTGACATCCAGGCCGCGGGCCTCGAGCACCATCGGCACGACGGCGAGCCGCCCGAGAAGGTCCTCGGCGGTGTCCTCGGCGGCGCGCCACATCCCCGCATGGGCCGCAAGCGCGCCATAATGGCTGCCAAGTGCTTCAAGACAGTCGCACATCAGATTGAAATGCTTGGATTCCTCATCCGCAGCCTTGACCCAGTCATCATAGAAGCCCGGCGGCATGGGAACATGGCCAAAGCGGGCGATGATATCCCAGTGCAGATCAACGGCGTTCAGCTCGATATGGGCCACGGCATGCAGCAGCGCGATGCGGCCTTCGGGCGTTCCGGGCCGGCGGCGCGGCACATCGCGCGGCGCAAGCAGTTCGGGGCGCAGTGGTCGCGCCGGCCTGTCGGGCGGGCAGGCAGTGCCTACCGGCAGCGGCACCCCTTCAGCCCGGGCCGCGAACCAGCGCGCAGCGTGCTGGCGCGAGAGGGCGGTCTTCGCGCGGCCATCGGCCGTTTGCAGCACCTCGACCGCGCATTCCGTCAGCGTCTTCATAGGGCGCGCACCGCTTCGAGAACCTCCTCGACATGACCGGGCACCTTGACCTTGTTCCAGACGCGCAGAACGGTGCCATCGGCGCCGATCAGGACGGTCGTCCGCTCGATTCCCATGTAGGTTTTCCCGTACATGCTCTTTTCGGTCCAGACGCCGTAGCGTTCGCAGACATCGCTGTCCTCGTCCGACAGGAGCGCGACCTTCAACCCGTGCTTGGCCACGAACTTGTCATGCCGGGCGGCGCTGTCCTTCGAGACACCAAGCACCACCGCGCCGGCGGCTTCGAACTGGTCGGCCGCTTCGGTAAAGCCGATCGCCTGCCGCGTGCAGCCCGAAGTATCGTCCTTGGGATAGAAATACAGCACCACCGGCTTCGGCCGCAGGGCCGAAAGCGTGACCGTTCCGCCGCCGTCGCGGGGCAGGGTGAAATCGGGGGCGAGGGTGCCCGGCGCAATCATGCTCATGTCCTGTCATGTCCCTTGTGCAATGAAGTTGCTTCCTGTTTTAGCTGTCCTGAGCCAAAGATAAAGACGAGGCAGGGACCTCTCGCAAAGCGGCAGGGCGGGTGAAACCACAGGCACGGCACTCCGAGACCAGGCGACCCCCCCGCGGCCGACGGCGCAGGGCCCGGTTCGGCATCTGGCTTCTGTCCAGCATGCTGATGTTGGCCCTGACCGCAGGGATCACGTTCCTGTCGCTGACGGGGCGGCCGGTCCCGGTGCCGGGCTGGATCCTGACCCAGGCCGAGATCCGGCTGAACGCGGGTCTTGGCACGCGTCTGGCGCTGCGTCTTGGCGGGGCCGAGATCCAGATCGATCGCGGGCTTGTGCCGCGCCTGGTGCTGCGTGATCTCGTCTTGCTGGCACCAGAACGCGGAAGCGAGCCGATCGCGCGGATCCCGGTGCTCGAGGCGGGGCTGTCGCGGGACGAACTGCTGGCCGGTCAGCTTCGGCCGACGGTGTTGCGCCTGGCGGGGGGGCACGCGACGCTGCGCCGGGATGAATACGGGCGTTTCGATCTGGCGCTGGGGCAGGCGGATCTGCGCGGGCCCGGATCGCTTGCCGAGGTTCTGGACGCTGTTGACCGTGCCTTCGAGCTGCCCGCGCTGCGCGGGATCACCCGGATCGAGGCCGAGAAGCTCGCGCTGACGCTTGAGGATGCGCGTGCGGGCGAGACATGGCAGGTGACGGACGGACGGATCGCGGTGGTGCAGGACGACAGCACCATTTCGCTCTCGCTCGGGTTCGGGATGACGGGGACCTGGGGCACCCCGGCCGAGGCGGAACTGCGGTTCGTCAGCCAGCGCGCAGGCCCCGAGGCAACGCTCGAGGTCCGGTTTCAGGACGTGGCGGCCGGCGATATTGCGGCCCAGAGCGCCGCCCTTGCCTGGCTTTCGGTGCTCGAAGCGCCGATCTCGGGGGCGCTGACGGCACAGATCGACGCGAAGGGCGCCATCAGCGCGCTTCAGGGGGGGCTCAGCCTTGGCGCCGGGGCCTTGCGCCCCGAGGCCGGAATGCGGGCGATCGGCTTTGACACGGCGCGGCTGGATCTGGAATATGATGCCGAAGCGGACCGGCTGGCGTTCAACAACCTGCGTATCGACAGCCCGACGCTGCGCCTGCGCGCCGAAGGCCACGCCTATCTGCGGGATTTCGACCGGGGCCTGCCGGAAACGCTGCTGGGCCAGTTCCGTTTTGCGGATGTGCAGATCGACCCCGAGGGCCTGTTCGCCGAGCCGGTGCGGTTTGATGAGGGCGCAGTTGATCTTCGGGTGGCGCTTTCGCCGTTTTCCGCCACGTTGGGCCAGCTGGTGCTGATCGAGGACGGGCGCCGCCTTTCCGCGACCGGGCGCGTTGCGGCGCTGCCCGAAGGCTGGGATCTGGCGCTGGATCTTGCGCTGAACGAAATCACCCACGACCGCCTGCTTGCGCTCTGGCCGCCCGAACTGGTGCGCGGAATGCGCAACTGGCTGGTCGAGAATGTGCAGACCGGCCTGATCTATAATGTCACGAGCGCGCTGCGGCTTGCGCCGGGGCAAGAGCCGCGGCTGGCGGTGGGCTATGAATTCAGCGATGCCGACGTGCGATTCCTGCGCACCATGCCGCCGATCCTGTCGGGGCGTGGCTATGCGGCGATCGAGGGCACGGCCTATACGATGGTGCTGGATGCCGGCCAGGTGGCCGCGCCACAAGGCGGGCTGATCGACGTGCGCGACAGCGTCTTTCAGGTGGCCGATGTGACCCAGCGGCCCGCGACTGCCATGCTGAAACTGAACACCGAAAGCAGCATCACTGCCGCGCTGGCCTTTCTGGATGAACCGCCGTTCGGCTTTCTCAGCCGGGCGCGCCGGCCCGTCGATCTGGCCGAGGGGCGCGCCGAGTTGCAGGCGGTGCTGCGGTTTCCGCTGATGCGGGGCGTGCCGCCCGATCAGGTTGAATATCATGTAACCGGCCGTCTCTCGGACGTGCAGTCGGACCGGATCGTGCCGGGGCAACAGCTTCGATCGGACGAGATGACGATCGAGGTCACGCCCGCGCTGCTGCGGATCGCGGGACCGGGGCGGCTGGGTGAGGTTCCCTTCGATGCCGTCTGGACCCAGCCATTGGGGCCCGCGGCGGCGGGCATGGGCAGCCGCCTCGAGGGCCGTGCCGAGCTTTCTGCCGCGGCCGTGGCGCAGTTTGCCCCCGCACTTCCCGCCGGGCTGATCTCGGGGCGCGGGAGCGCCGATTTCCGCGCCGTGCTGCGCCCGGATGAAGCCCCCCGGTTCGAACTCGACTCGGATCTTCTGGGGCTTGGGCTTGCGATCCCCGCGGTGGGATGGTCGAAGGGGCCAGAGGTGCCGGGTCGGCTTGCCCTTGCGGCGACGCTTGGCGCACAGCCGGATGTCACCCGGATCGAACTGTCGGCGCCGGGCCTTGCGGGCGAGGGGGCGGTGGCCCTTGGCGCGAACGGCGGGCTTGATGCGCTGCGTCTGTCACGGGTGCGGCTGGGGCGCTGGCTTGATGCGCCGGTCGTCCTGCGCGGACGCGGCCCCGGGCAGCCGCTGGGGATCGAGGTGACGGGCGGAACCCTTGATCTGCGCGGCGACGGCCTGCCAGCCCTTGACGGGGCCGGGCGCGGGGGGCAGTCGATGCAGGCCGGGCCGATCCGGCTGCGCCTTGATCGGGTGCTGGTGGCCGAGGGGCTGGCACTGACCGGCTTTGACGGGCGCATGTCGACCCAGGGCGGACTCAACGGCCTGTTCGAGGCGCGGGTAAATGGCGGATCTGCGGTCAGCGGAAAGATCACGCCGCTTCTGTCGCCGGACGGGGTGCCCCTGAACCGCAGCATGATCGAAGTCACGGCTGCGGACGGAGGCGGTGTCCTTGCGGCCGCGGGGCTGGCGGATCGGGTCGCCGGCGGGGCAATGACGCTGCGGCTGGTGCCGCGCGGGCGCGGACATTTTGACGGCGCCCTGCATCTGGGGCCGCTCAGCATCATTCGCGCGCCGGCACTGGCCGAGATCCTGGGTGCGCTGAGCATCGTGGGACTTCTGGAGCAGCTGAACGGGCAGGGGATCGTCTTCAGCGAAACCACCGCCCAGTTCCGCTTGACGCCGCAGGGGATCGAGATCATCAGGGGCGCCGCAACCGGCCCCTCGCTGGGCGTGACCCTCGCGGGGGTCTATGATTCTGCCAGCAAGAGGCTTGACATGCAGGGGGTGGTTTCGCCCGTGTTTCTGATCAACGTCATGGGCAGCCTGATCGCACGTCCGGGCGAGGGGCTGTTCGGTTTCAACTATGCCCTCGCCGGCCCCGTCGAGGCGCCTGCCGTCAGCGTCAACCCGCTTTCAATCCTGCTGCCCGGTCCGACCCGTGATCTGCTGCGCCGCCCTGCCGCGGCGCTCTCCGACAGCCCGGCCGTCAGCCAATCGCGTTGAGAACCCATGAAGCTTTCCGACTTCGACTTCCATCTGCCCGAGCATCTGATCGCCACGCGCCCGGCCAAGCCGCGCAGTTCGGCGCGCCTGCTGGTGGCGCAGGGCGACAGCATCCGCGATCTGCATGTGCATGATCTGCCCTCGGTCCTGGGCGCGGGCGACCGGCTGATCCTGAACAACACCAAGGTCATCCCGGCGCGCCTGTCCGGACGCCGCAACCGGATCTCGGCCGAGGGGCCGGTCGAGGCCGGGGTCGAGGTGACGCTGCTTGATCCTGCCCCCGAAGGTGGCTGGCGTGCGCTGGCCAAACCGCTGCGCAAGCTGCGCGCGGGGGATGAAATAACCTTTCCTGCCGGCCTTTCCGCCCAGGTCGCGGCGCGCGATGCCGAGGCCGTTCGACTGGTCTTCAACCTCGAAGGCGCGGATTTCGACGCGGCGCTCGCCCAGGCGGGCGCCATGCCGTTGCCTCCCTATATCGAGGCGCGCCGCCGCGCCGACAGTCAGGACAACGAGGATTACCAGACCGTTTTCGCACGCCGCACCGGGGCGGTCGCCGCCCCCACGGCCTCGCTTCATTTCGATGCGCCGCTTCTTGCTGCGCTGGCCGAGGCCGGGGTGCAGTTCACCGAGGTGACGCTTCATGTCGGTGCCGGCACCTTCCTGCCGGTCAAGGTCGAGGATGTGACCACCCACCGGATGCACGCCGAGTGGGGGGAAGTCACGGCCAAGGCTGCGGCCGAGATGAATGCGACCAAGGCGGCGGGCGGACGCATCATCCCGGTTGGAACAACGGCGCTGCGGCTGATCGAAAGCGCCGCGGACGAGGCCGGGCGGATGCAGCCCTGGCAGGGCGAAACCGACATTTTCATCTATCCGGGCTATCGCTTTCGCGTCACCGACGCGCTGATGACGAACTTCCATCTGCCGAAATCGACCCTTCTGATGCTTGTCTCGGCGCTCATGGGCCGGGAACGGATGCAGGGGGTTTACGATTATGCCATTGAAAAGGAATACCGGTTCTTTTCCTATGGGGATGCGTCGCTGCTGATCCCCTGAGCAGGCGGATCGCGGAGACGCTATCGGGCGCAGAAGCGTCGCGTGGCGCGCTGCGGGATCCTGCGGGCGCGTGCAGAAAGACCGGGCAGGAAGAGAGAGGGACGACATGTTCGCGGTGCTGGCCAATTCATGGGCGCTTTTGCTGGGCGTCATGCTCCTCATGGTCGGCAACGGCGTCCAGGGCACGCTTCTGGGGGTGCGCGGTGCGATCGAGGGGTTCAGCACCTTCGAGATGTCGATCGTCATGTCTGCCTATTTCGTGGGCTTCCTGTTCGGATCGCGGCTTGCGCCGGAACTGATCCGCCGGGTGGGGCATGTGCGGGTCTTTGCGGCGCTCGGTTCGCTCATCTCGGCGCTGCTGGTTCTTTACGCGGTCGCACCCAATCCGG
The DNA here is from genome assembly GCF_042666235.1 of Halodurantibacterium daqingense. Classification (NCBI taxonomy): domain Bacteria; kingdom Pseudomonadati; phylum Pseudomonadota; class Alphaproteobacteria; order Rhodobacterales; family Paracoccaceae; genus Halodurantibacterium; species Halodurantibacterium daqingense. The sequence goes on along the minus strand of NZ_JBHTFQ010000006.1, from coordinate 306,874 downwards.
CTGCCTGGATCCTGATGCGCGTGATCATGGGCTTCTGTTTTTCGGGCGTCTATGTGACAGCGGAAAGCTGGCTCAACAACTCCGCGACCAACGAGACCCGGGGGCAGGCGCTTTCGGCCTACATGATCGTGCAGATGATCGGCATCATCGGCGCGCAGGGGCTGATGGTTCTGGGCGACGCAGGCGGCTATCTGCTGTTCGTGCTCCCGTCGGTGCTCGTGTCGCTGGCCTTCACGCCGATCCTTCTGTCGGTCAGCCCGGCGCCGGTCTTCGAGACCACCCAGAGCATGAGCTTCCGGCGCCTGTTCATCGCATCGCCCCTGGGCTGCATCGGCATCTTCCTGATGGGTGGGGTGTTCTCGGCGCTTTTCGGGATGGCGGCGGTCTGGGGAACCGAGGCCGGGCTCAGCGTCGCGCAGATTTCGCTTTTCGTGGCGACGATCTATCTGGGCGGGCTGCTGTTCCAGTATCCGATTGGCCGGATCTCTGACCGGATGGACCGCCGCCAGCTTATCCTGATGGTGGCGCTGGTGGGGGCGGTGTCGATGGTGTTTCCGGTGCTGTTCAACCCGCGGTTCGAGCTGCTTCTGGTGCTGGCCCTGATCGTGGGGGGCGTGTCTAACCCGCTGTATTCGCTGCTTCTTGCGCATACCAACGACTTTCTGGATCAGCGGGACATGGCAGCGGCTTCGGGCGGGCTCTTGTTCATCAACGGGTTGGGGGCGATTGCCGGGCCGCCGATCACCGCCTGGATGATGGGCCTTGTCGGCACCAACGGTTTCTTCCTTTACATTGCCGTTCTGCTGGCGGCCCTGACCGGCTATGCCGGCTGGCGTGCAACGCAGCGTCCCGCGCCGGCGGTCGAGGAGACCGGCACATTTGCCACCGTCTCGCCCGTCGGTTCGGCCGTGGCGCTTGAGGCAGTGTTCGAGGTCGCGCAGGAATCGACCGAAACCGAACCCGCGCAAGAGTGAGGGACCAGAGGTTGCCAGAGCGGCCGTGCCGTGCAACCCTTGGGAACGTCGTCACCGAAAGGACCCGCCATGCCTGAAACCGCCGCAATCCTCGATTTCTGGCTGAAGGACGTCGGGCCGAAGGGCTGGTACGAGAGCAGCGAAGCGCTGGACGACGAAATTCGCCAGCGCTTTCTGCCGCATTGGGAACAGGCGCGCCGCGGGGCACCTGATCGCGGGGCATGCAGCGCCGAAGGGGTCCTTGCCTATATCATCCTGACCGACCAGTTCCCGCGCAACATGTTCCGCGAGGATCCGCGCGCCTTCGCAACTGATCAGCTGGCCCGCAGGGCGGCACAACGTGCCATCCACATGCGCTGGGATCTACGTGTTGCCGAACCCGCGCGGCAGTTCTTCTATCTGCCGCTGATGCATTCCGAAATCCTTGCCGATCAGGAACGTTGCGTGCGCCTTGTGCTGACGCGGATGCCGGAAACCGGGGCTGAAACCCTTGTTCATGCCCGCGCCCATCGTGGCATCATCCGCCGGTTCGGCCGGTTTCCGTACCGCAACGCGGCGCTGGGGCGCAGCAGCACGCCCGAGGAAGAGGCCTTTCTCGCGCAGGGGGGATATCGCGCGGCCGTCAGCGCACTGCAGGCCGAGGCCGCAGAGTGATTGAATAGCGGCAAAAAGTGGTTTAACGCTAAACCAATTTCAGCGCGGAGGATGCGGCATGGCAGCGAAGGCCTATGATGTGATCGTGATCGGTGCGGGGCCAGGCGGATATGTGGCCGCCATCCGGGCCGCGCAGCTTGGTCTGTCCGTCGCCATCCTCGAGCGGGAGAATCTGGGCGGGATCTGTCTCAACTGGGGCTGCATTCCGACCAAGGCGCTGCTGCGATCTTCCGAGGTGTTTCATCTGATGCACCGCGCGAAAGAGTTCGGGCTGAAGGCCGATGGCATCAGCTTCGACCTGGACGCGGTGGTGAAACGTTCGCGTGGGGTGGCAAAGCAACTGTCGTCGGGCGTTGCGCATCTGATGAAGAAGAACAAGATCACCGTGGTGATGGGCGAGGCGCGGCTGACCGGCAAGGGCAAGGTCACCGTCACAACCGACAAGGGCACCGAGGATCTGACCGCGCCGAACATCATCCTGGCCACCGGCGCCCGCGCGCGCCAGCTTCCGGGGCTCGAGGCGGACGGCGATCTTGTCTGGTCCTACCGCGAAGCATTGGTGGCGAAACGGATGCCCAAGAAGCTGCTTGTGATCGGTTCCGGCGCGATCGGCATCGAATTCGCCAGCTTCTTCAACACGCTTGGCGCGCAGACCACGGTTGTCGAGGTTATGGACCGCATCCTGCCCGTCGAGGACGAGGAAATCGCGATCTTCGCCAGGAAGCAGTTCGTCAAGCAGGGCATGACGATCCTGGAAAAGGCCGCCGTCAAGAAGCTTGACCGGGGGCAGGGCAAGGTCACGGCCCATATCGAACAGAACGGCAAGGTCGAAACGCAGGACTTCGACACCGTGATCTCGGCCGTGGGGATCGTGGGGAATGTGGAAAACCTCGGGCTGGAGGACCTGGGTGTCACGATCGACCGCACCCATGTCGTGACCGATGAATACTGCCGCACGGGTGTCGAGGGGCTTTATGCCATCGGTGACGTGGCCGGCGCGCCCTGGCTTGCGCACAAGGCCAGCCATGAAGGCGTCATGGTCGCGGAACTGATCGCAGGCGGGCATCCGCATCCGATCAAGCCGAACTCGATCCCCGGCTGCACCTATTGTCATCCCCAGATCGCGAGTGTCGGCCTGACCGAGGCCAAGGCAAAAGAGGCCGGGCATGAGATCAAGGTGGGCCGTTTCCCCTTCATCGGCAACGGCAAGGCCATTGCGCTTGGCGAACCTGAAGGCCTGGTGAAAACCGTTTTCGACGCCAGGACGGGCGAGCTTCTGGGCGCGCATATGGTCGGCGCCGAGGTGACGGAACTCATTCAGGGCTATGTGATCGGGCGGACGCTGGAAACCACCGAGGAGGACCTGATGCATGCCGTCTTCCCGCATCCGACCCTGTCCGAAATGATGCATGAAAGCGTGCTTTCCGCCTATGGCAGGGCGCTGCACTTCTGAAGGCCCGGCGCGGGGGCCTCAACCCCTGCGCCAATTCACGCCTGTTCACCTCTTGTTCACATTTTAGGGTTGGAGACTCGGCCGCTCTCGCCTATCTCTGGGTCTGTTGCCGAATGGGGACCGGGGATGCCTGAACAGAAGATGATCGAGGTTCGCGGCGCGCGCGAGCATAACCTCAAGAATATCGACGTGGACATCCCGCGCGATCAGCTGGTCGTGATTACCGGCCTCTCGGGGTCCGGCAAATCGAGCCTGGCCTTCGACACGATCTATGCCGAGGGCCAGCGCCGCTATGTCGAGAGCCTTTCGGCCTATGCGCGCCAGTTCCTGGACATGATGCAGAAGCCCGACGTTGACCACATCTCGGGCCTCTCACCGGCAATTTCAATCGAACAGAAGACGACCTCGAAGAACCCGCGTTCGACCGTGGGCACGGTCACCGAGATCTATGATTACATGCGGCTGTTGTTCGCCCGCGTCGGCACCCCGTTTTCACCCGCCACCGGCCTGCCGATCGAGGCGCAGCAGGTGCAGGACATGGTGGACCGGGTAATGACGATGGAGGAGGGCACGCGCGCCTATCTTCTTGCCCCGATCATCCGCGACCGGAAGGGCGAATACAAAAAGGAATTCGCCGAGCTGCGCAAACAGGGCTTCCAGCGCGTCAAGGTGAATGGCGCGTTCCATGATCTGGATGAACCGCCCACGCTCGACAAGAAGTTCCGCCACGATATCGATGTGGTGGTGGATCGGATCGTGGTGCGCGAGGGCCTCGAGACGCGCCTTGCCGACAGCCTCCGCACCGCGCTTGACCTTGCCGACGGGATCGCGGTGCTGGAAACCGCCCCGGCCGAAGGCGAGCCCGAGCGCATCACCTTCAGCGAGAAATTCGCCTGTCCCGTCTCGGGCTTTACCATCCCCGAAATCGAGCCACGGCTGTTTTCGTTCAACGCCCCCTTCGGCGCCTGTCCGGAGTGCGACGGGCTTGGCGTCGAACTGTTCTTCGATGAACGCCTCGTGGTGCCCGATGCCGCGCTGTCGCTGTCAAACGGGGCGATCGCACCCTGGCGCAAGGGCAAAAGCCCCTATTTCACCCAGACGATCGAGTCGCTTGCCAAGCATTACGAGTTTGACAAGAAGAAGGCCTGGAAGGATCTGCCGGCGAATGTGCAGCAGGTGATCCTGTTCGGCTCGGGCGACGAGGAAATCCCCTTCCGCTATGACGAGGGGGGCCGCGTCTATAACGTCAGCCGCGTCTTTGAAGGCGTGATCCCGAACATGGAGCGGCGCTGGCGCGAGACCGACAGCGCCTGGGTGCGGGAGGAATTCGAACGCTATCAGAACAACCGTCCCTGCCATGCCTGCGGTGGCTACCGGCTCAAGCCCGAGGCGCTGGCGGTCAAGATCGGCGGGCTTCATGTCGGGCAGGTGGTTCAGATGTCGATCCGCGAGGCGCTTGCCTGGGTCGAGGCCGCGCCCGAAAGCCTGAGCAAGCAGAAGAACGAAATCGCCCGGGCAATCCTGAAGGAAATCCGCGAAAGGCTCGGGTTCCTGGTGAACGTAGGCCTTGATTATCTGACGCTGGCGCGTAACGCGGGCACCCTGTCGGGTGGCGAAAGCCAGCGGATCCGGCTGGCAAGCCAGATCGGCTCGGGGCTGACGGGGGTGCTTTATGTGCTTGATGAGCCTTCGATCGGCCTGCACCAGCGGGACAATGACCGCTTGCTGACCACGCTCAAGAACCTCCGCGATCAGGGCAACACGGTTCTGGTGGTCGAACATGACGAAGAGGCGATCCGCGAAGCGGATTACGTCTTTGACATCGGGCCCGGTGCCGGCGTCCATGGCGGACAGGTGGTCGCCAAGGGCACCCCGGCCGAGATCACCGCCGATCCCGCCAGCCTGACCGGGCAATATCTTTCGGGCGCACGCGAGATTGCGGTGCCGAAGCTGCGGCGCAAAGGGAACGGCAAGAAGGTGACGGTGGTCAAGGCCACGGGCAACAACCTGCGCGAGGTGACCGTGGATTTCCCGCTGGGCAAGTTCGTCTGTGTCACCGGCGTATCGGGGGGGGGCAAGTCGACGCTGACCATCGAGACGCTGTTCAAGACCGCCTCGATGCGGTTGAACGGCGCCCGCCAGACACCCGCACCCTGCGAGACGATCAAGGGGCTGGAACAGCTCGACAAGGTGATCGACATCGACCAGCGGCCGATCGGCCGGACACCCAGATCGAATCCGGCCACCTATACCGGGGCCTTCGGCCCGATCCGCGACTGGTTTGCCGGGCTGCCTGAATCCAAGGCGCGCGGCTACAAGCCCGGGCGCTTCAGCTTCAACGTCAAGGGGGGCCGCTGCGAGGCCTGCCAGGGCGACGGCGTCATCAAGATCGAGATGCACTTTCTTCCCGATGTCTATGTCACCTGCGAAACCTGCAAGGGCAAACGGTACAACCGGGAAACCCTGGAGGTTCAGTTCAAGGGCAAGAGCATCGCCGACGTTCTGGACATGACGGTTGAAGATGCGCAGGGCTTCTTTCAGGCCGTACCCGGTATCCGCGAGAAGATGGACGCGCTGATGCGGGTGGGCCTGGGCTACATCAAGGTCGGCCAGCAGGCGACCACGCTGTCGGGCGGCGAGGCGCAGCGCGTCAAGCTGTCGAAGGAATTGTCGCGCCGTTCAACCGGTCGGACCCTCTATATCCTTGACGAGCCGACGACCGGGCTGCATTTCGAGGATGTGCGCAAGCTTCTGGAAGTCCTGCACGAGCTTGTCGAGCAGGGCAATTCGGTGGTGGTGATCGAGCACAATCTGGATGTGATCAAGACGGCAGACTGGATCATCGACATCGGCCCCGAAGGCGGTGACGGTGGTGGCGAGGTTGTGGCGACCGGCACGCCTGAAGAGGTGGCCGAGATTGGCCGCAGCCACACCGGCCATTACCTCAAGCCGTTGCTTCGGCCGCGCAAGGTCGCGGCCGAATAGGCCGCCATCACCGCAGCATAGCGCTTTGTGCCGTGACCTGTTCGAGAATTTCCATGGTCGCGGCATGAACCCGGAAAATTTCGCCATTGACGCGATAGTAGCGCCAGTAGCCGTCAACCGGGGGTAGGCCGTAATACTGCGGGTTGAACAGGATATTGTATTGATAGGCGGGCAGCGTGTCGCCGACCTGATAGCCTGCCTCCATTTCGTGCAGGGCCGGCGAGATGGGAAGATCAGCCAGCGCCGCGGCGCAGACCTCGGTGGGGCTATCGCCGGGCGGGCAGTTGGCATGTGCGGCTGCGGCAGGCAAAAGCAGGCAGGCCGCAGCAATCGCTAGGCTGCGAGGTGTCATGTTGTCCTCCGACAAGACGGGTCACGTTTTTGTGGGTCGGAGGAGCAACGCGGCAAACCGGGGGCGGTTCCGCGCCTGGGCTGGCCTATTTTCGTGCAGCGCAGGTATTCATGCCCAGCAGACTGTAGAGCGGGCAGGTTTGCAGAAGGCCGGTTGCCAGCGGCACGAGCCCGAGAAGATAGAGCCAGCGATAAGGCGCATCCGTGTGCAGCACGAAGCCGACCAGAAGCGCCGCCCCGAAGAGAATGCGCAGCGCCCGATCATAGCCGCCGACATTGCGTTCGAACATGGTTACCTCCTGTTAAAGATGTCTCATCATCCCGGATTCCATGCACGTATTCAATCATTAATATCTAACTGCGGCCTCGTGTCTCGAACCGCGGGAGCATTGCGGAAAAGTCGCGGCCACGGCCGTCTTCCTGTTCGACGAAGGTTTCGTAAAGCGCGGCGGCAAGGCTGCCCATCGGCGTATCGGCATCCGCCGCTTCGGCCGCCTGACGCGCCAGACGCAGATCCTTGAGCATCAGTTCCGCCGCGAACCCGGGCTTGTAGCCGTTGTCGGCCGGGCTTTGCGGGCCGATGCCCGGCGCGGGGCAATAGGCGTTCATCGACCAGCTGTAGCCGGACGAGGTGGAGACCACGTCGAACATCTTGCCGCGGTCCAGCCCCAGCTTGTCGGCCAGGGCGAAGGCCTCGCAGGTCGCGATCATCGTCACGCCCAGGATCATGTTGTTGCAGATCTTTGCCGCCTGCCCGGCACCGGCGCCACCACAATGGACGGCCTTCTGGCCCATGATATCGAACAGCGGACGCACCTTGTCGAACGCCTCGGCGGGGCCGCCCGCCATGAAGGTGAGCGTTCCGGCGGTGGCGCCACCCACGCCTCCTGAAACCGGGGCGTCGATGGCCATATGTCCTGCCTCGCCGGCCTGTGCCGCCACGGCCCGTGCGCTCTCCACATCGACCGTCGAGCAATCCACGAGAACCGCGCCGGACTTCAGGGCCGGGATGATCTGGGCGGCGACGCCGCGCAGGATCTCGCCGTTGGGCAGCATGGTGATGACGACCTCGGCACCGGCAACGGCCTCGGCTGCACTGGCGGCGGAGGCGACGCCGGGCGGGCAGGGGGCGACAAGGTCGAAGCCCACGACCCTGTGCCCGGCCTTCGCAAGATTGGCAGCCATAGGCCCGCCCATGTTCCCAAGTCCGATGAAGGCGATGTTCATCTTTGCTGTTCTCCTGTCCATTCACGATCCCCCAGCGGGGCGAGCAGTTCCTGCACCTCGGCCTCGGCCACATCGGCAGCGCCGGCATGACGCCAATGCGGCGTCCGGTCCTTGTCGATGATCGCCGCGCGGATGCCTTCCTGAAAATCGGCCTTTTCCTGGGCGCGGAAAGTGAAGCGATACTCCCCGGCCAGCGCCGCGGCCAGATCGGCCTCCGGACCAAGCGCCCGGATCATGGCCAGGGTGCACGCCATCGACAGCGGCGAGTTCTTTGCCAGCACCGCACGGGTTCCCTGTGCGAAAGTGCCTCCATCAACGGCAAGTGCATCAAGGATCGCTCCCAGGTTGGCCGCGGAGAAAACGCGATCGATCACGGGCCGAAGGCCTTCCAGCCGGCCTTCGGGCGGGGCTGTGGCCGCCGCCGGAATTGTCGCCGGATCGCCCGTGGTGACAAGCGCCCGCACCAGCCCGGGCCAGTCGGCCTCGGGCACATGATGATCGGCAAACCCGGTCAGGATGGCATCCGCAGGCCCCATCCGCGCGCCCGTGAGGCCCAGATAGGCCCCAAGTGCCCCCGGCGCGCGGGCCAGAAGAAAGGTGCCGCCGACATCCGGGATCAGGCCGATCCCGCATTCGGGCATGGCGACCTGTGCGCTTTCGCCCAGGACCCGGTGGCTTCCGTGACAGCCGATCCCCACACCGCCGCCCATAACGAACCCCTGCATGAGGCTGACCACCGGCTTGGGGTAGCGATGCAGCGCCAGGTTCATCCGGTATTCATCCGACCAGAAGCGGCGGGCATGTTCGTAATCCCCGCGCTGACCGGCCCGCCAGATGTCTGCAATATCGCCACCGGCACAAAAGGCGCGCGGCCCCTCGGCATCGATCAGCACCAGTGCGACTTCAGGATCGCTGCGCCACCCGTCCAGCGCCTGTTCGACGGCCAGGCACATCGGGTGGCTCAGCGCGTTCAGGGCCTGGGGCCGGGTCAGGGTGATGCGCCCGGCGCGGCCTTCGATGCGGATGCGGATATCGTCCATCAGCGCTGCTCTGCCAGAAGGTGCCGCGCCGTGATCAGGCGCATGATCTCGTTCGTGCCTTCAAGGATCTGGTGCACCCGCAGGTCCCGCACGATCTTTTCGATCCCGTAATCCGCCAGATAGCCGTAGCCGCCGTGAAGTTGCAGGCATTGATCGGCGACGCGGCTGCCGGCTTCGGTGACGAACTTCTTGGCCATGGCGCAGAATTTCGACGCATCGGGCGCCTTCTGGTCAAGCTTCCATGCCGCCTGCCGCAGAAAGGTTCGGGCGGCCTGAAGCTCGATCTCCATGTCGGCAAGCCGGAACTGCAGGGCCTGAAACTGGTTGATCGGCTGCCCGAAGGCGCGGCGCTCCGACATGTAGGCAAGGGTCATGTTCAGCGCCGACTGCGCGGCCCCCAGCGAACAGGCCGCGATGTTCAACCGCCCACCGTCCAGCCCGGCCATCGCATAGCGGAAGCCCGCGCCTTCCTCGCCCAGCAGATCGTCCGAGGGCACGGGGCAATCGTCAAGCTGAACCTGTCGCGTGGGCTGGCTGCGCCATCCCATCTTGTCCTCCAGCCCGCCGAACGACAGGCCGGGGCTGCCATCCGCGACGATGAAGGCGGAAATTCCCTTGGGTCCGTCGCCGCCACTGCGCGCCATCACGATATAGGCGTCGGAATAGCCGCCGCCGGAAATGAAGGCCTTGGTCCCGGTGAGGCGGAAGCCCGCATTATCCCGCACCGCCCGGCACCGCAGTGCCGCAGCGTCCGAGCCGCTGCCGGGTTCGGTGAGACAATAGGAAAAGATCCGGTCCATCGTGACCGCAGGGCCAAGGTGGCGCGCCTTCAGATCGGCGCTGCCGAAACGGTCGATCATGGTGGCGCACATGTTGTGGATGGACAGAAAGGCCGCGACCGAGGGGCAGGCCATGCTCAGCGCCTCGAAGACCAATGTTGCGTCCAGCCGCCCAAGGCCCGCGCCACCCGTCTCTTCCGAGACATAGAGCCCCCCGAACCCCAGTGCGGCAAGCTCTGGCCACAGGCTGCGCGGGATCGTGCCCTCGGCTTCCCAGGTCCGCGCGTGCGGGGCGATATGCTCGGCTCCGAAAGCATGCGCCATTTCGAAGATCGCGGTCTGTTCCTCGGTCAGTGCGAAATCCATGGCTTCCTCCCTGCCAGAATTGAACGATTGTTTAGTTTCCAATCCTTGCAAGAGTTTTGCAAGGCATCGGGCAGTTGGCATTTTCCGCGTCCTGCGCCACAGTCGGCAGCGGATGAACACGGGATGCAGAATGACCCTTATCGTTATCGCCATGTGCACGCTGGGCAGGCCGCAGATGCTGAAGGCGGCGCTTGCCTCGCTTGTGGTGCAAGAGGTGCCCGAAGGCACACGCCTGCGGCTTCTTGTGGTGGAAAACGCGCCCGAGCTGTCGATCCAGCCGGTGCTGGATGCGTTCCCCGGCGCCGGTATCGTCGCGGTGACCGAGCCGCAGCGCGGCATCGCTGCCGCGCGGAACCGCGCCCTGGAAACGGCGCTTGAGATGGGCGCGGACTGGATCGCCTTCATTGATGATGACGAGGAGGCCCATCCGGACTGGATCGCGCGCCTTTACGCCGGCGCCACACAGCGCGACCTTGATCTGGCGGGTGGAATCGTCTGGCCCAAGCTGCCCGGTGGTGCCCTGAACATCACGCAGAAGATGGTGTTCGACGGCCTGCAGTTTCGCGCCGCGCGCAGCCATCGCCGGCATGTGCGCCGCATCGCAAGGGGTGGGGATGCCACCGATCTTTACGCAACCTCGAACTGGCTGTGCCGGGCCACGCGGCTGCACGAGGATGGGCTGCGCTTTGATGTGCGGCTGGCGGCGGGCGGTGGCGAGGACATGCTGTTTTCCCAGCAGGCCATCGGACGAGGCTGGCGGCTGGGGCGTATCCTTGATGCCGTGGTAGAGGAAACCGTGCCGCAGGCACGGCTGTTGCCGGCCTATGTGTTTCAGCGGGCGCGGGATGCCGAACGGTCGCATTTCCAGGCCGGATTTACGAAGGCAAGCCGGGGCCGGCACGCCATGCGCACGACGGTCTATGCATTCGGCCGCGGGTTCAGGGGCGTGGCGAACCTGCTGGCGATCCCGGTACTGGGGGGGCGCGGGTTGGTCGAGGGGCTTTCGGCCCTGGGCGCGGCGCTCGGCCGGATCGAAGGCTTCTTTGGCCGCAAGAGCGAGCGTTACCGCCGGATCGAGGGCAGTTGAAAAGGCCCCGCAGATGCGGGGCCCCTTGCTCATTCCATCGCCTTGAAGTTGAACTCGCCACCTTCCTTGATGCCGCTCGGCCAGCGCGAGGTGATGGTCTTGGTGCGCGTATAGAAGCGGAACGCATCGGGACCGTGCTGGTTCAGGTCGCCGAAGGCCGACTTCTTCCAGCCGCCGAAGGTGTGATAGGCCAGCGGCACCGGGATCGGCACGTTGATCCCGATCATCCCCACATTCACCCGGGCCGCGAAGTCCCGGGCGGTATCGCCGTCGCGGGTGAAGATCGCTGTGCCATTGCCGTATTCGTGGTCCATGGCATAGCCAAGCGCCTCTTCATATGTCTTGGCCCGCACGGTCGACAGCACCGGGCCGAAGATCTCTTGCCGGTAGATGTCCATGTCGGTGGTCACGTGGTCGAACAGATGCGGGCCGACGAAGAACCCGCTTTCATATCCCTGAAGATTGAAGTTGCGCCCGTCGACAACCAGCTTCGCGCCCTGGGCCACGCCGCTTTCGACCAGCGACAGGATCTTGTCCTTTGCCTGCGCGGTCACGACCGGGCCGTAATCCACGTCGTTTCCGGCGGTATAGGGGCCGACCTTCAGCTTTTCGATGCGGGGGATCAGCTTTTCGATCAGCGCATCCGCCGTCTTGTCACCCACCGGCACCGCGACCGAGATCGCCATGCAGCGTTCGCCGGCAGCGCCATAGCCCGCGCCCACCAGCGCATCGGCCGCCTGATCAAGATCGGCGTCGGGCATGATGATCATGTGGTTCTTGGCGCCGCCAAAGCACTGCACCCGCTTGCCGTTCGAGCAGCCGCGCCCATAGATGTATTCCGCGATCGGGGTCGAACCGACGAAGCCGATGGCCTGAATCTCGGGGTTGTCGAGGATCGCGTCCACGCTTTCCTTGTCGCCATTGATGACCTGAAGCACACCGTCGGGCAGACCCGCTTCCTGCATCAGTTCCGCCAGCATCAGCGGCACCGAGGGGTCACGCTCTGACGGTTTGAGGATGAAGGCATTGCCGCAGCTCAGCGCCGGGCCCATCTTCCACAAGGGAATCATGGCCGGGAAGTTGAACGGCGTGATCCCCGCCACCACGCCAAGCGCCTGACGCATCGAATACATGTCGATGCCGGGGCCGGCGCTGTCGGTGAATTCGCCTTTCAGAAGATGCGGCGCACCGATGCAGAACTCGATCACCTCAAGCCCGCGCTGGATGTCGCCCTTGGCGTCGGGAATGGTCTTGCCGTGTTCACGGCTCAGGGCTTCGGCCAGCTTGTCCATGTCGCGGTTCAGCAGGTCGACGAATTTCATCATGACCCGCGCGCGGCGCTGCGGATTGGTCGCGGCCCATTTCGGCTGCGCGGCGGCGGCAGCGGCAACGGCTGCGTCCAACTCGGCCTTGCTTGCCAGGGGCACACGTGCCTGAACCTCGCCCGTGGCGGGGTTGAACACGTCGGCAAAACGGCCCGACGTCCCCTTGACGTGCTTGCCGTTGATCCAGTGGGTCAGTTCCTGCATGGTGATCCTCCTTGTCCGCCCCAAGGTAGCCTTGCGTTTTTGCGCTGAACAGCGGCAAATCACCAAAAGCGTTTTGCAAGGATGCAACGATGGAGCTGTCCGACTGGGATGATCTGCGCATTTTTCTCGCGGTCGCGCGCGCCGAAAGCCTGTCGGGTGCTGCCCGCCTGTTGCGCATAGATCCGGCGACAGTGGGCCGGCGTGTCGCCCGGCTGGAAGAGCGGCTGGAGGTGCCACTGTTCGCCAAGTCACCGCAGGGCTACGCGCTGACAGATCGCGGCCAGCAGCTTCTTGATCACGCAGTGCGCACGGAACAGGCTGTCGCCGGGGCACAGGACGCGCTTCGCGGCGATGCCGCCGGCCTGACGGGGCAGGTGCGGATCGGGGCGCCGGATGGCTGTGCGAACTATTTGCTGCCGCAGGTCCTTGCCGCGATCTGTGACGAAAACCCGGGGCTCGAGGTGCAGATTGTCGCCCTGCCACGTGTCTTCAACCTGTCGCGCCGCGAGGCAGACATGGTCATCGCCGTAAGCCCCCCGAGCGGCGGGCGGCTGAGCGTTCAGAAGCTGACGGATTATCGCCTGCATCTTGCGGCGCATCGCGACTATCTGACCCGTCACCCGCCGATCCGGTCGCTGGCGGATCTGGGTCAGCACCGTCTGGTCGGATACATCCCCGACATGATCTTCGACAAGGAGCTGGATTATCTGGCCGAGGTGGGCGCGCGGGGTGTTCCGCTCGGATCGAATTCGGTTTCGGTGCAGTTCAACTGGCTTCGGGCGGGGGCAGGGATCGGGGTGGTGCATGACTTCGCGCTACCATCGGCGCCGGAACTGGAAAAGGTGCTGGCCGGAACCTTCTGCCTGACCAGAAGCTTCTATCTGATCCGGCACGTGGACGACCGGCGGCTGGTGCGGCTCAACCGCTTTGCCGAGCGGCTGGCCCAGGGTGTGCGCCGGGAAGTGGGGCGACTCGAAGGGATGACTTGACAGACTGTCGCAGCCGGGGCGACGCTTGTGAACAGGCAACACGGGAGGAAGCCATGCTTGTCCATCAGATCCTCAGGATGAAAGCCAGCGATCAGGTCGCCCATATCGCGCCGGATGCCACGGTGGGCGAAGCCGCGCGGCGCCTGTCCGAGCTTCGCATCGGCTCGCTTGTCGTCTCGGAGGACGGGACCGAGGTTGCCGGCATCATTTCCGAACGCGATATCGTGCGCGAAATCGGCCGCCGGGGACCCGAATGCCTTGGGGAACTGGTGTCAAGCATGATGACCACCCGCGTCGTGGCCTGCGCGCGGGATGATAGCGCCGATGCGGTGCTGCAACGCATGACCGACGGACGATTCCGGCACATGCCGGTGCTGGAGGCCGGCAAGATGGTCGGAATCATCTCGATCGGCGATGTGGTCAAGGCGCGTCTGTCCGAACTCAGCATGGAAAAAGAGGCACTTGAAGGCATGATCATGGGTCACTGACGCAGCGCCCGTGTGCGGCGAAGGTGGCTAGCCCCTTGCATTCGGCCTCGCAATATTGTTGCGTGCGGCCCAAGCATGGGGCGCTGGCGCCGTGCCCGGACCCGCAGCGCGGGCAGAATGCAGGGGGACGCAGCATGCGCATCGGCCTTTATCCCGGGACCTTCGATCCCGTGACGCATGGTCATCTGGACATCATCAAGCGCGCGGCGCTGCTGGTCGATCGGCTCGTGATCGGCATTGCCATCAACCGCGACAAGGGCCCGCTGTTTTCGCTGGAGGAGCGGGTGGCGATGATCGAAGCGGAATGCGCCGCCCTCTCGCAGGCGACGGGATCCGAGATCGTGGCCCATCCGTTCGAGAACCTGCTGATCGACTGCGCGCGCGACGTGGGCGCCAGCGTCATCATCCGGGGCCTGCGCGCGGTTGCGGATTTCGAATATGAATTCCAGATGGTCGGAATGAACCGCGCGCTCGATTCGTCAGTCGAGACAGTGTTTCTCATGGCCGAGGCACGGCATCAGGCAATTGCCTCGAAGCTGGTCAAGGAAATCGCCCGCCTGGGCGGAGACGTGTCCAAGTTCGTGCCCGCAGCTGTGGACCGGGCGCTGCGCCAGCGGTTTTCCGGTTAGGATCCTCGGCCCCGGCAGTCCCGCGGCCGGGCCTCAGCGTGCGGGGGTTCGAAACTCCAGGATCAGCTTCTCCCGCAGCGCACTGCGTCCCTCCTGCAGCATCTTGGGGATCAGGAAGGCGTCGACCAGAAGCCAGATGCCGACGATCGCAAGCGGAATGAAACCGATGAGGATGGCGCTGGCAAGCAGGCCGACAAGGGTGAGGCCGAGCATCGCCAGGCCCGAACCCGTGCGGCCCAGATAGAAGCGGTGCCCGCCAAGACCACCGGTGAAGAACCAGAGCAGATAGGCCACCACGGGCGATTTCATTTCGTTGCTGACGCGTTGCTCGATCAGCATCCGTTCGTTTACCGAAGGCGACATCACGTTTCCTTTCCTCTCCTGATCGCGTGATGATGACCGGAAGCGGTTAACGGAAGATGAGCGTGCAGGCGCCTTTTTCTTCCGACGCCGGCCGAGCCCCGCTGCAGACGCTTCTCGAGCGAATGCGCATCCGTGCAGGTAATCATCCCATTCCTACCCTCGCCGCCAGTCGCGGTCGGTGGGCAGAGTGCCGGAGGAGGCGTGACGGAAAGGGCACACGCACCATCGGGCAGAGGGTCAGCCGTTCCGGCCCTCGGGATCGCGCCGGGCCAGAGGGGACACGCGCGTCCCACCATCGGGAAAGGACGGTCAGGGGGCCTTGCATCGTCAGGCGCCGGGCGACCTGCTCGGGATCGTCCCGCCCGGGCCTTGCCCGAGATCGTGCTGTCCTGGCGCAAAGCGGAGATCGCGGCGCGCGCCCTTCCAGCCACCCCGCGGGCTTGGGCAGCTGGCAGCGCCGGGCGAATGGCCGCGGGCTTTGCTGGGGCGGGCTTTCGGGTCGAGCCGGCCCTGCAAGGGTCAGCGCGGGCGCCCAAAGGAAAAGCCCCCGCCGGGGCGGGGGCTTTCCGTCATGTATAACCGGTCAGCAGGAGTAGTACATCTGGAACTCGATCGGGTGGGGCGTATGCTCGTAGGCATAGACCTCCTGCCACTTCAGCGCCATGTAGCCTTCCAGCTGGTCCTTGGTGAACACGTCGCCGGCCAGCAGGAAGTCGTGGTCGGACTCCAGAGCCTCCAGCGCTTCACGAAGCGAGCCGCAGACGGTCGGGATTTCGGCCAGTTCCTCCGGCGGCAGATCGTAGAGATCCTTGTCCGACGCCGGGCCCGGATCGATCTTGTTCTTGATCCCGTCAAGGCCGGCCATCAGCAGCGCCGAGAACGCAAGGTAGGGGTTCGCCGACGGATCGGGGAAGCGGGCCTCGACACGTTTGGCTTTCGGCGATTCCGTCCACGGAATACGGACGCAACCCGAGCGGTTGCGGGCCGAATAGGCGCGCAGAACCGGAGCCTCAAAGCCCGGGATCAGGCGCTTGTAGCTGTTGGTGCCCGGGTTGGTGATCGCGTTCAAAGCCTTGGCATGCTTCAGGATGCCGCCGATGAACCACAGCGCCTCCTGGCTCAGGTCGGCGTATTTGTCACCGGCGAACAGCGGCTTGCCGTCCTTCCAGATCGACATGTTCACGTGCATCCCGGTGCCGTTGTCGCCCTTGATCGGCTTCGGCATGAAGGTCGCGGTCTTGCCATAGGCATGGGCGACGTTGTGGATGACGTATTTGTACTTCTGGATCTCGTCGGCCTGCTTGGTCAGCGTTCCGAAGATCAGGCCCAGTTCGTGCTGGCACGAGGCAACCTCGTGGTGGTGCTTGTCCACCTTCATGCCCATGCGCTTCATGGTCGAGAGCATCTCGCCGCGCAGGTCCTGGGCGTCATCGATCGGGTTGACGGGGAAATAGCCGCCCTTGATGCCCGGACGATGGCCCGAGTTGCCCTGTTCATACTGCGTGTCGGTGTTCCAGGCGCCGTCGATCGCATCGACCTCGTAGGACACCTTGTTCATCTTCACGCTGAACCGCACATCGTCGAAGATGAAGAATTCGGCTTCGGGGCCGAAATAGGCCGCATCGCCGATGCCCGAGGATTTCAGATAGGCCTCGGCCTTGAGCGCGGTGGACCGGGGATCGCGGCTATAGGCCTCGCCGGTGTCGGGCTCGACCACGTTGCAATGCAGGCAAAGCGTCTTTTCCGCATAGAACGGGTCGATATAGGCGCTTTCGGTATCCGGCATCAGCTTCATGTCGGACTGATCGATCGACTTCCAGCCGGCAATGGACGAGCCGTCGAACATGAAGCCTTCTTCAAGAAAGTCCTCATCGACCAGATCGGCGACGATCGTCACATGCTGCAGCTTGCCTTTCGGGTCGGTGAAGCGGATGTCCACATATTCGACGTCCTCATCCTTGAGGAGCGAAAGAACCTTTTCCTTGCTCATGAAACTTCTTCCCTTTCGTTGAGCCTTTGGGCCGGGAGGCCCGAATTCAGACCGCGTCCTCGCCGGTTTCGCCGGTGCGGATGCGGATCACCTGTTCGACGGGGCTGACAAAGATCTTGCCATCGCCGATCTTGTCGGTGCGGGCAGCCGAGATGATCGCCTCGATCGCGCCCTCGACCTGGTCGTCGGCCAGAACGACCTCGATCTTCACCTTGGGCAGGAAATCGACCACATATTCGGCACCGCGGTACAGTTCCGTATGGCCTTTCTGGCGGCCGAAGCCCTTGACCTCGATCACCGAAAGGCCTTGCACGCCGACTTCCTGAAGCGCTTCCTTCACCTCATCGAGTTTGAAGGGTTTGATGATCGCTTCGATCTTTTTCATGCTCGACTCCTCGCCTGACCGCTTGGGACCCTCAGACCACTTCCCTGTCGGCGCGACAATCGGATACGATTGACGTAACGGTGCGGCATACGGGAATCCGATGGTAACGCACAATAAATGTGCAAAAAGCACAGCGCAAAGGCAGTTTGCGAAGCAGATATGGAGCAAGAAATGACCGAACTGCTTACTTCTGCCCAAATGCGCGCCATTGAAGAGGCTTGGATCGCCGGTGGCCATGTCACCGGCGGAGTGCTGATGGAGCGGGCCGGGGCGGCGGTGGTCGCGGCAGTCGAGGCGCACTGGCCCGACCTTGCACAGGGGGCGCACCGCGCACTGGTGTTGTGTGGCCCCGGCAACAATGGCGGCGACGGCTTCGTGGTTGCGCGGCTTCTGCAGGCGCGCGGATGGGCGATCACGCTGTTTCTGCTGGGCGATCCCGCCCGCTTGCCCCCGGATGCCAAGGCCAACCATGATCGCTGGTGTGCAGTCGGCACGGTTCTGCCCTGGCCGGCGGCGCGCGTGGAGACCGAGGGCTGCTCTCTGTTGGTCGATGGCCTGTTCGGCACCGGCCTTGTCCGGCCACTGCAGCCCGAGATCCTCGCGCCTTTCCAGCCCGGGGGCGCGGGCCGGCGCCCGCCTGTGGTGGCGATCGACATCCCCTCGGGCCTTTGTGCCGACAGCGGGCGGGTGCTGGCGGGTGGCGCGGTGCTGCGCGCCGATCTGACGGTGAGTTTTCACCGCCCCAAGCTGGGGCATGTGCTGGATCGGGGGCCATGGGCCTGTGGCCATCTGGTGACGGGCGATATCGGGCTGGATGACGCGGCCGGCCCGCCGGTCGCGCATGACATGATGGTGCAGGAGGCGAAGGCCGAACCCGACCTTCTGCGCAAGGCGGCTGCGGGGCCGGCAAGCCACAAGTATGCGCATGGTCACGCGGTTGTTCTGGCCGGTCCGGCCGGGCGGGGCGGGGCTGCGCGGCTGGCGGCGCGGGGGGCGCTGCGGATCGGGGCGGGGCTTGTGACCCTGGCCTGCCCGCCCGGGGCGATTGCGGAGAATGCTGCCCGGCTGGATGCGATCATGCTGCGACCGGTGGCGGATGGCCCTGCGCTTGCCGCGTTCTGCGCGGATCCGCGGATCAGCGCGCTGTGCCTCGGCCCCGGTCTTGGCCTTGGTGCGCGCGAGGGCGGGCTGGTGGCGGCGGCGCTGGCGGCCCGTCGTCCCACGCTTCTTGATGCCGACGCGCTAACGCTGCTGGCCGGCGACCGGGGGCTGTTTGCGGCGCTGCACGGGGGCTGCCTGCTGACGCCCCATGCCGGCGAATTCGCCCGCCTCTTTCCCGATATCGCGGAACGCCTGCAAGCGCCGGCCATGACGGGCCCGGCCTATTCCAAGGTCGATGCCACACGGGACGCGGCGGCGCGGGCCGGCTGCACCGTGCTTTTCAAGGGCCCCGACACGGTGATCGCCGATCCCGCGGGCCGGGTGCGGCTGGGTGCCGCCGTCTATGGGCGGGCGGTTCCCTGGCTTGCCACGGCCGGCGCGGGCGATGTGCTGTCGGGCCTTGCCGCAGGGCTTCTGGCGCGGGGAATGGCGCCCTTCCAGGCCGCGACACAGGCCGCCTGGCTGCATGTCGAGGCCGCGCGTCGCTTCGGTCCGGGGCTGACCGCCGAGGATCTGCCCGAGATGCTTCCCGCGGTCCTGCGCGAGATCGTGTAGGCCGCGCGCTTTTCCTCTCGCATCCGGGGTGCAGCTTTGCTAGAAGGGCGCGGATTTTCGGGGCGGCCTTCGGGCTGCCTTGCAGGTTATGCGGGTGTGGCGAAATTGGCAGACGCACCAGATTTAGGTTCTGGCGCCGCAAGGCGTGGGGGTTCAAGTCCCTCCACCCGCACCAGGATGGGAAAGAAGGACGAACACATGCAGGTCACTGAGACCCTGAACGAAGGCCTGAAGCGCAGCTACACGATCACCGTGAGCGCGGCCGAGCTGGACGCCAAGGTGCAGGAAAAACTGGTCGAGGCCCAGCCCGAGATCGAGATCAAGGGCTTCCGCAAGGGCAAGGTGCCGCTGGCCATCCTGCGCAAGCAGTTCGGGCAGCGCCTGCTGGGCGATGCGATGCAGGATGCGATCGACGGCGCGATGCGTGAGCACTTCGAGGCGACCGGCCACCGCCCGGCCATGCAGCCCGACGTCAAGATGACCAACGAGGACTGGAAGGAAGGCGATGATGTCGTCGTCGCCATGTCCTACGAGGCACTGCCCGAGATCCCCGAGACCGATCTGTCGGTCGTGACGCTGGAACGCCTTGTGGTCAAGGCCGAGGCCGAGGCCGTCGAGGATGCGCTCAAGAACCTCGCCGAAACGGCCCAGTCCTTCGAGGACAAGGAGGGCGCGGCAGCCGAAGGCGATCAGGTCGTGATCGACTTCCTCGGCAAGGTCGATGGCGAAGCCTTCGAGGGTGGCGCCGCCGAGGATTACCCGCTGGTGCTGGGTTCGAACTCGTTCATCCCGGGCTTCGAGGCGCAGCTTGTCGGCGCCAAGGCGGGCGACGAGGTGAATGTCAACGTGACCTTCCCCCAGGAATACGGTGCCAAGCATCTGGCCGGCAAGGATGCCGTCTTTGAATGCAAGATCAAGGCCGTGAAGGGTCCGAAGGCTGCCGAGATCAATGACGATCTGGCCAAGCAGTTCGGGGCGGACAGCCTCGAGGCGCTGAAGACCCAGATCGCCGAGCGTCTGGAGGCCGAATACAATGGCGCCGCGCGCGCGGTTCTCAAACGTGCGCTGCTGGATCAGCTCGACGAGATGGTCAAGTTCGACCTGCCGCCGAGCCTGGTCGAAGCCGAGGCCAAGCAGATTGCCCACCAGCTGTGGCATGACGAAAACCCCGAGGTGCACGACCACAACCACGGCGAGATCGAGGTGAAGGACGAGCACAAGACGCTGGCCGAGCGCCGCGTGCGTCTGGGGCTTCTGCTGGCCGAAGTTGGCCGGAAGGCCGAAGTCGAGGTGACGGATGCCGAGATGACCCAGGCGGTTCTGGCTCAGGCCCGTCAGTATCCGGGTCAGGAACGTGCCTTCTTCGAGTTCATCCAGAAGAACGCCGCCATGCAGCAGCAGCTGCGTGCCCCGATCTTCGAGGACAAGGTCGTCGATCACATCGTCGCCGGCGCCAAGGTGACCGAGAAGGAAGTCTCGAAGGACGATCTTCAGAAAGCTGTCGAGGCGCTCGATCAGATGTGATCGCCGCAAGGCACCACGAAAAAGGCCGCCTTCGGGCGGCCTTTTGCTGTGCGGGGGCTTCGATCAGGCGGCGGCTGGTCTCAGTGCTGAACCGATTTCGACAACAGGTTGATCACCAGAACCCCGGCGATGATCAGCCCGAGGCCGACCACCGCGGCCAGGTCAAGCCGTTGCCGGAACAGGACCAGCCCGATCAGCGAGATCAGCACGATGCCAAGCCCGCTCCAGATCGCATAGGCGATGCCCACCGGCATCACGCGCAGCACCAGCGACAGGAAGTAGAAGGCGCCAAGATAGGAAAGCACCATCAGGGCCGTCGGCACAAGACGGCTGAACTGTTCGGACCGCTGAAGAAAGGTCGTGCCGACCACCTCGAGGGCGATGGCGGTAAAAAGCAGGGCATAGGTGCCGAGGGGGCCAGTCATGTGGTCTCCGGGTAAAGGGGGCAGGGTCGGGCGCGGCCGGTTGCTCACAAGCTGACAGACTGGCGCGCGATTGTCACCCGGCGGAAATCCTTCCACGGCTTGCAGGTCAGGCGACGATGGGAACGGGCGGAGTTACCGGCCCCGGCCGCCTGTCCCCGCGCTGCCGGACGCGCGGCAGCGCCCGAAGCCGACTGTTCTCGGCGGCGCCGCCACCTCTTGACGGCCACGGATGCGCCCCGTCCATCCATTCGGCGCCCGCGCGGGCCCTGGCGACCCTCGGGCGTCGTGCTGACGGCTCTGGCATCCGGGATCTCCTCCCGGCCGCGTGACGGAAATTCGGTGGATCCTTCTGTCGCGCGTCGCAGTCCCCGAGCAGATCGCACGCGACACTGCGAGGAAGGCGGAGGCTGTCCCGCGCGCGCGGTCCAGGCTTGCTCGTGCCGTTGGCATTGGCTCCCACAAGAGGCTGTCCCGCACGCGCGGTCCAGGCTGTGCCGATCAGCGCCGGGTATCCAGTATGCCGGCTGTCCCGCGCGCGCGCGGTCGAATCCACGCCCCCGGATGGGTGGCACGCGGAAATGGGGGCTGTCCCGCGCGCGCGCGGTCGAATCCTTCCGTCCTGTGCGGAACGGCCGCGGCCGTGGGCTTGGGCGGACGGCGCGCCCGGTGGTGCCGGCCGTTCTGTCCTGCCAGGAGCTTCTCAGGTCCTGGCTTTGGCAGATGCGGGTAGCAGCCGGCGACCCTCTGGCGCCGCGTGGCCCGTCATGGCCGGGGGCGCCGCCGTGTCAGCGGTGGTTGCGTCGGGCTGCGGCCCGCGTGCCGTCCCGGACTCCGGACGATCTTCGGCAGGCGGGGCCTCTGGCGATGCGGCGGATCGCGCTCCCGAACATGTCCGTTTCGGCAGTTCCCGGGCGGCCAGGGAAGGCATCTTGCAGGGCGGCCCTCCGGACGTGCCCCGCCGTCGCCCGTTGCAACCTGCAGGCGCGCCCCGTGGCTGCGGCCGTCGGCCCCCTGTCAGGGCTTTCCGGGGGCAACGAAAAGGGGCCGCGCCGATGCCGGCGCGGCCCCTCGAGTCGATCCGCAGCGGATCAGTTGTCGTCGTCGTCCTGCGCGCCGCCGATATCATCGAACAGCTCCGAGATCTCGTATTCGGCCGCAGCCTCTTCCTCGGCTGCCAGTTCGCGGATGGATTTGCCCGAGGCCTGAACCTCGGCCTCTTCGGGCGAACGGGCGACGTTCAGCGTGATCTCGACCGTGACTTCGGGGTGCAGCACGACCGATACGGTGTGCAGGCCCAGATCCTTGATCGGCTTGTTCAGCACGACCTGGCCGCGCGCCACGCTGAAACCGGCTTCGGTTGCAGCTTCGGCGGCGTCACGCGTGGTGACCGAGCCGTAAAGGGCCCCTGCGTCCGATGCCGAACGAATCACGACGAAGGTCTGACCGTTCAGTTTCTCGGCGGCGGCCTCGGCTTCCTTGCGGGTTTCGAGGTTGCGCGCCTCGAGCTGGGCTTTCTGCGTCTCGAACGACTTGATGTTGGCGTCCGAGGCGCGCAGCGCCTTGCCCTGCGGCAGGAGGTAGTTGCGGGCGTAACCGTCCTTGACGTTCACGACCTCGCCCATCTGGCCAAGCTTGGCCACACGTTCCAGAAGGATGACTTGCATGAAGGGTCTCCTTACTTCACGGCGTAGGGAAGCAGGGCGAGGAAGCGGGCGCGCTTGATCGCGCGGGCCAGTTCACGCTGCTTCTTTGCCGAGACGGCGGTGATGCGCGACGGCACGATCTTGCCGCGCTCGGAGATGTAGCGCTGCAGAAGACGCACATCCTTGTAGTCGATCGCAGGTGCATTGTCGCCCGAGAAGGGGCAGACCTTGCGGCGACGGAAAAACGGTTTGTTTGCCATGGTTATGGTCCTTTCCTGGGCCGGATCAACGACGACGGTCGCCGCGGTCACCGCGGTCACCGCGGTCGCCGCGCTCGCGCTCGTCACGCTTCTGCATCTGGACCGAGGGGCCTTCGTTATGCTCGTCGACCTTGACGGTCAGAACGCGCATCACGTCGTCATGCAGGCGCATCAGGCGCTCCATTTCCTGCACGGCGGCGGCGGGCGCATCCGAACGCAGGAAGGCATAGTGGCCCTTGCGGTTCTTGTTGATCTTGTAGGCCATCGTCTTGACGCCCCAGTATTCGTGTTCGACGACCTTGCCGCCGTTGTCCGAAAGCACTGCGGTGAAATGTTCGATAAGGCCTTCAGCCTGCGCGTTGGAAAGATCCTGGCGCGAGATGAAAACATGCTCGTAAAGCGGCATGTAGCACTCCAGTCATATCGGGCGCACTTCAGAGGCGGGCTTGCCTTCCGCGGCCCGCTTGCGAGAGGAGACGCCGGTTTCGCTAGTGCGGAAGGATGGCGCGTTATACACGGGCCGGCCCATGATGCAAGCGGTGATGCAGGGCAAGGCGCAGCAGGGGCGGGGGCTGTTTGGCCCCGCACAGATCCTGTTGGCTTTTGCGCAATTGTGAAGTGCCCGTCGCTGCCCGATCCTTTACGCAGATGCAGCATGCCTCATCATCATTCACAGGAGACATCATGAAACAGTTCCTTGCCGCCTCGGCCCTTGTTCTTGCCGCAACCGCCGCTCAGGCCGCGCCCGAAAGCTATGTGCTGGATTCCAGCCACAGTCAGATCCTGTTCTCCTACAATCACCTTGGGTATTCGACCACCTGGGGCATGTTCTCGGGCTTCGAGGGCCAGATCGCCTTCGATCAGGAAGACCCGGCCAATTCCAGCGTCACCGTTTCCTTTCCCGTCACGACCATGCTGACCGGCTGGGAAGAACGTTACGCGCATTTCATGGGCGATGATTTCTTCGGCGGCGCCGATGAAACCGTCACCTTCACCTCGACCGCGATCGAGGTGACGGGCGAGAACACGGCGCTGATCACCGGCGATCTGACGCTGAATGGCGTGACGCAGGAAGTGGTGCTGGATGCAACGCTGAACGCGGCGGGGGAACACCCGATGGAGGGCAAGCCCTGGGCGGGCTTCGATGCCACCACGACGCTTCTGCGCAGCGACTTTGGCCTTGACATGTTCGCCCCCTTCGTCAGCGACGAGGTCGAGGTGCGGATCTCGATCGAGGCGATGAAGGCCGACTGAGGCATATCGCTGCGCCTGCCCGGCCGGGTCAGGTCGGGCCGGATCCGCCCGCGATCCCGCCTCGATGCCGTTGCTTTAGGCCGGGGCGCCGACCAAGCGTCGCGTCGGGCCGCAGCGCGCCGGCAGGCGCAGGTGCCTGTCGCCAGACCCGCGGCTGCGGACCCGGCGCCGCGGCAGCAGACAACAGCGCAGTGCAGGGCCGCGAGGGTATCTCCTTCGCGGCCCTCGTCCTGTTCGACGCCTGCGGGATGATCATCGGCGCCGCCCGTGCGATTCATCTTGAAATTATCTGAAATCTGATGTTCTTCTACCTGTGGTTGCAGGTTGCCGCGGAACGGCCCGAAGGGGGCGGCGCGGTCCGGTTCAGGGGTGTTACAGGCAAGGGTCCGGGGCCCCGGTGGCTCCGGACCGGCTGTCCAAGGCTACGCAAGAGGTAGATCGCCACCATGCAGGAGCGCGAGCCCGACGTGAAGGATCTGCTCGCGCTGGTGCGGCGGCAGGCGGGGCTGGTGCTTGCGGCGGCGGCCCTGGTGGTGGCGCTGGGCATGGCCTTCCTGCTGATCGCCACACCGGTCTATCAGGCGACGGCGCTGGTGCTGATCGATCCCGCCGACAAGAACCTGCTTGACCCGCGCGAAAGCGGCGCCAGCTCGGCGGCAAGCGACAGCGCGCGCGTGGACAGCGAGGTGGAGATCCTGCGCGCCGATGCGACGGTGCTGGCGGTCATCGCGCGTGATCCGCAGGCCGCCGATCCCGGCCTGTCACGGCCCCGGTTGCGCGAACGTCTGGGGCAGGCGCTGGGGCTGCGCGATGCGGCGTCCGCGCCGTCCGAAGCGATGCTCCTGCGGCAGCTGCGCGAGGCGACGACGGTGCGCCGGCGCGGCCTGACGCATCTGATCGGGGTGACTGTGCGTTCGCCCGATCCGGCGCGGGCGGCCTATCTCGCGAATGCCACGGTCGAAACCTATATCGCGCGCCAGGTCGCCGCAAAATCCACCGCGCTTCGGGCGGCGCGCGATGTTCTGCTGGCGCGACTGGATGCGGCGCAGGCCACCCTTTCCGAGGCCGAGCGGCGGCTGGATGATTATCTGGCCCGCAGCGCTGCGGAGGCCGAACAGGATCTTGTCGCCGCACGCCAGCGGCTTGCCGCAGCCGAGGCGGCATGGGAGCGGGGCGACTGGCAGGAGCTGTCGTCGCCGTCAGAGGAACATGCCCGGGGCGATGCGGGCGCGGCCTTCGGCGTGGTGCAGGCGCTGCGGGCCAGTGTTGCGCAGCACGAAGCGCGGGCGGCGGCACTGCGGGCGGCGCCGGATCCCGATCCGGCCGCCTTCGCCCTGCGGCAAGAGGCCGAGATCGCCCGGCGCCAGTATCAGTTGCATCTGGAAAGGCTGCGCGCGCTTGAGGTGCAGGCCGATCTGCAACTGGCGGACAGCCGGATCGTATCGGCCGCCATCGTGCCGCTGCATCCAAGCTTTCCGGACAAACGCCAGATCCTTGCCCTGTCGCTGGTGCTGGGACTGGTGGCCGGTGTGGGGCTTGCGCTTCTGAAGGAATACTTCATCGGCGGCGTCACCTCGGCGCGGCAGTTGCAGAACATCCTGCATCTGCCGATGGCAGGAACGGTGCCGCGGCTGGCCGCCAGCATGTCGCGGCCGGCAGACATGGTGGCCTGTGCCCCCCTTTCGCCCTTCCCCGAGGCGATCCGGGGCCTCCGTGCTTCGCTTGATCGGATGCTGGCCGGCGAGGGCGGCAAGGTCATTCTCGTGACCTCAAGCCTGCCTCAGGAGGGCAAGAGCACCCTCGCGCTCGCGCTGGCGCGAACCCACGCGCTTGCCGGCAAGCGCGTGCTGCTGGTGGACAGCGATCTGCGCCGTCCCTCGCTGCACCGCCTGCTGGACCTGGTCCCGGATCTGAGCTTGCTGGATTACCTGCGCGACCCGGCGGAAGCCGGCACGAGTTTTTGCGCCCGCGATCCGCTGAGCGGTGCGGAGGTCATTCTCGGCGCGGGCGCGGCCGAAAGCCCGACCGACCAGCTGCTTGCCTCGGAGGGATTCGCTGCGCTTCTGGGCGAGGCGCGGGCGGCCTTCGACGTGATCGTGCTGGACAGCCCGCCCGTCCTGCCGGTTGTCGATACGCGCTATATCGCGCCGCTGGCGGATGCGGTGGTGCTGGTGGTCCGTGCCGGCGAGACGGCGCAGGGCGATCTGCGCCAGAGCGTTGCACAACTGCAGGAGGTGATGCGCCCCGGAGCAGCATTGTGCCTTGCCCTGAATCAGGAGGACGAGTCGGCCTGCAGGTCGCGGTATTATACCGACGATCCGGCGGAGACTTCGCGCGGCTTGCGGTTCGGGCGATGGGTCTGGCGCGGCGGCCGGGGGGCGCCTGTGCCCCTGCGCCCGCCCGGTGAATGAGCCCGGCCGGTCAGGAAGCGCGGGCCGCGTCGCCGCGCGCGGCCGGTGGCTGGCGCCGCGCGGGAAGATCGTGCCCGCCCGGGTCCGGAGGCGCACCGGAGGCGCCTGGACGGGCGACAGGGGCGTGGTCCTTTCGCGCGCATGCCTCCCAGGGCTGCCGGGCGCCCGGAACGCTCTGGCACAGGCTCGGGATGCTGCCGGATGCGGAGGCCCGAGGCAGACACTCCGGCGCAAAATCAACTGAACGGTTCGGTCTGTTTTCAAGGCCGGGGCCGCATACATTTCCGTGATGATCCAGGGTTGTGCGGGTTTTGGCCGATCGGCGCCCGCGCGAATGGCAGTTTCCCGCCGAACGCCGCAAGCCGTTGAAAGCCCATCCGTTCCTCCCTTCACCTTTCCGGATTTTACCCTTCATAAGGAACCGCAGGCTGCAGTTACGAATTGTGGCTGCACGAATGAAGGACAGGAGAAAAAGACATGAAAAAGTCCCTTTACGCCGCCGCTTCGGCCGTAGCGCTTGGCGCGTTCGCCGCTCCGGCATTTGCGGGCGGTCTGACCCAGCCGATCATCGAGCCCGCCCCGGTGGCAGCGGCTCCGGCTCCGGTCGTCGTTGCGACGGGCCGTGACTGGACCGGCATCTTCGGCGGTGCGCAGCTGGGCTATGGCTGGGCGACGGCCGAAGACGACAACGGCCTCGACGAGGACTTTGACGGCGTGCTGGGCGGTGCCCACATCGGCTTCGACTATGACTTCGGTCAGTTCGTCCTGGGTGCCGAAGCCTCCTACAACGCGGCCGACATCAGCAACGACTACGGCAAGCTGGACCAGATGACCCGCCTGGGTCTGCGCGCCGGTTTTGACGCTGGCAACGCGCTGATCTACGCAACCGGTGGTTGGGCCAACGCCCGCATCGATCTGGACGGCGACCGCGCCACCGACGATGGCTACTACGCCGGTGTGGGTGTGGACTACTTCCTCGCCGACAACTGGACCGTCGGCGGTCAGCTGCTGGGCCACCGCTTCGACAACTTCAACGACTCGGGCGTTGACGTGAAGATGACCACGCTGGAAGCACGCGTGTCGTACCGCTTCTGATCCCTTCGGGATCATGCGGAAGGGCGGGTCCATCGGGCCCGCCCTTTTTCGTTGCGCAAGGTCGGGCGGTGCGTCCGGGCTTGCGGACATGGCCTTGGCGCCTCATGGCCAGCCGCCAACCGGGCGGATCCAGCGGCCCATGCCTGAATGCGCCGCTGCCCGTATTGCTCCCGTTCCGGCGACCGGGTGCAGCCCTCTCGGCGGCCGCATCTGCCGGTCGCATGGGCGAGGCGGAAGGGCATCGTCGCCGCAGGCCATGATGCAAGGCCGCTGCGGACCCCTGCAAGGCGGCAATGCCTGCGATCCTGTGTCGAAGCCCGGATCACGACATGCGTGCGATTGCCTTCACCCTGAATGCCCCGGATCGTTTTGACAGGCCTTGAAGCCGCGCGGGGCGGGCTTCCGTCAAGGCCTGCCGGACTTGGCGCGCGCGTCCTTCAGGCGGCCTGACGCTGCGCGGCAAAGGCGCAGAGCCGTTCCAGCGCGGTGACGAAGGCCCGGTCCTCGATCGTCATGGCGACGCGCACATGGCCGGCGGCGGCGGTGCCGAAGCTTTCGCCCGGCATGACGGCAATCCGTTCCTGCTCCAGCAGACGTTCGGCGAAAGCCGCGCCGGAAAGCCCGGTCGCGCGGATATCGAGCATCAGATACATCGCGCCGGAGGAGGGTATCAGCCGGACAGCCTGCTGCCGGTCCAGAACCGCCCGGGCAAGGCTGCGGCGGCGGCGGAAAGGCTCGGCCACCGCCGCTTCGAAATCCGCGCCCTGCCGAAGGGCGAAGAGCGCCGCATCCTGGATGAAGGCGGGCACGCCATAGGTCGTGTTGGTGGCCAGCACGGCAATCGCGCGGATCACCTCGGGCGGGGCGATCACCCAGCCCAGGCGCGAGCCGGTCATCGCATGGCTTTTCGACATCGAGCCGATCACCAGCGTCCGTTCGGCCATGCCGGGCAGGGCGCGCGGGCTCAGATGCGCGCCGTCCCAGATCTGGCTGTCGTAAACCTCGTCCGAGATCAGCCAGAGATCGTGATCACGGCAGACCTGTGCCACCGTTTCCAGCGTGTCACGCGACCAGACCACCCCGGTGGGATTGTTCGGCGTGTTGATCAGCAGGCTCCGCGCGCCCGGCGCATGGGCTGCCAGCACATCCGCCGTGGGCTGGAACGCATCGCGCGACCGCGTCGGCACCGGCACATCCACCGCCCCGGTGGCGCGGATCGTGCCGGGATAGGTGGCGTAATAGGGATCGATGTAAAGTGCGCGATCGCCCGGATCGCACAGCGCCATATGCGCGGCAAAAAGCCCGCCCTGACCGCCGGGCGTCACGATGACGTTTTCCCAGGTGGTGGCAACGCCGGTCTGCGCTGCGACCCGTTCGGCGATGGCCGCGCGCAGCTCCTGCTTGCCGGGGCCGAAGGAATAGCCGGTGTTGCCGGCGCGCGCGCTTTGGTCCATCGCGGCCAGGATCGCGGGATCGGTGCGCACATCGTGTTCGCCGATCGTGAGGTTGAGCACCGGCACTCCCGCGGCGAGAAGATCGCGCGTGCGGTAGTAGATCTCCCACCCGTCCGATCCGCCGCCGGTGATGGCCCCGATCCGTTCTGCCAGCTTCATGCCTGCCCCTCCTGTCTTGACGCAGGCTGAACATGGGTGCGGCGGATTTGTCAAATCACCGATGGTGATGCAGGGGGCCGGGCTGCGTGATGATCGGTATTTTCAGGGGCAGGGCGCGGCAGGGGCTTGGCAGCGACCGATGGCCACGCTAGGGTTGCGCCATGAAGAACGCTGCGATCATCTGCATCGGCTGCATTATCCGCTGACACTGTCAGGCGGGCGCTCTTCGTATTTCCAACCCGGATCGAAGCTGGTACCCGCCGCAGGGAAGGCGCAACCACGGGCGGGAACCATGAGCGGGATCAGACTGTACAACACGCGGACGCGGCAGGTCGAGGCGCTGGTGCCGATCACGCCCGGAAACCTGCGCATGTATGTCTGCGGCCCGACGGTCTATGACCGGGCGCATCTGGGCAATGCCCGGCCGGTGGTGGTGTTCGACACGCTGTTCCGGCTGCTGCGCCATCTTCATGGTGCCGCGCATGTGACCTATGTGCGCAACTTCACCGATGTGGACGACAAGATAAATGCAAAGGCCGCGGAAACCGGCCGCCCGATCCGCGAGATCACCGACGAGACGATCGGCTGGTATCACGCCGACATGGACGCGCTGGGGGCGCTGCGCCCCACGCATGAGCCGCGCGCGACCGAGTTCATCGGCGCGATGATCGCCATGATCGGCACGCTGATCGAGGGGGGGCATGCCTATGAGGCGGAAGGGCATGTGCTGTTCGACGTGCGCAGCTATCCCGGCTATGGCCAGCTGTCGGGGCGCAGCGTCGATGACATGATTGCAGGGGCGCGGGTCGAGGTGGCGCCCTACAAGCGCGATCCGATGGATTTCGTGCTGTGGAAGCCTTCGGAGGCGGATCTGCCGGGATGGGACAGCCCCTGGGGCCGGGGCCGTCCGGGGTGGCATATCGAATGTTCAGCCATGGCGCATGAGCTGCTGGGCGACAGCTTCGACATCCATGGGGGCGGGATCGATCTGCAGTTCCCGCATCACGAAAACGAGGTGGCGCAAAGCTGCTGCGCGCATCCGCAGGGCGGGTTCGCGCGGATCTGGATGCATAACGAGATGCTGCTGGTCGATGGCCGGAAGATGTCCAAGAGCCTTGGCAACTTCTTCACGGTGCGTGACCTGCTGGATCAGGGTGTGCCGGGCGAGGTGATCCGGATGGTGTTCCTGTCCACCCATTACGGCAAGCCGATGGACTGGACCCGCGCCAAGGCGCAGGAGGCCGAGGCGGTGTTGCGCCGGTGGCGAGGGCTTGTCGCGGGCATCGAGCCCGCGCCAAGCCCGGCGCCCGCTGTCCTCGATGCGCTTTGTGACGATCTCAATACCGCGGGCGCCCTTGCCGCGTTGCACCGTCTGGCGACCGAGGGGGATGTGGCGGGGCTTCTGGCCTCGGCCCGGCTGATGGGCCTGCTGGAGCCTGCGATGGGCGCCTGGGCCGAGGCGCCCCAGGTTCCGGCCGAGGTGGCCGCATTGATCGAGCGGCTGATCGCGGCGCGGGCCGAGGCGCGCCGCCAGCGCGACTTTGCCCGCGCCGATGCGCTGCGCGATGCCTTCGCCGCCGCGGGCGTGACCGTGACCGACGGCCCCGAGGGCGCGCGCTGGGAGGCGACGCCCACCTTCGACCCGTCGCGGCTGGAGGGCCTCGGATGAGCCGCACGCGCCTTTTCCTTTACGACACCACGCTGCGCGACGGCCAGCAGACCCAGGGTGTGCAGTTTTCGACCGCCGAGAAGCTGCAGATCGCGGCGATGCTGGATGAGCTGGGCGTTGACTACATCGAGGGCGGCTGGCCCGGCGCCAACCCGACCGACAGCGAGTTCTTCGACCATCCCCCACAGCTGCGCGCCCGCCTTGCCGCCTTTGGCATGACCAAGCGCGCCGGGCGTTCGGCCGCGAATGACGAGGTGCTGGCGGCGGTTCTGAACGCGGGCACCGGGACGGTCTGCCTTGTGGGCAAGACCCATGACTTTCACGTCACCACCGCGCTGGGCATCAGCCTTGAGGAGAACCTGCGCAACATCTCGGAGTCGGTCGCGCATCTGGTCGCCGCGGGGCGCGAGGCGCTGTTTGACGCCGAGCATTTCTTTGACGGCTGGAAAGCCAACCCGTCCTATGCGCTGGAGTGTCTTCAGGCGGCGCTTGCGGCGGGGGCGCGCTGGATCGTGCTGTGCGACACCAACGGCGGCACCCTGCCTTCGGAGATCGCTGCCATCACCCGCGCAGTGATCGAGAGCGGCATCCCGGGCGCGCGGCTGGGCATTCACACCCATAACGACACCGAAACGGCGGTGGCGGGCGCGCTGGCCGCGGTCGAGGCCGGGGCCTGCCAGATTCAGGGCACGCTCAACGGGCTGGGCGAACGGTGCGGAAATGCGAACCTGACGGCGCTGATCCCGACGCTCCTGCTCAAGGAACCGTGGTGCAGCCGCTATGAAACCGCGATCCGTCCCGGGGCGCTGGCGGGGCTGACGCGGATTTCGCGCCGGCTGGACGAGATCCTGAACCGGGTGCCGCAGCGGGCAGCCGCCTATGTGGGGGCCTCGGCCTTTGCCCACAAGGCGGGGCTGCACGCCAGCGCGATCCTCAAGGATCCCGCGACCTATGAGCATGTCGATCCCGCGCAGGTCGGCAACAGCCGCATCATCCCGATGAGCAACCAGGCAGGCCAGTCGAACCTGCGCGCACGCCTGGTCGAGGCGGGGATCCGCGTCGCGCCGAATGATCCGGCGCTGGCGCGCATCCTGGACCGGATCAAGCAGCGCGAGGACCGCGGCTACAGCTATGACACGGCGCAGGCCAGTTTCGAGCTGATCGCGCGCGAAGAACTGGGCCTGCTGCCGCGGTTCTTCGAGGTCAAGCGCTATCGCGTGACGATCGAGCGGCGCAAGAACAAGTATGACCAGACCGTCAGCCTGTCCGAGGCGGTGGTCGTGGTCAAGATCGGCGACCACAAGATGCTGTCGGTGTCGGAATCGATGGAAGACGGCGGCGACCGGGGGCCTGTCAACGCGCTGGCCAAGGCGCTTGCCAAGGATCTTGGGCCCTATCAGGCGCTGATCGACGACATGCGGCTGGTGGACTTCAAGGTCCGCATCACCCAGGGCGGAACCGAGGCGGTGACCCGCGTGATCATCGACAGCGAGGACGGCCAGGGCCGGCGCTGGGCGACGGTGGGTGTCTCGGCCAATATAGTCGATGCCTCGTTCGAGGCGCTGCTGGATGCGATCAACTGGAAACTTGTGCGCGACGGGGCGCAGCCGGCATGAGCGACAGGGCCTTCTTCACGATCCATTCGGGGCTGAAGCGCGAAGGTCCGGGCGGGCCCGACAGCCTGAACGCGGCGCTGCGTGTCGCAGCCCCGCCGCGCAATGCGCGCATCCTTGATGCCGGCTGCGGCCCCGGTCCGGACATCGCGACGCTTCTGGACCACGCGCCCGAGGGGCATGTCATGGCGCTCGATCTGCATGCGGATTTCATCGAGCGGGTGGCTGCGGCCTGGGCCGGCGACGACCGCGTGACGGCGCGGCAGGGCGACATGGCGGATCCGGGCGGCCCCTATGATCTGATCTGGTCGGCGGGGGCGATCTATCAGCTGGGAATCACGCCAACCCTTCAGGCCTGGCGCGCGGCCCTTGCCCCCGGGGGCAAGGTGGCCTTCACCGACATCGCCTGGCGCCGGCCCGACCCTTCGCCCGAGGCCCGGGCCTTCTGGCAGAGCTATCCGGCGATGACCGATGCCGAAGGCATTGCCGCGCAGGTGCGGGCCGCAGGCTTCAGGCTGGTCCATCAGGCCTTCGTGCCGGACAGCGAGTGGGAGGCCTATTACGCCCCGCTGGCCCGACGGGTGGCGCAGTTGCGCGCGGAGGGGCCGGATGCGGATCTGGCGCAGGAACTGGATGAAACCGAGCGCGAGATCGCGCTTTGGCGCGACCACGGCTCCGACTACGGCTATCTCTGCTGCGTGGTGGTGCCGGAATGACCGCATCTGCCATCAGGCGCGCGTCTGCGGATATTCGCGGCGCTGCGCAGGAACCGGGAGGGCAGCCATGAACCGGACGGATACGGCAGATCTGGCCGCGCTCGCGCAGTTGGTCGAGCGGGGCGACCCGGATCGTTTTCTTGCGCTGATGGCCGCGCCACCGGCCGCGCGGGCGCCGCTTTTGCCGCTTTACGCCTTCAACCTTGAAGTGGCGCGGGCGGCCTGGGCCTCGTCCGAGCCGATGATCGCCGAGATGCGGCTGCAGTTCTGGCAGGATACGATCGAGGCGATCGGGGCCGGCACAACGCCCCGCGGCGCCGAGGTGATCGGCCCGCTTGCCGCGGTGATCCGGGCCCATGACCTGCCGCTGCCGCTGTTTGCGGCGCTGATCGAGGCGCGGCGCTGGGATATCTACCGCGCGCCCTTTGCCGATGCCGCCGCCTTCGAGGCGCATCTGCAGGCGACCGCCGGCAATCTGATGTGGCTTGCGGCCCTCGCGCTGGGTGCGCCCGGCGCGGCCGAACCGGTGGTGCGCGATTTCGCCCAGGGGGCGGGCCTTGCCAACTGGCTGATGGCAGTGCCGGCGCTCGAGGCGCGCGGGCGCATTCCGCTGGTCGATGGCCGGCCCGGGGCGGTGGCGGCGCTGGCGCGGTCGGGCCTGGGCCGCATCCGTGCCGCCCGGGCACGACGCGCCGATCTGCCCCGCCGCGCGGCGCCGGCGCTTCTGCCCGGATGGCAGGCGGGGGCGCTTCTGGCGCAGGCCGCGCGCGATCCGCGTCGGGTGGCCGACGGGGGCCTTGCGCAATCGGAATTCGCGCGGCGCGGCAGCCTGCTGCTGCGGGCCACGACGGGGCGCTGGTAGAGGCGCGTTGGTCAGGCGGGCGCTGGCAGATGGGCAGTAAGGCTCAGGCCTGACGGGGCTGCATCGCCAGCCAGATCAGCGCGCCGCCCGCCAGCACCAGGAACGGCGCCATGGCCAGGTTGACGGCCTGCCAGCCGGCCTCGACCGACCCGCCCGAGCAGTTCATCAACCCGCCCGAGCTGAACGAGGCCAGCGTCACGCCGCCAAAGACGATGAAATCGTTCAGGCCCTGCATCCGCCCGCGCTCTTCGGGCCGGTGGGCGGTGGTCAGCATCGCGGTGGCCCCGATGAAGCCAAAGTTCCAGCCCAGCCCCAGCAGGATCAGCGCGGCGAAGAAATGCTCAAGCTCCACCCCCATCAGCGCAACACCCCCCGAAAGCGCAAGGATCAGCAGGCCAAGGCCCACGATCCGTTCGACCCCGAAGCGGGCGATCAGATGGCCGGTGAAGAAACTCGGCACATACATCGCCAGCACATGCGCGGTGACCACATCGGCGGCGTCCGAGGTTTCAAACCCGCACCCCACGACGGCCAGGGGGGACGAGGTCATCACCAGGTTCATCAGGGCATAGGACACGGTGGCGCAGATCACCGCAACGGCAATGCGCGGGGTGCGCAGAAGCTCCATCCGGCTGCGGCCGCGCGGGGCGTCGGCCGCAGGGGCGGGTGGGCGCGGAATGTCGAGGAAGGCGAACAGGAACATGCCGCCAAGGTTCAGCGCGATCACCGCGAGATAGGTGCCCAGGAAAGGCACCACCATCGTCTCGGCCGTGACCTTGACCAGCTGCGGCCCCACCACCGCCGACAGAAGCCCCCCGGCCATCACATAGGAAATCGCCTTGGGCCGGAAGCTGTCCGAAGCGGTATCGGCCGCGGCGAAGCGATAGAACCCCTGCGCCGACATATACATGCCCGAAAACAGCGCCCCCAGCACGAACAGCGGGAACGAGGCTGTCAGCAGCCCCCAGGCGCCCAACCCCGCACCGAAACTGCCGCCAAGCGCGCCGATGACAAAGCCCGCCCGCCGCCCATAGCGTTGCATCAGCGCCGAAAGCGGCGTCGCCGTCAGCATCGAGCCGATGACCATGGCCGAAATGGGCAGCGTGGCCCAGCAGGCGTTCTGCGCCAGCGACTGCCCTGCAAGCCCCGCGATCGTGAAGATCATCGGCATCTGTGCGCCCAGGATCGCCTGTGCAGCCACCAGCACGAACACGTTGCGCCGCGCGCGGCCGTCGAAGGCGGGGGGAAGGGCTGTCTCGCTCATGCCCAAGCGTTAGCGCCGGGCGAGGGGCTTGGAAAGGCCCATTCTTGCGCCTAAGGTTGCACGATGGTTGGCCGTATCATCGAAACCGAAGACTGCGTGGCCGAGGGGGCCGAATGGCTTGCCCGGGCCGAGCCGCGCTTTGCCGAGGCGCTTGCCCTGACAGGGCCGCTGCCGCTGCGCCGGCGCACCGACGGGTTCTCGGCCGTCCTGGGCGCGATCGTCAGCCAGCAGGTGAGCGTGGCGGCCGCCAATGCGATCTGGGCGCGGCTGGAGGCATCGGGGTTCACCGATCCCGCGCGCCTTCTGCTGGCCTCCGAGGAGGATCTGCGCGGTTGCGGCCTGTCGCGCCAGAAGATCCGCTATGCCCGGGCGCTGGCCGAGGCGGGGCTCGATTTTCACGCGCTGCGCCTCGTGCCCGACGAAGACCTGGTGACGCAGCTTACCGCGCTGCCGGGAATCGGGCGCTGGACGGCCGAAATCTATGCGATGTTTTCGCTCGGGCGGGCGGATGTCTTTGCCCCTGCCGATCTGGCGTTGCAGGAAGCCGCGCGGATCCTGTTCGACCTGCCCGAACGGCCGCGCGAAAAGGCGCTGCGCACGATGGCCGAAGCCTGGTCGCCCTGGCGGGCGGTTGCCGCGCGGCTGCTCTGGGCCTATTACCGGGTGGCGAAGGAACGCGAGGGGATCAGATGAGCGGATTGAACTTTGGCCGGCATGCGCCGAAATCGGGGCAGGTGCGCAATGCAGTGATCTTTGTGCACGGATACGGCGCCGATGGGCGCGACCTGCTGGGCCTTGCAGATCCGCTGGCCCCGCATCTGCCCGACACGGTGTTCTATGCCCCGGACGCGCCCGAACCCTGCCGCAACAATCCGTTCGGCTTTCAGTGGTTTCCGATCCCGCGCATGGACAATTCCACCGAGGCCGAGGCGCGCGCCTCGCTGGTGAAATCCGCCGGGCTTCTGGATGCCTTTCTTGACAAGGTGCTTGAAGATGAGGGCCTAACCCCTTCACAAATCGCGCTTGTCGGATTTTCCCAAGGCACGATGATGAGCCTGCATGTCGCCCCGCGCCGGGCCGAGCCGGTGGCGGCGGTGGTCGGATTTTCGGGGCGGCTTCTGTCGCCGGAAAGCCTTGCGGCAGAAACCCGCTGCCGGCCTCCGGTGCTGCTGGTGCATGGCGATGCCGATGACGTGGTGCCGGTGCAATCGCTGCCCGAGGCCGCGCAGGCGCTCGAGGCGGCGGGGTTCGATGTCTACGGTCATGTCTCCAAGGGCACGGCGCATGGGATCGCCCCCGACGGGCTGTCGCTGGCGCTGTCGTTCCTGCGGGACCGGTTCGGGATCAGGGGCTGAGACGGGCAGGACCCTGGCGCGCGGGCGCGGCCGGCAGAGTGGCCCGCATCCGGACCCGGGCGCCCTGTCACATGAATGACAAACGCAAACGTTACACAGCCTGCGACGATCACCGCATCTTGCGGGGCTTGTCAGGCGGGAAACGCCATATATAGTGACGGGAGCTGGGGCGGGTTCGTCCTGCCTTGGTGCCGGTCACGGCAGACGAGGCGGAAACGGAGTCGATCATGGACGGGGATTTCAGGACGAGTTTCGTGCGCGAACCAGCCGCGCTCAGGCATTATCCGGCGCTGGTGCTGAACGCGGATTACCGTCCGCTGTCCTATTACCCCCTGTCGCTCTGGCCCTGGCAGGAGGCGGTGAAGGCGGCCTTCATGGACCGGGTCAGCATCATCGCCGAATATGACGAGGTGGTGCGCAGTCCGACGACGGTGATCCGAATACCCTCGGTCGTGGTGCTCAAGGATTATGTAAAACCGCAAAAGCGCGTGGCCTTCACGCGCTTTAATCTTTTTCTGAGGGACGAGTTTTCCTGCCAGTACTGCGGCGCGAAGGGCGATCTGACCTTCGATCACGTGGTGCCGCGGGCGCGCGGCGGGATCACCAGCTGGGAAAACGTGGTGGCCGCCTGTTCGCCCTGCAACCTGCGCAAGGGCTCCAAGACGCTGCGCCAGTCGGGCCTGTCGCTGCGCCGTCCGCCGCGCCAGCCTTCGGCCGAGGAAATGCGCAATGTCGGGCGCCGCTTCCCGCCGAATTACCTGCACGACAGCTGGCTGGACTTCCTCTACTGGGATCAGGAGCTTGATGCCTGATTTTTCGCCACGCCCGCGCAGATCCCCGCCTTTGGGCGAATGAGCAGGGCAAAGCGCTTGTGGGTGCCGCGGGCGGTGCTAGACTCGATGCCGGCGGGCTGCTAGGTGTCCGTTAGCGCTAACAGACGCAGGCGGAGATAGAGATGGTTTCGCGCGTAATCCCGGTCGATCGTTTCGATCTGGTCATCTTTGGTGGCACCGGCGATCTGGCCCGCCGCAAGATCCTGCCAGGGCTCTACCGGCGGTTCCTGGCCGGCCAGATGCCCGAAGGCAGCCGCATCATCGGCGCCGCGCGCACGGAAATGGACCGCGAGGCCTTCCGCAATTTCGTTGCCGAGGCGCTTGACGAGTTCGTTGCGCCAGGCAAGCGCGAGGCCGCAGTGGTGGCGCGGTTTCTGGAGGGGCTGGACTATGTCGCCATCGATGCGCGCGGCGAGGGTGGCTGGGACGCCCTCGCGGGGCTGATGCGCAAGGATGTGGTGCGCGCCTTCTACTTTTCGGTCGCGCCGGCGCTGTTTGGCGATATCGCCGAACGCCTGCACCAGTTCGGCATTGCCGACGGCGACAGCCGGATCGTGGTGGAAAAGCCCTTTGGCCGCGACCGTGACAGCGCCCGCAAGCTCAATGCCGTGCTGGCGCGTCATTTCGACGAAACGCAGATCTATCGGATCGATCATTATCTGGGCAAGGAGACGGTCCAGAACCTGATGGCAGTGCGCTTTGCCAATATCCTGTTCGAGCCGCTCTGGAACGCCCAATACGTCGATCATGTGCAGATCACCGTGGCGGAAACCGTCGGCGTGGGCGGGCGCGGCAGTTACTACGACAAGTCGGGTGCGATGCGCGACATGGTGCAGAACCACCTGATGCAGCTTCTGTGCCTGATCGCGATGGAGCCGCCGAACCGGTTCGAGCCTGACGCGGTGCGCGACGAAAAGCTCAAGGTCATCCGCGCGCTCGATCCGGTTGCACCCGAACATATCGTGCGCGGCCAGTATCAGGCCGGGCAGGGCCAGCCGGGCTATCTGGCCGATGCGGAAAATCCGGCAAGCCGCACCGAAAGCTATATCGCGCTCAAGGTGCAGATCTCGAACTGGCGCTGG
This sequence comes from Halodurantibacterium daqingense, assembly GCF_042666235.1. Lineage (NCBI taxonomy): Bacteria > Pseudomonadati > Pseudomonadota > Alphaproteobacteria > Rhodobacterales > Paracoccaceae > Halodurantibacterium > Halodurantibacterium daqingense. The sequence continues at coordinate 268,250 of NZ_JBHTFQ010000006.1, read as the reverse complement.
AAGGGCACGCCCTTCTACCTGCGCACCGGCAAGCGGCTGCGCGCCCGCGCCAGTGAAATCGCGATCACCTTCAAGGAACCGCCGCATTCCATCTTCGAACAGGAAGAAGGCTGGAAGGAAAACGTGCTGGTGATCCGGCTGCAGCCGAATGAGGGCATCAACCTCAAGGTGATGATCAAGGAACCGGGCCCGGGGGGAATGCGGCTGACGCAGGTGCCGCTGGACATGTCCTTTGCCGAGGCACTGGGCGAGGAGGGCGCCGACATTCCGGATGCCTATGAACGGCTGATCATGGATGTGATCCGCGGCAACCAGACGCTGTTCATGCGCGGCGATGAGGTGGAGGCCGCCTGGGCCTGGACCGATCCGATCATCGCCGCCTGGGAGGCGCGGGGCGACCGGCCCAAGCCCTATGACGCCGGAACCTCGGGGCCGGAGGATGCGTTGATGCTTCTGCATCGCGACGGGCGCCGCTGGCGGGAGATCAGGGAATGAAGTTCTGCGACTATCCCGACCGGGAACTTATGATGCTGAGCCTTGCCGACCGGATCGCGGGCGAACTGGCCGATTTCCTGCGCCGTCAGGACCGCGCGACGCTGTGCGTGCCGGGCGGCAGCACGCCGGGGCCGGTGTTCGACACGCTGTCGGGCACCGATATCGACTGGTCGCGGGTCTCGGTCCTTCTGAATGACGAACGCTGGGTGCCGGAAAGTTCGCCCCGGTCGAACACGCGGCTGCTGCGCGAACGGCTGTTGCGCGACCGTGCCGCAGCGGCACAGCTGCTGCCGCTGCATCTGAACACTGCCACCCCCGAAGAGGCGCTGGACGACCTGGCCGAAGAGATCCGCCCGCATCTGCCGATCTCGGTTCTCTTGCTCGGGATGGGGGCCGACATGCACACGGCTTCGCTGTTCCCCGGCGCCGACCGGCTGGCCGAGGCGCTGGCCCCGGATGCGCCGCCGGTCATGGCGCTGCGGGCCGAGGCGGCGGGCGAACCCCGCATCACGCTGACCGCGCCGGTGCTGAAAGAGGCGATGCGCATCCATCTTCTGATCACCGGCCCCGAAAAGCGCGCGGCGCTGGAACGCGCCCAGGGGCTTGACGTGATGGAGGCGCCGGTCCGGGCGATCCTTGCCGATGCAACCGTCCACTGGGCCGAATGACGGCCCGCATTGCGCGAATTGAAGAAATGAGGGGTTCATGAGTATCTGGGATGATCTGGCGTCGCGCCATGCGGCGGTGAAGGAGCGTGCGATCCTGTCGCTGTTCGATGATCGGCGCGCGGCCGAATTCTCGGCCCGGTTCGGGGCGCTGCTGTTCGATTATTCCAAGACCAACATCGATGCCGAAACCCGCGACCTGCTTCTTGGCCTGGCCGAAGGCGCAGGGCTTGCCGCGCGGCGCGAGGCCATGTTCACCGGTGCCCGGATCAACGAGACCGAGGGCAGGGCCGTCCTGCACACCGCGCTGCGCAATCCCGATGCACAGGTCATTGTCGATGGGCGGGATGTCATGCCGGGGGTGCGCGAAACGCTGGCGCGGATGGAGGCCTTTGCCGAGGATGTGCGCGCGGGCCGCTTCCTGGGGCAGGGCGGGGCGATCACCGATGTGGTGAACATCGGCATCGGCGGCTCGGATCTGGGGCCGGCGATGGCGGTGCTGGCGCTTGCGCCCTATCATTCCGGCCCGCGCTGTCATTTCGTGTCGAATGTCGATGGCGCCCATGTGGCGGACACGCTGAAGGATCTGAACCCGGAAACCACGCTGATCATCGTCGCTTCCAAGACCTTCACCACGATCGAGACCATGACAAATGCCGATACGGCGCGCGCCTGGATGGCGGCGCGTGTGGCCGAGCCTGCGGCGCAATTCGCGGCACTGTCCTCGGCCTCGGACCGGACCGGCGCCTATGGAATCGATCCGGCGCGGGTGTTCGGCTTCGAGGACTGGGTCGGCGGGCGCTATTCGATGTGGGGGCCGATCGGCCTCTCGCTCATGATCGCGATCGGGCCGGAACGGTTCCGCGAGTTTCTGGCCGGCGGCGCGGCGATGGATGCCCATTTCCGCAGCGCACCGCTGGCGGAAAACCTGCCGGTCCTGCTGGCGCTGGTCGGCATCTGGCACAACCAGATCTGCGGCCACGCCACCCGTGCGGTGCTGCCCTATGACCAGCGGCTGCTGCGCCTGCCCGCCTATCTGCAACAGCTCGAGATGGAATCGAACGGCAAGCGGGTGGCAATGGATGGCAGCGATCTCGCCCGGCATTCCGGCCCCGTGGTCTGGGGCGAGCCCGGCACCAACGGCCAGCACGCCTTCTACCAGCTGATCCATCAGGGCACCCGGGTCGTTCCCTGCGAATTCCTTCTGGCGGCGCAGGGCCATGAACCCGATCTGGCCCATCACCACCGGCTTCTGGTCGCCAATTGCCTCGCGCAGTCCGAAGCCCTGCTGCGTGGCCGCAGCCTGGAGGAGGCGCGCGCGATGCTTGAGCAGAAGGGCTTGTCCGGGGCCGAGCTGGACCGTCAGGCCCGCCACCGGGTCTTTCCCGGCAACCGCCCCTCGACCACGCTGGCCTATCCGCAGCTGACCCCGGAGGTTCTGGGCCAGATCATCGCGCTTTACGAACACCGGGTCTTTGTCGAGGGCGTGATCCTTGGCATCAACAGCTTCGACCAATGGGGGGTCGAACTGGGCAAGGAACTGGCCGTGGCGCTGCAACCGATGATCGAGGGCGGGCCGGTTCCCGACGACAAGGATGGCTCGACCCGGCAGTTGCTGGCCTTCGTGCGCGGCCACTGAGGCAGGTCCCGGCCGGCCAGGCCCGGGGATTGCCGCTGGCTTGCGGCGCCGTCGGAGGCACTCCACCTGGGCGCCGAGCCCTGCGAGAGGCGGCCCGACCGTCGCCTGGCTTCGCGTCTGCGACCGGTTGCACATCAATTCCTGCAGCCGGGATCCCGTGCCCATGAGGGCCGGGCATCCGTGCTGGCCACCGGGAAGAGTTGCCCGCGCCCGGGCGCCCGGGGCCAAGAGGTATCCCGGATGCACGTGGCTGCCCCTGACCTCGGCTCTTGGATCGGAACCCGCCGTCAGGCCCAGGGTGGAAGGCAAAGCCGGGGTCAGCCTTGCGCCGCTTTGGCGGCATCCCCGGGGCCTCCGGATCGGCTCAGGTTTCCGTCGCGACGGCGCCGCCGCTTGCGGCCCTCGCCACATCAGGGCCGGTCGGGTTGCGCGCCTGGCTCTGCCGCATGGGCAGCGCCAGCGCGTCCGGATACGAACCCGCCGCGCGGAGGCCACGCCCGGCGCAGCTCGCGTCAGGGGCTATCGGCCGGCCAACCCGTGACGCGCCCAAGGCGCGGCCGATCCCCGCTGCAATCCGCGGTCTGGAACGCACGGTCCTCGGCGCGGTCCGGGGGGATGGGATGCGGTCTGCCAGAGCCAGGTCGCGTTGCGCCCTGCGTGGCGGCCCGGGGAATGCTGCGGTACGGGATGAACAGCTGCGGGACAGATGCCTTCCCATCGCGTGCGTCGTCGGCGGCTCCGGCGCCCGTCAGCCGGGGACTGAACGCGGCCTTGGCCGAGGCGCCACGGCGGTGGCAGACCGGTCTCGACCGGGCCTGCAGCTCTCGCCCGGGCGCAGGATCGCCCGGGCAGCTTTTGGCGGAGATGTCAGGCCTGTGCGGCCACCACGATGATCTCGACCTTGTAGTCCGGCGTCGCAAGGCGGGATTCGCCGGTGGCGCGGGCCGGAGTGTGGCCCTGCGGCACCCAGCTGTCCCAGACGGCGTTCATTTCGGCGAAATCCGCCATGTCGGCCATCCAGATCTGCGCCGAGAGGATCCGGGTCTTGTCCGAACCGGCGGCGGCGAGCAGGCGGTCGATCTCGGACAGGATGGTGCGGGTCTGGTCCGTCACGCTCGCGCCCGGAGCGCCGACCTGACCGGCCAGATAGACCAGTCCGTTGTGGATGACGGCCTGGCTCATGCGCGGGCCGGTTTCGAGGCGGGTGATGTCGCTCATCTCTGTCTCCCTGATACTGCGATGCTCTCGTGCTACCTGCTTCGGGCCCGGCGCACCAGAGGCGGCGGGTCGGGCGCTGCGCGCCCCGTGTCTTCGATCATCTTCCGACCCTCGCCCGGCTGCGCCCCGCATGGCCCTTGCCGCGCAAGAACCGTTCGCGGGGCGAGGCGCGTACCGGCCCGGGGCGCGAGAGGGGGGAGGCCCGTCGGGGCAGGTGATCCGCGGCGGCGTCGGGACAAACCGCGGAACCGGGGGGTGACGGCCTGCCGTTCATGCCGGCCCGGAAGGCGCTGCAGAACAGGGCGCCTTTGCAGCCCGCGCGGATCGGACAGGGTCTGTCGGGGCAAGGTCGGGGCGAAGAGCATTCCTGCCGCAGCCGGCAGATTCCTGCATGGGCGCGCGCGGTGACAGGGCCGGGTCGCGGCGCGCGCAGATGGAGGGGGGGCGCCGGGGGTGCGGGGTGCCGGTGCGGGGCCGCGCCGGCGTTCCCGTGCCGGCCTGTGCCGGGCGCGCGCCTTTGCAGCGCCCGGCACAATCGGATCAGTCCTCGGAACGGCGGTTCGTGGAATGGTCCTTGTACTGTTCGGTCTGCACATGCCGGCTGTCGAGCCCCCGTTCGGGCGAGTGCTGTGCCTTGTCACGATTCGACAGGACGATGTTCTCGGGGATATCGGCGCTGTCCACCTCGGTCATGGCGCCTGTGCCGTCGCCCTTGCCCTGATGCCCCACTCCGAAGTGTTTGCGGTCAGCTTTGGCCATCTTGTCCTCCTGATGTTCTCCCGTCGGGCCCGTGCCCGGGGAAGGCCCTTCCTGCCCGGGTGTGAGCCAGGCCCGCCCTCCGTTCGGGATGCAGGACTCAACCGGGCGGCGGCGGACTTGTTCCGGCGCGGCGGTCGGACCGGCAGCCTTCCGCCCGGCCTGCACCGCAAAAGGCCCGCAGCGTTCTGCTGCGGGCCTTCGGGTGTTCTGCAAGGCTCAGCCGAGGGCTGAAGCCCGATCAGGCGTCGGTGTCACCTTCGTAGTCGGGCATCGCGTCCAGGGTGTCCTGCTCGATGCTCAGCTCGATGGCATAGTCGTCGCCATTCTCGCCCTCGACCACGTCGAAGCTGAGCGAGTCGAGCTCAACCTGACGGCCGTCGAGGTCAACCACGATGGCGCGGATCATCTCTTCGCCCTCGTCGAAGGTCAGGACCTCGCTCACCGTGCCGATCTCGTCGCCATTGCTGCCGCGGACGGTTGCGCCCTCGAGATCCTGGGGATCGACATCTGCCAGCTGCACCGAACCTTCGGCGCCTTCGGTGTCGAAGTCCATTTCGACGTTGGGGTCGACGCCCGTGTCAGTGCCCATGCCCGGGCCGGTGTTCATATCGGTTCCGGTGCCCGTATCGACGCCCGTGCCGGTGCCCACGCCCGTATCTACGCCCGTGCCGGTTCCGGTATCCGTGCCGACGCCGGTGCCGGTGTCGAGGCCGGTGCCGGCGCCCGTGCCGGTGTCAGTGCCAACACCCGTGTCAACGCCGGTGCCTGCGCCCGTGCCGACACCCGTATCCACGCCGGTGCCTGCGCCCGTGCCGACACCCGTATCCACGCCGGTGCCAACACCGGTGTCAACGCCCGTGCCGACGCCGGTGTCGGGGGTGGTCGTCGTGTCCTGCGCGACGGCCGGAAGGGCGATCAGTGCGGCGGTAGCGGTGGTAAGAAACAGCTTTTTCATTCGATGTACCTCTCGTTTGGGGTTCGACCAAGGTAACCGGGCGGGCGGCCCGATGTTCCGCGCTTTTGGTCCAAATCCGCTAAGGCCCGGATTTTTGAGGCCAAAAAAATGACAGGAAATCAGCAGCTTGTTCTGCATCTACCGGTTTCTTGCGGTGCTTGGGTGCCCGTGGATGCAAGCTGTTGTTAATCAGTCTTGACAAAAACCCGGCTGTCTTAGGGCGGCATTAACCCGCGCGGGGCGACGAAAGGGGGGTGAATGACGGTGGGGGCCGACATGAAACTGGACTTCAAGCCGTTTCCGCTGGCGAATCCGCTGCGGGGCCGGATCGAGCGGCTTGCAGGCGGCCGCCTGCAGGCGATCCGGTCGCAGCCATGCGGGGCTGCAGGGCGGTGTTACTGGAATGCCGACGCGGCGGCAGAGGCATCAGGCGCTGCCGTGGTGCATGGCTGGCTCGTGTCGATCTGGCCGCATCATCTTGTCGAGATCCTGCACCATGCCGTGATCGCCCAGCCCGACGGCACGCTGCTGGACGTCACGCCCTACTACCGGGAAACCGAGCGCGTGACCTTCATTGTCGATGACTCGATCGTGCCGCCGCGCGATTATCCGGCCTATATTCCGTCCAAGTTCATGATCCTGGGCAATTCGGCGCTGGGACGGGCCTTTCGCGATGGTGCCTGGCGCCAGAACGAGATCAGCCGCGCCCTGGCGGAACGGGCGCGCGCGGCGGGCATTCCCCTGGTGCTCGGCGAACGGCTTGCCCTTCCGCGCAGCCCCGAGGTCCGGGCGCTCTGGGCGGCGCTGGCCCGGACACAGCAGGATCTGGCCCTGACGGTCGAAGCCATGCGCCAAGGCGGCGCCGGCCGTCGCCCCGAACCCCGCGTCGCGCCGAGGCAGGGCACACGCGCCGCCGCCGGCTGAGCACGTCGGGCCTGCCCGCGCCCCAGGCGTGGCACGACCCCCGCAGCAGGCGCGGCAAAGCCATTGACGCCGAGCGGAAAAACAGGCATCAGAACTGCGTCGCGGGTGTAGCTCAATGGTAGAGCAGAAGCTTCCCAAGCTTACGACGAGGGTTCGATTCCCTTCACCCGCTCCACGTCACGTCGGCCAGGCAGGGGCGAGATCAGGCGCGCGCCAGAACGGTCGCTGACCGATTGCCTCTTTGACCTTCTCCACCACACGACGGCTTGCTTCGGCCTTGCCCGGTTCGAACCTTGGGCAGGCATGGTGCAGTATCCTCTTTGGTCCTCTTTGGTCACGCGGCTTTTGTGCCATTTCGGGTCGCCGCGCAGCAGGGCCCCGGACCCGCAGCTTTTGCAGGGTGGCGGTAATGGCGTCCTCCGATGGTTCCCGGCGTTCCTCGGTCCTGATGCTTCTGCTTCGGGTCGGGATGAAGCGCAGCGCCACGAAGGCCGGCATGGAGGGCGCCCTTCGCAGGCTGCGTCGGCCGCGCCATATGCGCGCCTGCCCGGACCAGCTTGCGGACGGACATGTCACGGGCGCGCAACCGCCTGTTTGTCGTCGAGCGGGCCGAGTTCTGGCATCTCGATCAGGATCGCCGCGGCCGTCGCTGTCCCGATGCCGGGACTGGAAGCCAGAGCGCCCCGGCAGCCGCACCCGAGCCTGGAGCGAGGCAGCCATTCTGCCTGCGGGTGCAGCGCCTCTGGCCATGGCGCTTCGGACGGCGGTCCGGCGCGGCTGGGCAATCCTGGCGCGAGAGATAGGCAGTTGACTCTGCTTTTACCGCGATGCAGCGTCTGAGGTCTTTTGGCAGATCAGGAGTTTTCTCTATGGCCAAGGAGACCCGCTCGTTCGCCGTTATCGGCCTGGGAGCGTTCGGAAGCGCCGTCGCCGCCGAGCTGGCGCGGTTTGGAAATCAGGTGATCGGTGTGGACCTTGACGACCGGCGTATCGCCCAGATGGCCTCGACGCTGTCCTCGGCGGTGATCATCGACACGACCGATGAAGTCGCGCTCAGAGAAGCGGGCATCGACCAGTATGACGTCGCGCTGATCGCCATCGGCCGCGACATCCAGGCCAGCATCCTGACCACGATGAATCTCAAGATGCTGGGGATAGACACGATCTGGGTCAAGGCGTCCAACAGGACCCATCACCGCATCCTGTCGAAGCTGGGCGCCGATCGCGTGATCCTTCCCGAACAGGAAATGGGCCGGCACATCGCGCAGATGCTGAACAATCCCGTGGTTCAGGACTATGTCAGCCTTGGAAACGGGTTCAGCGTGGTGAACATCGTCATTCCTGCACGCATCAAGGGGCGAGACATCGCGTCGCTTGGCGTCGGCACGAAATACGACCTTCGCCTTCTGGGGCTGATGCGCGGGACCGAATACCGGGCCTGCGACGCCGCCGATCTGGTTCTCGAGGAGGATGACAAGCTGATCCTGCTTGGCAAGCGGCCCGAGCTGCGCCGCTTCGGCGACGCGCTCTGAACAGGCATCTTCCCATGACATCCCTTCCCAAGCGCTTCATGAGTGGCCTCATGACGACGCCGCCCCCGCTGATCCTGGCCGCCCTTTACGCCGTTCTGATCACGATCGGGGCGGCTGTCCTGATGCTGCCCGTTTCGCACCGGGTGCCGATCAGCTGGTCCGATGCGATCTTCACCTCGACCTCTGCCGTCACCGTGACCGGACTGGTCGTGATCGACACCGGCGCCGATCTGACCCTGTTCGGCCAGATGGTTGTGGCATTCCTGATCCAGATGGGCGGGCTCGGCCTGATGACCTTCGCCGTTCTGATCCTGGGCGCCCTGGGGCTGCCGGTCGGGATCACCGGCAGGATCTATCTGCGCGAAGACCTGCATCAGGCGTCGGTGCATCAGCTGACCAAGCTCGTGGGGACGATCCTCAAGGTCGTCCTGGTCTGCGAGGTCGCGGGCGCCATGTTGCTGTCGCTGACCTTCATCCCGCGGTTCGGCTTCTGGCAAGGCGTGTGGGAGGCGGTCTTCCATTCGATCTCGGCCTTCAACAATGCCGGGTTCTCGACCTTCCCGGAGGGGCTGATCCCGTTCGCGACCGACCCGATCGTGAACACCGTCATCCCCGCGCTCTTCATCGTCGGCGGCATCGGCTATATCGTGCTCCACGACATCTTCACGCAGAAGGGCTGGCGGGCCTGGTCGCTGCATACCAAGATCATGCTGACGGGAACGGCCATTCTCATCCCGTGGTCCGTTGCCATGTTCGCCATCCTGGAATGGAACAACCCGGGCACGCTCGGGCAATTCGACAGCAAGCTGGCGCGGCTGACCGTCAGCTGGTTCCAGGGCGTGACCACGCGCACGGCGGGCTTCAACACCACCGACATCGCGGCTTTGCACGACAGCACGTCGATGATGTTCATTTCGCTGATGCTGATCGGGGGCGGGCCGACCTCCACGGCCGGCGGCATCAAGGTGACGACCTTCATCGTCATGATCATCGCGACGATCGCCTTCTTCCGCAGGCAGCAGCAGCTCAACGCCTTCGGGCGCAGCATCGGCCTTGACCAGGTGCTGAAAGTCATGGCGCTGACCGCGATCAGCGTGATCCTCGTCTTTCTGGCGATCTTCCTGCTCACCGCGTCGCATGACGGCCATTTCCTCGACGTGAGTTTCGAGGTCGCGAGCGCCTTCGGCACTGTCGGCCTGTCGCGCGGCTACACGGCGGAACTCTCGGGCTTCGGTCGCGCGGTCATCATCGCGATCATGTTCCTCGGTCGCGTGGGCCCGTTGACGCTGGGCTTCTTCCTTGCAACACGTGCGGTCCCGCGCGTGCGCTATCCGGCAGGCAGGGTGTTCCTGGGCTGAGCCGAGAGGCCACAGGCGGGCAAACGCCTCGGGCAGGCGCAGGCCTTGCAGGCGGGGTTGATCCGCCTTGTGGCCGGCAGGTGCGTCATTCGGCGGCGGCACGTCCCGCCTGACAGCTGCGGAAAGACGGCGGGACAAGTTGCCGCGCCTTGTTGTCCCGAGGTCTCCGGTCGGCACATCAGGCGCAGCATGGCGTGTCGGGCGACGCGAAGGCGAGGGGCGGGCCCCCGGTCCGGACCGTGCCGATCGCGGGCCTTTTCCTGCGGGCGGGGCAGCCGAAACCGCGCGGCCCGGTCCCGCGCACGGGCAGGCCAACGCCGCGGGCGGTGCGGGTTGCAGGGTGTCGATCGCCGTTACGGCGCCAAGGGGCCTGCCGCTCTCTGCCGCGGGCAGCGGCGAGCTCCGTGGGCGGGCGCGGTGTCGAAGGGGTGGTGTCCGGGCCGCGAGGCCTTGAACGCCGCGGCTGGGGGTGGCACTCAAGAGACACCGGCTGTTCCCGACCGGCCGTTTCAGGATGCGACGGGGTCACAGACGCTACGGGCGCGTCAGGAAGGAGGGATCTGCCATGCGGCTGTTCATTCTGGGAGCGTCCGGCGGTGTCGGTCAGCGGCTTACGGAACAGGCACTTGCGCGTGGGCATGACGTGACGGCCCAGACGCGCACGGCGGCGAACATCACGGTGGTCCAGGGTGTCTCGGTTGCCGTGGGCCGACCCGACGATGAGATCTTCCTCAAGAAGAGCATGGCCGGCCATGATGCGGTGATCGTCTGTCTCGGGCTGGATCGCACATCCAAAACCACCCTGTTCTCGGACTCTACCCGTGCGGTGATTGCTGCCATGCAACAGACGGGCATCCGGCGCCTGATCGTCGTGACAGGTGTCGGCGCCGGTGAGACGAAGGGCCATGGCGGCTGGTTTTACAACCGCATCATCTTCCCGCTGTTCACGCGCAACCGCTATGCGGACAAGGATATCCAGGAGGCCATGATCGAGCGATCAGACCTCGACTGGACCATCCTGCGTCCTGCGCCGTTCAAGGCGCAGGCAGGGCAAGGAGAGTGGACGGTGGTCACCCAGGTCCCGCCGGGCCTTCAGTTGAAATCCGTCACCCGCGACGAGGTCGCCAGCTTCATTCTGGACTGCGTCGAAGGCCACCGCTTCCTTCATCAAAAACCCTTCTTCGGACGCAGCTGAGGCGTTCTCGGTCGCAGGGCCTGCGGCTGAACGGGCAGGCGGGGCCGAATGCTCGAAGCCGGCCTGATCCTGCCTGCGGCGGTGCAGGACTGCTGCCGCGGCACCCTGCCTGGCCGGGCGGCGCGCGCTCCGGGCACGGGTTGCGCCGGTTTCCCGCGGGCGTGCAGATGACGCGCCGCGGGCCACGGCAGCACCGATGATGCGCCCGGGTCAGGCTGCGGGGATCCTGGTGGTCCAGACCGGCCGCACGGGCGCCGCCGGGCGGCGCGACGACAGCCGGGCGAGCCTTTGCACCGGCAGCGCAAGCTGTCATGCAGTCCCTTGGGGCGATGCGGACATCTCTGCCTCCAACGGCTGCGGAACGGCGCGGTCGCGGCTTGCCCGGGCGCCGTTTGATGCTGTCGCAGATCGCCACGGCGTCCGGTGCGGCATCCGCCGACGCTCAGCCGGTCGATGTGTCCTTCCGGATCCCGGCCGGCAGCGAGCCGTCGGGAAGCTTCCGCGTCGCGACCCAGACCAGAGCCGTTACCGAGAGCAGAATCCCCGATACCATCCCGCCGATCGCCAGGAGGCCGCCGGCCGAAATGGCGACGTCGCTTTCGATCGAGACGCGGCCGAAGGCCATGCGCAGCCTGGCGGTATTGCGTTCGCTGCCGGTTTCGGTTGTGGCGGGCCGATCGTTTCTCATTCCTTCCCCCGTCATCCGGATCGTCTTTGCAACGCGGGGAACTGCCGGGATGTTCCGCCTTCCCAGACGAACTGCGAAGGGCGCACAGGGCTGTCGCGCCACCATGTGGGCCTTTCGGCAACGAAGCGGGAGGTGTCGGAACGGCGCGACGCGGCTACGAGCCGGACCGCGCCTCATGCCGCACGCCGGCCGAGGCTGCGCGGGTGATCCCGGTTCGGCTGCGCTCCGGCCCTGGGGCATGATCCTGCCCGAGCGCTCGCGGACGCTCCGGATCCCTGATCGGTGGGATGGCGGCGGCGGGAATGGCGGGTAGCGCCATCCCCTGCTGTCCCTGCCTAGCGGCTGATCAGCACCGAGCATTTCGCGTGGCGCACCACCCGGGCTGCGGTCGAGCCGATGAAATAGTCGCGCAGGTCGGGCCGGTGCGAGGCGATCATGATCAGATCGGCCCCGTGATCTGCTGCGGCCTCGAGAATTGCGGTCGCCGGGCTGCCCTGGCGCACTTCGCAGTCGGCGGCGGCGGACTGGGCGGCGGCAAGGTCGCGCAGTTCGACCATGGCCTCGGCCTTGCGCGCACTCAGCACATCGCGCGGCAGTTCGGCCACGATATAAGCCGGCACCTCTTCCAGCACATGCACCAGCTTGATGCTGCCGCCGGGTGCCAGCAGCCGCGTCGCCCGTTCAAGAAGCGGACCGCCGGTGGTGTCACCGCCCAGGGCCACCGCCACGATGATTGTCTGATACATGCGCATTTCCCTCCTGTGCATTCACGGGCAGGACTAGCGGCGCCCGCCGTCCGCGTCATTGATCCCGATCAAGTCAATCGCTTCCGAACAGATCCCGAGTGTAGACCTTCTGCGCCACATCGGCCAGTTCCGGCGCCTGGCGGTTGGCAAGGATCAGGTCGGCCTCGGCCTTGAACAGGTCCAGATCGCGCACCACGCGCGACCGGAAGAAATCCGGCGCGTCCAGGGCGGGCTCATAGACGATGACCTCGATGCCCTTGGCCTTGATCCGCTTCATGATCCCCTGAACGGAACTGTCGCGGAAGTTGTCCGAGCCCTGCTTCATGGTCAGGCGATAGATCCCCACCACCTTGGGGCTCTGCGCGATCACCTGATCGGCGATGAAATCCTTGCGGGTGCGGTTGGACTCGACGATCGCCCGAATCAGGTTCTGCGGCACCGCGTCGTAATTGGCCAGAAGCTGCTTGCTGTCCTTGGGCAGGCAATAGCCGCCATATCCGAACGAGGGGTTGTTGTAATGGGCGCCGATGCGCGGGTCATGGCCGACACCTTCAATGATCTGGCGGGGGTCCAGCCCGTGCACGAGGGCATAGCTGTCCAGTTCGTTGAAATAGGCGACGCGCATTGCAAGATAGGTGTTGGCGAACAGCTTGATCGCCTCGGCCTCGGTGGGGTCGGTCAGGAGAACCGGTGCATCCTTGCGGATGGCGCCCTCCAGAAGGAGGTCGGCAAAGGCCTGGCCCCGGGGGCTGCGTTCGCCCACCACGATGCGGGACGGGTACAGGTTGTCGTGCAGCGCACGGCCTTCGCGCAGGAACTCCGGCGAGAACAGGATACGGTCGCAGCCGGTCTGTTCGCTCAGGTGACGGACATAGCCGACGGGGATGGTGGACTTGATGACCATCACCGCCTGCGGGGCGATGCGGCGCACCTGGTCAACCACCTGCTCGACCGTCCGGGTGTCGAAGCGGTTGGTTTTCGGATCATAGTTGGTGGGCGTCGCAATGATGACCCAATCGGCGCCGGCATAGGCGCTTTCGGGATCGGTCGTTGCGCGCAGCTTCAGCCGCCCGCTGGCAAGATAGGTGCTGCAGTCGGCATCCTCGATCGGCGAAAGGCCGGCGTTCACGGCGGCAGTTCTGCCGTGATCGGGGTCGCAGGCCACCACCTCGTGGTTCTGGGCAAGCAGGATCGCGTTCGAAAGCCCCACATATCCCAGTCCCGCAATCCCGATCTTCATTTCGCTCTCCGTTGCTGCTGCTGTGTCTTTCTGCACCCCCCTCACGTCCGTGGCAACCGCATCCAGATGTTGTGGTGGCTGGCAGGAGGTGATTCTGTCGCCTGGCTGCCCCGCGGGCCGCTTCGAAGCGCGGCGGCCCGGACCGGCGGGCCCTGTTGCAAAAAATCCCGCAGTGCCGGGGCAGAAGCCCGGCGCGACTTCTCCACCGCTCCGCTTGCGTCGCTGCCTGCGGCCCTGTGGAAAAACGCGCGCTTATCCACCGAACTGTCCCTGTTGTGGATAACTCCGTCCACGGCTTGCGATCTGACGCTGCCTCAAAAGCGAAGGATCTCCGCTGCGATTCGTCATTGACGGCGGGGGCCTGTCTGCGTCAGGTTGTGCTGGATCGGTAAACCACCACAACATTTAGTGGCCGTTGGGCCAGCCCGCACTGCGCACCGGCGTCTGTGCGCCTGGCTTCGTGATCCGGCGGCAAACGAGGGCAGCAAGATGAAGATCGAACGCAAGTTTACCTGCGCAGGGCAGGATGCCTATGCGGCCATCGGGTTCACGACGACCGTGTCCGAAATCCGCAACCCCGATGGAACGGTGGTTTTCCGAAACGAGGCGGTCGAAGTCCCCCAAGGCTGGAGCCAGGTGGCCTCGGACGTTCTCGCGCAGAAATATTTCCGCAAGGCGGGCGTGCCGGCGCGGCTGAAACGCGTGCGTGAAAAGGGCGTGCCCGAATTCCTGTGGCGCTCGGTTCCCGATGAGGCCGCGCTGGCCGAGCTGCCGGAATCCGAACGCTTCACCGGCGAAACCAGCGCGCGCCAGGTCTTTGACCGGCTGGCCGGCGCTTGGGCCTATTGGGGCTGGAAGGGCGGCTATTTCACCGCCGAATCCGATGCCCGCGCCTATTTCGACGAAATGCGCGTGATGCTGGCGCGCCAGATGGCCGCGCCGAACAGCCCGCAATGGTTCAACACCGGCCTGCACTGGGCCTATGGCATCGACGGGCCGAGCCAGGGCCATTTCTACGTCGACTACAAGACCGGCAAGCTGGTGAAATCCGACAGCGCCTATGAACACCCGCAGCCCCATGCCTGCTTCATCCAGTCGGTCAGCGACGATCTGGTGAATGACGGCGGGATCATGGATCTCTGGGTGCGCGAGGCGCGTCTGTTCAAATACGGCTCGGGGACGGGCACGAACTTTTCCTCGCTTCGCGGCGAGGGCGAGAAACTGTCGGGCGGGGGCAAGTCTTCGGGGCTCATGGGCTTCCTCAAGATCGGCGACCGCGCGGCCGGCGCGATCAAGTCGGGCGGCACGACCCGGCGCGCGGCCAAGATGGTGATCTGCGACATGGATCACCCCGATATCGAGCAGTTCATCAACTGGAAGGTCATCGAGGAACAGAAGGTCGCAAGCCTTGTCGCCGGCTCCAAGGCGCATGAGGCGCAGCTGAACGGGATCTTCGCCGCCGTCGCGCAATGGGACGGGCTGGCCGAGGATGCCGCCGACCCCGCAAAGAACGGCGCGCTGAAATCCGCGATCCGCAGCGCGAAAAAGGCGATGATCCCCGAAACCTATATCAACCGCGTGCTGCAATATGCGCGGCAGGGCTTCACCAGCATCGAGTTTCCCACCTATGACACCGACTGGGATTCCGAGGCCTACAGCACCGTTTCGGGCCAGAACTCCAACAACTCGGTCCGGGTGACGGATGCGTTCCTGCAGGCCGTGCGCGATGATGACGACTGGGCGCTGATCCGGCGCACCGATGGCCGCGTCTCGAAAACCGTCAAGGCGCGCGAGCTTTGGGATCAGGTCGGCCATGCCGCCTGGGCCTGCGCCGACCCGGGCATCCAGTTCCACGACACGGTCAACGCCTGGCACACCTGCCCGGCGGATGGCGAGATCCGCGGCTCGAACCCCTGTTCGGAATACATGTTCCTCGACGACACGGCCTGCAACCTTGCCTCGATGAACCTGCTGACCTTCTATCGCGACGGGCGCTTCGATGCGGACGGATATGTCCATGCGACGCGGCTCTGGACGCTGACGCTGGAAATCTCGGTGCTGATGGCGCAGTTCCCCAGCCGGGAAATCGCGCAGCGGTCCTATGACTTCCGCACGCTGGGCCTGGGCTATGCCAATATCGGCGGGCTTCTGATGAACATGGGGCTCGGCTACGACTCGGCTGCGGGGCGCGCGCTCTGCGGGGCGCTGACGGCGGTGATGACGGGCGTTTCCTATGCCACCTCGGCGGAAATCGCGGGCGAGGTCGGAACCTTCCCCGGCTATGCCAGGAACCGCGAGCATATGCTGCGGGTGATCCGCAACCACCGCACCGCCGCCTATGGCAGGACCGAGGGCTATGAGGGGCTGGCGGTCAAGCCCGTGGCCCTCGACCACGCGAACTGCCCCGATGCGCGGCTGGTGGCGCTTGCGCAATCCGCCTGGGACGACGCGCTGCGCCTGGGCGAGGCGCATGGCTATCGCAACGCGCAGGCCACCGTGATCGCCCCCACCGGCACCATCGGGCTGGTGATGGATTGCGACACGACCGGGATCGAGCCCGACTTCGCGCTGGTCAAGTTCAAGAAGCTGGCGGGCGGCGGCTATTTCAAGATCATCAACCGCTCGGTCCCCGCGGCGCTGGAAACGCTTGGCTATTCGTCGTCGCAGATCGAGGAAATCATCGCCTATGCGGTGGGCCATGGCAGCCTTGGCAACTGCGCCGGGATCAACCATGCCGCGCTGATCGGCCACGGATTCGGCGAGGCGGAGATCGCCAAGATCGAGGCCGCGCTGCCCTCGGCCTTCGACATCCGCTTTGTCTTCAACCAGTGGACGCTGGGCGCGGATTTCTGCACCGGCACGCTGGGCATCCCCGCGGATCGTCTGGCCGACCCGACCTTCGACCTGCTGCGCCATCTCGGCTTTACCCGCGCGCAGATCGACGCCGCGAACGACCACGTCTGCGGGACGATGACGCTGGAAGGCGCGCCCTTCCTCAAGCCGGAGCATTACGCCGTCTTCGACTGCGCCAACCCTTGCGGGAAGAAGGGCAAGCGGTATCTGAGCGTGGACTCGCACATCCACATGATGGCGGCGGCGCAAAGCTTCATCTCGGGCGCGATTTCCAAGACGATCAACATGGCCTCGACCGCCACGATCGAGGATTGCAAGGCCGCCTATGAACTGTCGCACAGCCTTGGCATCAAGGCCAACGCGCTTTACCGCGACGGGTCCAAGCTCAGCCAGCCGCTCGCATCGGCGCTGGTCGAGGATGACGAGGAGGCCGAGGAAACGCTCGCCACCGGCACGCCGATCGAAAAGGCGCAGGTGATCGCGGAAAAGATCGTCGAAAAGCTGGTGGTGAAAGAGATCATCCGCAGCCACCGCGAAAAACTGCCGGAACGCCGCAAGGGCTATACGCAAAAGGCCATCGTCGGCGGCCACAAGGTCTATCTGCGCACCGGCGAATACAAGGACGGCACGCTGGGCGAGATATTCATCGACATGCACAAGGAAGGCGCGGGCTTCCGGGCGATGATGAACAACTTTGCCATCGCCGTGTCCGTGGGCCTGCAATATGGCGTGCCGCTGGAGGAATTCGTCGAGGCCTTCACCTTTACCCGGTTCGAGCCGGCGGGGATGGTGCAGGGCAATGACAGCATCAAGAACGCGACCTCGATCCTCGACTACATCTTCCGGGAACTGGCGGTCAGCTATCTGGACCGCACCGATCTGGCCCATGTGAAACCGGCCGGCGCTTCGTTCGACGACCTGGGCCGCGGCGACGAGGAGGGCAAGCCCGCCCCGGCCGAGGCCGATGCGGCGAGCCGTGGCCTTGCCGTGCTCAAGCAGATCAGTTCGACCGGCTATCTGCGCAAGCGGGTGCCGCAGGAACTGGTGGTGCTGCAGGGCGGCGTGCAGGGGGCGACGGCGCTGTCGCCGCAGGCCGTGCTGGCCCAGAGCACCAGCCACGTCGCGGTGGCCGAGACGCTGACGGTGGCGCCGCTGGACGCCCGGGCGCGGGCGCGGATGCAGGGCTATGAGGGCGATCCCTGCGGGGATTGCGGCAACTACACGCTGGTGCGCAACGGCACCTGCATGAAGTGCAACACCTGCGGCGGCACCAGCGGCTGCAGCTGAGGGTGCTGTCGCCGCCCCGGACGGGCGGCGGCGGCGGTCCCGGGCGGGTTCGGTGACAAGACCCTCTGCCGCCGTCGCGCCGAGGGGCAGCAGCGCCGCCTTGCGCCGGCGCCCGTTTCAGCGGCTGCTCTGGGCAGCGAGAACGGGCGAAGCGGGGGTCACCACCTGCCGGCACCGCGTCCTCGGGTCGCCGCGCCCCCGGAAGGGGCCTTCCGCCACGTCGGGTGCCCACCTGCCTTCTGCAATTGTCTGCAGCCTGACCGCTGCAGCCCCCCAAGGCGGACCGCTGCCGCGGCACACCGCCGGAACAGACTGAGGAATTCGAATGGAACTGCTTGTCGGCGCCCGGCGCATCACCCCCTCGGCCATCCGTCGGATTGCCGGCGGCGTCACAGCCACCTTGCGGGGCGACGCGCTGATCTCGCTTCTGGATGCCACCTTTCACGGCAAGGGATCGGTCGAGGTGATCGGCGGGGATCTGGACCGCCGCCCGATGGATGTCGCTGCGATCGAGATGTCAGGCGGCGACACGACCGTGACCCTGATCTGCAGCGGTCCGGCCAGAACGCTGATGTGACGGCGCGGTCATAGCGGACGAAGCACTCTCGACCCGGCACCGCCCGCACACGTCCCAGCCCGTGCCCAGCACCACCTGTCATGGGCTTCGCCGACCGCCTGATGGATCGCGGCCCCGCTCCGCCCGGCAAGCGCCTTGGCTTCGGGACGATGCTGCGGTGGCGCCACGGTTGCGCCGGGCAGGTGCCACAGTGACTTCGCCAATCGCGCCCAACGCCACCAGACGTGCCTTAGGCCCATGTTCATGCCACGCATGTCGGCAGGGCTGCGGCCGAAGGCCATGGGATCCTGTCGCATCGGTGGCTTATCAGCTTGGGGACTGCGCGACTCAGGCGATGCAGTCGCGGGGCAGGACCGGGTTGGCGCGCGGGAGCCCCCTTTGCGCAGCATCCTCCCCCGTTCAGGGCGGGCGCCCCTTGGCCCGAGCCGGGCTCCCCTGGCCTTCGGGATGGGCGGCAGCTTGGTCCTGCGGCTATTCCGCAGGCGGCCGGCCGCCCAAGGCCTCGTCCAGTTCCCGCGCAAGCCGGGCCTCTTCCTCGGCCTTGGGCGTCGTCAGACGGGCGAGCAGCAGATAGGCCACCGGCGTCAGATAAAGCGTGGAAACCGTGGCAAGGCCAAGACCGCCCACGATGATCCAGCCCAAAGCCTCGCGCGCCTCGGCACCGGCACCGAAGGAAAAGATCAGCGGCACGCCCCCCAGCACGGTCGAGGCCATGGTCATCATCACCGGCCGCAGACGGATGGTCGAGGCGTCGAAGATCGCGCTTGCCACATCCTTGCCCTGATCGCGCAACTGGTTGGCGAATTCCACGATCAGGATGCCGTTCTTGGCCATGATCCCCACCAGCAGCACCAGCCCGATCTGGGAATAGACGTTCAGGCTGCCCCCGGTCAGCGCCAGCGCGAACAGCGCACAGGCCAGCCCCAGCGGCACCGTCGCCATCACGATCACCGCCGAGACAAAGCTTTCGAACTGCGCCGAGAGCACCAGAAACACCACGAGGATCGCAAAGCCGAAGGTCAGGATCAGCCCGCCCGCGGTTTCATCCAGCGTTGCCGCCTCGGCGAGCGGCACGATCCGGGCGCCCGCGGGCAGGATCTCGGCGGCCAGCTCCTCCACCTGCGCCAGCGCATCGCCCAGGGCCAGATCCGGGGTGAGCCCTGCGGTGATCTCGACCGCGCGCATCTGGCTTTCGCGGCCGAGTTCCGGGGCGACGGCGCGTTCCTCAAGCCGCACGAAGGCGGACATCGGAATCATCTGCCCGCCTCGGCCCTGCACGAAGATCCGCTCCAGATCGCCGGGATCGTTCACCGGCTGCGCCGTGGACAGCATGGTGATGTCGAAGCTCATGTCCTCGATGAACACGGTGCCGACGGTGCGACCATCCAGCACCGCCTGAAGCGCCTCGCCCAGCCCGTCGATGTCGATGCCCAGATCCGAGGCGCGGGAACGGTCCACCTCGATGAACAATTGTGGCTGGGTGGTTTCATAGGACAGACGCACCTGACCCATCGCCGGATCGTCCTGCAACCGTTCGACCAGGCGCTGCGCCGCGCTGCCAAGCGTGTCATAGCTGTTGCCGACCACGGCAAAGCGCAGCCCCTGGCCTGCGCCGCGGATGCCCAGCGAATTGGGCTGGATCGCGAAGGCCTGCACGCCGATCACGCCGCGCAGCGCGCCGTTGATCTCGGACACGATCTCCTGCTGGCTGCGGCTGCGCTGGTCCCAGGGGGCCAGCGTCATGACGATGAAGCCGCGGTTGTCGCCCCCGGTGCCGGCGATGGCAAAGAGGCTGCTGACCTCGCCGCTGGCGCGCAGCGGGGCGACCAGCGCCTCGATCTCCTGCATCTTGGCGTTGGTATAGTCGAGCGAAACCCCCTGCGGCGCCCGGACACTCAGCAGCGCGACCGAGCGGTCCTCGGAGGGCGTGACCTCCTGCCGGATGCCACCGGCGATCATCACCGCGGTCAGGCCGAAGATCGCAGCGGCTGCGATCACCACCAGCGGCGCGGCCAGCGCCCCGCGCAGGCTGGCGGCGTAAAGCCCCTGAAGCCGGTTGCCCAGCCGCAGGATCGGTCCGTCCTCCTCGCCGGTGGCCGCGCGCGTCAGCAGGCGGCTGGCCAGCACCGGGCAGAGCGTGAGCGCCACCACCGAGGACAGGAGCACCGCAATCGCCAGCGTGAAGCCGAATTCGCGAAACAGCCCGCCGGTCTGCCCCGGCAGGAACGACAGCGGAATGAATACCGCCGCCAGCGTGGCGGTGGTGGTGACGACGGCAAAGAACACCTGCTGCGTGCCCAGAACGGCGGCGGCGCGCGGGCCCATGCCCTCGGCCCGCCGGCGCACGATGTTCTCCAGCACCACGATCGCATCATCCACCACCATCCCCGTCGCCAGCACCAGCGCAAGCAGGGTGAGGATGTTCACCGAAAACCCGGCCAGGTAGATCGCCGCCAGCGTTCCCACCAGCGCCACCGGCAGGGTGATCGCGGGGATCAGCGTCGCGCGCGCATCGCGCAGGAACAGGAAGATGATCGCCACCACGATCGCCACCGCCAGCCCCAGCGTCTTGAGCACCTCGGAAATCGCCCCGCGCACGAAGGTGGCCTCGTCGCTGGTGATGAAGATGCTGACGTCGGCTGGCAGGATCTCCTGCAACTCGTCCACGATGCCGGCCACGGCATCCGAGATATCAAGCGTGTTGCTTTGCGCCTGACGGATGATGCCAAGGCCGATGCCGCTTTGGCCATTCGCGCGCAGGATGCTTTCGCCGGGGGCGGGGCCCAGTGTCACCTGGGCCACATCGCCCAGCCGGATGTCGTCGCGGATCACCAGCGCCTCGAACCCCTCGGGGCTGGTCACGGCGGCGGTGGTGCGGACCTGGATGCTCTGGCTCGCGCTGGACAGCGCCCCGGCGGGGGCATCGAAGGACACGTTGCGCAGCGTGTTGCGCAGGTCCGCCAGGGTCAGGCCGCGGCTTGCCAGCTGCATCATGTCGATATCGACGCGGAACACCTGGTTGCGGTTGCCGAAGATCTGCAGATCCGCCACCCCGGGGGCCGAGATCAGCCGGTCCTCGACCAGATCCTCGACGATGCGGGTCAGATCCTGCACCGAGCGGCTGGACGAGGTGACGCCGATCCGGATCACCGCATCGGCATTGGCATCGGCCTTGACGATGCGCGGTTCATCCACCCCGTCGGGCAGGGTGTTGCGGATGCGGCCGATCGCATCGCGGATATCGGTGGCGGCGACATCCAGATTGACGCCATCGGCGAATTCGACCGTCACGCGGCTGCGTCCGAACGAGGAGGTCGAGGAAATCGCCCGCACGCCCGAGACACGGCCCACCGCGCCCTCGATATTGCCGGTGATCTCGCGGTCAACCGTCTCGGGGCCGGCGCCGGAAAAGCTGGTGGTCACGGTGACGACGGGGCGGTCCACATCGGGCAGTTCGCGCACCTCGACCCCGAAAAGCCCCGCCACGCCGGCAATCACGATCAGCGCCGACAGCACGAAGGCCAGGATGGGGCGGCGGACGAACAGCGCCGTGCCGGCGCCGGTGCGGATGGGATTGCCGGCCATCGGCTCAGCCCTCGACCGGGGCGGCGCTGGCGCGCGCCTCGGCATTCTCGCCGCGCTGGTCTGGCGCCGGGGCGGTGTGGTCCGGGGGCGCCGCCGCCCCGGCGGGGCCGGATGCGGATGCCCCATCGACCTGCACGGGTGCCCCTGGACGCAGATTGGTGACACCTTCGCGGATCACCACATCGCCGGCGGCAAGATCGCCCCGCACCAGGACCGTATCGGCCGTGCGCTGCATGATCCGCACGGGCACACGGGTGGCGCGCCCGTCGCGCACCGCCCAGACAAAGGCGCCCTCGGCCCCCCATTGCACCGAAAGCGGGTCCACCGCGGGCCATTCATCGCCCTCGAAGCGCAGGGTGATGGAAAAGGCCATCCCCGCGCGCAGATCGTCAAGCGGATTGTCCAGTTCGGCCTGCACCAGAAGCGACCGCGTGGTCTGGTCCACGCGGTTGTCGATGGCCCGGATCCGCCCCTCCAGCACCTGACCCGGCCGGGCAAGCGGCGCGATCAGGGCCGGATCGCCGGTGCCGACCCGCGCGACCAGCCGCTCCGGGATCCGGAACTCGATCAGCAGGCGCGACCGGTCGTCGATGCGGGTGATCTCGGTCTGGGGCGTGACCTGGGCGCCCGGCTCGATCGCGACGATGCCGACCGCACCGGCGATGGGCGCGGTCAGGATGCGCCGCGACAGGTCGAATTCGGCCTGCCGAAGCCCCAGACGGGCCGTCTCGACGGCAAGGGCCGCGTCGCGGATCGCGACCTCGGTCGCCGCGCCCGAGGCCTGCAGCCGCCCCAGACGCTCGGCGGTGGCCTCGGCATCGGCCAGCACCAGCCGCGCGCGTTCAAGCGCGATTTCCTCGGCCGCGCTGTCGATCCGGGCAAGAACCTGCCCCTCGCTCACCGTGTCGCCGGACCGCACCAGAACCTCGCTGATGCGCCCGCCCACCTCGGGGGTGATGACGACGGCGCGGATCGCCTGCGCGGTGCCGATGGCGGTGATCTCGTCATTCATCGTGCCGGTGCCGATCGGGCTGGCGATGACGCGCGCGCCGGCGCCCGGCGGCCCGCCGCCCGGCCGTGGCGCATCCGTCGCATCCATCGGGGCGATGACGCCGATCCGCTGCAACGGCGCCAGAAGCCCAATCCGTTCAAGTGTCGGTTGCGCGCCGGGGACGAAGGCGGCCCAGCCAAGAACCGCCGCAGCGGTCAGGAAAAGGGCGAGGGTCGCTTGTTTCCAAAGCGGCATACGGCGGGCTCCTTCGGCTTGCTTGGTTCGAAAATGCAGGAAGACACCCGAAAGGCAACGGGTTCCTGTGCATGATACGCAGGATGCCACCCGTTCCGGCGCAGGGATGCATCACTTTCGTGCGAGAAGGCCCATATGTGCCGGCGCGGGGGCAACGCGGCAACCGCGGCCGGCGGAACACGTCCGGCGGGCCGGCAGCGCAGGGCAGTCAGTCCCGCGACCGCAGGCGTCAGAACCTTCGCCCTGGTTCCGCCGCCGGCTGGCCCGGCGGTGCGCGGCCGGCGGAACGCGGTGCGGCGCCCGCGAAACAGCCTGAAGGTCGGCGCCCGCTCCTCGGGGGGATCAGCGGCTCAGCATGTGGAGTCGGCGCAGAACATGTCGTAGAGCAGGCCGACCATGCGCCGGGCCTTCGGATCGGCGATCGAATAGAAGATCGTCTTTCCCTCGCGCCGGGTCGCGACAACGCCTTCCAGCCGCAACCGGGCAAGCTGCTGGCTGACCGCGGCCTGCCGGGCTTCCAGCAGCGTCTCAAGCTCGGTCACCGATTTCTCGCCCGTCGCCAGGTGGCAGAGGATCATCAGCCGTCCCTCATGCGCCAGCGCCTTGAGAAACCCCGAGGCCGCCTGGGCATTGGCCATCATCTCGGCAGGCGAGGGCGCAGTGTCGGCACGGGTGTCGGAACGAGTGTCCGAGGGGTCGAACGGCATGGTCTTGTCCTTGTCCAGCAGGCCAGCGGCGCCGGCGTTCCCTGAGAACGCCCGGAGGGCCCATCCTTCCTCTTAGGCCGTTGCCCCGGCAGGCGGCAAGCCGACAGTGGGGTGCACGGGCCGCACCGGGGCGCGACGGGGGTCGCGGTCCTGCGATCATATTCATCTAATCTAATCTGACGTCGCAAGGGTTCAAGGGCTTTCCTGCGCCGACCCGCCCGCGCTAGGATGGTGCATGTCGAACCGTCCCCTGAACGAACTGCCGCCGCGCGCCCTGGTCCGCACCCTCTATGACCGGGCGGTCGCGGCCGCCGATCCTGCCGCGGCAGTGCGCCGCGCCCTGGAACAGGAACCGCTGCCCCGGCCGGCGCCGGGCGGGCGTCTGGTGGTCATGGCGTTGGGCAAGGCGGCCATGGCCATGGCCGGGGCCGCCGCTGCACTGTGCCCTTCCGACAGGGTTCTGATCATCACCACGCCCGCGATGGCAGGGCCGCTTGCGGGGGCCGAGGTGCTGGCGGGAGGCCATCCGGTTCCCGATGCCCGAAGCCTTGTGGCGGGCGAAGCGCTGGCGGCCGCGGCAGAGGGCCTCGGGCGTGGCGATGTGGCGCTGGTGCTGATCTCGGGCGGCGGCTCGGCGCTGGCGGTGGCGCCGGTTGCGGGCGTCAGCCTGGCCGACAAGGCCGAGGTCAGCCGGCTGCTTCTGGCCTCGGGCGCGGATATCGCCGAGATGAATCTGGTGCGGCAGTCCCTTTCACGGCTCAAGGGGGGCGGGCTTGCGCGGCTTGCGGCGCGCGCGCGGCTGCGGGCGCTGATCCTGTCGGATGTGGTGGGCGATGACCTGCGGGTGATCGCCTCGGGCCCGACGGCGGCCCCCCTTGGGCCACCGGACGCCGCGCAAAAGGTTCTGGTGGCGCGCGGGCTTTGGGACCGGGTGCCGCCCGCCGTGCGCCGCCATCTGGAGCACGCGCCCCCCGCGCCGCCCGCGGGGCAGGAGGTTGAAAACCGGCTGATCGGCTCGAATGCGCTGTCGGTGGCGGCGATGGCGCAGGGCACCGGCGGCCGGGTGGTGCAGCCGCTGGTCGGCGATGTGGCCGAGGCCGCCGCCCGGATCTGGGACTGCGCCGGGCCGGGCCTGACGCTCTTTGGCGGGGAAACGACCGTGACCCTGCGGGGCACCGGGCGCGGCGGGCGCAATCAGGAACTCGCCCTGCGCGTCGCGCTTCTGGCCGAGGAGCGCGGCATCACCGCGCCCTTCGTCTTTCTGTCCGGGGGCACCGATGGCCGCGACGGCCCGACCGATGCCGCAGGCGCCGTGGTCGATGGGGGCACGCTGGCGCGGATCCGTGCCGCGGGGATCGATCCGCGGGCGGCGCTGGCCGAAAACGACAGCTATCCTGCGCTGGCGGCGGCGGGCGATCTGCTGCTGACGGGCGAAACCGGCACCAATGTCGCCGATGTGCAGGTGATGCTGCGCTAAAGCAGCATCAACCCGGCCAGAACCAGTGCCGCCAGAAACAGCGTTTCCGCCACGAGAAGCGAGATCGCCGCCCCGCCCACCTGCAACAGGCGCGGAATCGAGGTTTTCATGCCCACGGCGGCGATGGCGGTCAGCAGCGCCCAGCGTGACAGGCTGGCCGCGGTCTCATGCGCCCAGGGCGGCACCAGATGCAGCGAATTCAGCGCCGCCAGCACGAGGAAGGCGATGACAAAGCCCGGAACCAGCGGCGGCCGGCTGGCGCTGGCTTCGCCCCGCGCGCGCAGGACCAGCGCCGCCATCAGCACCACCGGGGCCAGCATGGTCACGCGGATCAGCTTGACCATCGTCGCCATTTCGCCGGTTTCCTCCGAGACGGAGAAGCCCGCGCCGACAACCTGCGCGACATCATGGATCGTCGCCCCCAGAAACACCCCCGTCGCGCGGTGATCCAGCCCAAGCGCACCGGCAAGCATCGGGTAAAGGATCATCGCGACGGTCGAGAGCACCGTGACACCGACGACGGCAAAGACCAGATCCCGCTCGCCCCCTTCGCGTCGGGGCAGCACCGCCGCGATGGCCAGCGCCGCCGAGGCGCCGCAGATCGCCACCGACCCGCCGGTCAGAAAGCCGAAGGCGCGGTCCTGGCCGAAGGCGCGGGTGACCAGCAGGCCGAAGCCGATGGTCAGCGCCACGCCACCGATCACCAGCGCCAGAAGCCCCGGACCCAGCGACAGGAACATCTCGGCGCTGATGCGCAGCCCCAGCAGCGCCACCCCCAGCCGCAAGATGCCTTTGGCCGCAAAATCGACCCCCTCGACGGTGCGCCCCTCTTCCGAGAGGAAATGCAGCGCGATGCCCAGAAGGATCGCCATCAGCATCGCCGGGGCGCCATAGTGCTCGGAGAGGAACTGCGCGGTGGCGGCAACAAGCCCCGCCACGGCAAGGCCGGGCAGAAGCGCGTGCCAGCGGGGCGGGATCAGCGAGGGTAGGCTCGGCACATGGCATCCGATCAGCAGGTTGAGGGCAGGCGGTGCAACCGCACGTGGTGAGTGTTATGCCCATTCGCCGCAGGCGTCGAGGCCCGCATGCCGCTGTGCCGGATCCTCGCCCCGATCGCCGGGGCGGCATGACGCGCCTTGCAGGGCGGCCATCGGCGGCGGCCTGGAGCGGGGGGGGCGAGCTGACCGGCCGGGCGCTTTCAGGTCTCGGCCGGGAAAGGGCGCCGCGGCGTCCTGCCCGAGGGCCCGCAGCCCTGCGCCGCCCGCGCGCATCGCAAGCTGACGGCGAGCAGGCCCGTGCCCGCGTCCGGGCGGCGCGGCGCTCGGGGCCGCGAAGGGCGCTCCGGTCGGTGCCCAGGCGCCGGGTTTCGCCCGAGGCCCCACTCGCGCCGCGGCGTCATGCAGCGCGGGCACCCGCGAACCGGCCGCCGGGCAGGGCAGGGTGCCGCCGCCCCGCTTCGGCCCGGAAGCGCATCTCGCCGCGTCTGGGGCGCGGCGGCGGCCCGCCTGATGCGCGCCCGGCCGTGGCCCGGGGGCCAAGAGGGACGGGCCGTGCCGGCCAGATCGGGAATGCCGGGTCCGGCCTGCGGCGGGTGGCTCTCCCGGGCGGGCTCAGTTCAGATCTGCCGCCCGTGCGGCGCCCACCTCGGCTTCTGCCTCGGCAATCGCGGCCTCGAATCGGGAAAGAACCTCTGCACCATCGGGAACGTTGGCGGTGAACCAGTCGAAGGCGGGGGCGGCGGCGGTGCGGAAGGCCTCCTTTTCCTCGGCGGTCGGCACGTAAAGGTCGCCGCCGGCCTGAACGAAGGCCTCATAGGCAGCGATCTCCTTGCGCTTGGGGCTGGCGAAGGTGGCCTGCTGAAGATCATGAAACCCGTCCACGACCACCTGGCGCAGATCCTCGGGCAGCGAGAGGAACCGTTCGTTCGACATCCACCAGAAGGCGCCCATGTAGCTGTGCTGATCGAGCGTCAGATACTTGAGCCCGGCATCGGTGAACTTCATGTTCATGATGTCGGTGATACCGTTCGCGGTGCCTTCCACCACCCCGGTCTGCAACGAGGTGAACAGCTCGGGCCAGGGAATCGGCGTGGGCGCGGCGCCAAGCCCGGTGGTCAGCACCTGCGGCAGGTCGGCAGGCACGGTGCGCAGCTTGAGCCCGGCCAGATCGGCCGGTGTCTGCACCCGGTGGCGGGTGTTGGCATAGCTGCGCCAGCCGCCGGTATTGCCGACCGTCATCAGGCGGATCGTGTCGCCGCTGTCCTCCAGCGCGCGGTCGCGCAGATAGCGCACGAAATCGCCCGACAGCACATGTTCGGCGATACGGTCGTCATTCATCAGATAGGGCAGGTCCAGCACCTGGATATAGGGAAACAGCCCCGCCGCCCCGCCCGAGGTCGCCATGTAGATGTCGATGGAGCCATCGGCCACGCCCTGCAGGCATTCCTCGCCCGTGGCACAGAGCTGGGTGCCCATGAAGATCTCGACGGCGATCCGGCCGTTCGAGGCATTCTCGACGTATTTCTTGAACACCACGAGGCCGTCGTAATCCTCGTCGTCGGTGTTTGAATTGGCGGTGGCGCGCAGGGTATGGTCCTGTGCGGCAGCCATGCCCGCCGCGCCGCATATCACCGCGGCCAGCAGAAGCGATCCGATCCGTGTCTTGGGCATGTCTTTCTCCCTGTTGTCTCAGGTCAGTTCAGGAACCCCGCAAGGCGCGGGATCGTCAGCGAAAGCGCGGGGACATAGGTGATGGGGAAGATCACCGCGATCTCGACGGCAAGGAAGGGCAGGATCGCGCGGGCGATATGCTCCACCCGCGCGCCCGATACGCTTGAGGCGACGAACAGCACCAGCCCCATGGGCGGTGTGGCAAGGCCCACGGTCAGGTTCACGCTCATGATGATCGCGAAATGCACCGGGTCCACGCCCATCGCGGTGAAGATCGGCCCGAGGATCGGCCCGAGGATGATGATCGCCGGCCCCGCATCCAGAAACATTCCCACCACGAACAGCAGCAGGTTGATGAGGAACAGCAGAATCAGCGGGTTCTCCGACAGGCCAAGGATGACGCCGGCCAGTATCTCGGGCGCATGTGACAGGCTCACGACGGTCTTGAAGGCCATCGCCGCGCCCACCAGCAACAACACCACCGCCGAGGTCAGCCCGGCCCGGCCCAGCACATCGGGCAGATCGCGCAGCCGCAGCGTGCGCAGCACGAACAGCCCGATCAGCAGCGCATAGGCCACCGCGACCGCAGCGGCCTCGGTTGGGGTGAAGATGCCGGCCAGAATGCCGCCCAGGATGATGACCGGCGTCATCAGCGGGAAAAAGGCCCTGAGGCTGGCCTGGCCGCGTTCGGGCCAGCTGTGGCGGCGGGTGGCAACCGGAAAGTCGTGGCGCTCGGCCATGATCTTGACCATGACCATCAGCCCCAGCCCCACAAGGATGCCTGGCACGATGCCGGCCATGAACAGCGCCGCCACGCTTTCGCCCATCACATAGGCATAGATGATCATGATGCCCGAGGGCGGGATGATCGGCCCGATCACCGAACTTGCGGCAGTGATCGCGGCGGCAAAGCGGCGGGTATAGCCCTGCTTTTCCATCGCGGGGATCAGCATGGACCCAAGCGCCGACGTATCCGCCACCGCCGAGCCGGAAAGCCCTGCGAACAGCATCGACGACAGGATGTTCACATGCGCAAGCCCGCCGCGCAGATGGCCCATCAGCGCCTGCGCAAACTCGACCAGCCGCAGGGTGATGCCGGCGCGGTTCATCAGCTCGCCCGCCAGCATGAAGAACGGGATCGCCATCAGCGGAAAGCTGTCCATGCCGTTGTAGACATTGCGGTAGAGCAGCGCGATGTCGCGTTCCTGCCCGTTGAGCCAGAGCATGAGCCCCGGCGCCGCGACGAGGCCGAAGAACACCGGCAGGCCGATCATCAGGAACAGCAGGAACAGCGGCAGGAACAGCACCAGCATCATTCCGCCCCCGCCGTGGCACCGGGAATGGGCGGCAGCCGTGCCGCCCCGCCCGCCAGCGCGATGATGCCGCGCAGGATCAGCTCGGCATTGACCAGAAGCATGAGGCAGACCCCCACATGCAGCGACATCATCATCCAGGCGCGGGGCACCTTGGCCCAGCCCGCGCCGGTGGGATAGTAAAGCGAGGTCGTGGTGAAGCGGCCGCCGATGCCGGTGACCTCGGACCAGCCGATGCGGAAGGCCACGACCAGCACCGCCATCATCAACCCCAGAAGTGCCAGCGACAGCAGCGCCCCGATGCGGGGCGGCAGCATCCGCACCCCCATGTCGATCGCCACGAACCCGCCACGGCGCAAGGCGGTCGGCGCCATCAGCCCGGTCATCCAGAGCATCAGGAACCGCGCCGCCTCGTCCGGCCAGGGCAGGGCGTTGTTCAGCGCATATCGGAAGAAGACCTGCAGCAGGATTGCCGCGACCATCGCCGCCACTGCAAGAATGCCCAGGGCCCGGCCTGCGGCCAGCAGGATGTCGTTGGTGATCCTCAGCGGCGTCAGAAGCCGCAGCAACACGCCCATGGCGCCCTCTCCCGCCTTGACCGGCCTGACAGCCGGTGTGCGCAGGCCAATGGCCGGCGCGGTCGTTCGTCCGGGCTCAGCCCTCGGGCAGGAACCTGCCATAGCGGCCGGCGGAAAACACCAGCGGCTCGCCCTGGCGGAGGCTTGCCCGCAGCACCCGGCCCACGATGATCGCGTGATCGCCTGCATCATGGGCAGCCACCTGTTCGCATTCGAACCGCGCAAGGCAACCGGCCAGCAGCGGGGTTCCGGCATCGCTGAAGGCGATGCCCGGCAGCTCGAAGCTTGCCCCCGGGCGCACGAAATGCCGGCAGAGCGCATGTTGATCCGCTGCCAGCACATGAATGGCATACTGGCGCGCGCTCATGAACCTTTCAAAGCGGCTGGACGATTTGGCCGGCGACCAGAGCACCAGCGCCGGGTCAAGCGACACGCTGGCAAAGCTGTTCGCAGTCAGCCCGACCGGTCCCGCATCGCCCCCGGCGGTCACCACGGTGATACCGGTGGCAAACCGCCCCAGCGCATCCCGAAAGACGCGCGCGGTCGCCGGGCCCGGAACAAAACTCTCGTCGCTCACGCCGTACCCTCCGTCCGGCATTACGGCACCCCCTGTTCACGGCCCGGTGCGGAAAATCCGACCGGGGCCGCATGGCTCACGCTGACCTTCGACACCACGCCGGCGCGGCGGATGCAGTCGGGTCCATCGGCGCCCAGACCTGCACTGATACCCGCCGGTTGCGCAAGACGCCATGCCCGTGCAGCGGCGCGGTCAGATATATCGCGCCTGTTGCGGGGCGGCTGCGCGGCGCGACGGGCGCAGGGCGGCCGCCCCGCTCCCGCAGGCGGCCGGAAGGCCCGCGCGCCATCCGGTTCCCGCAGGAGGGACAGATCGCCGTTTCTGTAGGCATCGTGGGTCACGGGCTGGGTTCGATCCGGTTGCGCCTTCTGGAACCTATGCCCGTCTGCGACGATATCCAGTCATCCGGCCGAATTTCCACGGGCAGGGGCTGCGCCGGACGCGCGCATCGCCAGATCGCCGCGCCTGCGGCCGCGCGCCCGATCCGCCGCCAGGGCTGCCGGTCGCGACGGCCCTTCGGCCTCTGTGCCGCCCCGCTGGCGCGGCACGGCGTTTCTGCGGCGGTCATGTCCGGATATGCCGGCCGCCCCAGGTCGCGGTGCGGGCGCGATGCGGGCCCCGATCATCAGGTTCTTCTGTCACGAAATCTTCGCCAAAGCGTAACGATGCCGTGATCCCGCAGGCATAGGAGTCCCCCGAACCACGAAGGGGGGCACATGCTCAGCGTTCAAGGCGTCACCAGGATCTTTGGTCAGAACATCGCGGTCGATCACGCGACATTCGTGGTCGAAAGGCCGGCGATGATCGGGATCATCGGCCGGTCAGGGGCGGGCAAGTCCACACTGCTGCGCATGATGAACCGGCTGACGGACGCGACCTCGGGCGAGATCCGCTTTGACGGGCGCAACATCCTGGATTTGCGCGGGGCGGAAAAACGCGCCTGGCAAAGCCAATGCGCGATGATCTTCCAGCAGTTCAACCTCGTGCCGCGGATGGATGTGGTCTCGAACGTGCTGCACGGGACGCTGAACCGCCGCTCGACGCTGGCCGCGATGTTCAACCTCTTTTCCGCGCAGTGACATCCACCGGGCCATCGACATCCTGGACCGGCTCGGCATCGCCGAACAGGCCGCGAAACGGGCCGAGGCGCTTTCGGGCGGCCAGCAGCAGCGCGTGGCCATCGCGCGGGCGCTGATGCAGGACCCCCGGATCATCCTTGCCGACGAGCCGATCGCCAGCCTTGACCCGATGAATGCGCAGATCGTCATGGATACGTTGCGCCGCATTCACGAAGAGGACGGGCGCATGGTCATCGCGAACCTGCACACGCTGGACACGGCACGGCGCTATTGCGACCGGGTGATCGGAATGCGGGCAGGCCGGATCGTCTTTGACGGCACCCCTGCGCAACTGACCACCGGCGTGGCCCGCGACATCTATGGCGCCGACGAAAGCTTCAGCGAGGCGGCAACCTCGACCAGCCTTGAAACGCTGGAGACCGCCTGGCGTCCCCCGGTTCCCGCGTGAACCGACCCCCGTTTTCTTAACCCCGGAGTATCCACAGATGAAGAAGATCGCTGCCCTTATGGCGACGACCGTGGCGCTGGCTGGCGCCGCCCAGGCGCAAGAGCAGGCCATTACCGAGTTCCGCATCGGCCTTCTGGGCGGCGAGAACGCGCAGGACCGGATGAACTCGAACGAGTGTTTCCGCGCCAAGACCGAAGAGCTTCTGGGCGTTCCGACCCGGCTGTTCACCGCCGCCGACTACAACGGCGTGATCCAGGGCCTGCTGGGCGGCACGCTTGACATGGCCTGGCTTGGCGCCTCGGCCTATGCGGCGATCTATCTGGAAAACCCGGACGCGGTGGAACCGGTGCTGGTCAAGGTGAACCTCGATGGCTCCTACGCCTATCACTCGATCGGCTTTGCCCGCGCCGACAGCGGGATCGAGAGCCTTGCCGACATGGAGGGCAAGACCTTCGGCTTTGGCGATCCGAACTCCACTTCCGGCTATCTGATCCCGCTGGTCGAGATCCCGGACGAGGGCTATTCGATGACCCCCGGCGAATATTTCCGCGACATCGTCTTTACCGGCGGGCATGAACAGACCATCGTGGCGGTTGCCAATGGCGATATCGACGCGGGCGTGACCTGGGCGGATGGTCTGGGCGACTGGCTGGACGGCTACAATTCCGGTGCGCTGCGCCGGGCCTCGGATGCCGGCATCGTCGACATGAACGACATCGTCGAGATCTGGAAATCCAAGCCGATCCCGGAAGGCCCGATCGTGGTGCGCAAGGATCTGCCGTCGCATACCAAGGCGCTGGTCACCGGATTGACCGCGTCGCTGCCCTATCTTGATCCCGATTGTGCCTATGGCGTGCTTGCCGGCGAGGCGCTGGGCGTCCAGCCGATCACCCACGAGGCCTATGTCTCGATCGTCGAGGCGCGCAAGGCCGCAGCGCAGTAACCCGTAGCGAGTGCCGGGCCGCGGGGAAACCTGCGGCCCTTTTGCTGCGACCGGGCAGCGCGGAAAGGGCAGGGCATGGCCGATCTCACCAACGATATCCGTGGCGACTATCTGGCGCTGACGCGGCGGCGCAGGCTTTACAGCGGGCTGCTGCTGCTGGTCTTCGCGCTGATGATGATCGCGGCCTTCGATATCCTGGAAAGCCGCAATGCCGGCGGCTTCCTGAACGGATTGCGGCAGCTGGGCGATTTTCCGCGCGGGCTGATCGCCGAAGCCTGGGCCAAGGCCGACCGTCTGCCGGGGCTTCTGGTCGGCTTCTTTCCCTCGCTGCTTGAAACCGTGAACATCGCCGCCGCCTCGACGCTGTTCGGGGCGCTGCTGGGGACGCTGTTCGCGCTTCTGTCCACGCGCGGGCTGGCGCTTTGGCCCCGCGCGATCCCGCTGTTCCGGCGCATCATGGACATCCTGCGCGCGGTGCCTGAAATCGTGATCGCGCTGGTGCTGATCTTCATTCTGGGCGGCGGGCCGGTGCCGGCCATGATCGCCATCGCGCTGCATACGGCCGGGGCGCTGGGCAAGCTGTTTTCGGAGGTGGCCGAGAATGCGGATCTGCGCCCGGTCGAGGGGCTGGCCTCGGTCGGGGCGGGCTGGGGGCAGCGGATGTGGTTTGCGGTGATGCCACAGGTTGCGCCCAACTTCCTGAGCTATGCGCTGATGCGGTTCGAGATCAACATCCGCGCCTCGGCAATCCTCGGCTTCGTCGGCGCCGGCGGCATCGGCTATGACCTGCGCAACGCCATGACCTGGGGGCCCGGGCGCTTCGACCAGGCCGCGGCAATCTTCCTGCTGCTGTTCGTGACGATCGTGATCGTCGATCAGATATCCAGCCATTACCGCAACCGCCTTGCCAGCGTGGAGCATTGACATGACCGCCATTGCCACCCCGGACCTGCGTGCCGATATCGACCGGCTGTTCACCCGCAAGCGCCTGGTCAGCTTTGGCCTTCCTGGCCTGGTGCTGGTTTATCTGGTCTATGTGTTCTTCGCCTTCGACGTGGCGGGGCTGGCCCAGCGGGCACGTCTGGACAATGCGCGGATCATCATGGCCGACAGCTGGTCACACAAGACGCATGTAACGATGGATGCGCGCAGCGGCGCGATCTCGGTTGCGATCGAGGGCGAGGTCAAGGGCGCCTATCCCCCAGGCACCGCGCCCGACTGGGTCCGGTTGGGCGAGGGCACGGCGGATGTCGATCTGGGCCGGGGGCAAAGCGCGCGGATCGCCGAAGGGGGCGTGCGGATCACGCTTGCCGATGGCGCGGTGATCGAGGCCCGCCCCACGCGCGACGGTGTTCAGGCCGAACTGCCGCCGCTTGACCCGGCGCGGGTCAACCGCTCGGACCAGCGGCTGGTGGTGCAGCTGGATGGCGCACGACTGACCGTGACCCGCACCAAGGTCGAGCTTTTCCGGTATTTCTTCGGCTGGGAGATGTTCTGGTTCAGTCTCGACAGCCCGTTCCACGGACAGGGCGCCGCCGCCCTGGCGCAGGCAGCACTGTCGGGCGAGGCGCCGGCGATGCTGCGCGATTTCCTGAACAACCGCGTCTGGCGGCACGGGGACGTGTTCTGGGCGCTGGGGGAAACGGTGCTGATGGCGTTTTTCGGCACGCTGGGCGCGGCGATGATCGCGCTGCCGCTGGCCTTCCTTTCGGCGCGGAACTTCACGCCCGCCTGGATGGTGCGGTTCGGCCTGCGGCGGGTGTTCGACTTCGTGCGCGGGGTCGATGCGCTGATCTGGACCATCGTTCTGGCGCGCGCCTTCGGCCCCGGCCCGATGACCGGGGCGCTGGCGATCCTGATCACCGACAGCGGCTCCTTCGGCAAGATGTTCTCGGAGGCGCTGGAGAACACCGACAGGCGCCAGGTCGAGGGCATCCGGTCCACCGGGGCGAATGCGGCGCTGCGCTACCGCTTCGGGGTGATCCCGCAGGTGATGCCGGTGCTGCTGAGCCAGGTGCTGTATTACTTCGAATCCAACACCCGCAGCGCGACGATCATCGGCGCGATCGTGGGCGGGGGCATCGGCCTTTTCCTGACCCAGGCGATCAATACCCAGAAGGACTGGGAACAGGTCGCCTATTACATCGTGCTGATCGTGCTGATGGTCATGGCGATGGACGCGGTCTCGGGCTGGCTGCGGCGCCGGCTGATCCGGGGCAGTTGAACCGCCCCCTAGTGCGGGGCCGGAACGCGGATCCAGGCATAGGCGCTTGTCCAATCAAGGCAGCCCGCGCGGCCCGAGACATAGTGGCCCGCATAGTCATTGCCGTTGACCACCAGCAGCCGAACCTGGGCATCATCGCTCAAGCCGCCAGGTTTGGCACCATCGGTCACCAGCTGCCAGGCCGGCGGCGTGGGGCTGGCGGGGGCCGGAAGGGGCCGGCCCAGCAGCCTGCGCATTCCGGCGCCAGCGACGGCGATCAGCCCCCGAGGGCGGCGCGGCGTCTGTGAAACATCTGCGTGCAAGGTCATGATCCTGATCCTTCTGCCGGGTGGCGTCTGTCTATAATATCTAGCAGCTTTGTCGTGTTAATCAAGATAAAAAACACGTCTTGTTCAGTCGTGTTTCGGCGCCGAGGGTGCGGGCAGCGGGCGGGCAGAAGGATCAGCCTTGCGGGCCGGTTGACGCGGGCCTCTGCTCCGCGCAGACAGGGGGCGTGTGACAAGGTAGTTCGTGATGCGAGAGTCCAGTTCAGAAACCGCTGGTCCCGAAGGGCCAGTGTCCGATCATGGCGGGGTCGCGCCCCAAGCCGAAGCCGGCCCGGCAGAACGCTTCGGGGCGGAAACCTTGCCGCAGCCGCGCAACCTGCTGGCGCAGGGACCGCTGGCCGAGGCCATCGCCACCGGGCAGGCGCGGGGGCTGACCGTGTTCCAGCACATCAACAAGACCGCCGGATCATCGATGGTGGCCGAGCTTCAGCGCCATCCCGGCAACTACATGTCGCTGCACAATGACTATGAGCGGTTCCGCGACCCGGAACTCGATTATGCCACGCTGATTCCCGCGCTGCGGACCGAGATGCACCAGGTGCTTGACCGGGCGCTTGTCGCCTATCAGCCCGACAGGGTGCGCTGCCTTTCGGGGCATCTCTACCGCGAGCATATGGATCGGCTGTTCGCGCTGTTTCCGCAGGCGTTCTTCTTCACGTTCCTGCGCGCGCCGGTCGCACGGGTGATTTCCGATTTCCGTTATCAGTGCACGCCGCAGCATCCGCCCTATCTTGCCTTCCGCCGCGCCTGCCCGACGATCGAGCACTACCTCGACCGCGAAGATGAAACCGACAAGATGTATGAGATGCTGGTCGGCCGGGACGTGCCGCTGGACGAGGGGATCGCCCATATCGAGCGCCGCTATGCGCTGGTCGGCATTCACGAGATGTATCCCATGTCCTTCAACATTCTCATGCGCTGTCACGGCAGGGACAGCTTCCCCAGGGCGCATCTGCGGCCCACGGCGGATCTGCCCGAAAACCGCGTCGAGCTCACGCCCGCCCTGCGCGCGCGGATCGAGGCGCGAAACCCGCGCGACATGGCGCTCTATCGTCATTTCCACGCGCAGATGCTGGCGCGCCGGGGGGAATGGCAGGCGCTGCGCGCAGAGGGCTCCCGATCGGCCGCGCGTAACGAAGGCCCTTGATCCGGCGCCGCCTGACATGCGCGCCAGGGGATCAGGATATCGTTGCGGCAGGCCCTGCGGGCTGGCAGAGGCGGGCAGGCGGCAGGATCGCGCCGGCGATCCCGGCCGTCGTGTGCCGCCACAGGGCGCCCCCGCCCGAGATCGGGGCGGAGGCGCGCCGGGATCGGGTCAGATCCGGCCTTCCTCGACCGCGTGGCAGGCGGCGGCCTGGTCGCCGCGCCAGGTCAGCCCGGGCACCTCGCTCCGGCAACGGTCATTGGCGAAGGGGCAGCGCGGGTGGAAGGGGCAGCCGGGGGGCGGATCGATGGGCGAGGGGATCTCGCCTTCCACCTTCTTGCGGCGGCGGCCCGTCATCTCGATATCGGGAACCGCGTCCAGCAGCATCCGCGTGTAGGGATGCTGGGGATGCTGGAACAGCGCCTCGGCCTCGCCCACCTCGGCCAGACGGCCAAGGTAAAGCACGCCGATGTCATCGGCCATGTGCCGCACCACCTGGAGGTTGTGCGAGATGAACACATAGGTCAGGCCGAACTCATCCTGAAGATCCTTCATCAGGTTGAGGATCTGCGCCTGCACCGACACATCCAGCGCCGAGGTCGGTTCGTCGCAGACGATGAACTCGGGCTTGGCGGCCAGCGCCCGGGCGATGGCGATACGCTGGCGCTGCCCGCCCGAGAACTGATGCGGGAACTTCACCCCGTCCTCGGGCGACAGACCCACAAGCGTCAGCAGCTCGCCCACCCGCAGGCGGCGGGCGCGGTCGTTCATGCCGCGCTCGAACACGCGCAGCGGCTCGGCGATGATGTCGGTCACCCGCCAGCGGGGATTGAGGCTTGCCAGCGGATCCTGGAAGATCATCTGGAACCGCCGGCGCAGGCGCCGCGCCTCGGCCCCCTTCAGCCCGCGCGCAAGCGAGGTGCCGTCAAAGACGATCTCGCCCTCGGTCGGGTTCAGAAGCCCCACGATCAGCCGCGCGATGGTGGATTTGCCCGATCCGCTTTCGCCGACCAGCGCGAAGGTTTCCCCCCGCTTGACGGTGAAGGACACGTCCTTGACCGCGTTGACATAGACCTTGTCCTTGCCCTCGATCTTGCGGTTCAGCCAGGGGGCAGAAACGTCGAAGCGCCGGGACAGGTGGCGCACTTCCAGAAGGGTGTCGCTCATGCTTCGGTCACTCCGGGGTAAAGCCAGCAGGCCGCGCGCCGGCCGGGTTCGATTTCCGACGCGGCGGGGCGGTGGCTGCGGCATTTGTCAAAGACCTTGGGGCAGCGCGGGTTGAAGGCGCAGCCCTTCGGGATCGCGTTCAGCCGGGGCATCGAGCCGGGGATATGCACCAGCCGGTCAAGATGCTGCCCCAGCTTCGGGATCGCGCCCATCAGCCCCTGCGAATAGGGATGCTTGGCGTCCTTGATGACGGCGGCGACC
Source organism: Halodurantibacterium daqingense (assembly GCF_042666235.1). NCBI lineage: Bacteria > Pseudomonadati > Pseudomonadota > Alphaproteobacteria > Rhodobacterales > Paracoccaceae > Halodurantibacterium > Halodurantibacterium daqingense. Next base: position 230,375 of record NZ_JBHTFQ010000006.1, on the reverse strand, counting down.
GGGCCAAGCTCGGCCAGGCGCCCGGCATACATCACCGCCACGCGGTCCGCGGTTTCGGCGATCACCCCCATGTCATGCGTGACCAGCATGATGGCCGCCCCGCGGTCGGCGCAGATTTCCTTCATCACGTCGATGATCTGTGCCTGAACCGAAACATCCAGCGCGGTGGTCGGTTCGTCCGCGATCACCAGTTCGGGGTCGGCGCACAGCGCCAGTGCGATCACCACCCGTTGCCGCATCCCGCCCGAAAACTGGTGCGGATAATCGTCGATCCGGCGGCTGGCGTCGGGGATGCCCACGTCATCCAGAAGCTTGATCGCGCGCTTGCGCGCGTCCCCGGCCGACAGCGGCAGGTGGGTGCGGATCGTTTCGATCAGCTGATCCGAGATACGGTAGAGCGGGTTGAGCGAGGTCAGCGGATCCTGGAAGATCATGCCGATCCGGCGGCCGCGGATCTTGCGCATCTCGTCCGCCGGAAGGTTGTCGATCCGCTTGTCGCCCAGCCAGATCTCGCCGCGGGCAATGCGGCCCGGCGGGTCGATCAGGCCGATGATGGCGGCGCCGGTCATGGATTTGCCGGCGCCGGATTCGCCCACCATGCCCAGCACCTCGCCGGGCATGATGTCGAAGCTGATGTCCTGCACGGCGGTCAGGATGCCGTGACGGGTCGGGAACTCGACCGTCAGGTCACGGACGGAAAGAAGGGGCTGTGTCATCTGGATCCCCTCAGCGCAGCTTCGGGTTCAGCGCGTCGCGCAGCCAGTCACCCAGAAGGTTGACCGAAAGCGCCAGCAGGATCAGCGTGATGGCCGGGAAGAACAGGATCCACCATTCGCCCGAGAACAGGAACTGCTGCCCGATCCGGATCAAGGTGCCCAGCGACGGCTGAGTCGGCGGCACGCCCACGCCAAGGAAGGACAGCGTCGCCTCCTCGATGATGGCCAGCGCGAGGCCGATCGTTCCGATCACCAGCACCGGGCCCAGCACGTTGGGCAGGACATGGCGGATCAGGATCAGGATCGGATGCACCCCCATGATGCGGGCGGCCGACACATAGTCCTTCTGCCGTTCCACCATGGTCGCGCCACGCACCGTCCGGGCGAACTGTGCCCAGTTCGACAGGCCGATGGCCACGATCAGCACCCAGATCGCCATGCTTTCCTGCTGGTTCGCCGGGATCACGCCGCGCGCGATGCCGAAGATCAGCAGCGCGATCAGGATGCCGGGAAACGAGAGCTGGATATCGGCGATCCGCATGATGACGCCATCGACCGCGCCGCCGTTATAGCCCGCGACCAGGCCCAGCGACACGCCCAGCGTGATCGCGAAGGCCGTGGCCATCGCCCCCACGAACAGCGAGATCCGGCTGCCATACATGATGGTCGACAGCACGTCGCGGCCCTGGTTGTCGGCGCCCATCAGGAAGGTGTTGCCGGTAAAGGGGCTTTCGGTCATCGGCGGGGTGAAGCCGTCCATCAGGTTCAGGCTGGCCGGGTGGAAGGGGTTGTAGGGGGCGATCCAGGGCGCCAGCACCGCCATCAGGATCAGCGACAGCGCAACGATGGTGGCAAGGATGGTCACCGGCGACCGGCGCCAGGAATAGAAGATGTCGCTGTCCAGCGCCGCCTTGAGCCTGCCTTTGGGCTTGGGCGGCGCGATCGGCGCCTGCGTGGCTTGGGTGGGATGTGTCATGGTTACTTTCCTGTGCCGCCGGCATCGACCCGCAAGCGGGGATCAACGACGTAGTAGAGGATATCGACGATGAGATTGATCAGCACGAAGACCAGCGCGATGAACATGAGATAGGCCGCCATCACCGGCACATCGACCACCTGCACCGACACGATGAAGAGCGAGCCGACCCCCGGCCACTGGAACACGGTTTCGGTGACGATGGCGAAGGCGATGACCGAGCCAAGCTGAAGCCCGGTGATGGTGATGACCGGCACCAGCGTGTTCTTGAGCGCATGGCCGAAGTGGATCGCGCGCTGGCTCAGGCCACGGGCGCGGGCAAAGCGGATGTATTCGGTGCGCAGCACCTCCAGCATCTCGGCCCGGACCAGCCGCATGATGAGCGTGAGCTGAAACAGCGACAGCGTGATCGCGGGCAGAACCAGCGAGCGCAGGCCGCTTTCGGTCAGAAGCCCGGTCCGCCACCAGCCCAGATCGACAACCGCGCCGCGCCCGAAGGACGGGAACCAGCCCAGTTCGACCGCGAAGATGTAGATCAGCCCGATCCCGATCAGGAAGGTGGGCAGCGACACGCCGATCAGCGAAACCGCCATGATGAAGGCGGTGGCGACGCTGCGCGGCTTGAGCGCCGTGAACACCCCCAGCGTCAGCCCGAAGACCAGCGCGATCGAGGCCGAGGCGAAGGCCAGTTCCAGCGTTGCGGGAAGGCGGCTCAGGATCAGTTCGGTCACGGGTTGCTGCAACCGGTAGGAAATGCCGAATTCGCCGCGCAGGGCATTGCCGATGAACCGCAGGAACTGCACGATCACCGGATCGTTCAGGCCCAGCCGTTCGCGCATGATTTCCTGTTCGTCAAGCCGTGTCTCCACGCCAACCATGCTGGCGATCGGATCGCCCACGTAGCGGAACACGACAAAGGCAATAAGTGCGACGAACAGCATGACCAGCACCGATTGTGCCAGTCGTCGGATGATGAAGGCCAGCATGGCACACTCCGCTGCTGAAAAGGAGAACCGCCGCGCCCGGGGTGAACCGGACGCGGCGGCCGTCAGATCGTCAGGATCAGTTCGAGAAGGTGGCGTCGATCATCAGCGGCTGGTTTTCCGGGTGAACCGGCAGCGTGATGTTGTCGCGCATCGCATAGGCCAGAACCTGGTTGTGGATCGGCAGCAGCACACGCTCGGCCTTCACGGTTTCCCAGATCTCGGCCACGGTCTCGGCGCGGGCGTCGAGGTCGGTCTCGGTGCCCAGCGACCGGATCTTCTCGTCCAGTTCCGGGTTCGAGTAGAGACCGCCGTTATAGGCGCCATAGCTGCCTTCCTTCGTGTGTACCAGGTCGTTGAAGACATAGGCGGAATCGAAGGTCGGAACGCCCCAGCCCAGCAGATAGAAGTCGGTCTGGTTGCTGGTGACCAGCGGCGAGTGCTGTGCCACGGGCCGCGAGGCCAGCGTCACGTTGATCCCGATCCGGCCCAGCATGCCGACAACGGCCTGGCTGATCGCCTCGTCGTTGACATAGCGGTTGTTCGGCGTGTCGAGCGTGACGGTAAAGCCGTTCTCATAGCCCGCTTCGGCCATCAGTTCGCGCGCGCGGTCCAGATCGACGGCGGGATAGGCGTTCAGTTCCTCGGTCCAGCCGGCGACGAAGGGCGGGTTGGCAACGCCCGTGGGGATGGCCTGGCCGCGCATGACGACCTGCGCGATCGCATCCCGGTCCACGGCCAGCTCCATCGCCTCGCGCACCCGCGGGTCGTTGAAGGGGTTGCGGTCGGTGATGTTCGACGAGGCCAGCGGCTCGTCCCCGAAGCGGTAGCCGAAGTAGATCACGCGGTTTTCAGGCCCGGTCTCGATCTTGATGCCGGCGGTGTTCTGCAGGCGGTCGATGTCCTGCACCGGCACGTCCTGAACCAGATCAACCTCGCCCGACAGCAGCGCGGCGATACGGGTCGCGTTGTCGGCGATCGGCAGATAGACGATCTCGGTCACCTGGGGGGTTTCCTCGGCCCAGTGGTTTTCGTTCAGCGTCAGCACCGAACGCACGTCCACTTCGCGCGATTGCAGGATGTAGGGGCCGGTGCCGTTGGTGTTGCGGACGGCATAGTTGTCTTCGCCCGCGGCATAGTCCTGCACCTCGACCACGTTGTTGGCCTCGGACCAGTCCTTGTCCATGATGAAGGTGTTGGTGAGGTTGTTGGGGTAAAGCGGCGCCGGGCCGGTCATCTGCACTTCGACGGTATAGTCGTCCACGGCGCGCACTTCGGCCACTTCGACATGCAGCTGGCGCATGTTCGATTTTTCCGAACGGGCGCGGTCAAGCGAGAAGACAACATCTTCCGCGGTGAACTCGGCGCCGTCGTGGAAGGTCACGCCTTCGCGCAGCTTGAAGACCCAGACCGTCGGATCGTCTTCCTTGAGCGACCATTCGGTTGCCAGGCGGGGCTGCAGCGTGCCTTCGCTGTCACGGTCCACCAGCGTTTCGTAGATGTGGTGGGCAAAGTTATGCGTCACGCCCTGGTTCTGCGAATGCGGATCCAGCGTCAGCGCATCCGAGGCGCGCGCCCAGCGCAGCGTCTCGGCGCTTGCCGCGCTCACGATCATGGTCGAGCTCAGCAGCGCCGCACCGAGGCCCATCATCACCTTGTTCATCTGGTCGTCTCCCTGTTGGTTGGTGGCAGCGGTCCGCCACTCATAGGTGCAGCAAACCCGCTTTCGTAGGGCGGTTCAAATACTAATTTTGTCCATACGGTCAAGTCGTGCCGCAGCAGAGGGCAAACGCCGCGTCATTGGGCGGCACGCAGCGGAATTTGCGGCTGTTCGGTGCTTTCCCACAGGATTTCCGGGGCCTTGCTGCGGGCTGCGGCGCGCTGCAAGGCCAGATCGCGGGCCGCGCGGCTGCCCCGCCCAAGCGACAGCGCCCGCAGCCCCGCAACCGAGCGGTAAGCACCGATCGACAGCCACACCCTGAGCGCGAGCAGTGCCGGCGTGAAGATCAGCGTCAGCACCGTGGCGATTCCCAGGCCAAACACGACCGCCGTCGCAAGCTGCTTCCACCAGAGCGCGGTGGGGCTGTCGATCGTGTAGCCGCCGTTGATGAAATCAAGGCTGATGCCCAGCATCATCGGCGCAAGCCCGGCCATCGTGGTCACGGTGGTCAGGATCACCGGGCGGATCCGGCTTTCGGCGGTGCGCACGATCGCCTCGAGCCGCGGCATGTAGCGCGCGTATTCCTGGTAGGTGTCGATCAGCACGATGTTGTTGTTCACCACGATGCCGGCCAGCGCCATGATGCCCGTGCCGGTCATGATGATCGAGAAGGTCTGGCCCATCACCAGCATGCCGATCAGAACGCCGGTGGTGGACAGGACCACCGCCAGAAGCACCAGAACCGCGTTGTAGAAGCTGTTGAACTGCGCCAGCAGGATGATGAACATGAGCCCGAGCGCCCCGGCGAAGGCCTGGACGAGGAAGGCGCCGCTTTCCTCCTGGTCCTGCTGGTCGCCGGTCCATTCCCAGCTTACGCCGGGGGGCAGCACATCGCCGCTCAGCCATTCCGTCAGGTGGTCGATCCGCTCGTTCGCATTGATCGGGCGGCCGGCCGCGTTCAGCAGGCCCGGCGCCACATCGGCGCGCACGTCATAGTAGCGCTGCTGGTCCACACGGTCGATCCGGCCCAGCTGCGCCACCGGAGCGCGGGTGATGAAGTTCGACAGCGGCACCAGCCCCTCGGCCGTGCGCAGCTTGAGCGTGTCGAGCGTTGACAGCAGCCGGTCGTCCTCGGGCAGGCGCACGCGGATCTCGATCTCCTCGTCGGAACTGTCCACCCGCATCGTGTCCAGGAGCAGCCCGCGGGTGATCAGCTGGATCATCCCGCCAACGGTCGCCACATCGGCGCCGAACCGCCCCGCGCGCTGCACATCCACGTCGATCTGCCAGTCGATCCCGGGCAGGGGGCGGGTGTCATCGATGTCGATCAGCCCCTCGGTCTCGGCAAATCGTGCCAGCACCGTTTCGGTTGCCGCGTTCAGCGCGTCCCAGCTCTCGCCCTTCAGGCGCAGGTGGACCGGCTTGCCCGAGCCGGGGCCCATGGTCATTTCGGTGATCTCGGTGCGGATTCCGGGCAGGGCGTCCAGCCGTGCCTGCAGGCGGTCAAGGATCGCGTTGCCATCCAGATCGGGCTGGCGGGCGCGGTCCTCCCAGGGGGTCAGCTCGATCTGGATCTGGCCGATCGTGTCGCGGGGGGCGGCGCTGCCGCCGGTGTTCTGGTTCAGCCCGCCGTCGCCGGCGAAGGCAAAGACGCTGGCCACGCCCTCGGTGCCCATCACCAGCGCCTCGGCCTGCCGCACCAGCGCATCCTTTTCGGGCAGCGACAGGTTGCCGCGCGCCCGGACATGGACAATGGCCTGTTCCGGCTCGGTTTCCACGAAGAATTCCACACCGCGATTGTTCTGGCCGAACAAGACGAAAGTGGCCACGACGACGGCACAGACACCCAGGATCGACACCACCGGCATCACGGGATTGGTGGTGAGAAAGGCCACGACATGCCCGAAGGGGCTGCGGCGATAGCCGCCGCGCAGCCGCCGGGGGGCGCGGGACGTGCCCAGCGCCCCAAGCGTGATCGAGGACAGGACCATCCCCGCCACGAACAGCACGATCCCCGGCAGCGCCGCCATCGGCCCGGCCGAGGCGCGCACCCCGCCGGTCAGGTAGCTGGGGTTCAGCGCCTGCATGGCGCCGATGAAGCTCAGCCCCAGTGCAAGGATCACCAGCCCGACGCGGATCGGCCAGTGCAGCGGCAGCAGCAGCGCCGAAGCCCGGGCAAAGGCGCGCGACATCCTGCCCATCACCCCGCCCATCACCGGCAGATAGATCAGCGCCACGATCAGTGAGGCGCAGAGCACGAAGATCAGCGTCACCGGCAGCATGCCCATGAACTCGCCCGCGACGCCGGGCCAGAACAGCAGCGGCAGGAAGGCGCAAAGCGTCGTCGCGGTCGAGGCGACGATCGGCCAGAACATGCGTTTGGCGGCCTGGGTATAGGCGGTCATCGGGCCCGCGCCTTCGGAAATGCGCTTGTCGGCATATTCCACCACCACGATCGCGCCATCCACCAGCATGCCCACGGCCAGGATCAGCCCGAACATGACGATGTTCGACACCGACACCTCCATCACCGCGAACAGCGCGAAGGTCAGCAGGAACGAGGTCGGGATCGCAAAGCCGACCAGCAGCGCCGAACGGGTGCCCAGGGCCGCAAGCACCACGATCATCACCAGCGCGATCGCCGTCATGACCGAGCCTTCGAGCTGCGCGACCATGCTTGCCACGTTCGTCGACTGGTCCAGCGATGTTTCGACGCTGATCGCGTCACGCAGTTCGGGGGGCCAGCCCGCCTCGGCGGCGGCGACGGTTTCGCGCACCAGGGCGGCGGTATCGATCAGGTTGAAACCGCGTCGCTTGACCACCTGCAGCGCGACGGTGGTTTCGCCGTTGAACCGCGCGGTGCCGGTGCGGTCCTCGAAGGTCAGGCGGATTTCGGACAGATCGCCCAGCGTCACCACGCTGTCGCCGCTGACCTTGACCGGCAGGTCATAGATATCCTGCGGCGTCTTGAACGAGGCAGGGATCTTGACGGCGAAGGCGCCGGTTTCGGTTTCGATCTCGCCGGCGGCGATCAGGCGGTTGTTGTTGGTGACGACGCTGATGAGTTCGGGCGCGGTGACGTTGTAGGTTTCCAGCCGCAGCGGCTCGATGATGACTTCGAGCATTTCATCGCGGTGCCCGGCAAGCTTGGCCTCAAGCACCGCGTCGATCGCCTCGATCCGGTCCTGAAGCTCCTTGGCGACGCGCAGCAGCGTGCGTTCGGGCAGTGCCCCCGACAGCGAGACGATGATGATCGGAAATTCGCTGAAGTTGATTTCATTGATGGAATAGCTGTCATAGCCGGCGGGAAAGCGGCCCTCGGCCCGGTTCATCCGGTCACGGACATCGGCGATGGTTTCCGACTTGTTCCAGCCGAACTCGAACTCCAGCGCGATGCCGGCATAGCCTTCCGAGGCGGTGGCCGACATGGTCTTGAGCCCGTCAAGATCGGAAAGCTCGGTCTCCATCACCCGCACCAGCAGCGTTTCGCTGTCCTCGGCCGAAATCCCGGGGAAGGGGACCGAGACGAACAGCGCCGGGATCTCGATATCCGGCTCGCCCTCCTTGGGCAGGCCGACATAGGCCATCGCCCCGGCTGCAAGCGACAGGACGATGAAGGCCAGCACCATCCGGGCGCGGCCGGCGGCCCAATCGACGATGCCGGTCATGGCTGCAGCTCGCGCCAGGTGACGGCAAGGCGGGTGCCGTCGGTGACATATTCCTGCCCCACCACGATCACCGCCACACTGTCGGGCAGGCCGGTGACCCAGACCCCCTGCGGGCTGTCGCGCAGAACCGATACCGGCGCGAAGCCGGCGATCTGCCCGCCGGCGGGATCATCCGTCACGATGCGCAGGCCCAGCCGGCCGCTGTCATCCAGCGTCAGTGCCGAGGCGGGCAGCAGATGGGCGCCCACGCCGGCGGCCCCGATCACGATCTCGGCGGTCTGGCCGTCGCGGATCGCCAGGTCGGGATTGGGCACCTGAACCTCGACCCGGAAGGTGCGGGTGGCCGGATCGGCCGAGCGCGACTGGAAGCTGACCGTGCCGCGCAGCTCGGTGCCGGACACAAGGCGCGCCCCGGCCGGGGCGCCGATCTCGACCCGCGCCACCTCGGTTTCGGGCACGAAACCGACCAGCCGGATCGGATCAAGCTGGATCACCGTCGCGCAAAGCCCGCCCGCCTGCAGCAGCGATCCGGTTTCGGCCGCGTCGGATTCCAGCGTTCCGTCGAAGGGCGCGGTGATGCGCAGCCGCGCGATTTCGGTCTGGGCGGCCTCGACCGCGGCCTGCGCGGTCTGAAGCGCGGCCCGTGCCCCCGCGGCCCGGGTTTCCGAGGCAAAGCCGCCGGCGGCAAGCTGATCGGCGGCGCGGAAGTTGATCTCGGCCTCGGCCAGCCGCGCCTCGGCTTCCAGAAGGGCGGCGGTGCGGGTTCCGGGCGAAAGCTCGCACAAGAGATCGCCCGCCGCGACCATTGCCCCCCGCCGCAGCGGTTCCGATACCACCTGCGCCGTCGTCTCGGCCCGCACCTCGACGGCGCGCGCCGCTTCCGTCCGGCCGCGCAGCAGCACGGCCGTATCCACCGGGCGCGCGGTGCTCTGCGCCGCCACCACGCCGACCAGCCGCCCTTCGGGCAGCTCGCTGGCGCCGGTCGTTCCGGGCTGCGCGGCAGCGGCCGGGGCGGGCTCGGTCGCGGGGGGCGGCACCACCCGCGCCATCCGCATCAGCTGCGGCCGCTCGATCACAAGCAGGTAAAGGCTGATCGTGACCAGAACGGCCGTCAGGATCGGGAAGAAACGCATCATGGCACAACCTCGGGCATGGCGGATTGGCGCGGCTGTCGGTAATCCGGCGGGATCTGCTGAAAACGCGGTGTCTCCGGCTGGGGACCACAGACCTTGTACGTGCGGTCCGCAGCGGCAGATTACCCGCAGCCTGTTCAGCGCACAAGGGCGCGTCCCGGTTCGTGCCGATGCCCTTGCGGAACATCCCGGCGCAACGCGCCCGGCTGCACCGGAAGCGGGGCCTCCAGGGCCTGTAACGGCAGGCGGGGCTTGGCAACTGGCGGCCCTTGTGTGTAAGACAGGGCCGATTGATGCGGAGGCAGCGGCGTGAGCAATTCGGAAAGTTTCATCGACGAGGTGACCGAAGAGGTCCGGCGCGAGCGTCTGTTCGGCTACCTGCGTCGCTATGGCTGGATTGCGGTGCTGCTGATTCTGGTGCTGGTGGGGGCCGCCGCCTGGAACGAATGGCAAAAGGCGCAGAACCGCGCCGCGGCCGAGGCATTCGGAGACTCGGTTCTGGCCGCCCTTCTGCATGAAACCCCCGACGCCCGGCGCGAGGCGCTGGCCGAGGTGCCGACCACGGGTGCGCAGGGCGGCGTGGTCGCCCTTCTGCAGGCATCCGAGGCGATGGCGGCAGGCGACAGTGCCGCCGCGCTTGCCGCGCTCGATGCCGTGGCCGCGGATGGCGCGCTGCCGGCAAGCTATCGCCAGCTCGCCATGCTGAAACGCGTGGTGCTGGGCGGGGCGGACCTGCCGGCCGAGGAGCGGGAAGCCGCGCTTCAGGGGCTTGCGCAGGCCGGGCAGCCGTTCCGACCGCTTGCGCTTGAACAGCTGGCGCTGTTGCGGATCGAGGCCGGCGACACCGATGCGGCCATCGCGCTTCTGCGCGACGTGCTGCAGGAGCCCGGCCTGACGGCGAACTTGCGCCGGCGCGCGATGCAGCTGATTGTCGTTCTGGGGGAAAACCCCGAAGCTGCGGGCTGAGGCCGCGCGCAGTCAAAAACACCCGGCCAATGGACCGGGCCTTGAAGAAGGGACAGGCAAGGTGAAGCGGATCCATATCCTGGGGGCTCTGGCTGGTCTGGCAACACTGACCGCCTGCAGCGAACCCGAAGTCATTCTTCCCGGCGAACGCCTTGCCCTGCGCGACGGGCAGGAGGTCCGGCTGTCCGAGGTGAACGTGGCGCGCCCGATCGCGCTGGCGGCGCAGGTCAACCATGCCGAATGGCCGCAGCGGGGCGGCAGTGCCACCCACCGCCTTCAGCATCCGGCCTTCGCGGCGGTGCCGCAGCTTTACTGGTCGGCGCCGATCGGCACCGGTGAGGGGCGGCAGTTCCGCATCACCGCCGATCCGGTCGTGGCCGCGAACCGCGTCTTTACCCTTGATGCCCGCGCCACCGTCACCGCGACGGGGCTGGATGGCAGCACACTCTGGTCGCGCGATCTGACGCCGCCCGGCGAACGCACGCCCCGGGCTTCGGGCGGGGCGCTGGCCTATGGCGAGGGGCGGCTTTACGTCACCACCGGCTATGGCCGCCTTGTCGCGCTTGATCCGGCCACGGGCGCCGAGATCTGGACGCAGCGTTTTGCCGCGCCGGTGACCGCCGCGCCGACGATCGCGGGCGGAACGGTCTATGTCGTGGCGGCTGACAACACCGCCTGGGCGCTGGATGCCGCCAATGGCCGCGAACGCTGGCAGCTTTCGGGCACGCCGACCACGGCGGCCTTTGTCGGGGGCCCGGCACCTGCGGTCACCGACCGCGTGGCGCTGCTGCCCTATTCCAGCGGCGAACTGGTGGCGGTGCTGCGCAACAGCGGCAGCCGGCTTTGGGGCACGACGGTGGCCGGCAGCCGCCCGGGCCGCGCCTGGGCGGGGGTGACCGACATCACCGGCGATCCGGTCGTGCAGGGCGAGACGGTCTTTGTCGGCAATGCCTCGGGCCGCGTCATGGCGCTGGATCTTGCCACCGGCGCGCAACGCTGGGCGGCGCGCGAAGGGGCCTACGGGCCGGTCTGGCCGGCCGGGGATTCACTGTTCCTTGTGTCGGACGAAGGCCAGCTGGTCCGGCTTGACGCCAGCAGCGGGGCGCGGATCTGGGCGGCCGATCTGCCCTATTTCACCGACACGCGCGAACGCCGCCGGAACGAGATCGTGGCCCATTACGGCCCGGTCCTGGCCGGCGGGCGGCTGTGGCTGGCGGGCAATGACGGGATGCTGCGCGCCTTCGATCCCGTCGCCGGCGGTCTGGTGACCGAAGTGGCGATCCCGGGCGGCGCCGCGGCCAATCCGGTGGTCGTGAACGGCACGATGTATGTCGTGGGCGGCAACGGTCAGCTTCACGCTTTCCGCTGAGGCCGAACCGGTGTAAGGGCAACCGCTTAACCCTTTGGAGGGCGTGATGAGCTTTACCCTTGCCATTGTCGGGCGGCCCAATGTGGGCAAATCGACCCTGTTCAACCGTCTGGTCGGCAAGAAGCTGGCGCTGGTCGATGACCAGCCCGGCGTGACGCGCGATCTGCGCGAAGGCGCCGCGCGGCTGGGCGACCTGCGCTTTACCGTGATCGACACGGCGGGGCTGGAGGATGCGACCGACGACAGCCTGCAGGGCCGGATGCGCCGCCTCACCGAACGTGCGGTGGAAATGGCCGATGTCTGCCTGTTCCTGGTGGATGCGCGTGCCGGCGTCCTGCCCACCGATCAGATCTTTGCCGAGATCCTGCGCCGCAAGAACGCGCATGTGATCCTTGCGGCAAACAAGGCCGAGGGCCGCGCCGGCGAGGCCGGGATGCTCGAGGCCTATTCGCTGGGTCTGGGCGAGCCGGTGCCGCTGTCGGCCGAGCATGGCGAGGGGATGGAGGAGCTTTACCAGCGTCTGCGCCCCCTTGCCGATGCCTTCGACGAACGCGCCGCCGACACCGCGCCCGAAACCGATGTCGATGTGGCCGAGGGCGACGAGGACGGGCCGCGCGTGCCCACCCAGGCCAAGCCGTTGCAGATTGCGGTGATCGGCCGGCCCAACGCGGGGAAATCGACGCTCATCAACAGGATCATCGGCCAGGACCGGCTGCTGACCGGCCCCGAGGCCGGGATCACCCGGGATGCCATTTCGCTGCGCACCGACTGGGAAGGCACGCCCGTCCGGATCTTCGACACGGCCGGCATGCGCAAGCGCGCCAAGGTGCAGGACAAGCTCGAAAAGCTCTCGGTCTCGGACGGGCTGCGGGCGGTGCGCTTTGCCGAGGTGGTGATCGTGCTTCTGGACGTGGAGATCCCGTTCGAGCAGCAGGACCTGCGCATCGCCGATTTCGCGGAAACCGAAGGCCGCGCGGTGGTGATCGCCGTCAACAAATGGGATCTGGAAGAGGCCAAGCAGGAAAAGCTGGCCGAACTGCGCGAGATGTTCGAACGCCTGCTGCCGCAGCTGCGCGGCGCGCCCATGGTCACGGTTTCAGCCATGACCGGGCGGGGGCTTGACCGGCTGCACAAGGCGGTGATGAAGGCGCATGAGGTCTGGAACCGCCGCATCACCACCGCCAAGCTGAACCAGTGGCTGGGCGCGATGACCGAGGCGCATCCGCCCCCCGCGCCGGGCGGGCGCCGTGTCAAGCTGCGCTACATGACCCAGGTCAAGACCCGTCCGCCGGGCTTCGTGGTGATGTGTTCGCATCCCGAAAAGCTGCCCGACAGCTATACGCGCTATCTGGTGAACGGGCTGCGCGATGCCTTCGACATGCCGGGCACGCCCATCCGCATGACGCTGCGCAGCCAGTCCGACCAGAACCCCTACAAGGACCGCAAGAAGTCCACGCCCTCGCGGCTGCGCAAGCACCTGGGCAAGCCGCCGCTGAAATGACGGGCGCGGGCGCGATGGATCCTGTGTTTCACACACGGCTTCCCGTCGCGCCCTGGGCTGCGCCCCATACCCGCCGCCTTCCGGGCATCCAGCCGCTTGATCCTGCCGACTGGCTGGCGGTGGACGAGGCCTATGCCGGCCAGATGGCGCTGCGCGATGTGCTGATCGCAGGCCGCGCGCCCGTCCATGCCCTTGCCCCCATCGCCGAGGCCGCGGCCGAGGAGCTTCTGGACCTTGTGCTGTCGCATCTGCCGGCGCTTGGCTTCAGCCTGGGCGATGCCATTACCCGCCCCGATGGCCTGTGCGTGCCGCTGGATCGCCGCGCGCCGCTTCTGACCCTTGGCCGGCTTTGTCAGGAAGATTTCTGCATCCTTCAGAAGGAGGCGGACGAACATGTGCTGACCGGGGCGATCCTCTGTTTTCCCTCGCGCTGGACCCTGGCCGAGAAGTTCCTGCGCCCGCTGACCGCCATCCATGTGCCGGTGCCCGAATATGATGCCGAGATCGCGCGGCGGGTGCAGCGGCTTTTCGATGGCATTCACCCCGACCGCCCCCTGTGGCGCGCCAATGTGCTGCCCTGCGCCGACCCGACCCTGCACGCCCCGCAACGCGAGGCCGAGGGCCGGCCGCGCCCGCCGGGCCCGATGCCCTATCTGCGCAGCGAACGTCAGTGCCTGCTGCGCCTGCCGCGGACAGGCGCAGTGGTGTTTTCGATTCACAGCTATCTTCTGCGGATGGCAGACCTGCCCGCCGAGGCGCGCGCGGCGATCGCCAGCCATTACGAGGGTGCCGGAGAACCGCCCCGGGATCCTGCCGCAGGCCCCTGAGGCGGGCGCGTCGCCGCAGCGCCAGCCCGCGCGGGCGTGCTGCGCGACCGCTTCGCATCTGCCGGATGGGCCGGTGATATGCGCCGGTGATGTGCGGCATCTCCTCCGGGTTTCCCGGGGCCGCGGCGGGCGGAAAGCATATCGGTGCAGCCGCCCCGCGCAGCCCCAGGCCTTGCCGCAGGTGCCGCCCGGCTCAGCGAAGCCGCCGGGCGGTCAGGGCCACATCGACGGTCACGCCATGGCCCAGGGTGCCTTCGCCCGGCTGGCTGGCGCCGATGCCGAAGGCAAGACGGTCAAGCGTGGCCGTGGCTTCCATCACCGCCCGGTCGCCATCGATCTGCAAGGTGAAGGGCAGGTCCATCGGCAGCGTCACGCCGCGAAGGGTCAGCGTGCCCCGGGCCAGATAGGCCTCGCCCTCGGGCAGGATCTCGGCCTCGAACCGTGCGGTGGGGTGGTTGGCCGCGTCGAAGAAATCCGCCCCCATCGCCTGCGCGGTGACCGAGCCGAGCCGCAGGCTCTCGATCGCGATGTCCACCTCGACGCGGCCGTGGCTACCCGCCTCCGGCGTTTCGTCGAAGGCGATCGCGGCGGTCCAGGTCTCGAAACGGCCCGCAACCTCGGCGCCCATCTGGCGGATGGTGATCGCCAGCGTCCCTTCCTCGACCTGCCAGCCGGTCTCGACCGGGCCCAGCACGCTGGCCGGCGCCGTATCGCGCATCAGTGCCAGCGCGCCCGCCGTCGCAAGCCCATAGAGCGCCAGCGCCGCCACCGCAGGCACCAGCCCATGCCGGACCGGGGCCGCCGTGCGGGCCGGAGTGGCGCGCCGTCCTGGCAGCATGCGCCGCAGCGTGTCGTCGCGGTCCACCAGATGGTGCTTCAGCGCCCCCGCCACATGCAGCAGGATCGCCCCCAGCAGCACATAGACAAAGACACCGTGCAGCCCGCCAGCCAGATGGGCCAGCCCCTCATCCACCGGAACGAAGGGCAGGCGCTGACCGAAGGGCCACCAGATCGGCGCAAAGCCGGTCGTTGCCGCATGATGCACCCAGCCTGTCAGCGGGGCCAGCAGCATCGACAGATACAGCGCCCAATGCACCGTATCGGCCAGAAAGGTCTCGGCCCGGCGCTCCGGATGCAGCGGCACCGGCCGGGGCTGCACCAGCGCCCAGAGTATGCGCGCCAGTGCGATCAGGAAGGCCACAACGCCCAGGGTCTTGTGCAGGGAAAACAGCGTCACCTTGGCCGCAAGCTCGGCCTCGGTCGCCATCGGCCAGCGTTCGGCCACCAGGCCCAGCGGCAGGGCGGTGAGGATCAGGAGGGCCGTCATCCAGTGAAGGGTCCTGGCGACGGCGCCGAAATCGGTGCGGGTATTGGCAAGGCTCATCGTGGCCATGGGGATCATCCTGCTGAGGTCCGCCCGAGTTTAGCCCAAGCGGCGCCGGCGTAGAACGCCCCTCCATGCACAGTGGCTGTGCAATGGCCCGGCCGGTGCGGTCAAGATTGCACCGCGCGCGCCCAGCCGCTAGACGAGGGGCAAAGCTGAAACGGAGGACTGGATGAGCCGCGCATATATCTTTCCCGGCCAGGGGGCGCAGACCGTAGGCATGGGGCGGGCACTTGCCGCGGCCTATCCCGCGGCGCAGGCGGTGTTCGACGAGGTGGACGAGGCACTGGGCGAAAAGCTCTCGGCGCTGATCTGGGAGGGGTCGGCCGAGGATCTGACCCTGACCGCCAATGCCCAGCCGGCGCTGATGGCGACCTCGATCGCCGCGATGCGCGCGCTTGAGGCTGAAGGGATCGCGGTGACCGATGCGGCCTTTGTCGCGGGCCACAGCCTGGGCGAGTATTCCGCGCTCGCCGCCGCCGGGGCGCTGAGCCTTGCCGATACCGCCCGCCTGCTGCGCATCCGCGGCCGCGCGATGCAAGAGGCGGTGCCGGTGGGTCAGGGCGCGATGGCGGCACTGCTCGGGCTTGATTTCGACGCGGCGGCCCAAGTTGCCGCCGAGGCGGCGCAGGGCCAGGTGTGCCAGGCTGCCAATGACAACGATCCCGCGCAGGTCGTGGTTTCGGGCCACCGCGAGGCGGTGGAACGCGCGCTGGACATTGCCAAGGCCAGGGGGGCGAAGCGCGCGCTGTTGCTGCCGGTTTCGGCGCCCTTCCACTGCGCGCTGATGCAGCCCGCCGCCGAGGCGATGGCCGAGGCGCTGGCCGGCGTCACCATTCACGCGCCCGTCGTGCCGCTGGTCGCCAATGTGCGCGCCGCGGCGGTCACCGATCCCGAAACCATCCGTGCGCTTCTGGTCGAACAGGTCACCGGATCGGTCCGCTGGCGCGAATCCGTGGCCTTCATGGCGGCGGCCGGCGTGACCGAGTTCTGGGAGGTCGGTGCCGGAAAGGCGCTTTCGGGGATGGTCAAGCGCATCGCGAAAGACGCGGCCACCCGCACGATCGGCACCCCCGAGGATCTGGCCGCAGCCCTTGGCTGAAGGCCCCAACAACAGGAGTTTTCCCATGTTCGACCTTACCGGCAAGAACGCCCTCATCACCGGCGCCTCGGGCGGGATCGGGGCCGAGATTGCCCGCGCGCTGCATGGCGCGGGGGCCACGGTCGCGCTTTCGGGCACCCGCACCGCCCCGCTTCAGGAACTGGCGGCCGAACTGGGCGGCCGCGCCCATGTGATCGCCTGCGACCTGTCGGATGCGGCCTCGGTCGAGGCGCTGCCGAAACAGGCGGCCGAGGCGATGGGCTCGGTCGATGTGCTGGTGAACAACGCCGGCATCACCCGCGACAACCTGTTCATGCGCATGTCCGACGAGGAATGGCAAAGCGTGATCGACGTGAACCTGACGGCGACCTTCCGCCTGTGCCGCGGCGTGCTGCGCGGGATGATGAAGGCGCGCTGGGGGCGGATCGTCAACATCTCGTCGGTCGTGGGTGCCACGGGCAACCCGGGGCAGGGCAATTATGCCGCTGCCAAGGCCGGGGTGGTCGGCATGTCGAAAAGCCTCGCCTACGAGGTGGCAAGCCGGGGAATCACGGTAAACGCCGTCGCACCGGGCTTCATCGCGACCGCAATGACCGACAAGCTGAACGATGACCAGAAGGGCAGGATCCTGACCCAGATCCCCGCCGGCCGCATGGGCGCGCCGGGCGAGATCGCGGCCGCGGTGCTCTATCTTTCCAGCCCCGAGGCCGCCTATGTGACAGGTGCCACCTTGCATGTGAACGGCGGTATGGCCATGATCTGACCCAAGGGGGATTCCCCCGGTTGAAAGCGTTTGCCTCTGGTTAAGACTGTGCTATAGGCGGCGCTGATTGAGCCGGGGGCGTTGCCCGTGCTGGTCGTGGCCTTGTTTCCGCATGGGGCGGGCTCTGAACCGCCCCGAGGGGCAAGGACAAGTAAGACGGGATGCCTCCCGCGAAACGAATGAGGAATGAACATGAGCGATATCGCTGATCGCGTTAAGAAGATCGTCGTCGAACATCTCGGCGTCGAAGAGGACAAGGTCACGGAAAACGCGTCCTTCATCGACGATCTGGGCGCCGACAGCCTCGACACGGTCGAGCTGGTCATGGCCTTCGAGGAAGAGTTCGGGATCGAGATCCCCGATGACGCCGCCGAAACCATCCAGACCTTCGGCGACGCGGTCAAGTTCATCTCGGAAGCCGCCTGACCGGCCTGGAAATGACGGCGGGCTGGCCCCGCCTGCCTCACCGCAGCCGGAACTGACGCCTGCGGAACCCCGCGAAAGCCCGCCCCTGGCGGGCTTTTTCCGTGATGGCCCGGCTTCGACACCGGCGGGCTTGCGCACGTCAGCCCCGCTCCGACGGGTCTGGTTGCGCCCGTGGAAGCTTCCGGCACCGGGTTCAGGCACCGACGATCCGCGCCGCCAGACAGCATGATCGCGCCTGTGGGCCGAGACGAACACCATCAGGCACTGTCCCAGGGCCGCGTTCTGCCCCGGTTCTTGAGCCTGCCGAACAGGATCGCGATCCGGTTGCGGCGCTTCCAGCGGCGCGTGGGGCAAAGGGCGGGCCTGCCGCAGGACGTCCGGACGGTATCCGGGGCCATATCCCCCGTCTTTCACAGCGTCCCGAAATCCCTCGGCGTCGCGCTTCGGGCCGTCGATCCGCCATCGGGCTGCGGAGCTGCGGCCAGGATGCCGCTGCACCGGTCATCATGACGAACCTCGGCGGGTGGCCGCTGGCGTCCCTTGCGGCCGGCCATTCATCCGCGGATGTCCTGGACACCGGACACCGGACACCGGACACCGGCCGCGCTCTGCGAACGAAACGATCAGGCGCCCGTCGTCGGCCCGATCCGGTGCCCGGGGTCCGCGATGCGGCTTCGGGAATGCGCGTCGATCATCACGACCCTGGCGCAGGCTTTCCTGTCAGGGCAGGCCGGGCGGGTCGGCATAGCCATGCACGCGCCCCGAAGGATCGGTGACGCGCCAGCTGCCGTCGGCAACCGGTTCAAGATGCCCCGGCCCGATCGGGACCTTGCCGAACCCGCCGGGAATATCCAGCACATAGGTGGGCAGGCAGAGGCCCGAGATCTGGCCCCGCAGCGCCGCCATCAGCGCCTGACCCCGGGCGATGGTGGTGCGGAAATGGCTGGTGCCGCGGGCCAAATCGCAATGATGCAGATAGTAGGGCTTGACCCGGTTGCGCACCAGCGTGCGGAAAAGCGCGGCGAGGGCGGCGACCTCGTCATTGATGCCGCGCAGAAGCACCGTCTGCGACAGAAGCGGCACGCCCGCGCCCGCGAGCCGTGCCAGTGCCGCGCAGGCCTCGGGCGTCAGTTCCTGCGCATGGTTGGTGTGGATCACCACATAGACGGCCGGATGCCGGCCCAACGCCGCGACCAGATCCGCCGTGACCCTTTCCGGCGCGACGACCGGGATGCGGGTATGGAAGCGCACCACATCGACATGGGGAATGGCCGCGAGCCGGTCCAGCAGCGCCGCGATCCGCCGGGGCGACAGCACCATCGGGTCGCCGCCGGTCAGGATCACCTCGTGGATGGCCGGGGTGGCGGCGATATAGTCCAGCGCCGCGGACAGATCGGCTTCGGGCAGCGCGCCTTCCTCGCCGACCTTTTCGCGGCGGAAACAGAAGCGGCAGTACACTTCGCAGGTATGGGTCGCGGCCAGGATCACCCGGTCGGGATAGCGATGCGTGAGCCCGCGCGTGGGGCTGTGCACGCTGTCGCCGATCGGGTCGTCCAGTTCGCCATCCTTGATCGCAAGCTCGTCGGGCCGGGGCAGGAACTGTTGCGCCACCGGATCGGCAGCGGGATCGGCGCCGATTGCCGACTGCATGGCCGGGGTGATCCGGATGCGGAAGGCCTCGGCCACGGCATCAAGCGTGGCCTCATCCGCGGCCGGTGCAAGCCCGGCCTCGATCAGGTCGCGGACAGTGGTCAAAGCGCGGGGCGGCATGGGGCCTCCTGTCGGTGCGGTGCGGGTGATGCGGCGCCTTATCCGCGCCCGGGGGCGGGATGGCAAGCGGCTTGGCCCGGGCGCGGCAGCGGCCCGTCCTTCAGCGCAAGAACCCGGTAGCCCAGCGCCAGCAGCGGCCGGCGCAGGAAGGGAAGCGGGAAACGGCGCGGCGGGTGGCGCATGATCCCGGGAAGGTCGGGCGTCTGGCCAAGGATCTCCTGCGCGATGCGCGCCCCGGCAAGGCTGGCGGTGGAAACCCCGTTGCCGTGCCAGCCAAGCGCGGCGAACAGGCCCGGCGCCCCGGGCACCGGCCCGGCAAAGGGGGCAAGGCTGCCGGTCAGACAGGCAAGCCCCGACCAGTGCCGTTCGACCGCGACATCGGCCCAGGCGGGAAACAGCGCCGCGAAATGCCGCCGTGCCTCGGCATGCAGCGCCGCCAGCGCGGCGGGGCGGGCGCTGGTGCCGCCACGCATGCCGAACAGGAAGCGCCCGTCGGGCAGCAGCCGGAAATAGTGCAGAAGCGCGCGGCTGTCGAAGCTCATGGTTTCGCTGGTCCAGCCCTGGGCGGCGCGTTCCGCCTCGGACAGGGGGCGGGTGGTGAAGACGGCGGACAGCACCGGCAGGCGCCGGGCGGCAAGCCAGGGCGGCAGGTCGTCGGCGCCATAGCCGTTGGTGGCGATCAGAACCCGCCCCGCCTGCAGGCTGCCCTGCGGCGTGGTCAGCTGCCAGCCGCCCCCGGAGGGGCGCAGCGATGACACCGGGCTGTCGCCGCAGATGGTGGCGCCCGCGCGCTGCGCCGCCCGGGCCAGTCCGCGCAGATATTTCAGCGGATGCAGCGGGAAGCCCACCGGGTTGAACAGCCCGCCGTGAAACCCCGCCCCCGCAATGCCCCGCGCGGCAAGCTCCGCAGGCGACAGCAGCACCAGCCTTTCGCCATGAAGCTGCGCCCGCTCGCGCGCCTGGCGCTGCAGCGCCGCCCAGGCGGCGGGGCGATGGGCCAGCAGCATCTCTCCATCGGGGCCGCGATCGGCGTCTATTTCCTCCTCCTGCAGAAGGGTGGCAACATGGGACACGGCCTCTTGCTGAAAGCGGTGGAAGCGGCGCGCGGCCTCGGGGCCGAAGCGGCGGACCAGCGCGGCATCGTCCAGCTTGGACCCGCCCATGCAGCAAAAACCGCCGTTGCGCCCCGAAGCACCCCAGCCCGGCTGCACGGCCTCAAGCACCGTCACGCCCACGCCCGCCTGCGCAAGCGCGCGCGCCGCCGACAGCCCGGCATAGCCCGCGCCGATCACGGCCACCTCGCTGCGCGCGGCGCCGGTCAGGGGCGGGCAGGGCGGGGGCGCGGGGCTGGTCGCGGCCCAGTGGCTGTCGGGCCAGGCCGGATCATAGGCGGGGGATTCGTAAAGCTGCATGGTTTCCGCTCGTGCTGGCCTTTCCTGCGCGAGACGCTAGTGTGCGGGGGAAAGATGCGCAAACAGGATGCGACCATGGCGCTGGAAGATGCAAGGACCGAGGTGGATACCGCCTTTACCCGGCAGGGGCCGCGCGGCCTCGCCTATGAAAACGCCTTTGGCGGCGCGACGAGTTTCCTGCGTCGCAGCTATACCAAGGATCTGACCGGTGTGGATCTGGCCGTGACCGGGGTGCCCTTCGACCAGGCGGTGACGCATCGCCCCGGCACACGCTTTGGTCCGCGCGCGATCCGCGAGGCCTCGGCGCTTCAGGCCTTCGATGCGCCCTATGGCTGGGGGTTCAGCCCGCTCGAGGGCTTCGCGATTGTCGATTATGGCGACATGGCCTTCGATTACGCAAATGTCCCGGCCTTTCCCGATACGCTGACGGCCCATATCCGCACCATCCTTGCGGCGGGGGCGGGCAGCCTGACGCTGGGGGGCGACCATTTCATCACCCTGCCGATCCTGCGCGCCTATGCGGAGCGGTTCGGGCCGCTGTCGGTGATCCAGTTCGACGCCCATTCCGACACCTGGGTGGATGACGACATGACGCGCATCGACCACGGCACCTTCCTTTACAAGGCGATCCGGCAGGGGCTGGTGGATCCGGCCCGTTCGGTTCAGGTGGGAATCCGCACCGACAACCCCGACACGATGGGCATGCAGATCCTTGATGCGCGCTTCGTGCATGAAAACGGCGCCGCCGTGACCGCCGCGCGCATCCGGGACATCGTGGGCGACCATCCGGCCTATGTGACCTTCGATATCGACGCGCTGGATCCGGCCTTTGCGCCGGGCACCGGCACGCCCGTCTGGGGCGGGCTGACCAGCGCGCAGGCCGCCCATATCCTGCGCGATATCGCCGGGATCAACATGGTCGGCGGCGATGTTGTCGAAGTCTCGCCCCCCTATGATCCGACGGGGGTCACCGCGATCATGGGCGCGCATGTGGCCACCGAGCTGATGTGCCTTTATTGCTGGGGCCGGCGATGATGCGGCGCCTTCTTCTGCTGCTGGTCGTGGCCGCGCTGGGCGGAGCCGCCTGGGTGCGCCTTGCGCCGCTTGAGGGCCCGGCCTGGCATGTCGATCCCGATCAGGTGCAACCGCCCGACCGGCCCAACCACGCGCTTTTGCGGTCGGGCAGCGTGGTCTATCCGATTCCGCCCGAAACCCTCGCCGCCGCGGTGGATGACATCGCCATGGCCGATCCGCGCACGCGGCTTCTGGCCGGCTCGGTGGCCGAAGGGCACATGACCTATGTGGCGCGCAGCCGGATCTGGGGCTTTCCGGATCTGGTCACGGTCCGGGTCGTCCCGCATCCTGACGGCGCGACGCTGGCGGTGTTTTCCCGGGCGCGGTTCGGCCGTTCCGACATGGGCGTCAACCAGGCGCGGCTTGATGGCTGGCTGCGGCAACTGCCCGAACCGCTCTAGCAAAGGCTTGACCGCGCCGGGCCGATCGGCCATGCCCTGCGGCCATGGTTCCGCTGGAAAAACTCGATCAGATCACCCGCCGCTTCCAGTTCCTGGAGGCCAAGCTGTCCGAGGGCGCTGCGCCCTCCGAGATTGCCGCGCTCAGCCGGGAATATTCCGAGCTGAAGCCTGTGGTCGCCGAAATCGCCGCCTACCGTCAGGTGCTGGCCGATCTGGACGATGCGCAGGCGATGCTCTCCGACCCGGAACTGCGCGCCCTGGCCGAGGACGAACTGCCGCGCCTGCGCGCCCGCCTTCCGGGGCTGGAACAGGCGTTGCAACTGGCGCTTCTGCCGAAGGATGCCGCCGATGCCCGCCCCGCGATCATCGAGATCCGCCCCGGAACCGGCGGGGACGAGGCCGCGCTTTTCGCCGGTGATCTGCTTCGCATGTATCAGAAATACGCCGAGGCCCAGGGCTGGCGATTCCAGATCATCGAATTGCAGGAAACCGAGCTGGGCGGCATCAAGGAGGTGATCGCCAGCGTTCAGGGCGAGGGCGTCTTTGCCCGGCTCAAATACGAATCCGGGGTGCACCGGGTGCAGCGCGTTCCCACCACCGAAAGCGGCGGGCGTATCCATACCTCGGCCGCGACGGTCGCCGTCCTGCCCGAGGCCGAAGAGGTCGATATCGAGATCAACCCGGCCGATATCCGCATAGACACGATGCGCGCCAGCGGGGCGGGGGGGCAGCATGTCAACACCACCGATTCGGCCGTGCGGATCACCCATATTCCCACCGGGCTTGTGGTCACCAGTTCGGAAAAGTCCCAGCACCAGAACCGCGCCATCGCCATGCAGGTGCTGCGCGCGCGCCTTTACGACATGGAGCGCAGCCGCGCCGATGCGGAACGCTCGGCCGATCGCAAGGCGCAGGTGGGTTCAGGCGACCGGAGCGAGCGGATCCGCACCTACAACTTCCCCCAGGGCCGGATGACGGACCACCGCATCAACCTCACGCTTTACCGTCTGGACGCGATCCTTCAGGGCGACCTGACCGAGGTGATCGACGCGCTGATCGCGCATGACCAGGCGGCGCGGCTGGCCGAGATGGAGGCATGAGGGCAGCCGACCTCATGCCCGCAGCCGTTGCCCGCCTGCGCGACGCGGGCATCGAAGGCGCCCCCCGCGATGCCCGGCTTCTCATGGCGCATGCGCTGGACATTCCCGCCGACCGGCTGACCCTTGCCCTGCACGACCCTCTGCCCGAAGGTGCCGCCGCGCGCTTTGAGCAGGCCATCGCCGCGCGCCTTCGCCGCCAGCCGGTTTCGCAGATCCTTGGCTGGCGGGACTTCTTTGGCCGCCGCTTCCGCGTGACGCCGGATGTGCTCGATCCCCGCCCGGAAACCGAAACGCTGGTTGCCGCCGCGCTCGAGGAACCCTTTGCGCGCGTGCTGGATCTGGGCACGGGCACGGGCGCGATCCTGCTGACGCTTCTGGCCGAAACCGATGCCACGGGGCTGGGCGTCGATCTGTCGCCGGCGGCGCTGGATGTGGCGCGGGACAATGCCCGCCTGCTGGGCCTGTCGGACCGGGCGCGCTTTGCCGAATCGGACTGGTATGCCGCCGTTCCGGGGCAGTTCGATCTGATCGTGTCCAACCCGCCCTATATTGCTGCTGCGGAGATGGAGGCGCTTGCCCCCGAGGTGCGCGACTGGGAACCGCATCTGGCGCTGACGCCGGGCGGCGACGGGCTTGACGCCTATCGCGCGATCACGGCCGGGGTCCGGGCGCATCTGGCCCCGAACGGGCGGCTGGCGCTGGAAATCGGCGCCACGCAGGGCGCCGCGGTTGCGGCGCTGGTGCGCGGGGCAGGTGCGGCCCGGGTGCGGGTTCTGCCCGATCTGGATGGTCGGGACAGGGTGGTTCTGGGCCAGTGGCCCTGAGCGCGCGCAGTGGCGCGGCCCGGCCACATTCCGGCGAAAAGCGGCAAAGTCGCGGGTGGTGATGTGTTTTTCGCTTGTTTCATGGCGCCTGACATGTTTAGTCAGTCCCGTGACGGGAGGATGGCGATGCGCTGTTTCCCGCGCTGGTAAGCCCAACATGTGCGGTTCAACGGGTTACGGCACGCCGATTCGCCGCCGATCCCGCCACGCAAGGCCCATCAAGGCTGGATAAAAGAAAAGCATGAGATCATCCAAGTCCCGTTCGCGTTCCAAGTCGAACCGCCCGCGCCCGCTCGGCAATATTGTCAACCGGGTGTTCGATTCGTCCGGCCCCGAGGGCAAGGTGCGGGGGACGCCGCAGCAGATCATCGACAAATACCTCATCCTCGCGCGTGACGCCCAGCTTTCCAATGACCGGGTGGCCGCCGAGAACTTCCTGCAGCATGCCGAGCATTACACCCGCATGCTGGGCGAGGCGCAGCGCGAAATGGGCCAGCAGCCCGAACGCCGCGAGGACGACGACCGTTATGAGGGCAATGGCCACAACGGCCGTCAGGACAACAACCGTCAGGATGGCCGTAACGACACCCGCAATGACGGGCGCAACGACCGCAATGACGGGCGCAACGACCGCAATGACGGGCGCAACGACCGCAATGACGGGCGCAACGATCAGCCGCGCGACACCGCGCGCCAGGATCAGCCCCGCCAGGATCGTGGCCAGGACCGGGCCCAGAACGAGCATCGCGCCCAGCCGCGCCACGAACCGCGTGCCGAGGCAAGCGCCGATGCGCCCCAGCCCGCCGAGCGCGGCGCCGAGCAGCCGCCCGCCGCTGCGGCCCCCGCATCGTCCGGCCCGGAGCGTGGCAGCGATGCACCGGCTTCCCCTGCGTCCGACGCCCAGACCCTTGGCGCGAACGAGGTGATCGACCTGAGCGGCGAGGAATCCGGGCTCGTCGAAACGCCCGAGGCCAATCCGCAGCGCAACCGCCGCCGCAGCCCGCGCCGCGAACCCTCTGCCCCCGAGGCAGCTGACGCCGCCCCCCCGGCCGCTGAGCCCCAGGCCGATGCCCAGCCGGCGCTGTTCGACGAACCCGCCGCCGAGGCGCCGGCCGAAAAGCCCAAGCGCCGCTATACGCGCAAGCCGAAGGCGGACAGCGACAAGAAAACCACGGTCGAATGACCAGCGGGCCTTCGGGCCCGTTTTCTGTCCGGCGCCCGCCGCATCTCCGTTCCACACCGACCGCCGAGGCCCGCCCTGGTCGCGGCCGGTTCCGGCTGCCCGCCGGCCGTCGGCCCTGCCGGAACGCCGCCAGCCGGTCGCCGACCCTCGCCAGCCCGTGCCGCCAGCAGCTCCACCAAGCCAATGGCCTCCATATTTCGCTCCCGATGAACTCCCAAGGACACCTCCCGGCCAGTTCTCCACACGGGGCAGCCAGCGGCAACAAGGGGGCAGAACAGAGCTTGCGGCCCGCAGGCATCCCGTGCACCCTTTCCCTGTCGGCGTCTCTGGCTCCCGCGCGGCCGGCCGGCGGCGATGGGCACGGGTGGCGGCGCATGTGCCGGCCCGGGTGTATGCGCTCTGGCCGGTTGTCTATGCGCCGGGCAGGCTGATACGGCTTGGCCGGGATGGTGGTTGTGCCCGTTCATCGGACGGTCGGCGGAATGACGCTGAGGCCGGGGCCCGGAACGGCCGGCCGGGGGCATCCTGCCGGCGGGCCGGTTCAGCCGCGCCGGGCGCGGGCGTTGCGCCAGGGCGGCGGGCTGCCGGTCGATCCGGGCGTGACCGTGGCAGGGTGAGGTCGAAGGTGCTGCGGATTGACGGCCGAGGGACGCCCGGCCCCCGAGGCGGAGGGCACCCTGTCCCTGATCGTGCCGGGCAAGCTGCCTGGACATGAGGCGGATCCCGGGCGACGCTGGCGGCTGACGGCGGGTCGTTCGCGCCGAGGGCAGCGCCCCTTCCGCCCGGAAGGTGGCTGGCCTGCGGCCGGCGCCCCCGCGCCAGGCGGAAGATACCGCGCCGGGTGTCCCGGCCCTGGGGCCGACACCGCCGCGGCCCGAAGGCGCAGGCGCATCAGCCCGCGGCGATCGAGCGGGCGAGGGCGCAGAAGGCCTCGAGGCTGATTTCCTCGGCCCGCGCGGTCGGGGGGATGCCGGCGGTGACAAGGTGACGCTCGATATCCGGCGCGACGCCCTTGAGGCTTGCGCGCAGCATCTTGCGCCGCTGGTTGAAGCCTGCGGCCGTCACCCGCGACAGGATCCGTTCGTCGGCCGGGTAAAGCGGCGCCTCGCGGCGCGTCACATGCACCACCGCCGAATGCACCTTGGGCGCGGGGGTAAAGGCCTCGGGCGGGAGGGTCATCACGATCCGGGCCTCGGCGCGCCATTGCACCAGCAGCGCCAGCCGGCCATAGGCCTTTGACCCGGGGCGCGCAACGATGCGCTCGGCCACCTCTTTCTGGAACATCAGCGTCAGGCTGTCCCAGAACGGCGGCCAGGCGGCAGGGGTCAGCCAGCGGATCAGAAGCTCGGTCCCGACGTTGTAGGGAAGGTTTGCCACCACCTTGATCGGCGGCGTCAGATGCGCGGTCACGTCCAGATCCAGCGCGTCGGCGTTGATGACCTCAAGCCGGCCGGGATAGGCGGCGGCGATCTCGGCCAGGGCGGGCAGGCAGCGGGCATCCTTTTCCACCGCCAGAACCCGGCGCGCGCCCTCGGCCAGAAGGCCGCGCGTCAGCCCGCCGGGCCCGGGCCCGATTTCCAGCACATCCGCGCCGGACAGATCGCCGGCCTGACGGGCGATCTTGGCGGTCAGGTTCAGATCCAGCAGGAAGTTCTGGCCAAGCTGCTTCTTCGCGCTGAGCCCGTGCTGCGCGATCACCGCGCGCAGCGGGGGCAGGCCGTCAATCGCGCTCATGGCGCGCCATCGGCAAGGGCGCGGGCGCGGGCCATCGCCTCGGCCATGCGCAGGGCGGCGATCAGGCTGGAAGGGTCGGCACTGCCCTTGCCGGCGATGTCGAATGCGGTCCCGTGATCGGGCGAGGTGCGGATGAAGGGCAGGCCCAGCGTCACATTGACCCCGTTGGCGAAATCCAGTGTCTTGATCGGGATCAGCGCCTGATCGTGATACATGGCCACCGCCACGTCATAGCGGGCGCGGGCCTCGGCGTGAAACAGCGTGTCGGCGGAATGGGGGCCGGTGATGGCCATGCCCTCGGCCTGAAGGGCGCGCAGAACCGGGGCGATAAGCACCGCCTCTTCGTCGCCCATCGCGCCGCCCTCGCCGGCATGGGGGTTGAGCCCGGCCACGGCAATCCGCGGGCTGACCAGCCCGAAATCGCGTTGCAGCGCCGCATGGGTGATGCGCAGCGTGTCGCGCAGAAGCTGCGCATCAAGCTGGCCAGGCACCTGCGACAGCGGAATATGGATCGTTACCGGCACCACCCGCAACGCGTCGCAGGCCAGCATCATCACCACCCGGTCCACCCCGGCCAGCGCCGCGAGGTATTCGGTATGGCCAGGATAGGCAAAGCCCGCGCCATCCTTCAGCGCCTTCTTGTGGATCGGATTGGTGCAAAGCGCCGAGGCCGCGCCGCGCTGCACAAGCTGCACGCCCCGCGCGATGACCTCGATCACCGCGGCGGCATTGGCAGGCTCGGGCCGGCCCGGGCGCGCCGGCGCGGGAAAGGGGTGCGGCAGCACCGGCAGCGCTGTGGCGCAAACATGCAGCGCCTCGGACGGGTCGCTGATCTCGCGGATCGCGGCGCCCTTGGGCAGATGCGCGGGGTCGGCGATCAGGAAGAACGGCAGCCGCGCGCCCAGTACCGCCCAGGCGGATTGGGCGATTTCAAGGCCGATGCCGGCAGGCTCGCCGCAGGTGAGGGCAACGGGCGGGCGGCTCATGCGCGGCCCCCGCGCAAGGCCGGGTCGCGCCCGCAGCCAGGCGGCGCCCGCCAGGCGGGCCGGCCATCGCAGGCCGCACCGGCGGAAGGCTGGAGGCGTGCCGTCATTGCAGGCGGATGAAGGCGTCGGCGCGCAGTTCGTCCATCAGGATATCGGCATAGCCGTTCAGACGCTGGTTGATGATCTGTTCGCGCACCGCATCGCGCGACGGCGGCTCGGGCAGGATCGGCCGGCGGTGGCAGAGCATCAGCACCAGCGTGTCATTGCCCTGTGTCAGGCTGGACGAGATCTCGTTCGCATCAAGGCGCGCAAGCTCCATCCCGATATCCTGCGGAAGCTGCGCAACCGTCTGGCTGGTGACCACGACCTGCCCCGGGGAAAGGCCCACGGCGGGGCGGTTGAGATCGACGCAGCTGTCCACCTGTGCCGCGATCTGCGCCACAAGCGTCTGCGCCGCGGCGCCGGTGCCGGGGATCAGGAAGCGCGCATATTCCACCTCGACCGCGCTGGGGTCGGTGCTGCGGGTTTCCTCAAGCGCGCGCAGCTGGAAGATCGCGATCGCATTGCCCAGGGTGATCGGCGGGGTCACGTCGCCCGGCTGCATGGTCAGGAACATCGCACCGATTTCGGGCGGCAGGTTCGCCAGTGGCAGCCAGTCGATCTGGCCACCCTGTTCGCGCGATTGCGCGGCCGAAAACTGGCGCGCCGCGTCGGCAAAGGCACTGCCGCGCAGCTGGCTGATTTCCTCGGCCAGGGGCGCGGTCTGTTCGATGAACTCGGGCGTTGCGGGCAGGATGATTTCCGACAGCAACACCCGCACCGCCCCGCGCTGCGAACTGGCCGAAAGCGCCCGGTCGATATCGGCCTCGGTCACGCTGGTGCTGGCGCGCTGCGCGAAACGGGCGCGCACCACCTCGCGCCACAGCATCCCGGCGGCGACGAAATCGCTGAAGGTTTCCTCGGCGATGCCGGTCTGGCCCAGGGCTGCGACGAATTCCTCGGTGCTCATGTTGGCGCGGCCGGCGAATTCGGCCATGCCGGCCTCAAGCTGCGCCTCGGTCAGGGTGATGCCCAGCCGGGCCGCCGCATCCTGCCGCAGCCGGTCCTCGATCAGCGCGTCAAGCGCCTGCTGCTGCAGGTCGCCGGCGGTGTTGAGCACTTCGAGGAACATCGCCCGTTGAGAGACCTCGTAGCCGGTGACGATCCGGTCGTTCACCTG
Source organism: Halodurantibacterium daqingense (assembly GCF_042666235.1). Lineage (NCBI taxonomy): Bacteria > Pseudomonadati > Pseudomonadota > Alphaproteobacteria > Rhodobacterales > Paracoccaceae > Halodurantibacterium > Halodurantibacterium daqingense. Next base: position 201,198 of record NZ_JBHTFQ010000006.1, on the reverse strand, counting down.
GGCGCGGGTCTGGAACAGCCCCTGCGCCGCGCCCGGAAGCGGGGTCAGCGCAAGAAGGGCGGCGGTGAAAAGCATGGTCAGGCGCATGGTCTGGTCCGTTCTCCGTCTTTCGCCCGGCTCAGCCCGAACAGGAGCGGCTGCGCGCCCCCGCCTGGCCGGTGCCGAAGCCAACCAGATCGACCGAAAGGCCGAAGGTCGTGGTGGGCCGCACACTAGTCGAGGATGTAAACCTGCGCGAGAGGGAAAGATCAACCGCCACGCATTCGTTGCGGTAAATCAGGCCAAAGCCCGCCCGTGTCGCCTGTTCGGCCTCGAAGTCATAGCGCCAGTCGGTGCGCGCCTGCCAGTTCGCCGTCACGCGCCAGGCGGCATCGAGCACCCATTCCGAGGCATCGGCCTCGCGCCCTTGCGCCGGATCGGCCGCCGCCCAAAGGTAGGAACTGGCCAGATCCAGCCGCCCGGCATCATAGTTCAGGCGCAGCTCGTTCTGCGAAAAGCTCAGGTCATCGGCAAAGAGGGCGCGGTTGGTCAGGCTGATCGTGCCGGTGCCGCGCAGCGCGAAATTGGTGATATCGGCCACCACCAGCCAGTCGGACCGCGCGCCGCCCAGCCCCGACTGGGTGGGAAACTGATCGCGTCCGTCGTCGCGCAGCACCCGCCCCAGGGCCAGGCCCAGTTGCCAGCCGGCCGGATCCAGCCGGCTGTACTGCAGCCCGGCGTTGACGCGCGTGCCTGTCTCGTGCCGGTCCCAGCCCGGGAAGCGGTTGAGGCTGAAGAGGTTGCCCTCGTCGAATTCGACCAGCACGCTGTCCTCGTCGGGCAGCCCGTTGCGCGAGGAATGGCTGCGCACCACCTGCACCACCGGCTCGATCACATGCACCACGCCCGTGGTGCCCTGCCGCGCCCAGGGCCAGCGCAGTTCCACGGCTGCGGCGGGGGTAAAGCGGTTGGGGCGTGGCGGCAGGCTGCTGTCCTGGCGGATTGCATATTGATCGAAGGTGCCGCGCAGGTTCGCCGTGGCCTTGAGCCCGCCCCGCAGGATCCAGCTGCGCTGCCAGTCCAGCTGGCCACTTGCGCGGCCCACGTCGCGGCCCAGCATGTCGATATCCGAGGGGCGGTAATGGGTATGGGCATTGAACCGCGCCGTCCCGATCCCGCCCCAGAGCGTTTCGCGGCGGATATAGTTCAGATCGGTGACGGCGGTGGGTTGCAGGGCGTTCACCTCGCCGGCGCGGATGCTGCGGAAGTGAAAGACCCGGGCGCTGAAATGCTCGTCGCGGCGGGTGCGCGACAGTTCAACCCGATTGGTCAGCCGGTCCTGATCCGAGATGTCGTAATCCTGCAGGTAGAAGCTGTCGCTGGCGGCCTGCAGCCCGAAGCTCAGCACATAGTCGTCGCGCAGGTCGAACCGGCCGCTGCCGAATACATATCCGCGCAGCCCCGAAGGCTCCAGATCGTCGTCCGAAATGGCCCCGGCAAGTTCATAGCTGCCGCCGGGCAACGCCTGGCGATAGCGGAAGTCCAGCGTCCGCGTCCGCCCCGAGGAGATATAGGGCGAGACCGTCACATCGGCATGATCGCCCAGCGTGAAGAAATAGGGAATCCGCACGCCATAGCCCAGGGTGCTTGTGGTGCGGAAACGTGGCGCGAGAAAGCCGTTGGCCCGGTCCAGCGTCGGATCGGGCATCCGCAGGCGCGGAATATAGGCGACGGGCAGGCCCATGATCCGGAACTGCGCGCGGTCAAAGTAAAGCTGCTGCGCCTCCTGGTCGTGCAGCACCCGGGCGGCGCGGATTTCCCACAGCGGCGTCGGATTGTTCGCGCAGATCTGGCAGGACGAGGCCACGGTGTTGCGCAACTCGGTATAGCGCCCCTCGCGCCGCGCAAGGCTGGTGGCGGCCAGTTGCAACTGCTGCTCCAGCACCATGCGCGCGCCTTGCAGAAGGCCCTCGCGCAGATCGGTGCTCAGCTCGGCCTCATCGGCCACCAGGATCACCCCGGCCGCGTCCACCAGCGTGATCGGCCCCTCGATGGTCAGCCGGTCGCCCGCCCGGTCATAGATGATCCGGCTGGCGCGCATCCGCGTCGTGCCATAGAGAACCTCGACCGCGCCCTCGGCGATCAGCCGGTTGTCGCCGGCGATCTGCACCCGGTCGGCCACCAGCGTCGCGGGCAGATCCTGCGCCTGGCCGGGAACGGCCAGCGCGATCGACAGCGCGGCCGCCGCGCAAAGGGTCCGCAAGGCGATCATCCGTCCTCCAGATGCAGAATGAGCCCCAGCGCCAGCAGGGCTGCGGCGATGGGCGGGCTCCAGGCGGCCAGGATCACCGGGATCTGGCCGTTTTCACCCAGCACCTGCGCGAAGTTGCGCAGAAAGAAGATCCCCAGCCCCGCCAGCAGCGCGATCAGCACCAGGGGCCCGGTGCGCCCCAGCCGGGGCGGGCGCATGGCAAAGGCGGCGGCGATCAGCACCATCGCCCCCATCAGAAGCGGCAGCGCCAGTTCCATCTGGAACCAGACCCGGTGTTGCCGGGCGGAAAAGCCCGCGCGTTCCAGCTGGCCGATGAAGGCGGGCAGATCCCAGATCGGAATGGCCGAAGGGGTGCCGAAACTGTCACGGATCTGCGAGAGCGTCAGGTCGGTGGGCAGTGTCATCGCCGCGTGGCGGCGCGCGTCGCGTTCGGGGTTGTCGCTGTCCAGCGGCCAGTCCTTGGCATCCTGCACCTGCCAGGCGCCTGGGGTCAGCCGCGCCTCGGCGGCCTCGATCCGGCGGGCCGGGCCGCTTTCGGGCGCGAAGGTAAGGAAGGTCACCCCCTGCAGCACCGTCCCGTCAAGGCTGGCGCGTTGCGCGCGGATCACCGTCTGGCCCTCGGCCCCGCCCTGACGCAGCCACAGCCCCTCGCGGCTGATCGACAGCACGCTTTCGCTGCCGGTCAACTGGCCGGCGCGCGCCTCGTAGCGTTTCGAGGTTGCGGCTATCAGCGGGTTCAGCACCGCGACCGCCAGCACCCCCAGCAGCACCGCCGTCGCGACCGGGGCGACGAGGCTGCGCAATGCCGAAACGCCCGCCGCCCGCGTGACCACCAGTTCCGAACTGCGTGCGAGGCTCAGAAACATCAGAAGCGCCGCAAGGATCACGATCAGCGGCAGGATCCGGTACACCCCTTCGGGCATGTTGAGCGCGGCCAGCTCCAGCGCCGGGCCAAGCCCCGGGGCGCTGCCCGACAGACGGCGGATCTGTTCCACCATGTCCAGAAGCAGCAGCATTCCGGCAAAGACCCCCAGCACGATGGCAAAGGCCCGCAGGAAGCGGCGCGCGAAATAGCGGGCAAGGGTCATGCCGTTGCCCCTCCGTGCAGACCCCGGCGCGGATTCTGGGGTGGACCCTGCGGCGGGCGGGGCGGGCGCACGCGGCGCGGCCGGATCGACAGCCACAGCACCAGCACCGCGATCGCCCCCCCTGCAAGCACCGGTGCCCAGGCCAGCGCCGCCAGCCGTTCATCGCGCAAGGCCATCCCCGAGGCGACATTGGCCACCATCTGCACCAGCACCAGCAGGACCACCGCCAGAAGCATCTGCCGCCAGACCCCGAAGCGGCTGAACCCGCCCAGAAGCAGCGTGCCGAAGCCGATCAGCGCAGAGACGGCCGCAAGCATCGGCTGGGCAAAGCGGCTGTGGGCCTCGTGCAGGAAGAAGGCGCGGCTCTGACGGGTTTCCTCAAGCAGCGTCTCGCTGGGGTTGAACAAGGCCAGCGTCGGCAGTTCGCGCGCATCCAGCCGACCGCGCCCGCCCACCGACACCAGCGCGCCGATATCATATGTCAGATCGCCAAAGCGGGTGGTGAACAGGCGCTGGCCCTCGGCGCGCAGGGTCTGGGCCAGCCCGTCCACCATCACCAGCACCGGGCCGCTGTCACCGCGCACGACATAGGCGGCACGGGCGGAATAGGTGGTGCGGCTGCGCGGGCTGCGCGCGTCCGAGAGATAGATGTCGCGCAATTCGCCGCTGGGCAGGATTTCGCGGATGTAAAGGGTGATGCCCTCGGCGGGGTGCAGGAACTGGCCCTCGACCAGCAGGCGGGCGGTGATGTTCTCGGCGATCTCGCCCTGGCGTTCGGCCAGGGTGCTGCGGCTTGCCGGCACAAGGTAATGCGTCAGCACCGACATCAGCAGCGCCACCACCAGCCCGAACATCAGCACCGGCCGCGCAAGGCGAAAGCTGGAAAAGCCGGTGGCCTGCATCACCACCAGTTCGCTGTCGGTGGACAGCCGGTTCGTGACAAAGACCGCCGCCGCGAACGAGGCGACCGGCAGCACAAGCCGGATGACATTGGGCAGGGTCAGGGCGCTGATTTCCAGAAACACCAGCGCCGTCTGGCCATCGCCCAGAAGCTGATCGAACAGCGCCACCGCCCGGTTGACCCAATAGACCGACACGAGCACCAGCGCGAAAAAGCCGAACACCGTCATCAGTTGCGACAGCATGTATCTGTCGAATCTTGACATGCGCGCGGCGACCCCCGGGGTGAACAGTGGCGCGGACCCTAGCCGAATTGCCGGGCGGGGAAAACTCTAATCTGGTCATCGCGGCGGGGGGCGGCTAGGCTCGCGCCGAAGCCAAGGGAAGACCAGATGACCACACCTGTCAGCATTCATTTCACCGAAACCGATCTTGCGGCCCTGTCCACCTTCGAAGGGCGCGTTGTTGTCCTGTCAGGCAGCACCGCCGCCGTGCGCCGTGCCAATCGCGCCACCCGTGGCGCGCTGGCGCGGCTTCTGGACAGCGAGGGATGGCAAAAGGCCAAGCCGGGCGAGGCGCGCGACCTGGCCTTTCCCGCGGGCCTGAAGGCCGAGGCGCTGCAGGTCGTGCGGCTTGACCGCCGTGCCGGCGCCGCCGAGGCGCGCAAGGCCGGGGCCGCAATTGGCAAGGCGTTGGGGCCGCAGCCGGTTCTGGTGCTTGCGCCCGGCATCACGCGCGCCGCCGAAGTGGCCTTTGGCCTTGCGCTGCGCGCCTATGCCTTCACCGATCACAAGACCGAGGAAACCAAGCCGCTGGGCAGCGTGACCTTCATGGTCGATCGCCCCGAAGAGGTGGCCGCCGCCGCCGCACCGATGGCCGCACTGGCCGAAGGCGTGTTCTTCACCCGCGATCTGGTGAACGAACCCGCCAACATCCTGACCACCAGCGATTTCGCCGCCCGCCTTGCTGCGATGCAGGAACTGGGCCTCGAGGTCGAGATCCTCGAGGAACCGGAGCTGGAGGCGCTGGGGATGCGCGCGCTTCTGGGCGTGGGGCAGGGCTCGGAAAGCCCCTCGAAGGTCGTGGTCATGCAGTGGCGCGGCGGTGGCGACGAAGCCCCGCTTGCGCTGGTGGGCAAGGGCGTGGTCTTCGACACCGGCGGCATCTCGATCAAGCCCGCCGCCGGGATGGAGGACATGACCATGGACATGGGCGGCGCGGGCGTCGTGGCGGGCGTGATGCGCACGCTTGCGTTGCGCAAGGCGCGGGCCAATGTCGTGGGCCTTGTGGGGCTGGTGGAAAACATGCCCGACGGGCGCGCGCAGCGGCCCGGCGATGTCGTCCGGTCGATGAAGGGCGACACGATCGAGGTGATCAATACCGATGCCGAGGGGCGGCTCGTGCTGGCCGATGTGCTGTGGTATGCGCAGGACCGTTTCAAGCCCGCGGGCCTGATCGATCTTGCCACCCTGACCGGGGCGATCATCATCGGTCTGGGGCATGAAAACGCCGGCGTGTTCTCAAACGACGACAGGCTGTGCGGTGCCTTCCTCAAGGCCGCCGCCGCCGAGGGCGAGGGCGCCTGGCGCATGCCGCTGGGCGAGGCCTATGACAAGCTCATCAAGTCGCGCGTGGCCGATATCAAGAACACCGGCGGCCGGGCGGCCGGGTCGATCACCGCGGCGCAGTTCCTGCAACGCTTCGTGAAGCCGGAAACCCCCTGGATCCACCTTGATATCGCCGGCGTCGCCCTGCTGACCACCGACAGCAGCTTTGCGCCCAAGGGGGCAACGGGCTGGGGCGTCATGGCGCTTGACCGGCTGATCCGCGACCGGTTCGAAACCGGCCCTGACGCACAGGGCTGATGCCGGCGCTGTTCTATCATCTGACCCACTCGCCGGTGGAAACGGTTGCGCAGATGCTGCTGGAAAAGGCGCTGCAGACCGGCTGGCGGGTGGTGATCCGCGGCAGTGACGCGGATCGGCTGGCCTGGCTTGACCAGCGCCTGTGGCTGGGGGCTGACGACAGCTTTCTGCCGCATGGGCTGGCGGGCGGGCCGCACGATGCCGACCAGCCGGTGCTGCTGACCACCGGCAGCGACCGTCCGAACGGGGCGCAGTGCCTCATGGCGCTGGACGGGGCGGTGATCGAGGCCGACGAGGCGCGGACGCTGGAACGCGCCTGGCTTCTGTTCGACGGCAATGATCCCGCCGCGGTCGAGGCCGCCCGCGACCAGTGGCGCCGCCTGACCGGCGCGGGCATCGCCGCGCAATACTGGAGCGAGGAAACGGGCCGCTGGCAGAAAAAGGCAGAAAAAGCCTAGCGTTGCGCCGCAATCTTCATGTTCAGCGTGAAAGGATCAGCCGGTCGCGGACCATCTCGATCCGCTCGAACCGGTTCAGATAGGCCATGCCCAGAAGCGAGGTTTCCATCTGGCCCTCGTTGACCCAGGCGGTCAGGTTGGTGTCGCGGAACTCGCCCAGGGTCACCTCGTCGATGCGGATCCGGGCGGTGCGGACCGTGCCGTTGGCGGTGCGCGCCTGGCCGAAATAGCCAAGATCGGCCGGGTCGATGCCGATGCGCGCCGCGTCCTGCGTGGTCAGCACCACGTCGGTGGCGCCGGTATCGACGACAAAGCGCACCGGCGTGCCGTTAAGCTCAAGCGTCAGGTAGTAATGCCCGTCGATGGCGCGCGGCACCTCGACCCGGGCGGCGCCGGTGATGACCGAATGCTGCGGAATGCGGTCGCGCTGAAGATCGGACCAGAGCCCCCAGCCGGTGGCAAGCCCGATGATGATCAGCAGCCAGATCGCCATCTGCTGCACCATCTGCCCCATCTGGCGGCGGTTCTGCAGCAGGAAATAGCCGCCGATCACCGCCAGCAGCAAGATCAGGTAAAGCACCCGTGCGAAATCGTCTCCGGCCATCGGCATACCCCCTGCGGTGCAATCTAGGGCGCGGGACGGCGGCTGTCACGGGCGGGTTGGGAAAAACAGCAAGGCCGGGCGGCGGTCGGTCGTGCAGGTGCCTGGCGGGGTGGTCAAGCGCGGCGCGGGCCCGTGTCCGGCGCGCGCCTCTGCCCGGTCCGGCCGGGGATCGCGCCGCTGCCTTGCCCGGCGACGAGTTCCGCGCTGCACCCGGGGTCGGGCCGCGGCGCTGAAAGCGGCCTTGTCCGGCCCCGCGCCACGTCGGGTTGCCGGGATCAGGAGGCGAGAACGCTTCGCAGCCCGTCGATGACGAACTGCACCGACAGCGCCGCCAGAAGCATTCCCAGAAGCCGCGTGACGACCAGCGTTCCGGTGCGGCCCAGGACGCGCTCGATCGGGCCGGCCAGCAGGAACAGCAGGAAGCACATCGCCACCACCGCCGCCATCACCAGATGCACGGCCAGCAGGGCAAGGTTCGACTCGGTCTGTCCGGCCAGGAGGATCATCGTGGCCATCGCGCCCGGTCCCGCGATCAGCGGCATGGCCAGCGGAAAGACTGACGGATCCTCGGCCGGGATGGTCTGGCCTTCACGCCGCGGGGCGCGCCGATCGAACAGCATGTCGAGCGCGGTGAGAAACAGCAGGATGCCTCCGGCGATGCGGAAGGCGGGCATCGAGATGCCGATGAAGGCCAGCACGCCCTCGCCGGCGAGGCCGAAGAGGGTCAGAAGCGCAATGGAGACCGCGCAGGCCCGCAGGCCCACCGCCACGCGTTCGCGCTGGGTCATGCCGGCGGTGAGGGCGATGAACAGCGGCGCAAGGCCGATCGGGTCGATCACCACGAACAGCGCGACAAAGGCGGTGATGAGGAAGGTGACGTCCATCAGCGTTGCTCCTGTCCGAAGGCGCGGGGGGATGGGGCCGGCGCGGGCATCGAGCCCGCACCGGCCCCGCGCCCTCCTCGCGCCATGGGCCGGTGGGACGCGGATCGAGGGGCGGGCGTTGGCGCGGGGCTTGTGGGGGTGCGGCTGGTCGGGCCGGCGGAGCAGCGGCGAGGCGCGCGAGCCGCGCCTCGGGCGCGCGCTCTGGCCGGGCGCGCCGATGTGGTGTGGGCGGGGCTCTCGTGGAGGGGGCGGTTGCTGCCGGGATGTCTGTCGTCGTCGCCTGGCCATACGGGGCGGCCCTTGGCCTGGTGGCTGCGATTGCTGCGCCTTCCGGACATAGGGATCAGGGGGCGGCGGGTCTGGACCGGGACGCCGGGGCCGTGGGGGGAGGGGCCGGTTGCGCTGTAGTGCCGTGCAACGCGCGGGCCTTTTGCAGTGGGACGGGTTGGCGCTGCGCCCGTGGCCTGGAGGCTGCGATCGCGGCGACTTCCGAGCGAGGGGATCAAGCGCCGGGCGGCGGGGGGTGGCGCTTGGGGGGCATGGGAAACCGGGGTCAACTGCGGCAGTGCCATGTGCAGCGGGCGGAGATGTGGCCGGACGCAACGCGGTGACCGCAGCGGCAGGATGGGACGTGGTGTGGCGCAGGAAGCCGGGAGGCCGATCGGAAGGCTGCGGTGCGGCGTGTGGACTGTCGGCGGATGCAAGGAAGGGCGGTGACGGCTGGAGGGCTGGCAGTGCCGGGTGCCGCAGGCCGCCGTGATGCCTGCGGCGCGCAAGACAAAGCGCCGGAGGACGGGACGGCGCGGGCGGTGCCGCGAGGGGACGCATGGACCGGCGGCAGGCGCAAGGAATGGGACCGCCGGAGCGCGGGACGGCGCAAACGGGTGCAACAGGGCAGCCTCGCCCGAACAGGGGGCATGCGCAGGGAGAGGGGGAGCGGGCGGGCGTGGCAGCCTTGCCGGCACGATCACCGGCAGGCCGGCGCGCGGCGGTCCGCTCTGCCGGGCCCGGGTGACATTCCGGCCCGGCGCGCCGTTCCAATGGGGCAGATCGCGGCAGGCATGCCGTTCGAGTCCGGCATGCGTTCGGGTCGGGCGTGCCTTTCCGGGCCGGTGCGCCGTTCCGGGCGTGGGCGCTGTTTGACCGCCGCATCCCGTTCCGGCCTGATGCCCCGTGCGGTCCGGGATCTGTGTTCCGGCGGGGCGCTCGGTTTCAGTTGGCTGCTCCGTTCCGACCGGGGGTTCCGTTCCGACCGGGGGTTCCGTTCCGGCCAAGCATGGCCTCTTGGCCCGGCTCTCCGTTCCGCCGGGCCGCTCCGTTCCGCCGGGCCGCTCCGTTCCGCCGGGCCGCTCCGTTCCGACCCGGGGCTCCGTTCTGGCGCGGAGCCTTCTTCCGGCCCGGCGCCCGCTGGTCACGTTTCGGCCTCGTCCAGCCGTTCCTGGGCCTTCAGCCACAGCGCCTCGGCGCGGTCGAGCCCTTCCATGACCTCGGCGTATTTCTTCTGCCAGGTCTCCATCTCGCCGATGCGCGCGGGTTCGTAAAGCGCCGGATCGGCAAGCTTCTTTGCCAGCTTGTCGCGCATGTCGTTCAGCTTGCCCAGACGCTCTTCGCATTTGCGGACCTCGCTGCGCAGCGCCTGCATCTCGTCGCGGCTGGCGCGCTTCTTCTCGGGCTTCGGCTTGTCCGGCTTCGGATCGTCGCTTTGCAGCAGAAGCTTGCGGTAGGTCTCCAGGTCATCCTCATAGGGCGCCACGGCCCCGCCCTTGACCAGCCACAGCCGGTCGGCCACGAGGCTGAGAAGGTGCATGTCGTGGCTGACAAGGATCACCGCGCCGGAATAATCGGTCAGCGCGTTCACCAGCGCCTCGCGGCTTTCGATGTCGAGGTGGTTGGTCGGCTCGTCGAGGATCAGAAGATGCGGCGCATCCAGCGTGGCCAGCAGCAGCGACAGCCGCGCCTTCTGCCCGCCGGAAAGCCGCCCCACCTCGGTTTCGGCCTGCGCGGCCATCAGGCCGAAGCCGGCGAGGCGGGCGCGCAGGCGGGGCTGGCCCTCGGTCGGGCGCTGGCGCATGATGTGTTGCAGCGGCGTTTCATCGAGGTGCAGTTCATCCACCTGATGCTGGGCGAAATAGCCGATGCGCAGCTTGGACGATCGGGTGGTCTTGCCGCCCATCGGCTCGAGCTTGCCGGCCAGCAGCTTGGACAGCGTCGATTTGCCTTCGCCGTTGCGGCCCAGCAGGGCGATGCGGTCATCCTGGTCGATGCGCAGGTTCAGCTTGCGCAGGATCGCCTTGCCGTCATAGCCCACGGCCACATCCTCCAGCGCGATGATGGGGGGCGACAGTTCCTCGGGGGCGGGGAAGGTAAAGACGTGCTTTGCGGCCTCCTCCGGGGCGGTGATCGGCGTCATCTTCTCCAGCATCTTGACGCGGCTTTGCGCCTGCTTGGCCTTCGAGGCCTTGGCCTTGAACCGGTCCACGAAGCTTTGCAGATGGGCGCGGCGGGCCTCCTGCTTCTTGGCCTCGGCGGCCAGCACGGCGCGCTGTTCGGCGCGGGTGCGGGCGAAGGTGTCATAGCCGCCCTGATAAAGCGTGAGCTTGCGGTCATCGAGATGCAGGATCGCGCCCACCGCTCGGTTCAGCAGGCCGCGGTCATGGCTGATGATGATGACCGTGTGCGGGTATTTCGCCAGATAGCTTTCCAGCCACAGCGCGCCTTCAAGGTCGAGATAGTTCGTCGGTTCGTCCAGCAGCAGCAGGTCGGGCTGGGCGAACAGCACGCCCGCCAGCGCCACGCGCATCCGCCAGCCGCCGGAATAATCCGAACAGGGGCGCAGCTGGTCCTCGGGTTCGAAGCCCAGCCCGCGCAGGATCGAGCTGGCGCGGCCTTCCGCCGACCAGGCGTCGATATCCGAAAGCCGGGCGTGGATCTCGGCGATACGCGCGGGGTCGGTCGCGGTTTCGGATTCCGCCATCAGGCTGGCGCGTTCGGTATCGGCGGCGAGCACCGTCTCGATCAGCGAGGTGGAGGACGAGGGCACCTCCTGCGCGACGCCGCCGATGCGGGCGCGGGCGGGCAGGCTGATCTCGCCCCCCTCCAGCGCCAGTTCGCCGCGGATGATGCGGAACAAGGTGGTCTTGCCGGCGCCGTTGCGGCCGACAAGCCCGACCTTGTGGCCGGTCGGGATCATGGCGCTGGCCCCCTCGAACAGGGGACGGCCTTCGACGGAATAGGTGATGTCGCGTATGGTGAGCATGGACACCCCCTGCACCATTGCCGCAGCGCCGTCAATCGCGGGCAGCGCGTGCGGGGGGGGGCGGCCGATGCCTGCGTTGCGCGCGGGCAGGCGGGGGTGCCGATGGCGCGGGGGGCAGCACGCCCGGAACCGGGGCGGGGCAGCGGCCCCGGGGTCCGGCGGGGGTGAAGGCCCCGGCGCTTGCCATCCGCGGGCGCCCGGCCGCTGGCGACCGCACGGTCCCGGTTCCGGGCGGCCGGCGCGACGGGCAGCGGCGTCGGGCGCTGCCCCTGTTGCCCGGCGGGGCGCATCGCGCCGCCCGGAGCGGGCGCGCCCGGTCGCGGGCCGCCGGCCGCCCGGATGCCGGATCACCTTTTCAAGCCCCGCCGCCCGTGTTAGCAGGGCGCCGGTTTTCCACAGCGGGGCACAGCCCCCAGCAGCACGAGGCGACAATGGCCACTGAACGCACCCTTTCCATCATCAAACCCGATGCGACCCGCCGCAACCTGACCGGCAAGATCAACGCCAAGTTCGAAGAGGCCGGCCTGCGCATCATCGCGCAGAAGCGCATTCATCTGAGCCAGGCCCAGGCCGGCAAGTTCTACGAAGTTCACGCCGCGCGCCCCTTCTACGGCGAGCTGTGCGAATTCATGGCCTCCGAGCCGGTCGTGGTGCAGGTGCTGGAAGGTGAAGGCGCCGTGGCAAAGAACCGTGAAGTGATGGGCGCGACCAACCCGGCCGAGGCCGCCGAGGGCACGATCCGCAAGGAATTCGCCCTGTCGATCGGCGAAAACTCGGTCCACGGCTCGGATTCGGCCGAGAACGCGGCGATCGAGATCGCCTTCTTCTTCTCGGGCCTCGAACTGGTCGGCTAAGGCCGGACCGCCGGCAAGGGCATCAAGGGCCGCGCGGGCAACCGCCGCGGCCCTTCGTCGTTGCTGCGGAGGGCGGCGCCGGTCCTTGCGTCAGGAGGGCCACGCGGGGTTCGGCCCTCGGCGCCCGAGGAATGGCCTGGCCCCCGTCCGGTTGATCCGCTTCCGCGCGCGCGGCAGATGCGCGGCAGACGCGCGGCAGACGCGCGGGAGACGCGCGGCAGAGTGTTGCCGGTGGTGCGCCCGCCGGGCCGTGCCTGACCTTGCACCGGCGGGCCAGGTCGCGCCGCAACCCCCGGGGCCAGTGACGGCGTATTTCTCATCTGCACCACATCGCGGTTGCCGCAGCGAAACGTCGCGCGCAGGAGGGGGGTAGAGGGTCCACATCCGGCCGAACCGGTCGTCAAAGCCCGGCGCGGCACCATCGGGTCAAGCACCGCGGCGTCATCCGTCCCTGGCAGTGGCGGCGGCCCGCCAACGGGTGCCTGGCGCTGAACCGCCGGCGGGTGCGCGGCAGAGTGTTGGCGGCAGGGCGCCTGCGGGGCGGCGGAGAGCCTTGGTCCGCGGCGCGGCGGCGGCCGTCGGCTTGGCGGAGGGCAGGTGGCTTCGGCCGGATGGGGCTGCTTTCGCGGGCTTGCGACGCTCATTCCCGGCCGGAGCGCCTGCCCCCTGAACCGAGAACGGCAGATGCTCTGCCGTGCAGGGCATCTTGCGGCGGGCGCGTCCGAGGCCGGGATTGGCCGAAGGGGCGGCCCTGGCCCATCTGCCCCCTGCGGCGGTTTCTTCCGGGCGCCGCGACGGCGGCGGGGCCGGTCCCGCCGCGGCAGATCCGGGGCAGCCAGAGGCGATCAGGTCGGCGCCGCCGGGGGGAAGGGCCTGACGGGCGCGCGGCCCGGCCTTCCACGCCGGTCGCGCGGTCGGGTCCGGGCCGTCGCATGCCGTGCCGCTCAGGGGCGCGGGCGGTTCAGCCGGTCAAGCGCGGTGCAGGCGGCGCCGTCGCCCTCGGCGCAAAGCGCGCTCAGTTGCCGTTCGGCCGGGGTCAGCGTCGTCGGTCCCGCGCAGGCGGCAAGCAGGGCCAGCGAGGCACAAAGAACAAGCGATTTCATGAATATCCTCTGACATGGGGCGATCCGGGGCCTGGGGCCGGCTGGCCCGGGCGGCAGGTCCGGCAAGGGCCGGAAACCCGGACAACAGGTCAGGCCGTTATGTAACCCGCACCCGCGCGGGGCAACCGCCGGTCCCCGCGGCAAGGGCCGCTGTCACGCGCATGTCATGAAGTGTGAAAGCCCGGCGCCAAGGGTAACGCGCCCGAAAGGGGGGCTGCGGCTCCCCGGCCGGGATCCGGCCCCGCAGCCCGGTGCCGCATCCGTCGGGCCAAGGCGGTCCGGCCCCGCGCGATAGCGGGATCCGGGGCGGCGCCGTGCGGCTGATGCGGTGCCGATGCCGGAAGCGCCGAGGCCCGTTCAGGGCGGCCGGCGCCCCGGCGGCGGGGATCAGCCGACGAAGGCCTTTTCCACCACATATTCGGCGGGTTCGGAATTCGCCCCCTCGTGCAGGCCGAAGCCTTCGAGGATCTCCTTGATCTCCAGGTTGAAGGCCAGCGAGCCGCAGACCATGCCGCGGTCGGTCTCGGCGCTGATCGGCGGGATGCCCAGCTTCTGAAACACTTCGCCCGACCGCAACAGATCGGTGATGCGGCCCATCTGCGGGCTTTGCTCGCGCGTGGTGGTCGGGAAATAGCGCAGCTTGGCGCGGGCATCCTCGCCGATGAATTCGTGGTTCAGCGTTTCCTCGACCAGCTGGCGGCCATATTCCAGCGCCGCAACCTCGCGGCAGGTATGGGTGAGGATCACCTCGTCATAGCGTTCATAGGTTTCGGGGTCGCGGATCAGGCTGGCGAAGGGGGCGATGCCGGTGCCGGTGGCAAAGAGCCACAGCCGCTTGCCCGGCAGCAGCGCGTCCAGAACCAGCGTGCCCACGGGTTTCGGGCGCAGGATGATCTGGTCGCCCGGCTGGATATGCTGCAGCCGGCTGGTCAGCGGGCCGTCCTGCACCTTGATCGAATAGAACTCCAGCTCGTCATCCCAGGAGGGCGAGGCGATCGAATAGGCGCGCAAGAGCGGCTTGCCGTCCTCCTTCAGGAGGCCGATCATCACGAATTCGCCCGACCGGAACCGCAGCGACTGCGGCCGCGTCACCCGGAACGAGAACAGATCGTCGGTCCAGTGGCGCACGGCGGTGACCGTCTGCGCATCGGGAAGGGTTTTCACGGCCGGTTGCACGGAAGTCTGTTGGTTCATGTGGCATCCGGGGCATGCGCCCCGCCTCTGATTCAGGTCGTTCTAACGCTCAGGCGTTACGGGGGAAAGGGGACGGATTGCCGCGCAGCCGCGACTGATAGTCATGCGCCTGCCAGTCGGCGCGATATTGCCACTGTCCGGCCGGCTGGCGCGCGGCCAGCTCGTCGCTGATCTCGACCTCGTCAAAGCCGACCCGGCGCGCCATGGCATATTGATCGGCGATCACATGGCCGGCGGCCCGCAGCCGCCCTTCATAGCCCATGGTGCGCAGCCAGCGCCCGATGGTAAAGCCGCGCCCGTTGGAAAAGCTGGGGAAGGCGACGCGGATCAGCTCCACGCCCTCGAGCTGGCCGCGCAGGGTTTCGGGGTCGGTATCGGCGGGCAGGTCCAGCGCCTGGGGGCCGCTGCGTTCCCCCAAAGGGGCAAAGCCGCCGGTCCAGTCGTCGGGGCGGAAACCTTCGTCGGTGACGATCACGCTCATGCTGCGGTCTCTCCGGTCGTTTTCGGCAGCGGGCCGCGGACGACCTTGCCGTTGATGAAATGGATGCCGCACTCTTCCTTGTCCTGCCCGCGCCAGCGGCCCGCGCGGGGATCTTCGCCGGGTTTGACGGGGCTGGTGCAGGGCGCGCAGCCGATCGAGGGATAGCCTTGCGCCACCAGCGGATGCCGGGGCAGGCGGTTGTTGACGATATAGTCCTGCAGGTCGTCCCGCGTCCAGTGCGCCAGCGGATTGACCTTGATGCGCAGATCGCCTTCGGCCTCGAAGAAGTCGATGGTTTCCCGCGTCTGGCCCTGAAACCGCTTCCGGCCCGTGATCCAGGCGTCGAAATCGCCCAGCGCACGTTCCAGCGGTTCGGTCTTGCGCAAGGCGCAGCAGGCATCCGGGTCGGTCTGGTGCAGAAGGCCATCCGGGTCATGCGCCGCCACCGCCGCCCGGCTGGCGCGGATGGTGCGGATATCGGACAGCCCCAGCTTCTGCGCCACATCGGCCTGATAGACGAGCGTTTCGGGAAACAGCATCTCGGTGTCGATGAACAGCACCGGCGTCTGCGGCGCCATGACTGAAATCATGTGCAAGAGCACCACCGATTCCGCCCCGAAGGACGATACCAGCCCGATACGCCCCACCTGCGGATCCCTCAGCGCATGTTCCAGCACCGCCACCGCCGCATGGTGGCGGTAGCGATCGTTCAGGTCGGCGACCCGTTCGGCAACGGGTGCGAGTGTGGTATCACGCGGCATCCTGTTTGCCTTCATCGGGATAAAGCGCCGCCTTGAAGGGCGCGACGCCGAGCCTGCGATAAGCCTCAAGGAAGGTTTCCTCGCGGCTTTCGCGATGCTCCAGATAGGCATGGACCAGACGTTCGATGGAGGGGACGATCTCGTCATAGGCAAAGCCGGGGCCGGCGCGTTCGCCGATGGCGGCAGTTTCCGTGCCGTCGCCGCCCAGCGTGATCTGGTAGTTCTCCACGCCGGCGCGGTCGAGGCCAAGGATGCCGATATGGCCCACATGATGGTGGCCGCAGGCATTGATGCAGCCCGAGATCTTGAGCTTCAGCGGCCCGATGTCATGTTCCAGCTTCAACGCGTCGAAGCGCAGCGCGATCTGCTGCGCCACCGGGATCGACCGGGCGGTTGCCAGCGCGCAGTAGTCCATGCCGGGGCAGGCGATGATGTCGGAAATCAGCCCGACATTCGCCGTGGCCAGCCCCACCTGCGCCAGCGCGGCATGCACCGCCGGCAGGTCGGATTTGTGGACATGCGGCAGGATAACATTCTGTTCGTGGCTGATGCGCAATTCGTCATGGCCATAGCGTTCGGCCAGATCCGCCATCACGCGCATCTGTTCGGCCGTCGCGTCGCCCGGCGTCGCGCCATGCGCCTTGAGGCTGATGGTCACGATCGCATAGCCGTCATTGCGGTGCTGCGACAGGTTCGTGTCGGCCCAGGCGCGGAACACCGGGTCGGCCTTGTAGAAGGCGTCATAGGCATCCACAGGCGCGGTGCGGAACTGCGGCGGGGCAAAGGCGGCCTCGATCTCGGCCAGAAGCTCCTGATCGACGCCGCTGAACTGGGGGCGGATCTCGGCAAAGCGCGCCTCGACCATCTCGCGGATCTGGTCCAGCCCGGTTTCATGCACGGTGATCTTGATGCGCGCCTTGTATTTGTTGTCGCGCCGCCCGAACGAGTTATAGACGCTCAGGATCGCCTCGACATAGGGCAGCAGATCGGCCTTGGGCAGGAAGTCCCGCACCACCTTGCCGATCATCGGCGTCCGGCCAAGGCCGCCGCCCACGATGACCTCGAAGCCCGGTTCGCCCGCCGCGTTGCGCACCATCCGCAGACCGATGTCATGCGATTTCGTCACCGCGCGGTCGTTCGGGCTGCCGGTGATGGCGATCTTGAACTTGCGCGGCAGGAACTGGAATTCCGGGTGATCGGTGGACCACTGGCGCAGAAGTTCGGCCACGGGGCGGGGATCGGCGATCTCATCGGCGGCAGCGCCGGCGAAATGGTCGGCCGTCACGTTGCGCACGCAGTTGCCCGAGGTCTGGATGGCATGCATTTCCACATCGGCCAGCGCGGTCAGGATCGCGGGCACGTCGGGAAGTTTCGGCCAGTTGAACTGGATGTTCTGGCGCGTGGTGAAATGGCCATAGCCCTTGTCCCAGCGTTCGGCGATGTAAGCAAGCTGGCGCATCTTGCGGCTGTTGAGCGTGCCATAGGGGATCGCGACCCGCAGCATGTAGGCATGCAGTTGCAGGTAAAGCCCGTTCATCAGGCGCAGGGGCTTGAACTCGTCCTCGGTCAGGCTGCCGTCGATCCGGCGTTGGACCTGCTGGGAGAACTGGGCGACGCGCTCGCGGACAAAGGCTTCGTCGAATTCGTTGTAGCTGTACATCTGGCTCTCTCCTCGCTCAGCCTGCGGCCTCGGCCTGCTTGCCGTGCGGATAGTTTGACGGGCCGCGGGTGCGGAAGGCTTCGCGGAAATGCGTGGGCTCGGGGCCATTGTCGCCGGCCACGGCATCGGCAAGATAGGGGCCCACGACCACATGCGGCTGGCTTTGCGCATGCAGAAGCCGCAGCGTCGCATGGGCCTCGTCCTCGATCAGCTCGGCCTCGTGGTGGTGGCGCGTCCAGCGGTCATCCTCGGTCAGATAGACGACATCGCCTTCCAGCAGCGCGTTGGCGGTAACGACTTTGGGCGTGAAACGACGGCTCATTGCGCGGCCTCTTTCAGTTCGGACAGGGCGGCGGCCTGGGCACGGGGCGCAAGGCCGTAAAGCAGGATGGCGGGGCCCGGCACCTCGGCCACGGCCTGCGGGAGTGTGGCAAGGGTGGCGGGAACCACGCGCTGATCGGGGCGCGAGACGTTTTCCACCACCGTCACCGGCGTATCGGGGCTGGCGCCATGCATCATCAGCCGGCCCTGGATGAAGCGGGCGGATTTCTTGCCCATGTAGATCGCCGCGACCTCGCCCGTCGTGGCAAGGCTGCGCCAGTCGTGATCGGCAAAGCCCTGCATGTCATGCCCGGTCAGGATCCGGACCGAGGCATTGCGCCCGCGGCGGGTCAGCCCCTGGCCCACGGCCGCCGCCGCCACCGCGCCCGCGGTCAGCCCCGGCACCAGCGACCAGGCGACGCCTGCCGCCTCAAGCGCGTCGATTTCCTCGTCCAGCCGGCCAAAGACCCCCGGGTCGCCGCCCTTCAGCCGCACGACCTGCGCGCCCGAGGCCCCGTGTTCGACGATCAGGCGGTTGATCTCGGCCTGCGGGGTGGTGGGGCCATAGCCCTCCTTGGCGACCGAGATCAGCAACGCCTCGCGCCGGGCAAGCTCCAGGATTTCGGGCGTGACCAACCCGTCGTGGATCACCACATCGGCCTCGTCCAGCAGGCGGCGGGCCTTCAGGGTCAGAAGCTCCGGATCGCCCGGGCCGGCGCCGACGATGGCCACATGGCCCGCGCGCGCGGCCGCGTTCAGGTGCCGGTCCAGCAGGCGTTCCAGTGTGGGGCGCAGCGCCTCCTGTCCGCCTTCGGCAAAGGCGCGCGGACCGTCGGTGTCGTAATAGGCGGCCCAGAAATCGCGGCGCTTGCGGCCCATCGGCAGCGCATCCGCCGCATGGCGGAAGGCCTTGCCGATCCGCGTCAGCGTGCCCAGAACCGGCGAGAGCCGTTCTTCCAGGTCCGCCTTGATCTTGCGGGCCAGCACCGGGGCCGCGCCCTCGGTCCCGATCGCCACCACCACCGGATCGCGGTCCACGATCGCGGGGGTGATGAAGGCGCTGTCGTGCAGGTTGTCCACGATATTGACCAGCGCGCCCTCGGCGCGGGCGATGGCGGCCACGCGCGCATCTTCCGCCGCATCTTCGGCCGCGCCATAGGCAAGGGCGGCGCACAGCGCATCGCCCGGCCCGAAGGCGCGACGGTGCAGCGTCAGGCGGCGGGCGTCGGCCCAGGCTTCGATTTCCGGCGCCGGGTCTTCGGCAAAGACGGTCAGCCGCGCTTCGGTCTTGAGCAGGAGCCGCAGCTTGGCGATGGCCGCATCGCCCCCGCCCGCCACCACGATGCGGCGGCCCTCGACGTTGAGGAAGATCGGGAAGTGCTTCATGGCGGTCGCACCTTTCGGCTGGGGGCAGGTTGGTTTGCTATCGCAATGTAGGATATTTTCCCCTCATTGCGCCATAAGGGCTTGCGGATAAGGATGGTTGTTCCATAATCCGCCACAAGGACGATCACTGTTCCGATATGGGGAGAAGCGTGGAATGGCAGTCCGGCTGGACGACATGGATCGGAAAATTCTGGCCGAACTGCAGGAGGATGCAGGCCAGTCGCTGGACGAGATCGCGCGCAAGGTCGGCTCGTCCAAGACGCCGGTGTGGAATCGGATCCGCAAGATGCGCGAGGCGGGGGTCATCGGCCGCCAGACCTTCATTCTCGACGCCGAGGCGCTGGGGCTGGACGCCTGTTTCTTCGTGCTGATCCGCACCAGCGAGCATGAGGCCGAATGGCAGCAGAAGTTCCTCGCCGCATTGCGCGCGCGCCCCGAGGTGCAGGAGGCGCATCGCCTGGCCGGAGAGATCGACTATATCCTCAAGGTGCGGGTGCCCAATGCGCGGGCCTATGACAGCTTCTATCAGGCGCTGATTTCCGAAGTGCGGATCTTCAATGTCACTGCGCTGCTGTCGATGGAAGAGATCAAGTCCACAACCCTGCTGCCGTTGTAGGCGCGCCCTGCCGCGCTGCCGCGCTGCCGCGCTCGGGCGCGAGAGGCCGGGTCGCGCTGCCCATCCCGCTCCTGCACCGCCCCTCCGCACCGCCCGCTCCTGAGCCGTCCGCTCCTGCACCGCCCGCTCCTGCACCGCTCCGTCGCACCCGCCGCCTCTGCCCAGGGTCCCGCGGCAGGCTCCACCGCCGCCGGCGATGCTGCGCCCCGGGCCGCCAGCGCGCTGCCGCCCGACAGGCGTTGTGATGCTGACGCAGCCCGCCGCCGCTCCGCCCGTCGCGCCCGCGGCCTCCGCCCGGGATCCCGCGGCAGGCTCCACCACCGCCGGGCCATGCTGCGCCCCGGGCCGCCGTGGCGTCCGGCCGCTTCCGGCTCCCCGGACGTGCCGGGCCCCCACCGCGCCGCCGCAGGCGGCGCCCGGCCCAACGGGATGAACCGCCGCAGGCGGTGAAGACGGGCGGGAGCGCCCCCGCCCTTGACTGCAGGGCCGTCCCTCCTTCGTGCGGTGCCGGGCGTTTCCGCCGCATCCGGTCCGCGCCTGCCATCGCGGCGGCTGGTCTGAGGGCCAGGCCCGGCCCCCAGCGGGCACCGGTTCGGTTCCGCTGCACCGCCCCCGTGGCCGCGACGGCAGGGCGTCACCCGGGGGGTGGGCCGCCGCGGCGTCATGACGGGCGGCTCAGCCGCGCGTCAGGTGCAGGGCCGAGAGGCCGTGGAAATGGTAGCTGTCGGCATAGGCGGGCGGTGCGGCCAGGCGCAGGTCGGGCAGGCGGGCGAAGAGGATCGGCAGCGCCACCTGCAGTTCCAGCCGTGCAAGCGGCGCGCCCACGCAGAAATGCAATCCGCTGCCGAAGGCGAGGTTGGTCTTGCGCGGGCGCGCCGGGTTGAAGCGGTGCGGCTCGTCCCACATCCGCGGATCGCGGTTCGCGGCGCCCAGCAGGCAGGCCACGCGGTCGCCGCGCCGGAACACATGGCCCATCACCTCGATCTCGTCATAGGCGATGCGCTGGAACAGATGCAATGGCGGATCGAGGCGCAGGCATTCCTCGACCGTATCCTCGATCAGGTCCGGCGCCAGCCACTCCGGCCCGGTTCCCGCCTCGAGCAGCGTCTTGACGGCAATGCCAAGGCTGTGGACCGTCGCCTCGTGCCCGGCGTTCAGAAGCAGGATGCAGGTGGCGATCAACTCGTCGGTGGACAGGCTTTCGCCCTCTTCCTCGGCGGCGATCAGATGGGTGATCAGATCGTCGCCCGGCTTGCGGCGCCGGTCCTCGACATGGGCGCGCAGGAAGGCCACGAAGCTTTCCGTGGCAGCCACGGCGGCCTGTTCATCGGCCGCGCTGCGCCCGGGCATGTACATCCGCACCATCGCGTTCGACCAGCGCAGCAGATCATCGCAGATTGCCTCGGGCACGCCCAGAAGCCGGGCGATGATGATGACCGGCAGCTTCTGCGCAAAGACCGGCAGCAGATCGAAGCTGTCGGGCAGCGGATCGATCAGCTGATGGCTCAGCGTCGCGATCTCGGGGGCCAGGGCCGCGATCCGGCGCGAGGTGAAGGCGCGCAGCACCAGCCCGCGCAGCCGGGTGTGGCGCGGCGGCTCCAGTTCCAGCATCGAATGTGCCTCGACGGCATAGAAGGGGGCCAGGGCGGGCGGAACCGGCCTGCGCGTCTCCTCGGGTTCCTCGCGGCCAAAGCGGCGGTCGCGCAGGATCTGGTTCACCGCGGCATGGCTCAGCGCGCAGGCCATGCCGTACTCTTCCCAGTAGACCAGCGGGCCAAGCGCCCGCGCCCGGTCATAGAAGGCATAGGGGTTCTGGACGAACCCCGGGTCGCGCAGCGGCTGCGAGATGCGCTTCATGCCGGGGTCCGCGCCGCAAGCGCCACCTGAAGCGCCATGTCCAGTGCCGCGACATCGGGCACCAGCCCGACCAGCCCGCGCAGGTCAGGCTCGGCAAAGCCGCCCGCGATCACATGATCGATCAGCGCGGCGAGCGGGGTCCAGTAGCCATTGGTGTTCAGCAGGAAGATCGGCTTTTCATGCAGGCCGATCTGGCGCCAAGTCAGCACCTCGAAGAATTCGTCCAGCGTGCCCGCGCCCCCCGGCAGCACCACGATCGCGTCCGAGTTCATGAACATGACCTTCTTGCGTTCGTGCATGTTCTCGGTGACGATCATCCGCGTCAGGTCGCGCTTGCCCTTTTCGCGCGCCAGAAGATGGGTGGGGATCACGCCGAAGGTCTCGGCGCCGGCGGTCTGCGCGGCGCGTGCCACCTCGCCCATCAGGCCCACGTCGCCCGCCCCATAGACCAGCCGCCAGTTGCGTTCGGCGATCAGCGCGCCCAGATCGGCGGCTGCCGCACGGAAGGCAGGATCGGCGCCGTTGCGCGATCCGCAGTAGACACAGATCGAGTGAAGGGGGGTCCGGTGATCGGGCATGGGCGTCCTGCTGCTGCGATTTCAGTTGCTTTGAGCCCGTGTTATCGGCACTTCTGGCAGGGCTCAAGGCGTTCGGCGGATTTGCGCTGCCGCCGAGGAATGGCTGCGGGGGTAGCGGGACGATGGCAGGGCAGGATCAGGCGGCAAAGGTGCGGCGGCTTCCGGTAATGGTCGGGGCGGGGCTGGTGGGTGCGGGCGTTGCCGTTGTGGCGGTCGCGCTCTGGGCCTGGTTGGCGCTGCCCCGCCCCACGCCCGAGGTGACGGCGGCGCTGGCCCCTGCCGAGAGCGAGGGCGGCGCCGACAGCCCGGTGCCGATGTCCGAGCCGGCCACCGGGCCCGACCCTGCGGCCGCGCCGGCCGATCCCGAGGCCCCGCGCCCGCCGCGCTTCGACACGGTGCGCCACGGGCCCGATGGCGCGACCCTGGTGGCGGGCTTTGCCGCGCCGGGTGCCGAGGTGGCGATCCTGATCGACGGCGCCGAGGCGGCGCGCGTGGCGGCCGCGCCTTCGGGGGCCTTTGTGGCGATGTTCGATGTTGCGCCCTCGGATGCGCCCCGGGTCCTGACGCTTGGCCTCGCGCTGGAGGGGGACGAGATGCTGATGGCCGAGCAATCGGTCATCCTCGCGCCCCGGGTGGCTGCCCTGGCCGAGCCGGCGCCGTCCGGCGACGGTGCCGAAGACCCGACCCTGCCGCACGCCGGGTCGGAGCTGGCAACGGCAGAGGCGGCAGCCTCGGGGCCGGCCGACAGTGGGGGAACGTCCTCAGATCCGGCGGTCGTCGAGCGGGCCGCCCCGGAGCCGACCGCCCCGGAAGCCGCCCCCGCGCAACCGGCCCTCCCGCAACTGGCAGGCTCTGCGACGCCCGCCGATCCGGCGCAATCGGCAGATCCGGCCTCTGCCGCCGCGGAACCTGCGCCCTCCGTCCTGGCCGAGGCCGCCGGCGCCCGGCCCGAGGCGGGGGCGGTGGGCGTCCCGGCGGCGGCCGGGCCTGACGGCGCAGCGGCCGATCCCGTCGCCGAGGCGGGCGCGGGGGCGACCGCGGTGCTTCTTGCCGATGCCGAAGGGGTGCGGCTTCTGGGGGCGGGCCCGGCCGACAATGTCGTGGTCGATACGATCACCTATGGCCTTGACGGCGAGGTGCAGCTTGCGGGCCGCGCCACGGGCGAGGGCCATGTGCGGCTTTACCTTGACAACCAGGACGTGACCACGGCCGAGATCACGCCCGGTCGCGACTGGACGGCTGCGATCGAAGGCGTCGCGCAGGGCGTCTATACCCTGCGCATCGATGAGCTGGACGCCGAGGGCACGGTCGTTTCCCGCTACGAGACACCCTTCCAGCGCGAGGATCCGGCGCAGCTGGCCGCCGTCAGCCCCGACCTGCCGCCCGATGGCATGCAGTTGCGCGCGATCACCGTGCAGCCGGGCTACACGCTTTGGGGCATTGCCCGCGCCGAATATGGGCGCGGCATCGAATACCTGCGGGTCTATGAGGCCAACCGCAGCCAGATCCGCAACCCGGACCTGATCTATCCCGGCCAGATATTCACCATGCCTGACTGACGGTGCGCGCCTCCGGGATCAGGGGGCGCGCACCCGACCCGGCAGGGAACAGCGCGCCGGAGGGGGCGATCGGGTCACGTGCCGTGCGTGCGGCAGGCTGGTGCTGCGCGCGCAGGGCCTGCCCGATGCCGGATATCGGAGCTTCCGCGCCAGCCGCCCCGCGCCAGCCGCACTGGGCCAGCCGCATTGGGCCAGCCGCATTGGGCCAGCCGCGCTCGGCCAGCAGGCGATGGCGGGGCGCAGGGGCATCCTGACCGCCGCGCCGGAAAACCGGAAGAAGGCGCGCCGTCATGCCCCGCATGGGGGCGATCTGCCCGAGGCGGGGCTGACCGCAGATGCGCGGCCATGCGGGTCAGTTGCGAAGGGCGGAAGCTAGAACTGTGGAAGGCTGCCGGTGCTCTCGATCCGGGCGCGGCCGAAGCTGTCCACCTCGATGAGCCGCAGCGCGATCTTCTCGCCCGTGCCAAGGGCAAGGATGGCGCTGTCGCCCAGGTGGCGACACTGCGCGATCCGCGCGGGATCGCCGCTGAGATGGCCCTCGGCCCGAAGATCACCGTCCAGCTCGGACAGATTCAACGTGTAGCGTACCGGAAGGAAGGGCTGCGCCTCGATCGAGACATGACCGTTTCCCGCCAGCACGCCCACGGGATGATACTGAACCAAGTCTTTCATCATCTACACTCGCCACCAGATCACGGATCACAGCCCTTGATCGCGTTCTGATTGCCGGATGTCCAGTCACTAAACCGAAGGGTGGCGGAGTTCTGCTCAGAAATGATGCAGCGACATGCGAGGGATGTTGCGGGCGGAAGACTTCGACCGGCTGCGCGGACAGCCCCGGTTCCGGAGATCGGTTCCGGAGATCGGTTCGGGGGGCGCAGCCCGCGTTGAAGCAGGGCAGCTTCGGGCAGGGGCGGTGTCAGGGATGCTGTGCAGGAGCTTGGTGCCGCGGCCTTGTGCAGGAGCTTGGTGCCGGGCCTGCCGCATGATCGGCTTTGACCGCATCACATCCGCCCGCCTGCGCGATCTGGCGGCACTGGCAGACGCCCGCGCGCGCGATCTGGTGGCACTGGCAGAGGCGTCGGTCGCAGCGCTTCGGGCGGGTGGGCGGCCGGCCACCGGCGCTGCATGCCCGGCGCCGGATCCTGCGGCTGACGGGGCGCTGACGGGGCACGGCCTTGGCGGCGCCGGCTGTGCCGGAGGCAGGCGTCACGCGGCGCCGGCTGTGCCGGAGGCAGGCGTCACGCGGCGCCGGCGGGCCGCCCTTGCCGCGCCCGTGGCCCGGGCGGGCGGAAGGGGGCGCAAGATGCGACAGGCGCCTGTGCAACGGCACGGCCCAGGGGGCGGCATGCCTCTGGCTGCCAGGCCAGCGCGGCGCCCAGGGAAGCGAGTTGCGATTTCGGAGGAGGGAGACTCATGACGGCGCCGGCCTGACGGGAAACGGCGCCGGCCTGACAGAAGACGGCATCGGCCTGACGGAAAACGGCATCGGGAAAACGGCATCGGCCTGACAGAAGACGGCATCGGCCTAAACGGAAAGCGCGCCCCCGGGGAGAACTGCGTGAGTGGTGGACTTGCATCCCGGGGGCGCCGGGATCAGGAGTCAGGACGCCCGATCCCTATCATAATGGTAGGAAATAGCAGCGACGCGGGGCTCTGACCAGCAAAACCCTGCAGCATGAGCGATTATCTGCCAATCGTGCCTGAACCGGCCGGCGTATCTCGCGTTTCGGGCTGTGTCTGGTCGGCTTCGGGCCGGGGGGGTGGCTCGCGCCGGATGACGACTTTCTGCAGGCGTGAAATCTGGTGCGCAGTTAGTCCCGTGAAACTCGGTAATGCCATGTCAACCTCGAAATGACCGTCTGCCCGGGGGCAGGTCTGCGGCGCCGGGCTACCGTCACGGTGGTCGTGACCCGGGCGCATACCCCTTGGGTTGAACAATCGGTAGCGCGCCCGGCGCCGTTGCGCAAGCATCTTGCTGCGCTGGTCAAAGCTGCGGCCCGCGATTAGGGTCACGGCCTTTACCCGGGAGAACCTGATGCGCCGCGCCAGCACCGCAGACCCATCGTCATCCGACAGCCGCCACAGCGCCCGCCGCGTGCTGGTGCGGGTTGCGCCCTATCTGTGGCCGCGGGGCGACGGCTGGGCGCGGCGGCGCATCCTGGGGGCCATGGCGGCGCTGGTTCTGGCCAAGCTGGTCGCGGTCATTACCCCGCTGTTCTTCAAGGCGGCCGTCGATGCGCTGGCCGGCGAGGGCGAGGCATGGATGCTGGCCGCGGGCGCGGTGGGGCTGACGCTGGCCTATGGCCTGGCGCGGCTGATGAACGTGGGCTTCCAGCAGTTGCGGGATGTGATCTTCGTGCGCGTCGGCCAGCGCGCGCTGCGCCGAATCGCGCTGGAGACCTTCGGCCATATCCACCGCCTTTCGATGCGCTATCACATCACCCGCAAGACGGGCGGCCTGTCGCGGATCATCGAGCGCGGGGTCAAGGGGGTCGATTTCCTGCTGCGCTTCCTTCTGTTCTCGATCGGGCCGCTGGTGCTGGAACTGGCGATGATCGGGGTGATCTTCTTCTGGTTGTTCGACATCTGGTATCTGGCCACCGTGGTGGCGACGATCGCGCTTTATGTCTGGTTCACGCTGCGGGTGACGGAATGGCGGGTCAGGATCCGCAAGGCGATGAACGATTCCGACACCGACGCGAACCAGAAGGCGATCGACAGCCTGCTGAACTTCGAGACAGTGCGCTATTTCAACGCCGAAGCCCGCGAGGCGGCGCGCTATGACGCGGCCATGGCGGGATACGAGGAAGCGGCGGTGCGCACCAACCTGTCGCTGGCCTTCCTGAACTTCGGGCAGGCCCTGCTGATCACCGGCGGGCTGGTGGTGGTGATGGTCATGGCGGCGATGGGGGTGCAGCGCGGCGATCTGACGGTGGGCGATTTCGTGATGGTCAACGCCTACATGATCCAGATCACGATGCCGCTGAACTTTCTGGGCACCGTCTATCGCGAAATCCGTCAGGCGCTGGTGGACATGGGCGAGATGTTCACCCTGCTGGACCAGCCGCCCGAGGTGACCGACCGTCCCGGCGCAAGACCCCTGCGCGTGACCGGCGGCGAGGTGCGCTTTGACGCGGTGGAATTCGGCTATGACGCGGCGCGGCCGATCCTGAAGGGCCTGGACCTGACGGTGGGTGCCGGGCAGCGCGTGGCGATCGTGGGGCCTTCGGGGGCGGGGAAATCCACCATCGGGCGGCTGCTGTTCCGGTTCTACGACGTGACCGGGGGTGCGCTGCGTATCGACGGGCAGGATCTGCGCGATGTGACCCAGGACAGCCTGCATGCCGCCATCGGCGTGGTGCCGCAGGACACGGTGCTGTTCAACGACACGATCCGCTACAACATTGCCTATGGCCGTGATGGCGCGACCGAGGATGAGATCATCGCCGCGGCCCGGGCGGCCCGCATCCATGACTTCATCCGTTCCCTTCCCGAAGGGTATGACACAGCGGTGGGGGAACGCGGGCTCAAGCTTTCGGGCGGGGAAAAGCAGCGCGTGGGCATCGCGCGCACCTTGCTCAAGGATCCGCCGATCCTGCTGCTGGACGAAGCGACCAGCGCGCTGGACAGCCAGACCGAACATGACATCCAGGACAGCCTGCGCGCCATGGGCGAAGGCCGCACGGTCATCACCATCGCGCATCGTCTGTCCACCGTGGTGGATGCCGATCTGATCGTGGTGCTTGAGGATGGCCGGATCGTCGAACAGGGCGGGCATGAGGCGCTGCTGGCGCGGGGTGGGCGCTATGCCGCGATGTGGATGCGCCAGGCCACCGAGGTGAGCGACCCGGAACGCGTCTGAGGTGCGCCGCCTGCCGCCTCCGGGGTTCGTGCCCCCGGGGAACAGGCGGGCTGCGGGGTGGCGGTTTCTTCGTGGCGGCGGGCTGCCGAAGCTGCGGACCGGCCCTGTCGGTGCCCGGGCGGCACCGAAAGGGAGCCTTCTGGCGCGCCGATCGAGGCCAGGCTGGGCAGCCCTGACGCGGGGCGCGCGGATCCGGGGCCCGGCCGCGCTGGGCCTGGCTGCCCCGGGCCGCTGATGGGGCGCCGTGCAGGCGGCTCTGGCCGAGGGTGAGGGCCCGGGACGAGATGCCGCGGCACGGGCCGGCCCGCTTCGGGCAAGGTGTCGTGCCCGAAGCCGCCCCGGGATCAGCAGGCCGCGCGGCAGGCCGGGCGGCTGGTGCAGGCGGGCTTGTCCAGCGTCAGGATCGCGGTGAGCGGGTCGTTGCTGTCCACCAGATCGGCAAGGGTGATGCTGTCCAGCGCGCCGTAGAAGGCCTCGAGCGCGGCGCCGAGCGCATCGCGCAGTCGGCAGGCTGGCGCAAGCGGACAGCGGTTTTCGTCGGCGCCGAAACATTCCGCGAAGGGCAGGCCCGATTCGAAGGCACGAAACAGCGTGCCGACGTTGATCCGGTCAGGAGGCAGGCCAAGCGCGATCCCGCCGTTGCGGCCGCGCTGGGTGGTCAGGAAACCAAGCTGCGCCAACTGGTTCACCACCTGGGCAAGATGGTTTTCCGACGCGTTGCAGGCCTCGGCGACATCCTGTTTGCGAACGCTGCGGTCGGGATTGATGGCGCAGAACATCAGCGTGCGCATGGCAAGATTGGTGCGGGTCGTCAGGCGCATTCGGTCCTCGGGCAGGGGAAGGGGCAGGATGTGCGGGCAGCGGATGGCATGGATCGGGCGGGGTGGTCGGGCAGGATCGTCAGCTTTGTCGTTCGGGCGGCAGTCTTCGGTCGGCTTTTGCGCGGGGGATCGGGGTGCGCTGGTCTGTTGCCGACAACATCAGATGCCGCGACCCCGTGCCTTGATGCAGATCAGGCCGGTGATTTTTTTGTGCTTTTTCACGACGTTTGTTTTGCCGCGCGGCGAGGGGCACCGGCCCCGTGCTTTCCGACGCGGCCACGGCGCCGAGCGGGGCTAGGGCGGGCCTGTGACGCCGCGCGGGACGGCCTTGGCCTGCGCGGGACGGCCTGAGTGGCCGGAAGGGGCAGCGGCCGGGCTGCGGCGAACCGAGGCGCGGCTTCCTGCCAGAGCCCTTGCTCTTGGCGGGATTTGTGGCGAGGGTTCCGGCAAGGTGCTTCGCGTCCGGAGGCAGAGGGGCAGCAGGACCCCGCCGGAAAGCGCCGCGGAAGGGATCTGGGAAGAGGGAATCGGGATGGCGGATCTGGGGAAGATGTTCGGGGCGGCGGCGTCCGAGGGGTTTCTGGGCCTGCCGCGCGTCGG
This sequence comes from Halodurantibacterium daqingense, assembly GCF_042666235.1. Taxonomy (NCBI): domain Bacteria; kingdom Pseudomonadati; phylum Pseudomonadota; class Alphaproteobacteria; order Rhodobacterales; family Paracoccaceae; genus Halodurantibacterium; species Halodurantibacterium daqingense. The sequence continues at coordinate 172,236 of NZ_JBHTFQ010000006.1, read as the reverse complement.
GATCGAGGCGGCGCGGGGCGCGCGGGTGGCGATCCTGGGGGCGGGGGCGGTAACCTCTTATCCGTCGGTCGGGGCCTATTGCGCGAATGGTCCGGCGGCGATCCGGGCCGGGGGCGCGGCCTATGCGGCGAACCTTGCGCATATGAACTTCGACCTGGGTGCGCCGACCCTGCCTCATGACGGTGCGGCTGTGGATTGCGGCGATCTGGCAACGGTGGATGGCGCCGGGGCGGAGAACCGGGCGCTGGTCCGCGATGCGGTGGCGCAGTTGCTGGATCAGGATGTGGTGCCGCTGCTTCTGGGCGGCGACGACAGCCTGCCGATCCCGATGCTCGAGGCCTTTGCCGGGCGCGGGCGCTATACCATCCTGCAGATCGACGCCCATATCGACTGGCGCGACGCGGTAGAGGGCGAACGGCTGGGCCTGTCCTCGACCATGCGGCGGGCCAGCGAGATGGGCCATGTGGAGCGGATCATCCAGGTGGGGCAGCGGGGCATCGGCTCGGCCCGGGCGCAGGACTACCGCGATGCCTGCGACTGGGGCGTCCAGTTCGTTCCGGCGGCCGAGGTGGCGCGGCGCGGGGTTCAGGCGGCGCTGGATCTGATCCCCGAGGGCGCCGAGGTCATCATCTGCTTCGACTGCGACGCGATTGATCCGGCGATCATGCCGGCGGTGATCGGGCGCACCGCGGGCGGGCTGAGCTATTGGCAGGCGCTGGATCTGATTGCCGGCGTGGCGGCGCGGGCCCGCATCGCCGCCTTCGACCTGGTGGAGTTCATGCCCGAACGCGACATCGACGGACAATCTGCGCTGGTTGCCGCGCAGTTGATCGCCGCCACCCTGGGCGTTATTGCGCGGCAGGGGTAGGGCGTGTATCAAGCGCCGGTCACAGGAATTGGGAGATGCCGATGCGTCGGGTGGTAGTCACTGGCTTGGGAATGGTCACGCCGCTGGCCTGCGGAGTGGAGGAAACCTGGCGGCGCCTGCTGGCCGGCCAGAGCGGCGCGCGCACCATCACCCGCTTTGACGCAAGCCATCTTGCCACGACCTATGCCTGCGAAATCCCGCGCGGCGACGGGTCGGATGGCACCTTCAATCCCGATGACTGGATGGAGCCGAAAGAGCAGCGCAAGGTCGATGACTTCATCCTTTACGGCATGGCCGCGGCGCAGCAGGCGGTCGAGGATGCCGGCTGGATGCCCGAGGACGAGGAAAGCCGCCTGCGCACCGGCGTGATGCTGGGATCGGGTATCGGCGGGCTTTCGACCATCGCGGAAACGGCGCTGCTGATCAAGGAGAAGGGGCCGCGGCGGGTGTCGCCGTTCTTCATTCCGGGCGCGCTGATCAACCTGATCTCGGGTCAGGTCAGCATCCGCTACGGCTTCAAGGGGCCGAACCATGCCGTGGTGACGGCCTGTTCGACCGGCGCCCATGCGATTGGCGACGCGGCGCGGCTGATCGCCCACGGCGATGCGGATGTCATGGTGGCGGGCGGCGCGGAAAGCCCGATCTCGGAAATCGGTATCGCGGGCTTCAATGCCTGCAAGGCGCTGTCCACCAAACGCGCCGAGGATCCCACCAAGGCCAGCCGGCCCTATGACGCCGACCGCGACGGCTTCGTGATGGGTGAAGGCGCAGGCGTCGTGGTGCTGGAGGAATACGAACATGCCAAGGCCCGCGGCGCCAGGATCTATGCCGAGGTGCTGGGCTATGGCCTGTCGGGTGACGCCTATCACATCACCGCCCCGTCCGAGGATGGGGATGGCGGCTATCGCTCGATGCAGGCGGCGCTGAAACGGGCGGGCGTGACCCCGGATCAGGTGGATTACATCAATGCCCATGGCACCTCGACCATGGCCGACACGATCGAGCTGGGCGCGGTGGAGCGGCTGATGGGGGATGCGGCGGCCAAGGCGACCATGTCCTCGACCAAATCGTCGATCGGGCATCTTCTGGGGGCGGCCGGCGCGGTGGAGGCGATCTTCTGCGTGCTGGCGATCCGCGACCAGATCGCGCCGCCGACGATCAACCTGGACAATCCCGCCGTGGAGCCGAAGCTTGACCTGGCGCCCAATGCGGCGCGGCAGCGCAAGATCGACGTGGCGCTGTCCAACTCGTTCGGCTTTGGCGGCACCAACGCCAGCCTGGTTCTTGGCCGGGTGACGGGCTGATGTGGCGCCACATCGCATCCAACGCCCTGACGCTGTTCGTGGTGCTGCTGTTCCTGCTGGGCGGGCTTGTGGCCTGGGGGCAGCGGCAGTTCGTGATTCCGGGGCCGCTGGAGCAATCGGCCTGCGTCCGGATCGAGCGCGGGGCCAATCTGGCCCGCGTTTCCGAGCAGTTGCAGGAGCAGGGTGTGGTGAGCAATGGCACCATCTTCCGCATCGGTGCCCGTTACGCCGAACGCTCGGACCTGCGGTTCGGCAGCTATCTGGTGCCGCCCCACGCCTCGATGGAAGAGGTTCTGGACGTCATCACGCGCGGCGGCGCCTCGACCTGCGGCACCGAGATCAACTATCGCATCGGGGTTGTCGTGGCCGAGATGGTGGTGCGCGAGCTTGACCCGGAAACCGCGCGCTATGTCGAGACGATCAAGTTCAACCCGGCCACCGACCCGGTGCCGGACGGTTATCTGGACGTGGCCCAGGCCGATGACACGCGGTTCCGCGTGACGCTGGCCGAGGGGGCCACGAGCTGGCAGGCGGTGGATGCGCTGCGCCGGGCCGAGTTCCTGCAGGGCGAGATTGCGGCCGTTCCCGGCGAGGGGCGGCTGGCGCCCGACAGCTATGAAGTGCGCCGCGGCGCCGATCGGGGCCAGCTTCTGGCCGAGATGGAAGCGCGCCAGACCCGCATCCTGAGCGATCTGTGGGAGGCGCGTGCCGAGGGGCTGCCGATTTCGACCCCCGAGGAGGCGCTGATCCTCGCCTCGATCGTCGAAAAGGAAACCGGGGTTGCGGACGAACGGCGGCAGGTGGCCAGCGTCTTTGTCAACCGGCTGAATCAGGGAATGCGGCTGCAGACCGACCCGACGGTGATCTATGGAATCACCAATGGCGAGGGCACGCTGGGCCGGGGTCTGCGGCGCAGCGAACTGGATGCGCGCACGCCCTACAACACCTATCAGATCGACGGCCTGCCGCCGACGCCGATCGCCAATCCGGGCCGCGCGAGCATCGAGGCGGCGCTGAACCCGGATGATACGCCCTATGTCTATTTCGTGGCCGACGGCACCGGGGGGCACGCTTTTTCCGTGACTTTGCAGGAGCATAACGCAGCCGTGGCCCGCTGGCGCGAGATCGAGCGCGAACGCGCGGCGCGGGGGATCGAAAGCGATCCGCAGACCGGAGCCGTGGTGGAGGAAACCGAGGCGGCCGAGTAGCGGATACAACCTGAAAGTTTGTTGTTGACTCGGCGCACGCTCTGAGGTATACCTCATGGCAAGCTAGGAGAAGTGGGCAAGCGGCACGGGGAAACCCGGCGCCGCTTTTTCATTTCGGCTCGTGCGGGGCAGGCATGAGAGGCGGGTTTAACAACACATGACAGTACTGGTTCCCGTGAATGAGGCGGGCTCTTCCGAGGCAATGCTTTCGGAGGCCCTTTTGCTGTACCGGACCGCGGCGGAGGTTTTCGCCTTGGTCATCGAAGAAGCCAGGGACGGCGATGCAAGGACGGCGCGTGACGCGCAGCTTTACGCCAAGGAGTTCCAGAAGGCGCTTCAGACAGCCATGCAGGAAAGGCAGAAAGTTGAACAGCTTCGCAGACAGGACGCCGGAATTGCCTATGACTATGCGCTCGACTTCCAGTCGGCCCGCGATGAGATCGGGCGCAGGATGGCTCGCCTCCGCAGCGCCGGAGGTGGTGGATGAGTTCATTGCCGGGCTGAGCGACGGGGCGCTGATGGCGCTGCCGTGGCTGTTCGAATTCTGGGCACAGCCGCATCAGCTGCCCCCCGAGGGGGACTGGAAGACCTGGGTCATTCTGGGCGGGCGGGGCGCGGGCAAGACGCGCGCCGGGGCCGAATGGGTGCGGGCCGAGGTGGAAGGGCCACGACCGCTGGATCCGGGGCGGTCGCGCCGGGTGGCGCTGGTGGGCGAGACCTTCGACCAGGTGCGCGATGTGATGATCTTTGGCGACAGCGGCATCCTTGCCTGTTCCCCACCGGACCGCAAACCGGTGTGGGAGGCGACGCGGCGCAGGCTGGTCTGGCCCAACGGCGCGGTGGCACAGGCCTTTTCGGCGCATGAGCCGGAAAACCTTCGCGGGCCGCAGTTCGATGCCGCCTGGGTGGACGAGCTGGCGAAATGGAAGCGCGGCGAAGACGTCTGGGACATGTTGCAGTTCGCGCTGCGGCTGGGCGAGCATCCGCGTCAGGTGGTGACGACGACGCCGCGCAACGTTGCGGTGCTGAAGCAGGTGCTGGGCAATGCGAGCACGGTGAGCACCCATGCCGCGACCGAGGCAAACCGCGCCTGGCTGGCCGCGAGCTTCCTGGAGGAGGTGCGGAACCGCTATGCCGGAACGCGGCTGGGCCGGCAGGAACTGGACGGGGAGCTGCTGGAGGATGCGGAAGGTGCGCTCTGGACCTCGGCGGGGCTTGAGGCCGGCCGGGTGGATCGGGCGCCGCGGCTGGGGCGGGTGGTCGTGGCGGTCGATCCGCCAGTGACGGGGCACAACGGGTCGGACGAATGCGGCATCGTGGTGGCCGGGGTGGTCACCGACGGCCCACCCGCCGACTGGAAGGCCTATGTGCTTGAGGATGCGAGCGTCACCGGCAAAAGCCCCGCCGAATGGGCCCGCGCCGCGATTGCCGCGATGGAGCGCCACGGCGCCGAACGGCTGGTGGCCGAGGTCAATCAGGGTGGCGATCTGGTGGAAAGCGTGGTGCGGCAGGTTGATCCGCTGGTGCCCTATCGGGCGGTACGGGCGGCAAAGGGCAAGGCCGCCCGGGCCGAGCCGGTGGCGGCGCTTTACGAACAGGGGCGGGTGCACCACCTGCGGGGCCTTGGCGCGCTGGAGGACCAGATGTGCCGCATGACCCCGCGCGGCTATGAAGGGCGCGGCAGCCCCGACCGGGTGGATGCGCTGGTCTGGGCGCTGCACGAGCTGATGATCCAGCCCGCCCAGCACTGGCGACGACCACAGATGAGATCGTTGTGACGGGATGGCCCGCCGGTTCTGCCGGCGGGCTTTTTCTTGGCCACTGTCGAAGCAAGGAGTTGGGCATGTTCGATTTTCTGAAGCGCGAGGTGGCCGGGCCGCCCGAGCGCAAGGCCAGCGCGACCGGGCCGGTGGTGGCCTGGGGCAGCGTCGGGCGCAGCGTCGCCTGGACGCCGCGCGATACGGTTTCCCTCACGCGGACCGGGTTTCAGGGCAACCCGGTAGGGTTCCGCGCGGTCAAGCTGATCGCCGAGGCCGCGGCCGCACTGCCCCTGGTGTTGCAGGATTGCGAACGCCGCTATGAGGCGCATCCGGTGCTGGACCTCATTCGCCGCCCCAACCCGGCACAGGGCAAGGCCGAACTGTTCGAGGCGCTTTACGGGCAGCTTCTGCTGTCCGGCAACGGCTATCTCGAGGCGGTGGGCGAGGGTTTCCCGGGCGAGCTGCATGTGCTGCGCTCGGACCGGATGGCGGTGGTGCCCGGGGCGGATGGCTGGCCGATAGGCTATGACTACAGCGTCGGCAGTCGAAAACACCGGTTTGACATGAGCGCCGGCACGCCGATCTGCCATATCCGCAGTTTCCATCCTCAGGACGACCACTATGGCTTTTCGCCAATGCAGGCGGCGGCGACGGCGGTGGATGTGCACAACGCGGCCTCGCGCTGGTCGAAGGCGCTGCTGGACAATGCCGCGCGGCCCTCGGGCGCGATCATCTACAAGGGCGCCGACGGGCAGGCCGCGCTGAGCCAGGATCAGTATGACCGGCTGGTGATGGAGATGGAGATGCACCATCAGGGCGCGCGCAACGCCGGCCGGCCGATGCTGCTGGAGGGCGGGCTGGACTGGAAGCCGATGGGGTTCAGCCCATCGGACATGGAGTTCCAGCAGACCAAGGAGGCGGCCGCGCGCGAAATCGCCATCGCCTTCGGGGTGCCGCCGATGCTGCTGGGGATCACCGGCGACGCGACCTATGCGAATTATCAGGAGGCCAACCGCGCCTTCTATCGCCTGACGGTGGTGCCCTTGGTCACCCGCGTCGCGGCGGCGGTGTCGCACTGGCTGTCGGGGTTCGCGGGGGCGGATGTGGAGCTGCGGCCCGATCTGGACCAGGTGCCGGCGCTGGCGGTCGAGCGGGACCAGCAATGGCGCCGGGTCGGTGAGGCGACCTTCCTGACCCAGGCCGAGAAGCGGGTGCTTCTGGGCCTGCCGCGGCTGGCGGAGGAGGAATGAGCACGCGGCGGCCCACGGGCGGGTCGCGCTATCTCTACGATTCATTCGATGCCGCATCCGCCCGGATCGAGGCGAACGAACGGGTCGCAGAGGAACGCTGGGCCGGGCTCGAATACCGGTTGCAGCAGATGGAGGCGACGCTGGAGCGGCTGGAAAAGCGGCTTTGGCTGGCCGTTTACGGGGTGGTGGCGGTGATCCTCGCCCAGGGCGTGCAATCGCTGATCGTGCAGTAGGAGAGAGCGATGGAGCTGGAACACAAGTTCCACCGGCCCGAGGCAGGGCTGGTGGTGACGGGGGAGGCGCTGATCGAAGGCTATGCAAGCCTGTTCGGCCAGCGCGACCAGGGCGGGGATGTGGTGGAGCGGGGCGCCTATGCGGCCTCGCTTGCCACGCTCGCGGCGGCGGGGCGGCGGGTCAAGATGCTGTGGCAGCATGATCCCGCACAGCCGATCGGCATCTGGGACGAGGTGCGCGAGGATGATCGGGGGCTTTACGTTCGCGGCCGACTTCTGCCCGAGGTGGCGCGGGGACGCGAGGCGGCGGCGCTGATCGGGGCCGGGGCGCTCGACGGGCTGTCCATCGGCTATCGGGTGCGGCGGGCCGAGAAATCGGGTGGCGGGCGGCGCCTTCTGGAACTGGACCTGTGGGAAGTGTCGCTGGTGACATTCCCGATGCTGAGCACCGCACGGGTGGGGGCCAAGGCCGCGCCCGTGCCGGAGGTGGCGGCAGCCTTCGATGCTGCCGCCCGGGCGCTGGCCGAGCTGCGCGCCACGATCTGATTTTCACCATCAACGGAGATGACATGAGAACCGAGACCAAGTCCCGGGCCGGCGACGCCATGCCCGCAGAACCGCGCGAGGTCAAAGCCGCGCTGGACGGATTTCTGAACGAACTCAAAGCCTTTCAAACCGACGTTCAATCGAAGCTCAAACAACAGGAAGAGCGAGTGACCATGCTGGACCGCAAGACCATCGCCTTTGCCCGCCCCGCGCTTTCCGGCGCCACCGAGGCCGCCGCGCCGCATCAGAAGGCGTTCGATGCCTATCTGCGCAATGGCGATGACGACGGGCTGCGCGCCCTGGTGCTGGAGGGCAAGGGGCTGAATACGGCGGTGGCCGCCGAGGGTGGCTATCTTGTCGATCCGCAGACCGCCGACACCATCCGCTCGGTGCTGAAATCGACCGCCTCGATCCGGGCCATCGCCAATGTGGTGACGGTCGAGGCCACGAGCTTTGACGTGCTGGTCGATCATTCCGACATGGGGTCGGGCTGGGCCTCGGAAAGCGGGCCGGTGGCGGAAAGCGACACGCCGGTGATCGAACGCATCTCTATCCCGCTGCACGAGCTTTCGGCCATGCCCAAGGCAAGCCAGCGTCTGCTGGACGACAGCGCCTTCGACATCGAGGGCTGGCTGGCCGGCCGCATCGCCGACAAGTTCGCCCGCGCCGAGGCCGCAGCCTTTGTCAACGGCGACGGGCAGGACAAGCCCAAGGGGTTCCTGGCCCATCCGAAGGTTGCGGAGCAGCAGTGGAGCTGGGGCAAGCTGGGCTATATCGCCACCGGCAACAATGGCGACTTTGCGACGATCAGCGCCTCGGACGCCATCGTTGATCTGGTTTATGCGCTCAATGCCACCTACCGCGCCAATGCGACCTTCGTGATGAACTCGAAAACCGCGGGTGCGGTGCGCAAGATGAAGGATGCCGACGGGCGGTTCCTGTGGTCGGACGGGCTGGCCGCCGAACAGCCGGCGCGGCTGATGGGCTATCCGGTCCTGATCGCCGAGGACATGCCCGATATCGCCGCCGGCACCTTTGCCATCGCCTTCGGGGATTTCACCGCCGGCTATACCGTCGCGGACCGCCCCGACCTGCGGGTGCTGCGCGACCCGTTCTCGGCCAAGCCGCATGTGCTGTTCTATGCCTCCAAGCGTGTCGGCGGTGACGTGAGCGACTTTGCCGCCATCAAGCTGCTGAAGTTCGCGGCGAACTGATCGCTGATCCCCCGTCCTTGGGCGGGGGGCGCGCGTGCCCTGGTCCGGCTAGCTGAATCCTCCCCGTCCGAGCGGGCCGGGGCACGCGCACGACTTTCCCACGAGGCGGAGAAAACCATGATGTTGAGCGAGCTGAGCGCGGTGGCCGACGCGGCCCTGCCTGTCGAGGAATTCAAGGAGCATCTGCGTCTGGGATCGGGCTTTGCCGATGGCGCGGTGCAGGACGGCCTGTTGCGCGCCCATCTGCGGGCCGCCATCGCCGCGATCGAGGCGCGCACGGCCAAGGTGCTGTTGCAGCGGAGTTTTGAACTGGAGCTGGCCGAATGGCGCGAGGCCGGGGCTCAGGCGCTGCCGGTGGCGCCGGTGGTCGAGGTCAGCGCGGTGCTGACCCTGGATCGCCACGGCACCGAGCGGAGCATCCCGCCCGAGCGCTGGCGGCTGTTGCGCGACATGCACCGGCCGAAGCTGGTTGCCACCGGTTTCATCCTTCCGGGGATCCCGACGGGCGGTGCAGTGCGGATCGGGCTTCTGGCCGGGTTCGGCGCCTGGACCGATGTGCCCGCCGATCTGCGGCAGGCAACGCTGATGCTGGCGGCGCAGTATTACGAGGACCGCCCCGGCACCGGCGCCATGCCCGCGGCGGTGCAGGCGCTGGTCGAACGCTGGCGCACGGTGCGCACCTTCGGGGGGGCGGGGCGATGAAGCCGGTCAACCTGCGTCAGGCGATGGTTCTGGAAGAGCCGGTGCATCTGCCCGACGGTGCCGGTGGCTTTGCCGAAAGCTGGGAGCCGCTGGGAACGCTGTGGGCCGAGATCGTGGCCGGATCGGGGCGCGAGAGGGTGGCGGATATCGTCACGCTGTCGATGGTGCCCTGGCGGATCACCGTGCGCGGGGCGCCGATCGGGGCCCCCTCGCGGCCACGTCCGGGGCAGCGGTTCCGCGACGGATTGCGGGTGTTCCGCATCCTCTCGGTCTCCGAACGCGATGCGGCGGGCCGTTATCTGACCTGCCTTGCCCATGAGGAGGTGGCGCGATGAGCTATGGCTGTGCGGCAGCGCTGCAGGCCGCGGTATTCCAGCGGCTGCTGGCGGACGAGGCCCTTGAGGCGCTGGTCGATGGCGCGGTGCATGATGCCATGCCGGCGGGCCAGGCCAACGGAACCTATGTCGCCCTTGGCCCCGAAGAGGTGCGCGATGCCTCGGACGGCACGGGCGGCGGGGCCGAGCATCGGTTCGTCGTCTCGGTCGTCAGTGACGCGGCGGGGTTCCAGCGTGCCAAGGATGCGGCGGCAGCGGTTTCCGATGCGTTGGTCGGCGCCGATCTGGCCCTGAGCCGCGGCCGGCTTGTGGGGCTGAGCTTTGTGAAGGCGGTGGCGCGGCGCACGGACGGCGGGCGCCGGATCGACCTGACCTTCCGCGCCCGCGTGGAAGATTGGCGCGTCTGACGCGCCGAAACGGATTTCAAGTGCAGGAGATGGCCATGGGTGCCCAGAACGGCAAGGATTTGCTGATCAAGATCGACCTGACCGGCGACGGCCAGTTCGAGACCATCGCGGGGCTGCGCGCCACGCGGGTGAGCTTCAACGCAGAAACGGTGGATGTCACCAGCCTTGAAAGCCAGGGCGGCTGGCGGGAACTGCTGGGGGGCGCGGGAATGAAATCGGCCTCGATTTCCGGATCGGGGGTGTTCCGCGATGCCAATACCGATGAACGCGCACGCCAGATCTTCTTTGACGGCGAAACGCCGGCCTTTCAGGTGATCATCCCGCATTTCGGGATCGTTCAGGGGCCGTTCCAGATCACCGGCATCGAGTATTCCGGCAGTCACAACGGGGAGGCGAGCTATGAGATGAGCCTCGCCTCGGCCGGGGCGCTGAGCTTCGTGGCGATCTGATGGCGAACCCTTTGGCAGGAGAGGTGGCGATCTGGCTGGACGGCCAGCGCCACGTGTGCCGTCTGACCCTTGGGGCGCTGGCCGAGCTTGAGGCGGCGCTGGAGGCTGGCGGGCTGATCGATCTGGTGGAGCGGTTCGAGACCGGCGCCTTTTCCACCCGTGACGTTCTGGCGCTGATCGTGGCGGGATTGCGCGGCGGCGGCTGGACCGGCACCGCCGAGGCGCTGCGCACGGCCGAGATCCGGGGTGGCCCGTTCGAGGCCGCCCGGGTCGCGGCCGAGCTTCTGGCCCGGGCCTTTTCGGTGCCGCAATGAGAACGCTGGACTGGCGGGGCCTGATGCGCGCGGGGCTGCGGGATCTGGGGCTGACCCCGGCCGAGTTCTGGCAGCTGACCCCGGCCGATCTGCTGATCATGCTGGGGCTGGATGGCGGACCGCCCGCCCTGAACCGCGCGCGGCTTGAAGAGCTTGCCGCCGCCTGGCCCGATGGCCCGGGACCCGGCATCGCGCCGGCAGCACCCGGGGCAGGGCCTTCGGCCCCGTCGGATCCGACACATTCCACAGAGGTGAGCGATGAGTGATTTTGACGTGCTGAGCGACCAGATCGCCGCGCTGGAAGAGCAGATGCGCGGCGCCAGCACCGTGACGGCCGCCTTCGAGGGCGAGCTTGCCCGTATGCGCGAGGGCATGGTCTTTGCCGACCGCGAGGTGGCGCGGCTGAGCACCAGCTTTGGCAGCGGGCTGCGCCGCGCCTTCGACGGCGTGATCTTCGACGGGATGCGGCTTTCGGATGCGCTGCGGCAGGTGGCGCGAACGATGATCGACCAGGTCTATGCGGTGGCGATGCGTCCGGTGCAGAACGCGGTGGGCGGGGTGCTGGCGCAGGGGCTGAATGCAGCGGTTTCGGGGGTGATGCCTTTCGCTCAGGGCGGCGCCTTCACGCAGGGGCGCGTCATGCCCTTTGCGCAGGGGGGCATCGTCAGCGGGCCGGTGATGTTCCCGATGCGGGGCGGCCGGGGCCTGATGGGCGAGGCCGGACCCGAGGCGATCATGCCGCTGACGCGCGGCCCGGATGGCAAGCTGGGGGTTCAGGCCCAGGGGGGCGGGCGGCCGGTGAGCATCGTCATGAACGTGCAGACCCCGGATGTGCAGGGCTTCCAGCGCAGTCAGAGCCAGATCGCCGCGCAGATGGCGCGGGCGCTGGGCCGCGGACAAAGGAACCGGTGAATGGCTTTCCATGAAATCAGATTCCCTGCCAACCTCTCGTTCGGGTCGGTGGGCGGGCCGGAACGGCGCACCGAGATCGTGGCGCTGTCAAACGGGCATGAAGAGCGGAATACCCCCTGGGCCCATTCGCGCCGGCGCTATGACGCGGGGATGGGTCTGCGCAGCCTGGACGATGTGGAGACGCTGATTGCCTTTTTCGAGGCGCGTCAGGGGCAGATCCACGGGTTTCGCTGGAAGGACTGGGCGGATTACCGTTCGGCCCCGGCATCCAAGCCGATCACACCCGAGGATCAGGAACTGGGGGTGGGCGACGGTCAGCGCGACAGCTTTGCGCTGCGCAAGGCCTATGCCTCGGGCCCGGCGGCCTATCTTCGCCCGATCGCCAAGCCGGTCGAAGGCACAGTGCGGGTGGCGGTGGGCGGGCTGCCGATGAGGGAAGGGGTGCATTACAGCGTCGATACGCTGCGGGGGCTGGTGCAGTTTGTCGATCCGCCTGCCCTTGGGGCACGGGTGACGGCGGGGTTCGAATTCGATGTGCCGGTGCGTTTCGACACCGACCGGATCCATGTCTCTGTCGCGAGCTTTCAGGCCGGAGATGTGCCGAACGTGCCGGTGCTGGAGGTGCGGACATGACCCTGCGTCAGCATCTGGAGACCGGTGCCACCACCGTCTGCCGGGCCTGGGCGCTTGAGCGCCGCGACGGGCAGATCATGGGATTCACCGACCATGACGGCGATCTTGCCTTTGACGGCATCATCTTTCGCGCCCGGAGCGGCATGACGGCCCATGCGATCGAGCAGGGCACCGGGCTTGCGGTGGACAATGCCGAGGGCTTTGGCGCGCTGAGCGACGAGGGGCTGACCGAGGCCGACATCCTGGCCGGGCGTTATGACGGCGCCAACGTGCGCATCTGGCAGGTGAACTGGGCATCGGTCGAGGAACGACGGCTCATCTTTCAGGGGTCGCTGGGCGAGATCTCGCGCCAGGGCGGTGCGTTCCGGGCCGAGTTGCGCGGCCTGACCGAGGTGCTGAACCAGCCGCAGGGGCGGGTGTTCCAGCGCGGATGCGCCGCTGTTCTGGGCGATGGGCAGTGCCGCTTTGATCTGACGCGGCCGGGCTATGCGGCGGAAGTGCCGCTGTCAGCGGCGCGCGATACGGTGCTTCAGTTGCCGCCGATGCAGGAGTTCGACGACCGGTGGTTCGAGGGTGGACGGCTGCGGGTGCTTTCGGGCCCGGCTGCCGGACTGATCGCCCTGGTCAAGAACGACCGGCGTCGCCCGGACGGGCGCGAGATCGTCCTGTGGCAGGCGCTGGGCACGGCGGCTGCGGCGGGCGATCTGGTGCGGCTGGAGGCCGGCTGTGACAAGCGGGCCGAGACATGCAGGCTCAAGTTCAACAACTTCCTGAATTTCCGTGGCTTTCCGCATATCCCGGGGGAGGACTGGCTGATGTCCTATCCCACGAGCGCCGGGCATAACGACGGCGGGAGCCTGTTCCGATGAGCGGTGCCCTTGTGCTGGCCGAGGCGCGGGCCTGGATCGGCACGCCCTATCGCCATCAGGCCTCGGCTCGGGGCGCGGGCGCGGATTGTCTTGGGCTTCTGCGCGGGGTCTGGCGCGCGCTTTACGGCGCCGAGCCCGAATCCGTCCCGCCCTATAGCCCTGACTGGGCGGAACCGGCCCGGGATGAGGTTCTGATGCGGGCCGCGCTGCGCCATCTGATCCCGAAGGACGATGCTGCGGCCGCGCCGGGCGACGTGCTTTTGTTCCGCATGCGGAGTGACGGCATTGCCAAGCATCTTGGCATTGCCGCTGAAATCGGAGCGGGGGCGACATTCGTCCACGCCTACAGCGGGCATGGGGTGGTTGAAAGCCCTCTGTCCGCACCCTGGGCGCGCCGGATCGCGGCGCGTTTTGCCTTTCCCTGAAGGAGTGCGTGATGGCGACGATTGTGCTGGGGGCCGTCGGTTCGGCGGTCGGAGCGGGTTTTGGCGGCACGGTTCTGGGGCTGTCGGGCGCCGTGATCGGCCGCGCGGTCGGCGCCACGCTGGGCCGGGTCATCGACCAGCGGCTGCTGGGCGCGGGGTCCGAGACAGTCGAGACCGGAAAGGTGGACCGGTTCCGGCTGACCGGTGCGTCGGAAGGGGCGGCCGTGCCGCTGGTCTATGGCCGGATGCGCATGGCCGGGCAGGTGATCTGGGCGACACGTTTCGCCGAGCGGACCGAGCGCAGCACGAGCGGAGGCGGCAAGGGGGCGCCACAGCCCAAGGTTACCACGGTCAGCCATTCCTATTCGGTGAGCTTGGCCATTGCGCTGTGCGAGGGGGTCATTACCCGGGTCGGTCGCGTCTGGGCCGATGGCGAGGAGATCCCGCGCGATGACCTGCCGCTGCGTGTTCATACCGGCACCGAGGATCAGCTTCCCGATGCCAAGATCGCTGCGGTTGAAGGGGTGGATCAGGCGCCGGCCTATCGCGGGATTGCCTATGTCGTGCTCGAGGATCTGGAGCTTGGCCGCTTTGGCAACCGTGTGCCGCAGTTCACCTTTGAGGTATTCCGGCCGGCCGAGGCGCCCGGGGTGCCCGATCTCGTGCGCGGTATCGAGGCCGTCGCGCTCATGCCAGGGACGGGGGAATATGCGCTGGCCACGCAGCCGGTTCATTTCGACAAGGGCCTGGGCGAGGTTCTGCCCGTCAATATCAACACGCCCTCGGGGAAGGCGGATCTTGCGGTCTCGCTCGAGCAGCTGCGCGAGGAGCTGCCCCGTGTCGGATCGGTGCTGCTGATTGCGTCATGGTTCGGGGACGATCTGCGCTGCGGGCAGTGCCGCGTCCGCCCCAAGGTGGAACAGACCGCTATCGACGGGCGCGAAATGCCCTGGCGTGTAAGCGGGTTGACGCGTGAAACTGCGCAGGTGATCGCCGGCCGCGAGGGAAGACCGATCTACGGCGGCACGCCGGCCGATGCCTCGGTCATCCAGGCCCTGCGCGCGTTGAAGGCGCAGGGCCAGAGGGCGGTATTCTATCCGTTCCTGCTGATGGAGCAGCGCGAGGGGAACAGCCTGCCAGACCCCTGGACGGGGGCAGAGGGCCAGCCGGCACTGCCCTGGCGCGGGCGGATCACCACGGCAAAAGCGCCGGGACGCACCGGCACCACCGACCGCACAGCAGCCGCAGCGGCCGAGGTGGCTGCGTTTTTCGGATCCTGCCAGCCCGGTGATTTTCGCATCGACGGGGAGCAGGTGATCTATACCGGCCCCGAGGACTGGGGCTATCGCCGCTTCATCCTGCACTATGCGCATCTGTGCAAGGCGGCGGGCGGGATCGATGCCTTCTGCGTCGGATCCGAGATGCGCAGCCTTACGCAGATACGCGGGGCGAATGACAGCTTTCCGGCGGTGGCGGAGTTCAGGCGGCTTGCCGCCGAGGTGCGCGCCATTCTGGGCGACGAGGTCAAGATCAGCTATGCCGCCGACTGGTCGGAGTATTTCGGATACAGCGCCGACGGAAACCGGTATTTTCACCTCGACCCGCTTTGGGCCGATGAAAATGTCGATTTCATCGGGATCGACAATTACATGCCGCTGTCCGACTGGCGCGATGGCGACGATCATGCTGATGCCGCCTGGGGCACGATCCATAACCTGGACTATCTGAAGGCCAATATCGAAGGCGGCGAGGGCTATGACTGGTACTATCCCGGCCCCGAGGCGCTGGCGGCGCAGAACCGCGTTCCGATCGAGGACGGCGCCTATGGCGAGCACTGGATCTGGCGCTACAAGGATCTGCGCAACTGGTGGGCCAATGCCCATCACGAGCGGATTGACGGGCAGCGTCTGGCAAATCCGACCGCCTGGGAGCCTGCCTCCAAGCCGATCTGGTTCACCGAGCTTGGCTGTGCCGCCGTGGACAAGGGAACGAACGAGCCGAACAAGTTCCTCGATCCGAAATCGTCGGAATCCAGCCTGCCACGGTTTTCATCGGGCGCGCGGGATGATCTGATCCAGATGCAGTATCTGCGCGCGATGGCCGATTACTGGGGCGATCCGGCGCATAATCCGGTTTCGGACATGTACGGGGGCCGCATGGTGGACATGTCGCGCGCCCATGTCTGGGCCTGGGACGCGCGGCCCTATCCGGCCTTTCCAAACAACCGTGATCTTTGGGCGGACGGCGAGAACCATGCGCGTGGCCACTGGTTGACCGGGCGCACTGCGGCGCAACCGCTTGCCAATGTGGTGGCCGAGCTTTGCGAACGTTCGGGCCTGCGCGCCTATGATGTGAGCGGGCTGCACGGGCTGGTGCGCGGCTATGTGCTGCCGTCGGTGGAGAGCGCCCGCGCGGCCCTGCAACCCCTCATGCTGGCCCATGGTTTCGAAGCGGTCGAGCGCGACGGCGTGCTGCGCTTTCAGATGCGGGACGGGCGCGTGGATGGAATGCTTGACCAGGGGCAACTGGCGCTGGGCGACCGGCTGGATGCCCTGACCGAGGCCATTCGCGCGCCTGAGGCCGAAATTGCGGGACGGGTGCGGCTGGGTTTTGTCGAGGCCGAGGGGGATTACGCCGCGCGCACGGTCGAGGCGATCTTCCCGGACGAGGCAACCCACTCGGTGTCGCATTCGGAACTGCCGCTGGCTCTCACCGAGGCCGAGGCCCGTGCCGTGACCGAACGCTGGCTGGCCGAGGCGCGGGTGGCACGCGACGGGCTGCGCTTTGCCCTGCCGCCCTCGTCGGCGCTGGGCGCCGGGGATGTGGTGCTGCTGGGTGGCGCCCGCTGGCGGATCGACCGGGTCGAGCAGGCGGGCGTTCTGAACATCGAGGCGGTGCGCGTGGAGCCGGGGGTCTATCAGCCCAGCGACGCCGCCGACCTGCCGGTGCGCCAGCGGCCCTTCGCGGCGCCGGTGCCGGTGTTGCCGGTGTTTCTGGATCTGCCGCTTCTGCGCGGGACCGAAGTGGCGCATGCGCCGCATCTGGCGGTGACCGCCACACCCTGGCCGGGGGCGGTGGCGGTCTGGCAGGCCGAGACAGACAATGGCTATGTGCTGAACCGCACCCTTTCGGACCGCGCGGTGATCGGCCAGACGCTGACCTCGCTTGACCGGGCGCGCCCCGGTGTCTGGGATCGCGGGGCGCCGCTGCGGGTGCGCATGTCGGGGCCGCTTGTCTCGGCCAGCCCGGCCGAGGTGCTGAACGGCGCCAATGCGCTGGCGATTGGGGCAGGCACATCGCAGGGCTGGGAGGTGCTGCAATTCGCGCGGGCGGATCTTGTCGGCCCGGGAGTCTATGACCTGAGCCTCCGCCTGCGCGGTCAGGCCGGCACCGAACAGGACATGCCAGAGGTCTGGCCGGCGGGCAGTCGGGTCGTCCTGCTCAATGCTGCAGTCCGCCAGATTGACCTGCCGCTCTCGGCGCGGGATCTGGCGCGGCATTACCGGATCGGGCCGGCGCAGTGCGGTTATGATGATCCGTCCTATACCCATCTGGTCGAGGCCTTCCGGGGCATCGGACTGCGTCCCTATGCCCCCTGCCACCTGCGGCTGCGGCAATTGGCGGATGGGCTTGAGGCAAGATGGCTGCGCCGCACGCGGATCGATGGCGACAGTTGGGCGGGCATGGACGTGCCGCTCGGCGAGGAAAGCGAAGCCTATCTGGTTCGCATCCTGAAGGATGGGGCCCTGCGCCGCGAAACGGTCGTGACCCGGCCCTTCTGGACCTATGGCGCGGCCGAGCAGGCTGCCGATGGCATCGAGCGACCGTTCAGGATCGAGGTTGCACAACTTTCGGCGCAGTATGGCGCCGGTTCATTCACGGGGATTGAGATCGATGACTGAGACCGTTCAGATGGGCCTGCCGCTTGTGCAACCGGCCCAGGCACAAAAACACGTCACGGTGAACGAGGCGTTCACACGTCTCGATGCGTTGGCAAAGCTGGTCATCGTTTCACGGACGGTGGTGCTTCCACCGGTCGCGGCGACCGAGGGCCAGGTCTGGGCCGTTCCGCAAGGCGCGGTGAACGATTGGGAGGGGCAGGGCGGCAAGCTGGCCCTGTTCCAGAACGGCGGTTGGAGCTTTGTCAGCCCGCGCCCCGGATGGACCGCATGGATCGCCGCGGAACACATGCAGGCAGTCTTTGACGGCGCCGCCTGGCGCAGCGGCGCGGTCGCGCTCTCGCCGGCACGGGCCGGGTCGTTCTTCCGCGTCAGCGAATTCGATCACCCGATCACGGCCGGCAGTTCGTCGCAGACCAGCCCGGTTGTTCCGGCAGGAACGATGCTGCTGGCCGTCACGGCACGGGTGCTTGCGCCGATCACCGGGACGCTGACAGGCTGGCAGTTGGGCAATCCCGGCGCGCTCAACCGCTTTGGATCGGGCCTTGGCCTGCAGACGGGATCCTGGGCGCGCGGACTCCTGTCGACGCCCATGAGCTTTTACGAAAACACCCCTCTGGTTCTGACGGCCACAGGCGGCAGCTTTACCGGCGGCGAGGTGCGGATCGCGCTGCATCTGTTCGAAGTCGGCCTGCCGTCCCCGTGATGCGGCGGGTTCTGATGGGGGATGCGATCGCGGCGGCACGCATGCTGCTGCCGCTGCCGCGCCATGAACGGGCGGCGATGATGGACCGGCTGCTCTATGAGGCGCATCTGGCCGATTGCTGTCGCAAGCGGCTGGGCCGCAGCCATGCCACCTATGGCAACGGGACGCTCATGGACGCAGCCGCACGCTATCCGCGACAGGACGAGCCGTTCCTCGACGATGCGGATTACCTGGATGCGCTTCTGACGGTTCTGTCCGCCTTGCGCAGCCGCGCAGGGCGGGCGGGCCGTGGTTCCGCCTTTTTTCGGACTTGTCCTCTTTTCCCGCGCGAGGCAAAGGTTACCTGAAGGGAAGGTCGCCGCAGAGGACGAGATCATGGCAGAAAAGCGCCCCAAGCTCGCGAAGATCGATCCGGTCTGGGAACGGATCTGCGAAGAGGGCCGTGAGGCCGTCGCCCAGGAGCCGCTTCTGGGCGGGCTGATCCATTCCAGCCTGCTGCACCATCCGACGATGGAGCGGGCGCTGGCCTACCGGTTTTCGTTGAAGCTCGCCTCCGGCGAGATGCCGGAGCAGCTGTTGCGCGAAATCGCGGATGAGGCCTATGCCGCAGCGCCCGAGCTTGGTCAGGCCGCCCGCGCCGATCTGGTCGCGGTTTATGACCGCGATCCTGCCTGCCACCGCTTCATCCAGCCGATCCTGTTCTTCAAGGGCTACCAGGCGGTTCAGGCCTATCGGGTGGGTCACTGGCTTTACCAGCGGGGCCGGCGGGATCTGGCCTATTTCATCCAGATGCGGGTTTCCGAGGTTTTCGGGGTCGACATCCATCCCGGCGCGCGGCTCGGCAAGGGGATCATGATCGACCATGCCCATTCCATCGTGATTGGTGAAACCGCAGTGGTGGGCGATAATGTCTCGATGCTGCATTCGGTCACGCTTGGCGGCACCGGCAAGGAGGACGGCGACCGCCATCCCAAGATCGGCAACGGCGTGCTGATCGGTGCCGGCGCCAAGGTCCTGGGCAATATCCACGTGGGCCATTGCAGCCGGATCGCGGCCGGATCGGTCGTGCTGCAGGACGTTCCGGAATGTTCGACCGTCGCGGGCGTTCCGGCGCGGGTGGTGGGCGAAGCCGGTTGTGCACAGCCCTCGATCAGCATGGATCATCTTCTCAAGCCCTGAGCGCTCGGCGGCCTTCCGTTTCGGCGGGGGGCGCCCTCGGACGTTAGCATTTCATTAACCATCGCCTGCCAGACTGAAGGAGCGGTACAGGCGGGGACGCCGATGACCGCCCAAGGAGAAAGCGCCCCGATTCCGCTGTCGGAGTCGGGGCGCTGTTTCTTCTTGGCACAAATATCCCGGGGTCCGGGGCAGAGCCCCGGGACGCCCGGATCAGGCAAGCATTGCCATCGGGTTCTCGAGATTCTCGATCACCGCCTGCAGGAACTGCGCCCCGAGCGCACCGTCGATGACCCGGTGGTCCACCGAAAGCGTCATCGACATCACCGTCGCGACCGTCAGTTCCCCATCCGCCCCCACAACCGGCTTCTTCAGCCCGGCGCCCACCGCCAGGATGCTGCCATGCGGCGGGTTGATGACGGCATCGAAGTTCTCGATCCCGAACATGCCGAGGTTCGAGATGGCCATCGATCCACCCACATATTCATGCGGGGCCAGTTTCTTGTTGCGCGCGCGTCCGGCCAGATCCTTCATTTCGGCCGACAGCGCAGAAAGCGATTTCTGATGCGCATCCTTGAGGACCGGGGTGAACAGCCCGCCCTCGACCGCGACGGCCACGGCGACGTCCGACGGCTTCAGCCGCAGGATGCGGTCGCCGGCCCAGACGGCATTCGCGTCGGGAACCGTCTGCAGCGCCATCGCGGCGGCCTTGATGATGAAGTCGTTGACCGAGAGCTTCACGCCGCGCCCCTCGAGCTGGGCATTGAGCGTGCTGCGGAACTTCATCAGCGCGTCAAGCTGAACCTCGCGGCGCAGGTAGAAATGCGGAATGGTCTGCTTGGCCTCGGACAGCCGTGCGGCAATCGTGCGGCGCATGCCGTCGAGGGTGACTTCCTCATAGGCCCGGCCTTCGTACATCTTCGCCACCGCATCGGCAGAGGCGCCGGCGGGCTTGACCGGTTCCGCCCTGGGCGCTTCGGCCTTGGCGGCGGGAGCAGGGGCCGCGGCGGCCTTGGGCATGGCAGCCGCGCCTTCGACATCCGCCTTCACGATCCGTCCTCGCGGGCCGGAGCCCTGGATCGACCCCAGATCGAGACCCTTCTCGGCTGCGATGCGCCGGGCGAGGGGCGAGGCGAAGATGCGCTCTCCTTGCCTTTGGGGCGCTTCCGAGCCCGTCTTCTGCGGCGCAGGATCGGCGTCGGTGCGACCGGCTTCGCGCAGCGGCTCTGCCTCCTTGGCAGCCTTTGCATCCTGCGCAGAGGCAGGGGCCGTCGGCTTCGGCGTGTCCGTGACCTCTTCGCCCTCTTCCACGAGGAGAGCGATCGGCTGGTTGACCTTCACACCCGCCGTGCCCGCTGCCACGAGGATCTTGCCGATCACGCCTTCATCAACGGCCTCGAACTCCATCGTGGCCTTGTCGGTCTCGATCTCGGCCAGGATATCGCCGGACGACACTGTGTCGCCCTCTTTCACCAACCATCTGGCGAGCGTCCCTTCCTCCATCGTGGGTGACAGGGCGGGCATCAGGATTTCGGTTGCCATATCCGTGTCTCCTTACCGGTAGGTGACTTGCTTGACCGCCTCGATCACCTCGGCCGTCGTGACCAGCGCGAGTTTCTCGAGATTTGCCGCATAGGGCATCGGCACGTCCTTGCCGGTCAGGTTGATGACCGGGGCATCGAGATAATCGAATGCCTGCTGCATCAGCACCGAACTGATATAGTTGCCGACCGAACCCTGCGGCCAGCCTTCCTCGACCGTGACGCAACGATTGGTTTTCTTGACCGACTGGATGATCGCCTCGGTATCCATCGGGCGGATCGTGCGAAGGTCAAGCACCTCGGCGCTGATCCCGTCCTCGGCAAGCTTCTCGGCGGCTTCCAGCGCATAGGTCATGCCGATCCCGAAAGAGACGATCGTGACATCGGTGCCTTCGCGCCAGATCTTTGCCTTGCCGAAGGGAACGGTGAAATCATCCAGAACCGGCACCTCGAAGCTGCGGCCATAGAGGATTTCGTTCTCGAGGAAGATCACCGGGTTTGCGTCGCGGATCGCCGTCTTCAGAAGGCCCTTCGCATCGGCCGCCGAATAGGGCATCACCACCTTGAGGCCCGGGATCTGCGCATACCAGGCTGCGTAATCCTGGCTGTGCTGCGCGCCCACACGGGCGGCGGCGCCGTTCGGGCCGCGGAACACGATCGGGCAGCCCATCTGCCCGCCCGACATGTAAAGCGTCTTCGCCGCCGAGTTGATGATCTGGTCGATCGCCTGCATGGCGAAGTTGAAGGTCATGAACTCGACGATCGGGCGCAGCCCGCCAAAGGCCGAGCCGACGGCGATGCCGGCAAAGCCGTGTTCGGTAATGGGCGTGTCGATCACGCGCTTGGCGCCGAACTCGTCCAGCAGGCCCTGGCTGATCTTGTAGGCCCCCTGATACTCGCCGACTTCCTCACCCATCAGGTAGACGGTTTCCTCGCGGCGCATTTCCTCGGCCATCGCGTCGCGCAGGGCCTCGCGCACCGTCTGGGTCTTCATTTCCGTGCCTTCCGGCCAATCGGGATCGCGCGCGACCCTGGGGGCAGCCGGGGGCGCGGCCTGCGGCGCGGCAGCGGCCGGCAGATCCTTCGGCAGCGCCTTGTCTGCCTTCTCGACGCCGGGTTTTTCGCCGCCGACATCCTCGGACTTGCCGGTGCGGTTCTGGCCTTCGCCGAGGCTCTCTCCCTCATCGACCAGAACGGCGATGGGCGTGTTGACCTTCACGCCCGCCGTGCCTTCGGCGATCAGAAGCTTGCCGACCGTGCCTTCATCGACCGCTTCGAACTCCATCGTTGCCTTGTCGGTCTCGATCTCGGCGATGATCTGGCCCGCGGTGACGCTGTCACCCTCTTTCACCAGCCATTTCGCGAGGGTGCCTTCCTCCATCGTGGGCGAAAGCGCGGGCATCAGGATTTCGGTTGCCATGTCTTTCGTCCCCCTCAGGCGTAGATATCGGTCCAGAGCTCCGAAACGTCGGGCTCGGGGCTGTTCTTGGCGAATTCGGCGGATTCGTTGACGATCGCCTTGATTTCCCGGTCGATGGCCTTGAGGTCATCGTCGGTCGCGTGACTGCCGGTCAGGAGCAGGTCGCGGACGCGTTCGATCGGGTCTTTTTCGTCACGCATCTTCTGCACCTCTTCGCGGGTGCGGTACTTGGCCGGGTCCGACATCGAATGGCCGCGATAGCGGTAGGTGTTCATTTCCAGGATATAGGGACCGTCGCCCGCACGGCAGGCCGCCACGGCCTTTTCGCCAGCAGCCTTGACCGCCAGAACGTCCATGCCATCCACGGCCTCGCCCTTGATCCCGTAGGCGGCGCCCCGTTCCCAGAGGCTGGGCGACTTGGTGGAACGTGCCACGCTGGTGCCCATCGCATACTGGTTGTTCTCGATCACGAAGACCACCGGCAGGTTCCAGAGCTGGGCCATGTTGTAGGTCTCGTAGACCTGACCCTGGTTCGCCGCGCCGTCGCCGAAATAGGTGAAGGTCACGCGGCCATTGCCCTTGTACTTGTCGGCAAAGGCAAGACCCGCACCCAGCGGCACCTGGGCGCCGACGATCCCATGGCCGCCGTAGAAGTGCTTTTCGCGGCTGAACATGTGCATCGAGCCGCCTTTTCCCTTGGAATAGCCGCCCTCGCGCCCGGTAAGCTCGGCCATCACCCCGTTCGCGTCCATGCCGCAGGCCAGCATGTGCCCGTGGTCGCGATAGCTGGTGATGCGCTTGTCCCCTTCCTCGGCTGCCGCCTCAAGGCCCACGACCACGGCTTCCTGACCGATATAGAGGTGGCAGAAGCCGCCGATCAGGCCCATTCCGTAAAGCTGCCCGGCCTTTTCCTCGAATCGGCGGATCAGGAGCATGTCGCGATAGTACTTCAGCAACTCATCCTTCGAGACATTCGATTTCTCGGGGGTCTTTCTCGCGGCCATGCCGAGCCTCTCCCTGGTCTGTGCAAGATAGTTTAACGCTAAACCATTCTATAGCGGATTGGCGCAGCAAGGGCAAAGACGTTTTTCGCCGCCTCAGCGGACGACGAGTTCGTCCATCCGGATCAGTCCCAGCACGTCGCGCGCCTGTTCGTCCAGCAGGTCGAGATCAAGGTATTCGTCGGACAGCCTGCGGTTGCGGTTCTCCATCTCGGCCAGTTCGGCCGCCAGCATGTCGCGCTCCTCGATCAGGGCACGGGATTCCGCATCCAGCTGCACGCGGCGGAACACGCCGTAATCCCCTTGCACGGCAGCAAAGGTGAAGTAGCTCGCCAGGGTGAAGGCGAGGCCGTAGAACATGATCGGCCCAAGCGAGGGGCGGCTGCGCTGTCTGCTCATGACGTTCCTGTGCCAGTCCTCTCACGGGACGCGTTGGGATCAGGATGGCACAAACCACCCGGCTTGGGAATCCCTCAATGAAAAACGCGCCCCGGATGGGGCGCGCTTTCGTGGGTGTCGCGGGCGGTTGCTCAGGCACGGCCCTTGTAGATATCGACCAGCTTGCCGAGCATCTCCAGCGCCTCTTCGCGGCTGCGCTGGAAGCTGTTGCGGCCGATGATCGAACCGTTGCCGCCGCCGTCGCGGATTGCACGGGCGTCGTCATAGACGCTGTCGGCGCCCTTCTTGGCCCCGCCCGAGAACACGACGATGCGCCGGCCGTTGAAGCTGGCCTCCATGCAGTGCTTCACCCGGGCGGCCTGGCTTGCGATATCGATCGCCTTTTCCTCATAGACCTTCTTGGCCTCGGGCAGCATCAGGTGATCGGTCGAGAGCTTGATCTTGATGATATGGGCGCCCAGAAGCGCTGCAATCTGTGCCGCATAGGCGGCGACATCGATCGCGGTTTCCCCGTCCTTGCTGATCGCCTCGCCGCGCGGATAGGACCAGATCACGGTGGCCACGCCCTTGCGCGCGGCTTCTTCGCGCATCGCGCTGATTTCCTCATACATCTCCAGCGCGGCGTCCGACCCCGGATAGATGGTGAAGCCGATGGCCGCACAGCCCAGCCGCAGCGCATCATCGACGCTTGCCGTGATCGCCTGGTTCTTGCCCGCGGTGTCCGACATCAGCGAGTTCGCGCTGTTGACCTTGAGGATCGTCGGGATCTGGCCGGCGAAGGTATCGGCCCCGGCCTCGATCATGCCGAGCGGCGCGGCATAGGCGCTCAGGCCCGCATCAATCGCAAGTTGATAGTGGTAGTGCGGGTCATAGGCGGCGGGGTTCGCGGCAAAGGTCCGGGCGGGGCCGTGTTCGAACCCCTGATCGACCGGCAGGATGATCATCTTGCCGGTGCCGCCCAGCTTGCCCTGCATCAGCATCCGGCACAGGTTCGCCTTCACGCCGGGCGTTTCGCCTTCATAATTGCTCAGGATTTTCTGAACGGTCCGTGTCGCACGCATTGCGTCGCCTCTCGGTCTGGGAATGATCTTGCCCTTGGTTAGTGTGCCCCGCGCCAAGGTGCAACGCTGGTGGCGCTAACAGGCGCCACCTGTGATTGTTTTGCCGGCCTAGCGCATCAATGCCGCGACGCCGGGAAGCTCCTTGCCTTCCATCCATTCGAGGAAGGCACCGCCGGCGGTGGAGATATAGCTGAACTCGGCCGCAACGCCGGCCTTGTTCAGCGCCGAGACAGTGTCCCCACCCCCGGCGACACTGACAAGCCTGCCTGCCCTGGTCAGTTCGGCCACCTTGCGGGCGGCGGCATTGGTCGCAGCATCGAAGGGGACGATTTCAAAGGCACCCAGCGGCCCGTTCCAGATCAGCGTGCGGCAGCTTTCGAACAGTTTGCCGAGCTGCGCCACCGACTCCGGCCCGGCATCCAGGATCATCGCATCCTCGGGGCAGGCCTCCACCGGCAGGGTTTCATGCGCGGCGCCGGCGCGGAACTCGCGTGCGACGACGATGTCGCGGGGCAGGTGGATGGTGCAGCCCGCCGCCCCGGCCTTGGCGAGGATGTCCTGAACCGTCGGCGCCATGTCATGTTCGGCGAGGGATTTCCCGACAGCGATACCCTGCGCCACAAGGAAGGTATTGGCCATGCCCCCCCCGATCACAAGATGATCGACCTTGCCCACAAGGTTGCCCAGCAGCTCCAGCTTGGTTGAAACCTTCGCGCCGCCGACAACGGCGACCACCGGGCGTTCCGGCGTGCCAAGGGCGGCCGTCAGGGCGCGGAGTTCCGCCTCCATCAGCCGGCCGGCGCATGAGGGCAGCAGATGGGCCAACCCCTCGGTCGAGGCATGGGCGCGGTGGGCGGCCGAAAACGCATCATTCACATAGATGTCCCCCAGCGCGGCCATGGCCTGTGCAAGCGCGGGGTCGTTCCTTTCCTCGCCCGCGTGGAAGCGGGTGTTCTCGAGCAGCACGACATCGCCCGTGCCGGCTGCGGCAATGGCCTGTGCTGCGGGCGCGCCCACGCAATCCCCGGCAAAGCGCACCGGCTGGCCCAGGGCACGCTCCAGCGCGGGCAGGGTCACGCGCAGGCTCATCTCCTCCACGTGTTTTCCCTTGGGGCGGCCGAAATGGGCCAGCAGCACCACCTTGCCGCCGCGGCCCGTTATATCCTTGACCGTCGGCACGATCTTCTCGATCCGCGTCGCGTCGGTGACCTGCCCGTCAGCCACCGGCACGTTGATATCGACCCGCACCAGCGCGGTCTTGCCCGCAAGGTCCATATCGTCCAGGGTTTTCCAGCTCATCGCGGTTTCTCCAGTGCAGGAAGTCCATGTCGCGCCCATGTCGCCCGAAGCGGGGGGCTGCGTCAACCGCAACGCGGACCCGGGCTTTGGCCTTTTCCTTGCCCGCCGCAGCGACTAGGTTGCAGGCATACCATCACGGAAGGACTGGCCATGGCCGAGATCAAGGATCCCGAAAACACCATCATCATCGAGCTGAAGGACGGCCCGGTGCTGATCGAACTTCTGGCAGACATTGCGCCGCAACACGCCGCGCGCATGAAGGAGCTTGCCCGCGCCGGCGCCTATGACAACGTGGTCTTTCACCGCGTGATCGAGGGCTTCAT
Organism: Halodurantibacterium daqingense; assembly: GCF_042666235.1. Lineage (NCBI taxonomy): Bacteria > Pseudomonadati > Pseudomonadota > Alphaproteobacteria > Rhodobacterales > Paracoccaceae > Halodurantibacterium > Halodurantibacterium daqingense. Next base: position 145,982 of record NZ_JBHTFQ010000006.1, on the reverse strand, counting down.
GGCCCAGACGGGCGATGTGGCGAACGGCAATGCCGAACGCGATTTCAACCTGCGCCGCGCCGGCACCGGCGGATCGGATCTGCCTGATCTTCCGGCTGAATTCTCGCGCATTCCGCATGACCGCGGCACGCTGGGCGCCGCCCGTTCCTCGAACCCGAATTCCGCCAACAGCCAGTTCTTCATCAACTTCAAGGACAACCATTTCCTCAACGGTCAGTATACCGTCTATGGCCGGGTGATCTCGGGGATGGAGCATGTGGACAAGATCGCGCGGGGCGAGCCGCCTGCCGAGCCCGACCGGATGATCAGCGTCAAGGTGGCTGCCGATGCATGATCGGGTAATCGCCGGCGGTCTGTTCGGCCTCGGGCTTGCCGTGCTGGGGGGTTTCGCGCTGATCCAGAGCGGCGGCGCGGCCGATGCGCAGGTACAGGACGGGCCTGGCCCCAATCTGGTGATCGAGCTGGGCGGAAGCGCCTCGGGCCGGATCGTGATCGACCTGCGCGAGGATCTGGCCCCCGCCCATGCCGAACGTCTGACCATGCTGGCCGAGCAGGGCGCCTATGATGGCGTCGTGTTCCACCGGGTGATCGACGGGTTCATGGCACAGACCGGCGATGTGCAATACGGCCGGCAGGGCAGCGACACGCGGCGGGCAGGCATGGGCGGGTCGGATCTGCCTGACCTTCCGGCCGAATTCTCGCGCCTGCCGTTTGAACGCGGCACCGTCGGCATGGCCCGGTCGCAGAACCCGAACTCGGCCAACAGCCAGTTCTTCATCATGTTCGCGCCGGCCTCGCATCTGAACGGCCAGTACACGGTGGTCGGGCAGGTGATCGAGGGGATGGATGCGGTCGATGCGATCAAGAAGGGCAACAGCCGTGCGAATGGCGCGGTGGATGATCCGGATTACATGGCCCGCGTGAGCGTGGAGCGCTGATCGCGTTCTCGGGGAATGCGAAACGGGGGCGGGCACCAATGCCGGCCCCCGTTTCCTTTTGGCGGCGTCAGGGGATAAGCGCGCCGCCCACACCTCCGATCGCGGCGCCGGCAAGCGGCTCGCCCGCGATGATCTGGCCGGCGGCTGCGCCGCCGAGGGCGCCGGTCGCGGCACGCTGGGTGCGGGTTTCGCCACAGGCGGCAACCAGCAGAAGGACGGCAAGACCGGGGGCGACGAGTTTCAGGCTGCGGGTCATCGGACTCTCCATTTCCGGGGTGCCGCGCGGCCCATCCGTGCGGCTTGTGGCGGAAGAACGCGCCAGTGCCGGAATTGTTCACGAATTTGTTTCCGCGGCGGCAATCCGCCGAAGGACAGGCCGCTGGTCCCTGTTTCCGGGGCCGGAGGGCGGGAACCGTCGCCTGAGGAACCCTTTCGCGCGCCGGGCCCGTGCGCAGCGCCCTGGGGGCATGACCCGTCCGCCCCTCGGCGCCAAGATGCTGCACCGACGAACCCGGCCCGGGCACCCGGGGTCTGCGGCGGAAGGGTCTGGCTCGGAAGCCTCCGGCTACCGGGCAGCCAGATGGCCGGCGCAACCTTGCAGGGCCGCATAGTCATCCGTGACCAGCGCCACCGGAAAATTCCCGAGGAAATCCGAAAAGCGGCCCTTGTCGTGGAACGCTTCGCCAAAGCCGAAAGGCTCCAGCCAGGGGCCGAAGGCCCGCGCCACCCCGCCGATCAGGAAGACACCTCCGAAGGGCAGGTGGATCAGCGCAAGATCGCCCATGACGCGGCCCAGCAGCCCGACGAACAGCCGCCCGGCCTCGGTGGCAAGGGGATCCTGCGCTGCGATCGCCTGCATCACCTCGGCGGGGCCGAGATCCGCGCCGTTGTGGCTGTGCCAGGCGTGCAGTCCGGCCAGGCCCCGTCCCGACAGCACATCCTCGACCGCAGCGAATCCGTGCTGGGCCTCGATATGGCGCGCCAGGCGCAGTTCGGCAGCCGAGCGGGTCGGAAGGGTCACATGACCACATTCGGATGGTGCGACGACCAGGCCGGAGGGCGTGCAATGCACCGGCGCGGCATTGAAGCCGGTGCCAAGCCCCACCACAAGCCGGGCCGCCCCGGCGGGCGCGGGCCGGCCGGGCAGGACGGGAAGCAGGCTTTCACGGCCAAGATGGTCCAGGGCGTGGCCCTGCGCCTGCAGGTCGTTGAGAATGGCCACCCGCGCGGCCCCCGTTGCCGCGGCGATGGAACGCTCGGTCATTTCCCAGTCAAGGTTCGTCATCCGCGCCACGCCGTCGCGCACGGGTCCGGCCACGGCAACGCAGGCGCCGGCACAGGCCTCGATCCCCATCGTGTCCAGATAGGCCCGCAGGATCGGCTCCAGCCCCGGATGATCGGCGTTGCGGAACCGGCGGATCGAGTCGGGCCGCAGCGCAGGGCCCTCGGCCAGGGCGACGCGGGTATTGGTGCCGCCGATATCGGCCACGACAGACAGGCTGGGGGGCTGGCGCATATGGATCTCCTCGGGCGCGGGTTCACTGGTGATAGGCCGCGAGGCAGCGCGCTGCAAGCCGAACCCGGGCATTGCATCTTCGGGCCGGTCAAGCCCCGGGCTCGCCCGCGCGGGGGCTCTGCATCGCGCGGGGCCGATGATGGCATCGGGTGCCTTCGGGTGCAGCTGGCCAAGACAGCGCGAGGGCGGCCCGGCCCCGTCTTTGCTTGCGTCGGCCGGGGGCTGGCGATAGGCTTGATCCAACAGCGAATGGAGGGCGACGAGATGACGCCCAGGCGTCCCCGGGGTGCGGGCGCGTTTCCCAAACCGGTCGAGCCGCCCGGCGCCCCAAAACCCGATCCGGCCGAGCTTTACGCCGCGCTGGATCTGGGCACGAACAGTTGCCGCATGCTGATTGCCCAGCCCAAGGGCAACCAGTTTCATGTGGTCGACAGTTTTTCCAAGACGGTGCAGCTTGGCGCCGGGCTCGAGGCAACCGGCAGGTTGTCGCGGGCCTCGATGTCGCGCACGATCCAGGCCTTGCGGATCTGCCAGCGCAAGATCGAACAGCACAATGTCAAGCGCATGCGGCTGGTCGCGACCGAGGCCTGCCGCCGTGCGCGCAACGCCCGCGACTTCCTGCGCCAGGTGCGGCGCGAAACCGGCCTTGCGCTGGATGTGATCCAGCCCGAGGAAGAGGCGCGGCTGGCGGTTGTTTCCTGCGCGCCGCTGGTGTCGGTGCGCACCGAACAGCTTCTGGTGGTGGATATCGGCGGCGGCTCGACCGAGCTGGTCTGGATCGATCTCTCCTCGGTGCCGCGCCATGAACGGCCGCGCGCGATCATGCGGTTGCACGCCGGGTTCCATCCGCCCGAAAGCCCCTTTCCCGCCGCCAAGGTCGTGGACTGGATCAGCGTGCCGCTGGGGGTGGCGACGCTGAAGGACCAGTTTCAGGATGTCGAGGATGACGCGGCACGCTTCGCGCTGATGAGCTGGTTCTTCGAGGAGAACCTCGCCGATTTCTCGCCCTACAGCCATCAGCAGGCGCGCGAGGGCTTTCAGATCATCGGCACCTCGGGCACGGTGACCACGGTTGCGGCCTCGTATCTGAACCTGCGGCGCTATGATCGCAACAAGGTTGACGGGCTGCGGATGACCAGCGACCAGATCGACCGGGTGATCCGCGAATATCTGGTGCTGGGGCCGGAAGGGCGGCGCAGCGATCCCCGGATCGGGCGCGACCGGCACACGCTGATCATGTCGGGGGCGGCGATTCTGCAGGCGCTGATGCGAATCTGGCCGACCGACCGGCTTTCGGTGGCGGACCGGGGGTTGCGCGAGGGCTTGCTTTACGCGCAGATGTGCGCCGATGGAGTTCTCGAGGACGGGCCGTTCTGAAATGACGAAAAGTGGCGGAAAATCGGGCGGCACGGGCAATACCTCGGGTCGCGGGCAACGCGATCTGCGGGTGCGGGTCAAGACGGCGCGGGGGCGCAAGCTCAGCTCGACCCTCTGGCTCGAACGGCAGCTGAACGACCCCTATGTGCAGCGCGCGAAACGCGAGGGCTATCGCGGCCGCGCGGCGTTCAAGATCCTGGAGCTGGATGACCGCTTCGGCTTCCTCGTGCCTGGCGCGCGGGTGGTCGATCTGGGCTGCGCCCCCGGGGGCTGGTGCCAGGTGGCGGTGGCGCGGGTGAATGCGTTGGGAGAGCGGCCGGGCAAGAAGATCGGCCGCGTGCTGGGCGTCGATCTTCAGCCCGTCGAACCGCTTGCCGGAGCCGAGATCCACCAGTTGGACTTCCTCGCGGAGGGCGCCGATCAGCAGGTGAAGGACTGGCTGGGCGGGCGCGCCGATGTGGTGATGTCGGACATGGCCGCTGCCTCCAGCGGACACAAGCAGACCGACCACCTGCGGATCGTCGCCCTGTGCGAAGCGGCGGCCGAGTTTGCCTTTGACGTGCTCGAGGACGGCGGAACCTTCGTGGCCAAGGTGCTGGCGGGCGGCGCGGAGAACAGCCTGCAAACCATCCTCAAGCAGAATTTCGAGAAGGTGGCCAATGTGAAGCCGCCGGCAAGCCGCTCGGACAGTTCCGAGAAATTCGTGGTCGCAACCGGCTTTCGCGGTCGGCGGCAGCAGCCGGCGGATGAGGATCATCCGTAAGCGCCGGATCAGGTTCCGGGCACTCGCCGGGTTTGCGGGGGAACTCCGGCGCCCCCGCAGGCCCAGCCTCGACCCCGATCAGCAGCCGGTCTCGTGCCTCGGCATCTGTTGATGGAAACGCGGCAGCTTGATCGGCTTTCGCTCCGAACCTTGCCAATGCACGCGCAGCGCCAGAGCCCGCCGAGGGATCAGCCGGTGGGCGAAATCCTGAAGCTTCGCGTGAGGCCTGCCCTGCCTTCCGGGGCGTTGGTGTCTGTGCACCGGCCCGGCGCCCGCAGGGGTGCAAGGATATCTTGATCTCACACCCCGCGCTGGCCCGATGGGGAACGGAACGGGTGACCGGCCGCTTTCGAAGCCATCCCATCTTCGGTTGGGGCAGGGCCGCCGATCCGCGAGTGGCGTTGGCTGGACCCGCGCAACAGGACCGGAACGCCCGAGCACTCCCGCCGGCCGTGTGACGCCAGAGCGGCGGGCAGGCTTGATCCGGGTGCAGCGAGAGCTGCCCGCCGGGAGGTGGCGCAAGACCCGGCGGACCGTTCTTGTGACGCCCGGCTTCACCGCCCCTATGGCCGGATCGCAACGCGCGCCGGAAGGAAGGCAAACTGCTGGTGCGACCGGCAGACGACGGACCCAAGGCTTTCCGGCCGGGCCCCCGGCCCGGCCGAAGCCACAGCGGAGCAAGACGGGGCCAGCGCCGGGCGCCGCGACCGGGAAGTCACGGGCGCCTCATGCCAAGCGATCGGCCCGTTCTGCCTTCCTGCTGCGGGTCAGGGCGCAGGTCCGCGTGGGCCATGTCATGCCCGTCGTCCGGGGCCTTGCGCGCTCACGCTCTTCACATACGAAAAACCCCACCGCAGGCGGTGGGGCTTTTCGCGCATTCTGTTCGACGGGACTTCAGGCGCCCCAGTGGCGCACCGGACCGCAATCCATATGCACGAAGTTCGAGCGCGAATACCGCCCGACGCCACCGGCGTTGCAGGCCTGGGCCGCGCGATACATCTGGGCCACGCTGCGGGATTTCAGCCGCAGGTCTGCCGCCTGGGCCGACATGTGCAGCGAGTTCTGCGCCACACCGCGCGACTGCGAGCGCAGCATCGCGTTGGTCTGGGGCGAGCGGTAACCCGACAGCATCGTGTAGGGCTCGTTCACCTCCATCATGCGATGCGCTGCAGCCATGATATCGACCGCGCGCGGGTCGAAGTTGCGCGTGGCATTCGACCGCCAGTCGCGCATGAAATGCGTGATTTCGCCAAGCGCCTCGGGGATATAGTTGCCATCGATCCAGTAGATCGTATCGATGCTTTCCCCGGTGCGTCCGGAATACATGCGGATGCGGCGAAAATCGCCCGCACTGCGCAGAATTCCGAACGCATTTGCATAGGTAGGGGCCGCAGCCACTGTCGTTGCCGCAAAGATGCCAAGAAGGGCACGCCTTGAAAGCCCCTTTTCCGAAGTCACTGTCATGCCTGAACGCCTGTCCCGCTATTTTGCACATCACCGCCGTTGTCGCGGTTTGTTTATATGGTCGTTACCTTGTTCGAGGAACTTATGCCACAGGCCGCCCGTTTTCCCAACAGCCGAGTCCGGGCTGCACGGGGCGTTAACCTTTGTCGGCAAAAATCTGCCGAAATGGCCCGAATATGAACGTGCCTTCCTGCCGAGAGCGGGTGGGGCAGGAACTGTTGCGGAAAGGACACGAAAATTGCAGGTCTCTGGAGTCTCTTGCAAAGTTGTGAATGGACGCAAAACAGCAGATCCCGCACAAGCGCAGCTGACACAGTTGTGAAAGGCTTCGGCATCCGGATGGCATTCCGCTCCGCCCCCACCCGCGCAGTTGCATTGATCGTCCTTGGGGCGAGTCTTGGGCTTGGCATTCCCGCTGCGGTCGCCGCGCCGCCGGTGCCAAGCGGCGCTTTCCGCGGGGCGTTGATGGAATCGCTGAACGATTCTGCCGTCGAGTCCGAAGCTCTGGCCCGGTTCTATGCCGCGCGCGATCAGGCGCCGCTGTGGATGGCCCCGGACGCCGCCGAACTGCGGCGCGCCTTCTTCGCGGCGCTGGAACAGGTTCAGGCCCATGGATTGCCCGCCGTCCGGTATGATGCCGAAGGGCTTTCGGCGGCTTTCCGTGATCTGCGCAGCGATCGTGATCTGGGCGTGCTCGAGGTGCGGATGAGCCGCGCCTTTCTTGCCTGGGCGCGCGACGTGTCCTCGGGGGTGCTGGAGCCCGGGCGGCTCGATGCGGGCATCGTGCGCGAGGTCACGCGCCCCGATCCGCTGGCACTTCTGCACGGACTGGAGCGCGAGGGCCCGCGGTTCCTGCGGGAACTGCCGCCGCAGACGCCGGAATATGCGGCGCTGATGCGCGAAAAGCTGCGGTTGGAGCAGCGGGTGATCGGCACCGGATGGGGGCCGGCAGTGCCCGCCGGCGCGACGCTGCGTCCCGGCGACGACGGCCCCGCGGTTCTGGCCCTGCGCGACCGGCTTGCCGCGATGGGAGTCCTTGCCGAAGCGACGGGGTCGGGGTTCGACGCCGTGCTGACCGAGGCCGTCCGCAGCTTTCAGGCCGCCCACGGTCTTGTTGCCGACGGGGTGGTGGGCGAGGCCACGCTGGACGCGATCAACACCAGCCCCGAGGCGCGGCTGCAATCGGTCATCGCGGCGATGGAGCGGGAGCGTTGGCTTGGCCCGCGCGAAGCGCGCCACGTCTGGGTCAATCTGGCCGACTTCACCACGCAGATCGTCGAGGACGGGCAGATCACCTTCGAGACGCGCTCGGTCATCGGGAGCGATACCCGCGAACGGCGCACGCCCGAATTCTCGGACCAGATGACCTATATGGTCATCAACCCGAGCTGGTCCATCCCGCGCTCGATCATCGGACGCGACTATCTTCCGGCCCTGCAGCGTGATCCCTATGCGGTGGGGCATCTGCAGGTGGTGGATGCCAGCGGGCGCGAGATCCCGCGCGGGGCGATCGACTTCACCCAGTTCAGCGCGCGCAACTTCCCCTTTCACATGCGCCAGGCACCGGGGCCACAGAATGCGCTGGGAACGGTGAAGTTCATGTTCCCCAACAAGTATGCGATCTATCTGCATGATACCCCTCAGAAAAACCTGTTCGGGCGGGATATGCGCGCCTTCTCGAACGGCTGCATCCGCCTGAATGATCCCCATGCCTTCGCCTATGCGCTTCTGGCCGGGCAGGTGGCGGATCCCGAGGCCTATTTCGCGCGGATCCTCGCGACGGGGCGGGAAACCACGGTGCCGCTGGAACGCCCGGTGCCGATCCATCTCGATTATCGCACCGCCTTCGTCGGTCCCGACGGGGCCATCACCTTTCGTCGGGACATCTATGGCCGCGACGCGCGAATTTTCGAGGCACTCACGCAGGCTGGGGTAGTCTTGGGCGGCGTTCAGGGATAAACCGGGCGCGGGGACGGCCGCTTGTCCCTGCAACCGGAGAGGGCGCGCATGAAGTTCACGGTTCAGGACATCGCCACGGCGCTTGGCGCCCGGGTCGAGGGCAATGGCGCCCTGCGGATCGACCGGGCTGCCGAGCCGGATGACGCGGATGCCGGCGCGCTCGCGCTCGCGATGGATCCGAAATATGGCGAGGGCCTGACCCGCGGTGCAGCAAGGGCGGCGATCCTGTGGGAAGGGGCCGACTGGCAGGCGATGGGGCTTGAGGCTGCGATTTTCGTGCCGCGCCCGCGCTATGCCATGTCCGGCCTCACGCGGCTGATGGATCCCGGCCCCGATATCGCGCCGGGCATCCATCCCATGACGGTGATCGATCCCAGCGCCCGTATCGGGGAAGGTGCGGCCATCGGCCCCTTCGTCGCGATCGGCGCCGGCGCGGTGATCGGGCCGCGCGCCCGGATCGCCAGCCATGTGAGCATCGCGGAAGGCGCGCAGATCGGCGCGGATGCGCTGCTGATGCAGGGCGCCCGCATCGGCGCCCGGGTGCGGATCGGCGACCGCTTCATCGCCCAGCCCGGTGCCGCGATCGGGGGCGACGGCTTTTCCTTCGTGACACCCGAAAAATCCGGGGTGGAGCAGATCCGCGAGACCCTTGGCGCCCGCGCGGCGCAGGAGGCGCAAAGCTGGACGCGGATTCACAGCCTTGGCGCCGTCCGCATCGGCGATGATGTCGAAATCGGCGCGAATTCCACCATTGATCGCGGCACGATCCGCGACACGACGGTCGGAAACGGCACCAAGATCGACAACCTCGTGCAGATCGGCCACAATTCCCAGGTGGGCGATCATTGCCTCATGTGCGGGCTGGTCGGCGTGGCCGGCTCGGTCCGCATCGGCAACCGTGTCGTGCTGGGCGGGCAGGTGGGCGTCAGCGACAACATCTTCATCGGCGATGACGTGATCGCGGGCGGGGCGACCAAGATCTTCACCAATGCGCCGGCGGGGCGGGTTCTTCTGGGCTCGCCGGCGGTGAAGATGGAAACGCAGATGGAAATCAACAAGGCCGTCCGCCGCCTGCCGCGGCTGTTCGCCCAGGTGGCCGAGTTGCAGAAAGCGGTGTTCAAGCGTGCCGGCGACTGACCGGACCCAAGCAGGAGTTGCGTCATGGAAAGCGTTCAGGACCGAGTGATCGCCATCATCGCCGAACAGGCCGTGCTGGACGTGGCGGATGTGAAGATGGACTCGACGCTCGAGGATCTGGGCATCGACAGCCTCGGGCTTGTGGAAAGCATCTTCGCGATCGAGGAAGCCTTCGACATTTCGGTGCCCTTCAACGCGAATGAGCCGTCGCAAAGCGATTTCGACATCTCCTCGGTCGCGGCCATCGTCCGTGCGGTAGAGGGTCTGGTGGCCGGGAAGGCGCAATGAAGCGCGTCGTCATCACGGGCGCGGGCACGATCAACGCGCTGGCGCATGACGTTCCCGGCACGCTTCGGGCCTTCCGCGAGGGGCGCTGCGGAATTTCCGAGCTGGTGTTCCGCGATGTGGAACGTCTGTCGGTGCGGATCGGCGGCCAAGTGCACGGCTGGGACCCCGAGGTCCATTTCAACCGCCAGCAGATCGCGCTGTTCGACAAGTTCACCCAGTTCACCGTGTTGGCCGCCCAGCAGGCGGTGGCGCAATCGGGGCTGAGCTTTGATGATCCGCTGTCCTATGACACCGGGGTGGTGCTGGGCACGGCCGGCGGCGGTGTGAACACCTGGGACGAGAATTACCGCACCGTCTATGAAGAGGGCAAGAACCGCGTCCATCCCTTCGTGGTGCCCAAGCTGATGAACAATGCGGCCGCGAGCCACCTGAGCATGGAGTTCAATCTCAAGGGCCCCAGCTTCACCGTGGCAACGGCCTGCGCATCTTCCAATCACGCCATGGGCCAGGCCTTTCACATGATCCGGGGCGGCATGTGCAAGGTGATGCTGACCGGCGGGTCCGAGGCGATGCTGTGCTTTGGCGGCGTCAAGGCCTGGGAGGGGCTGCGCGTCATGTCGCGCGACGCCTGCCGGCCCTTCAGCGCCAATCGCAACGGCATGGTGCAGGGCGAGGGTGCGGCGATCTTCGTCTTCGAGGACTATGATCATGCCCGCGCCCGCGGCGCCGAGATTCTGGCCGAAGTTGTGGGCTTTGCCATGACCTCGGATGCCGGCGACATCGTGATGCCCTCGGCGCAGGGGGCCGAACGGGCCATCACCGGCGCGCTGCGCGATGCGCGGCTCAACCCCGAGGATGTGGGCTATATCAACGCCCATGGCACGGGGACAGCGGCGAATGACAAGACGGAATGCGCGGCCGTCGCCCATGCCTTCGGTCATCATGCCGATGCGCTGATGATCTCCTCGACCAAATCCATGCACGGGCATCTGATCGGGGGCACCGGCGCGGTCGAGCTTCTGGCCTGCATCATGGCACTGCGCGAGGGCATCATTGCGCCCACGATCGGCTATGAAGAGCCCGATCCCGAATGCGCGCTGGATGTGGTGCCGAACACGGCGCGCGAGGCGAAGGTGACGGCGGTCCTGTCCAACGCTTTCGCCTTTGGCGGGCTGAACGCGGTTCTGGCCCTGCGCGCGGTCTGAGCGCGCCGCCCCGACGGGACGGCGCGCGGGCCGGGGGCCGGTTATTCCGGCAGGGCGGCGTTGCTTGCGGCCACCGCGTCATAGCCTGCGGTGAAGCCTGCCAGCGACACGTCAAGCGCCACCTGCTGATCGGGGGCGGCCACCGGCACGATCGTCATCGTTGCGCGGTTGCCGCGCTTGAAGGCATCGATCTCGGCCTGGGTAAAGCCCACCCGGGCCACGCAGCCGATCGGGCTGCACCAGGTGAAGGGGTAACGTTTGGCCTGCGCGCCATCCACCTGAATGGTGATCTGCTGCGTGAGCAGCGTTTCCAGCGGCGTGACGATGGTGGCACCCGCCGCGGCCTGCTGTCCTGCGGGCAGGGCGAACAGGCTGATCTCGGCCACGGAATTGCCCTCGGCATCATCCAGAAGCTGGTAAAGCTGGCAGGGATCCTGATCGTCGGGGGTGCGGATGCAGCGCATTTCCCAGTCGCCGAAGGTTTCGGCGGTATAGGCCTCGCCCAACCCGTCTTCGCCCACGACCTCGCCCAGCGACAGATCCGTCGCCGAACCGGTGGCGCCATCGCCGACGACCGGTGCCTGGGTTTCTTCTGCCGGTGCCTCGTTCGTCTCTTGCGCGCTCAGCGGCATCGCAACGGCGCAGAGCATGGCCGTGGCCAGAGCAAGGGATTTCCTCATGTCGGACATTCCAGTTTCCATCGGGTTAAAGACTCTGGCCCCGCTCTATCACGCGGGGACGCGCCTGTCAGGGGCAAAACGCGGGGCTGGGGCAACGGGCAGGGCATCGGGCGGGCCTCGCGCGCGGCCGACCGGGCAGGACACGCGGCTGCCGAATGAAAAAGGGCCCGCAAAGGCCCTTTTTGCTGTGCGCTCCCTGTCGGACGGGCCGACTTACATCATTGAAGAAAACGCTACGAAGTTATGACAAACGCGTCAACGGATTTTTCGGCACGATCCCGCGCAAGCCGGTGCGGGCCCGGCCGCAGGCGGGCGCGCAGATGCGCCGCGCGAGGCGCGATCACGTGCTGCGCCGGACGGCAAGACCCGCGCAGCGGGACGGCCGCACCGGATGCGGCCAAGGGGGACGACGGGATCCCGGATCCGCGCTGCAAGACAGGCTGGGCACTCTCTGCATCCTCAGCGGCGTGACGGCTCGTCAACAGGTCTGGCTGCCTCGGACGCAGGGGAAGGGGGTGCAGCCGTCAGGCCCGCGAAAAGGGCCGCGCCCTGGGGCGCGGCCAGTCCAACAGGGAGGAAGTAAGTCGAAGCGGGATCTATCGCTTCGACGGATCGATCCTGCCGGCAACAGGTTAACATATCGCTAGCGACTGCGGCCGATCACGCCGCCCCCGCCACTGCGCCGAGGGTCGGGGCCGCCGGCGGGACCAGGCTCGGGCGGCGGGCAGTGGCCGTGGTGGAACCCGAAGCCGCCCGTGCCGATCCCGGACTGTATCGGGACCGGATCGCCCGGAGCGGCGCAAGCCCGGGTGCACAGGCGGGTGACGGAAGACATTCCCGGCCGGGCTGTTGCCGGTGTTGCTGTGCCTTGCCGGCCGCCTCAGCCCTTCGGGGGGATGGCTGCTGCGGCGCCGCCAACGGCCCCTGCCGGGCGGACCTTGAGCATGGTGACCCGGTTCTCCTGCCGCGCCGCGATTTCGAAGCGGAAGCCGTGGAATGAAAACACCTGCCCCTCGTTCGGGATCATCTGCGCCTCGTGGATCACGAGGCCCGCGACGGTATTGGCCTCTTCATCCGGCAGGTTCCAGTCCATTGCACGGTTCAGGTCACGGATCGTCATGGCGCCATCGACCAGGTAATCCCCGGCCTCGGTCCGCTTGAGCGGCGCGCCTTCGTCCTGATCGAATTCGTCGGTAATCTCGCCCACGATCTCCTCGAGGATATCTTCAAGCGTGATGAGCCCGCGCAGCGCGCCGTATTCATCGACCACCAGCGCGAAATGCGCCCGGCGCCGCAGAAACTGGCGCATCTGTTCGTCAAGCGGCGTGGTTTCCGGCACGAAATAGGGCTTGCGGGCGATGTTCATCACCTTGAGGTCGCCGATCGCCCGCAGCCGCCCGTTCGCGCCGCGCAGCAGGCGGTCCACTTCACGCAGCAGGTCCTTGGCATGGATCACGCCGACGATATTCTCGCGCTCGCCCTTGTAGGCGGGCAGGCGGGTGTGGGGCGAGGCAAGCGACTGGGTGATGATCGCCTCGGGCGAGCTGTCGATGTCGATCATCTCGATCTGGCTGCGGTGGCGCATGATTTCCTCGACCGTGCGGTCCGACAGGTCAAGCGCGCCCAGCAGGCGGTCGCGATCCTCCTTGTGCACCGAGCCTTCGGAATGCCCCAGCGCAATTGCCCCCGCGATTTCATCGCGCAGCGACAGGATCTGGCTGTTCGGATCGGTCTTGACGCCGAACAGCCACAGAAGCCCCCGCACCAGCAGCCGCACCGCCGAGACCACCGGCGCAAAGACCAGGATCGTCACGCGGATCAGGGGCGCCACGCGCGCCGAGGCGGTTTCGGGATTGGTGATCGCATAGGTCTTGGGCAGCACTTCGGCGAAGATCAGGACCAGCAGCGTCATCACCAGCGTCGCCAGCGCCACGCCGCCTTCGCCCAGCATCCGCGTGAACAGCGCCGTGGTCAGCGAGGTGGCAAGGATGTTGACGAGGTTGTTGCCCAGCAGCACCGAACCGATCAGGCGTTCGTTGTCCTCGGTGATCCGAAGCGCGATCTGCGCCCCGGTCGATCCCTTGTCGGCCTGGGCGCGCAGCTTGCCGCGCGAGGATGCGGTCAGCGCCGTTTCCGAGCCCGAGAAGAAGGCCGAGAACAGGAGCAGAAGAAAGATTGCCGCGGCCGTAATCCAGAAGGCGGCGTCGAACAGACTGGAACCATCGTCCATGAGGGCGTTCATCCTTGGTTGCGCCCTCATGCTTATGGGGCGCCTGCGGCCTGCGATCAAGGCCGCTCGGGGCTGCGGGCAAGCGGGTGGTGCTGCAGGACCAGATCGCGCAGCCGGTCCTCGACGACGTGAGTGTAGATCTCGGTCGTGGCAAGATCGGCATGGCCCAGCAGCATCTGGATCACGCGCAGGTCGGCGCCATTGGCCAGAAGATGCGTCGCAAAGGCGTGGCGCAGCGTATGCGGCGTGACGCTCGCGGGCGAAATCCCGGCCTGCACGCACAGCTCCTTGATGAGGGTGTAGAAGCGGTGCCGGGTCAGATGACCCTCGGCCCCGCGCGACGGGAACAGGTAACGCGAGGCCGTATGCCCCTTGGCGCGGGCGCGGTCCTCATCGGCATCGCGTTGCGCAAGCCAGTCGATCAGTGCCCTGCGCGCGGGCGGCGACAGGGGCACCATCCGTTCCTTGCCGCCCTTGCCCCGCACCAGCAGCATGCGCGGATCGCCACGGGCGGCGGCAACCGGCAGGCTGACCAGTTCGCTCACCCGCATCCCGGTAGCATAGAGAAGCTCCATCAGGCAGGTGTTGCGCAGCCGGTCCGACGGGCTGCGTCCGGTTTCGCGCGCCGCCTGCAACAGCCGTTCCACATCTTCCACGCTCAGGGTCTTCGGCAGGCTGCGCGCCTTGCCCGGCCCCTTGATCTGCAACGCCGGGTTGTCGCTGCGCCAGCCTTCCTCATAGGCAAAGCGGAACAGTTGCCGGATGGCCGACAGCCGCCGCGCCCGCGTGGCGCGCGACAGGCCCTGTGCGTCGCAATGGATCAGATAGGCCTCGACATCGCTGCGCTGCACGGTCTCGAAGTCAAGCCCGCGCCCTGCGGCCCAGGTGGCGAAATCGCGCAGATCGCGGCCATAGGCCAGGCGGGTGTTGCGCGCGGCATCAAGTTCCGCCGCCTGTGCTTCCAGAAAGGCCGAGATCCAGCGGTCCACCTCAGCCCCGCCGTTCAAGGATCATGAGCTGCAGCGCCGCGCGCCGCGCCACGTCCTCGAGCCCCAGATGCCTCAGCGCCGCAAGTCCGTCGGCCGCGCTGCGCGGATCGCCCGAAGCGGCTTCGTTGAGCCCGCGCGCGGCGCGCAGCAGCGCCTCGCCGATACGGTTGCCCTCGATCAGCGCCGCAACATCGGCGGGCGGCGCCTCGGCCCCCAACCCGGTGCGGATCGCCGCCGCCATCGATCCGGGCATGCTGGCGCCATCCAGCGCGCCGCGCGCGATGCCCGCCAGAAAACGCTCTTCGCCCTGGGTCGGATCGCGGCGGGTCGCGGCCTCTTCATAGGCCGGCGACAGAAGCGCCAGCCGGTAGGCGGTGGCCCCCGCCGGGCCGGGCAGATCGCGCGTCATCAGCGCCTCGCCATAAAGCTGGCCCAGAATGACCTCAAGCTCGGCATCGCCCATCACCTCCCAGGCGGTCTGAACCGCCTGGGCCAGCACGTCGGGCGCATCCTCGCGGTTCAGGGCCTGATCCAGCCGCTGCACCGCGCGCACCCGGTCCCAGACCCCGCCCGAGGCCGCCGGAACCCGTTCGGTATAAAGCCCCAGAAGCCGGTTCGGGGAAATCGCCCCCAGCCGCGCCAGACGCTCGGCGGCCTCGATCTGCGATTTCCAGCCGGTGTTGGCCCGCAGATCGGCCTGGGCAAAGGCCACCGGCAACGTCTGCGTCGGGATGGGTTCGCCCAAAGCCTCGAACATGCGCCAGACAAGCGGCGTCGGGCGCGAGGGCGGGACCAGATCAGGTTCCCCCTCGAACAGCTCGGGGTCAAGAAAGCGGGCCAGAAGCGCCTCGTCCTCGGCACTGATCTGGCCAAGGGCATGGCCGGTGCGCAGGCTCAGCGCGGCGGCGTTCCAGTCTCCGCCCCGGGCAAGGCAGAAGATCCGGGCCTGAAAGGTGGGGGCGATTTCCGGTGTGGCGCGCATGGTGTCGCAGGCGCGGTCTTCATCCCCCATCAGAAGCGCCACGTCGAAGAAGCGGCGGAAGGTTTCGGGTTCGTCCTGCCCGGCCAGTTCCAGCAGCGACATGGCCGGATCCAGCGCGCCGAATTCCAGCAGCTTGTCGACGCGGGCAAGGAACAACCGCCCGCTGTGATCGCTGTCGGCCGGCGGATCAACTTCCGCCATCAGAAGGGTATACAGAAGGTCCTGCACCGCAGGCAGCCCGCCCGGACGCTGGGCGCGGATCAGCGCGATCAGCTCATCGGTCGAGGTTTCCCCCCAGAGCTTGCGCGGCAGGCCGGTGACCGACGGCGCCAGAAGCCCCGTCGCATCCCGGCTGGGCCCGTCGATGGGGCGGGTGCTGATTTCTTCGGGCAGGGCGCTGTCGGTGATGGCGGGTTCTTCGGCGCGGGGCGTGACGGGTTGCGGCGGCGGAGACGCGACCGATTCGGACAGCCAGTCGATTGCCGACAGCGGCGCCTCCTGCGCAAGGGCCGGCAGAGGCGCCAGCAAGGCCCCCAACGCCACGAAGGGCAGAACCCCGCGCCTAATCGACATTCAGGCTCACCGGCCGTGTCACTTCGGACTGCGTCGGGCGCATGTCGCCCAGATAGGCATAGGCCACAAGGCCAAGAAAGCCCACCACAGCCAGAAACAGCACCAGTTTCAGAAGTCGCCCCATGCCCTCGGCCCCATTTGTCGGTTTCTTGTTCGTTACCACAGCCGCCCGGGCGGTGCCGGTCGGATCGTGCGGATTATATATGGCATTTGTCTACAGATCACGCCATTCAGGGGCCAGACAAAATGACGGGAACTGACCGGCGTGGCATGGCGGTTGAAAAAGACGGTTGTGCTGGTGGGCATGATGGGGGCGGGCAAGACTGCGGTCGGAACGCAGCTTGCGCGGCTTCTGTCGGTGCCTTTCCTCGATTCGGACGAAGAGATCGAGAAAGCCGCCAACATGACCATCGCCGAGATATTTGCCCGCGATGGCGAGGCCTTCTTTCGTGCCAAGGAAAGCCAGGTGCTTGACCGGCTGTTGCGCGGGCGGCCCTGCGTGCTGTCCACCGGCGGCGGCGCCTTTCTGGCGGAAGCCAATCGCGCGGCGATCGCCGAACGGGGCGTTGCGGTCTGGCTGCGCGCCGATCTTGACCTTCTTTGGCAGCGCGTGCGGCACAAGGCGACGCGCCCCCTGCTGCGCACGCCCAATCCGCGCGAAACGCTGGCCGGGATCTACGAGGCCCGCGCGCCGATCTACGCGCTGGCGGAACTCAGCGTGGAATCGCGCGGAGATTATTCGGTCGAGCGGATGGCCGGCGAGGTGATCGAGGCGCTGCGGGCCCGGCCCGATGTTCTGGAAAAGAGGTAAGCGATGGATGTGGTCCATGTTCCGCTGGGCGAAAGATCCTACGAGGTGCGGATCGGGCAGGGGCTTCTGGCCGATGCCGGGGCGCAGGTCGCGCCCCTGCTGCGGCGCCCGCGGGCGGCGATTGTCACCGATGTGCATGTCGGTGCCCTGCATCTGGACGTGTTGCGCGCCGCGCTCGAGGCGCGGGGCATCGCCAGCGCCGCGCTGACCCTTCCGGCGGGCGAGGCGACCAAATGCTGGGCCGAGTTCGCCCGCACCTCGGAATGGCTGCTGGCACAACAGGTCGAGCGGCGCGATATCGTGATCGCGCTGGGGGGCGGGGTGATCGGCGATCTCGTGGGCTTTGCCGCGGCGGTCCTGCGGCGCGGCGTGCGCTTCGTGCAGATCCCGACCAGCCTTCTTGCGCAGGTGGACAGTTCCGTCGGCGGCAAGACCGGGATCAACACCGCCCAGGGCAAGAACCTGATCGGCGCTTTCCATCAGCCGGCGCTTGTTCTGGCCGATATCGGGGTTCTGGCAACCCTGCCACCGCGCGATTTCCTTGCCGGCTATGGCGAGGTGGTGAAATACGGCCTTCTGGGCGATGCCGATTTCTTCGACTGGCTCGAGGCGAACGGCCCGGCGATGGCGCGGGGCGACATGGGCCTGCGCCAGCATGCGGTGCGCCGCTCGGTCGAGATGAAGGCCGGCATCGTGTCGCGCGATGAAACCGAGGAGGGCGAGCGCGCGCTTCTCAACCTGGGGCACACCTTCTGCCACGCGCTCGAGGCCGCGACGGGCTATTCCGACCGGCTTCTGCATGGCGAGGGCGTCGCGATCGGTTGCGCGCTGGCCTTTGATCTGAGCCAGAAGCTGGGCCTGTGCCCGCAGGAGGAACCGGGGCGGCTGCGCGCGCATCTTGCCGCCATGGGCATGAAGGCCACGCTGGCCGATATCCCCGGCGATCTGCCGGACGCAGAGGGGCTTCTGCAGCTCATGGCACAGGACAAGAAGGTGCAGGACGGCAGGCTGCGCTTCATCCTGGCGCGCGGCATCGGCAAGGCCTTCGTCGCGGATGGCGTCGATACGGCCATCGTGCGCAACGTTCTGTCCGAGGCGCTGGAAGCCCGCTGACCGGGTGGACCGCGGCTGTTGCAGGGGGTTGCGCAGGGCGCAGGACGTGCAACGCCCGGCCTGGGGCGGTGGCCATTCCCGCCCGGTCCGGCCGCTCGTCCGGACCGGACGGGCCTGCGGCGTGTTTTCGAGAGCCGCGGCGCGCCGCGCCCGCGCCCGACGGGCCGGGATGGGCGAACGGACCGCGCAGCGACTGCCGCCGGTCCTGCCTCTGGGCAAGGAACAGGACCGCAGCCGCTCTCTGTGCCGGGGAGGGTGCCCGGGTCCCGGTCGGCCGGTCCGACGGCCCAGCCGCGGCCGTGGACCGAAGCTGTGCGGTGGTGGCTGCTCTGTCTTGGCCGGGTCAAGCCATCCGAACCGCGCGCCACGGCTGCTGCCGGATCAGGCCCGGACCGGCCCGCCTCAGCCCCTGTTGCGGACCACCATCAGCTCGCCGATGTTCTCGGTGGTCACATAGCCCACCAGGGTGCCATCGCGGCTGGTCACGGCAACGGCGGGAGCGCCGGCCTGCAACGCCTGGATTGCCTCTTCCAGCGGGGCGGTCAGGGCGATGCGGGGAATGTCGCGCTGCAGGATCGGCGCGATCGGCGCCATGCGCTGATCCTCGGCCAGGGCGCGGAACAGCGCCTGGCGGGTGAGGAACCCGGCAAGGCTCCCGTTCGCAGCCAGCACCGGAAATTCGTGCTGGGTGGTGCGGATCAGCGCCTGCGCCGCGGCCTGCATCGTGTCGCCTTCGTCCAGATGTTCATAGGTGGTGATCATCGCATCGCGGGCCATGAATTGCCGTGCCGCAGCCCGCATCGCCACATCCGCGCTTTCGGCCGAGGCGGCGATGAAGACGAAGACCCCGATCAGCACCAGCAGCGGATTGCCGGAGGTCAGGCCCAGAAAGCCGAAGACAAACGCCAGAACCTGCCCGCCGGCGGCCGCGATCCGCGTTGCCCGCACCCGGTCCAGCCGATAGGACAGAAGCGCCCGGAACACCCGCCCGCCATCCATCGGGAAGGCCGGAAGCAGGTTGAACAGCACCAGGAACAGGTTGACCGCCGCAAGCCGCGCCAGAAAGCCGCGCGCCGGGTTCTCGATCTCCTCGAAGGTCTGCATCCGCGTCTCGGCCCCCAGAACCAGAACCAGCACCGCCCAGATCACGACGTTCACCGCCGGGCCGGCAAGCGCCACGGCGATTTCCTGCCCGGGCCGTTCGGGCATCCGTTCCAGCCGGGCCATGCCGCCGATCGGCAGCAGCGTGATGTCGGGTGTGGCAATCCCGAAACGCCGCGCCATCAGCGCATGGCCATATTCATGTGCAACGACACAGGCGAACAGCGCCGCGATGAAGGCGATGTTGGTGACCGCCGCCGCCGCGCCGCCATCCAGCCAGGCCACGGCCCCGATCCAGACCAGCAACAGGAAGAAGGTGGCATGGACCCGCAGTTCCGAGCCAAGGAACCGCCCGATGGGGAACGACCAGGACATCGCTTATCCTTTCAATGCAGACGCCCCCGGAGGGGCGTCGAATCAGAACGGGATCTCGTCGTCGAGGTTCGGGCGGCCGCCGCCCTGACCGCCGCCATAGCCGCCCTGGCCACCGCCGTAACCGCCCCCCGACGGACCGCTGTCATAGCCGGGGCCGCTGTCATAGCCACCGCCCGCACCGCCGCCTTCGCCGCGCCCGTCAAGCAGGGTCAGCTCGCCGCGATAGGGGCGCAGCACCACTTCGGTGGTGTAGCGGTCGGCGCCGCTCTGGTCCTGCCATTTGCGGGTTTCCAGCTGGCCCTCGATATAGACCTTGGAGCCCTTGCGCAGGTATTGTTCTGCGATCTTCGCCAGCGGCTCGGAAAAGATCGCGACCGAATGCCATTCCGTGCGCTCGCGCCGTTCGCCCGTGGCCTTGTCGCGCCAGGTTTCCGAGGTGGCGATGCGCAGGTTGCAGACCTTGCCGCCGTTGGGGAAGCTCCGCACCTCGGGGTCGCGCCCCAGGTTGCCCACGATGATCACCTTGTTGACCGAGCCCGCCATCCGCCGCTCCCTTCGAATCTGATGTGTCCTGCCCTCCGTTACAGCATCCGCGCCCGCCGGTGAAAAGCATAAAACCGCCGCCGGGCCCGTGGCCGGCGGCTGCGCCGCGCGCGAGATGCTGGAATCAGCCGGCGGAATGGCTATAGTGCCGCCGGAACAAGGGGGACAGGAACATGCGGAACTGGCTTTGGTCCGCCGGGATCATGGCGCTTTGCGCAAGCCCGGCAACCTCGGAAACGCTGCTTTTTTCGGCCTCGTCCAAGGCACAGTCGGGCTCGTTTTCGGCGGCGACGCGGCTTCTCGATACGCGGGGCGCCCAGCAATACAACAATTCGGTGCGCCTGCAGCCGCCATCGCAGCGGCAGGAGAGCGGCATCCCCGCCTATGCCGGCAGCTATCGCGGCGAATATCTTGTCGTGGCGCGCGACGCGGCGCGCCGGCATGGCGTGCCCGAGGATCTGTTCCTGCGGCTTGTGCAGCAGGAAAGCGGCTGGAACCCGCAGGCGGTCTCTCACAAGGGCGCGGTGGGGCTGGCGCAGCTGATGCCGGATACCGCGCGGCTCTTGCGGGTCAGCATCGAGGATCCGCATCAGAACCTTGACGGCGGGGCGCGCTATCTGCGGATGATGTATGACCGCTATGGCACATGGCGGCTGGCACTGGCCGCCTATAACGCCGGCCCCGGCGCGGTGGACCGCCACGGCGATGTGCCCCCCTACCGCGAGACGACGAATTACGTTCAGGTGATTCTGGGCAGCTGAGCGACAGGTCCGGGATTTGCCCTGCCTGACGGCGCCGCTGGCATGTGCGGGTCGCGGCGGCGCCGCGACTTCCGGCGGAGTGACGCGGATGGCCGCGCAGCGTCGCACGACGCATCAGGTTGAATCCCGAATGGCATTGGTGGGCGCGCGTGCTGCGCAGGCCGGGCCCGGGCAGACCCGTCACCGCAGGAGGGTGGCGCCGAGCGGCCACCGTTCACCGGTTGCGGCCGCGCCGGCGCTGCCGGTAAGGCTGTGGTGATCTGACCCGCCGGACCCGGGGCCAGATCACGCCGGATCAGCGCGACAGCGCATCCAGCACGCGCGCCCAGCTGCGGATGCCCTTGTGGAAGCTCTCCAGATCATATTTCTCGTTGGGGGAATGGATCTGGTCGTCGTCCTTGCCAAAGCCGATCAGCATCGCGTCCATGCCCAGCAACGTCTTGAAGTGGCCCGCAATCGGGATCGAGCCGCCGCATCCGACATAGGCTGCGGGGTTCGGCCATTCGTCGGACAGCGCGATGCGGGCCGCCTCGAAGGCCGGGTGGCTGGTTTCCATCTGGCTTGCCGCCGAGGCCGAATGGTCGGCGAAGCTGACCTCGCAATCGGGGGGCAGCATGTCGCGCACCATCTTGCGGAAGCTCTCGCGGATCTTCAGCGGATCCTGCTGGCCGACCAGGCGGAAGCTGATCTTGGCGCTGGCCTTCGCGGGAAGCACCGTCTTGAACCCTGCGCCGGTATAGCCGCCGGTGATCCCGTTGACCTCGCAGGTCGGGCGCGACCAGATCATCTCGAGCGGGCTGCGGTCGGTCTCGCCGGCCGGCTGGCCCAGGCCCACTTCGCCCAGAAAACCCTGCGCATCGAAGTTCAGCCCCTGCCATTGCGCCGCCACATCCGCCGGCAGTTCGGGCACGCCGTCATAGAACCCCGGGATGGTGACACGGCCCTGATCGTCATGCAGCGCGGCGATGATGCGCGCCAGCACCCGGATCGGGTTCATCGCGATGCCGCCATACATGCCGGAATGCAGATCCTTCGACGGGCCGGTGATGGTGATCTCTTCGCCCAGAAGCCCGCGCAGCATGGTGACGATCGCCGGGGTGCTGTCCCCGAACAGGCCCGTGTCGCAGATCAGCGCCACATCGGCCCGCAGTTCCTCGGCATTCTCGCGCATGAAGGGCACAAGGCTGGGGGACCCGGATTCCTCCTCTCCCTCGAAGAACAGGCTGATGCGGGCGGGCAGGGTGCCATGCACGGCCTTCCAGGCGCGGCAGGCCTCGACAAAGGTCATGAGCTGCCCCTTGTCGTCCGAGGCGCCGCGGCCACGGATCACCCGGCCCTTCGGCGTATCCTCGACCTGCGGATCGAACGGGTCACGCTCCCAGAGGTCAAGCGGATCAACCGGTTGCACGTCGTAATGGCCATAGAACAGGATGTGCGGCCCTGCGCCCCCGGCGTGGCCGGTCACCATCGGATGGCCCGGGGTCGGGCGTTTTGCGGCTTCGAAGCCGATGCCGCGCAGATCCTCGACCAACCAGTCCGCCGCGCGGTCGCATTCGGCGCGATAGGCCGGGTCGGTCGAGATCGAGGGGATGCGCAGCAGCGCCAGAAGACGCTCGGTCGCCTGGGGCAGGGTATCGTCGATGCGGGCAAGCACCGGATCGAGCCGGGAAGAAGTGGTCATGGTCGGGTCCTTCGATCGTTCCGGGGCAGCCTACCAGCCTTGCCCCTGCTGTCCAGAGGGCGGGGCCGCGGGTGGAGCGCTGCGCCGGACTCCCCGCCCGGACCGCGCCGAAGTGCCAGGAGACGAGGCGGCCGAGCGGTGCGGCCACGGCCGCCGAAGCCGCCCGATCGGATCCCGGGGAGGATGGCGGGCCAGGACGCGCCGGCCCGCAGGCCGGGCCTTTCGTGCGCGGCCGGGACGACATGCCGCAGTGGAAAACCGGGGGTTTTGCGGCATGGCGGCAGACAAAGGTCATTTTCCGGCTTTGCTTCGTCGTATTTGACCCATATCAAGGCAGGAATGCAACAGAACGGCTCATCTGCCCCAGCACCCTCTGAGCGCAGGCTACGTCTGCACCCAGCAATCGGCCAGGGAGACTTCACTTGGACTACGCCCACGCACTCGACACCGCGCTGAACCGGCTTCACGAGGAGGGCCGTTACCGGACCTTCATCGACATCGAACGGCGCAATGGCGCCTTTCCCCATGCCATCTGGCGTCGGCCCGACGGGACGGAGAAAGAGATCACCGTGTGGTGCGGCAACGATTATCTGGGCATGGGCCAGCATCCGGTGGTGCTTGAGGCCATGCATCGCGCCGTGGATGCGACGGGCGCCGGTTCGGGCGGGACGCGCAACATCTCGGGGACGACGCTCTATCACAAGGAGCTGGAGGCCGAGCTGGCCGATCTGCACGGCAAGGAGGCGGCGCTGGTCTTTACCTCGGCCTATATCGCCAATGACGCAACGCTCTCGACGCTGCCACTGCTGTTTCCCGACCTCGTGATCATCTCGGACGAGCTGAACCACGCCTCGATGATCCAGGGCATCCGCCGCGGCCGCTGCGAAAAGCACATCTTCCGCCACAATGACGTGGCGCATCTGCGCGAGATCCTGTCCTCGATAACGCCCGGACGCCCGATCGTCATCGCCTTTGAATCGATCTATTCGATGGACGGCGATTTCGGCCCGATCCGCGAGATCTGCGATCTGGCCGATGAATTCGGCGCGCTCACCTATATCGACGAGGTGCACGCCGTCGGCATGTATGGCCCCCGCGGTGCGGGCGTGGCCGAACGCGACGGTCTGATGCACCGGATCGACATCATCAACGGGACGCTTGCAAAGGCCTATGGCGTGTTCGGCGGCTACATCGCTGCCAGCGCGAAGATGGTGGACGCGATCCGCTCCTACGCGCCGGGCTTCATCTTCACCACCTCGCTGCCACCGGCGGTTGCAGCCGGGGCGGCGGCCTCGGTCCGGCATCTCAAGACCGATCAGGGCCTGCGCGATCTGCATCAGCAACGGGCACGTGTGCTCAAGATGCGCCTGCGCGGGCTGGGCCTGCCGATCATCGACCACGGGTCGCATATCGTTCCGGTCCATGTCGGCAATCCGGTCAAGTGCAAGATGCTTTCGGACCGGCTGCTGGAGGATTACGGCATCTATGTGCAGCCGATCAACTTCCCCACCGTGCCTCGCGGCACCGAGCGGCTGCGCTTCACGCCCTCGCCGGTGCACGACGGGCCGATGATGGACAGGCTGGTGCGCGCGATGGACGGTCTTTGGTCGCATTGTGCGCTAAATCGCGCCGAATTGTCTGCATGATTCATCTCACAGGTGCAAAGCACCTTGGGCTATGCTAACCATGTCGCAAGATGCGGGGAGCCGTCCGATTCTGGGCGCACTCGCGGATAACGTGCAAGGAATGGGGCAGGCGCATGATCCGGTGGAAGGTGGAACCTCCCGCAGCGGAAGAGGAGAAGCCGAAGGGCTTTGACGACTTCGATCTGCGGCTTGGCGACCTCATGCGGGGCGAGCGTGCGACCCTTGGCAAATCGCTTCTGGATGTGCAGCGCGACCTCAAGATCAAGGCCACCCATATCGCGGCGATCGAGAATTGCGATATCGGCGCCTTTGCAACCCCGGGTTTCGTGGCCGGCTATGTGCGCTCCTATGCCCGTTACCTGGGCATGGATCCGGAATGGGCCTATCAGAAATTCTGCGCCGAGGCGAATTTCACCGTGGCGCATGGCATGTCGCCCAAGGCCGCCAGCCCGCGGCCACCCCTGGCGCGCAAGGCGGCGACGCGCGACGCCGATCCGCTGATGAACCCGCGCGCGCCCTTCGTGCCCAGTGGCGAACGGTTGCTGAGTGGCGTGCAGCCCGGGGCTGTCGGTTCGGTTCTGGTGCTGCTGGGCCTGATCGGCGTGATCGGCTATGGCGGCTGGTCCGTCCTGCAAGAGGTGCAGCGCGTCCGGCTGACTCCGGTTGAACAGACGCCGGGTGTGGTGGCCGAACTCGACCCGCTGGATGCACTCACCCGCCCGTCCGAGGGGCTCGAGCAGCAGGCCGATCTGGTTCTGCCCAATCCGGATGCGCTGGACCGGCTCTATCGCCCGCAGGCGCTGGATGTTCCGGTGCTGGTGGCGCGCGACGGGCCGATCGCGGCCATCGATCCGCGGCGCACGACCGAGCCGGAACAGCTTGCCGCGGTTCTGGACGAACCCGAACCCGAACTGGTGCGCGTGGTCGAAGAGGCCCCGCCGGAACTGGCCATTCTGGCCATCCGTCCGGCCTGGGTGCGGGTTCAGGCGGCCGATGGCACGATCCTGCTGGAGCGTATCCTTGACGCCGGCGAACGCTATGTCGTCCCGGCGATGGAAGAGCCGCCGGTGCTGCGGGCCGGGAACTCGGGCTCGGTCTTCTTTGCGGTCAATGGCGAAACCTATGGCCCGGCCGCCCCCGGGGCGAATGTGGCGCGCAATGTCGTGCTGTCGCCCGAGGCGCTGACCGAACGCTTCGCCCTGGCCGATGTCGAGGCCGACCCGGAGCTTGCCCGGTTCATCGCCGTGGCCGAGGCCGTTTCCGCGAACTGAGCGAAGCCACACGGCGGGGTGAGTTGTGATGACGCCCCGTCTGCGCTATCTGAGGGGCAGCCCCAAGTCTTGCGAAGGCAGCCCCATGTCGCTCAATCACGTCCGCCCCTGGCGCAACATCCATCGCCGCCCCTCGCGGCAGATCCATGTCGGAAAGGTCGCCGTGGGCGGGGATGCGCCGATCTCGGTGCAGACGATGACGAACACCGACACCAGCGATGTCAAGGCGACGATCGAGCAGATCCAGCGCTGTGCGGTGGCGGGCGCGGATATCGTCCGGGTTTCCACCCCGGATGAATCCAGCACCCGCGCCCTGCGCGAGATCGTGGCCGAAAGCCCGGTGCCGATCGTGGCCGACATCCATTTCCATTATCGCCGCGCGATCGAGGCGGCCGAGGCCGGCGCCGCCTGCCTGCGCATCAACCCGGGCAATATCGGCAGCCCCGACCGCGTGCGCGAGGTGATCCGCGCGGCAAAGGACCACGGCTGCTCGATCCGGATCGGCGTGAACGCGGGCAGTCTTGAACGGCATCTGCTGGAGAAATACGGCGAGCCGTGCCCCGAGGCGATGGTCGAAAGCGGGCTCGACCATATCCGCATCCTGCAGGACAATGATTTCCACGAATACAAGATCAGCGTGAAGGCGAGCGACGTGTTCCTTGCCGCCGCCGCCTATCAGCAACTTGCCGAGGCGACGGATGCACCGATCCATCTGGGCATCACCGAGGCCGGCGGACTGGTTTCGGGAACCGTCAAGTCGGCGATCGGCCTGGGGAACCTGTTGTGGATGGGGATCGGCGACACGATCCGCGTCAGCCTCTCGGCCGATCCGGTCGAAGAGGTCAAGGTGGGCTATGAGATCCTGAAATCGCTGGGCCTGCGTCACCGCGGCGTCACGATCATTTCCTGCCCCTCCTGCGCGCGTCAGGGCTTCGACGTGATCAAGACGGTTTCCGCGCTGGAAGACCGTCTGGCCCATGTCACCACCTCGATGAGCCTGTCGATCATCGGCTGCGTCGTGAACGGTCCTGGCGAGGCGCTGATGACCGATATCGGCTTCACCGGTGGCGGGGCAGGCGCGGGGATGGTCTATCTGGCCGGCAGGCAAAGCCACAAGATGTCGAACGAGGCGATGATCGACCATATCGTCGATCTGGTCGAGAAGAAGGCGCAGGAGATCGAGGCCGCAGAAGCTGCCGCAGATGCGGAAGCGGAGCCTGATGTGCCAGCCTCGGTCGCTGCCCGCTGATCTTCGTCGGACACTCTGCGCCGGGACCCATGTCCTTACACGGCGAATAAGGGGGCCGGGGCGGCATAAAAGGTTTCTTGTGAAGGTGCGGGCAGGGAGACGCGTCCGAGTGACGGCGCCCGCGAACAGGGCGATTGACTGTCGCGTCGCCGGGGCGTTGCGGTTGCGGAAGTCGTTACGCGCAATTGCCCCGGCGACCTCACCTGTCCGGACCCCAGCATCTTGACCAAAGCGCCGATGAGAACACCGTCGGCTCTTGCGACACGTTCGCGATCCATCTGAGCGTCAGGAAATCCGTGAAACGCGAGGGGATGAACGTCGCACGGGGAAGGGTCGTGCAACGCGCGCCGACCGTGCGAAGCGCGGAGGGCAGGGCGGATCTGTGCCGAGGCGCGCGCGATGCCTCTCATTGGAGACTGTGTGGGTAGGGTAGCCAGCGGCGGATATCAGGGCGCAGCAGTCGCGGCGAGGGTGGTGCAGCGGATCAGCATCCTGCCCAACCCCGCGCCGCCGGCATGGGGCCATGGTGCCAGAACCGGGCGGCAGGGCCCGGGCTGGCAGCGCGTCATCACGATACTGCGCCTCTGACCGTAAGTCTTGGGCATGAAGGTCATGTCCGATGCGGCACCGACGCCCGGTCGGTGCCCTTTTCCGGGCATCTGTGCGCGATCCCGGTCAGTTGTCGCGCACGGCTGCGACCATCTCCTGCATCCCCTCAAGCGGCAGGTAGCCGCGCAGCATCTGGTCTTCCAGGATGAAGGTCGGGGTGCCGCTGATGCGCAGGCGCTCGGCAAGCTGGTGATTGGCGCGCAGCACCTCGCTGACCGACTCGGCGTTCATATGGGCGATCACCGCGGGCGCGTCGAGGCCCAGCTCTCCGGCAAGCCGTTCGAGCGTCGGGATCGTCACGTCGCCGCGCAGCTCCATCAGCGCGTCATGTGCGGCCTTGTAGCTGTCGTCGCCCGCCTGCTGCTGCACCGCAACGGCAAAGCGCGACGCCAGGGTGGACTGTTCGCCCAGGATCGGGAATTCCTTGAGGATCAGCCGGATGTTGCCGTCCTGCGCGATCAGCGCCTCGACCTCGGGATGGGCACGGCGGCAGAAGCCGCAGCGGTAATCCACGAATTCGACCAGGGTCACATCGCCCTCGAGGTTGCCGCCCACCCAGGAATGGCCATCGTCGAGGATCGCGTCCCGGTTCATGGCGATCAGCGCGCCATCGTTCTCTGCGGCCTGCGCGAACTGGCGCTGTTCCAGCACGGTGATCGCCTCGACCAGCACCTCGGGGTTTTCCATCAGATAGCTGCGCACCGCTTCGCCGAAGGCCTCGCGTTCGGGGGCGCTCATGGCGCCGATGTCGAAGGCATCGGCGGGGGCGGCAAGGGCAAGGCCGGCTACAAGCCCGCTTGCAAGGCCAAGCGTCAGGCGGCTGGAAGTCATGTCAGTCTCCGTTTTCATTGCGCGCAGCATCGCGATAACCGGGCGCGGGGGCAAGGGCCATGCGCCCGGCGCGACCTCGGTCGGTGGCGGGTGCCATTGACCTTGCCGGCCCCCGCTGCGATGACCGGGCCGCAGCATAGGAGGGCAGGCATGCGCATATCAAGCCGGGGAACGGTTGATCCCTTCATCGTGATGGACGTGATGGAAGCGGCCCGCCGCGCCGAGGCCGCAGGGCGTCACATCATCCATATGGAGGTGGGCCAGCCCGGAACGCCGGCGCCCGCCGGGGCCCGCGCAGCCCTTGCCCGGCAGATGGAGGCCGGCCCGCTGGGCTATACCGTTGCGCTTGGCTTGCCGGAACTGCGCGCAGGGATCGCGGCGCTTTACGGGCGCTGGTATGGGATCAGCCTTGATCCGGCGCGGGTGGTGGTGACCTCGGGGTCGTCCTCGGCCTTTCTGCTGGCGTTCACGGCGCTGTTCGATGCGGGGGCGCGTGTGGGCCTGGGCGAGCCCGGGTATCCTTCGTACCGTCAGATCCTGAAGGCGCTGTCGTTGTGCCCGGTGGGCATTCCGACGGCCGAGGCCAACCGCCTGCAACCGGTGCCCGCGGACCTGCCCGAAGGGCTGGACGGTCTGATCGTCGCCTCGCCCGGAAATCCCTCGGGCACAATGCTGGACCATGCGGCGCTGGCGGCGCTTGTCGGCCATTGCGCGGAACGGGGCATCAGCTTCATCTCGGATGAAATCTATCACGGGCTGCAGTATCAGGGCCGCGCGGTCAGCGCGCTGGAAATCAGCGACGACCTTTACGTCATCAATTCGTTCTCCAAGTATTTCTCGATGACCGGCTGGCGGATCGGCTGGATGGTGGTGCCCGAGGATCATGTTCGCACCGTCGAACGGCTGGCGCAGAACATGTTCATCTGCCCTTCCCATGCCAGCCAGATCGCCGCGCTGGCGGCGCTTGACTGCACGGAAGAGCTGGACGCCAACTGCGCCGTCTATGCCGAAAACCGCCGCCTGATGCTGGAAGGCCTGCCGCGTGCCGGGTTTACCCGGATCGCCCCGCCGGATGGAGCCTTCTACATCTACGCGGATGTGTCCGAACTGACCGAGGACAGCCGCGCGCTTGCGGCGGAAATCCTTTCGGGGGCGGGCGTGGCCGTGACGCCGGGGCTGGATTTCGACCCGGTGCGCGGCCACCAGACCTTGCGGTTTTCCTACGCCCGCGGGACCGGGGACATTGCCGAGGGTCTGCGCCGGCTTGCGGATTTCATGGCGGTGCGCGGCAAGGCCTGACCGTCATCTGCCGTCCCAGGGCGCCATGCCGGGCGGTGCCGTTCCCACGTCCGGCGGGGCTTTTCGCGGCGGCGGCTTCGCGCTATCCTGCGGCCAAAGGCCCGACAGAGGCCGAGGAGCGAGGCGATGAGCGGTCTGAGACCTTTCCTGAGCGTGGTTCTGGCTGCGCTTCTGATCCAGTTGGCGCCCCAGCCGGTGGCGGCCGAGGGTTTTTCGGGCCGCGCGCGGGTCGAACCTGCGCAGACGGTGCTGGAAACCGGGCGCCGGGGCGTGGTCCTGACGCTCGCCCTGTCGCAGCCGGTGCCCTACAAGATCGTCACCCTGAACGATCCGCCGCGGATCGTCGTCGATTTTCAGGGGGTGACCTGGGACGGCCTGTCGCGCGAGGCGCTGCTGGCCGATGTGCGGCGCGGCGTGCGCGATCTGCGGTTCGGCGCGATCGGACCAGGTTGGTCGCGGCTGGTGATCGAACTCGATGGCCCTTATGGCGTGACCGGCGCGGGGCTGCGCCGGGATGAAGGCAGCGGGCTTGCGCTGTTGCGCCTGACGCTTGCGCCGATCAGCCCGCCGGAATTTGCCGCCCGCGCCCGCCCCGCCGAGGAAGTGCTGTGGGACCTGCCGCCCCGCGCGCCGATCGAGGGCCTTGCCCGCCCGCGTCAGCGCGGCGAGGGGCCGCTGGTGGTGGTGCTTGATCCCGGTCACGGCGGCATCGACCCGGGCGCCGAACGCGGCGGGCTGCGCGAGGCCGACCTGATGCTGACCTTTGCGCGCGAGCTGAAGGAATATCTGCTGCGCGCCGGCGGCTTTCGCGTTGTGCTGACCCGGGACGAAGACGCCTTTGTGCCCCTCGAAGCCCGCGCCAGCATTGCCCGGGCGGCGGGGGCGGATGTGTTCCTGTCGCTGCACGCCGATGCGCTTGCCGACGGGGATGCGACCGGCGCCACGATCTATACCCTGTCGGACGAGGCTTCGGACAGCGCCTCGGCGGCATTGGCGGAACGTCACGACCGCGACGACCTTCTGGCGGGCGTGGATCTGAGCGGCCATGACGATCTGGTGGCCGATGTGCTGATGTCGCTGGCGCGGACGGAAACCCAGCCGCGCAGCGAGGCGCTGGCCGATGCGCTGGTGGCGGGCATCGCGGCGCGGGCCGGCCCCATGCACAAGCGGCCGCGGCTGCATGCGGGCTTTTCCGTGCTGCGATCGCCCGATATCCCCTCGGTCCTGATCGAACTGGGCTTCATGTCCAATGACGAGGATCTGGCCCGGCTGCGCAGCCCGAGCTGGCGCGCCCAGACCGCCGACGGGATCGTTCAGGCACTCAAGGGCTGGGCTGCGGCGGATGCCGCACAGGCGGGGCTTTTGCGGCGCTGAGCGGCCGGGACGGCGCGCCTTCGAAATCGTGACCGGAACCGGGCAGGAAATGGCGCATCCTGCGGTGGTGCGGCTTTGACCCCTGGCGGCCATGAGTCTATATAGGCGCCATCACCATCGGGGGTATTCCGTGATACGTTTCATCCTGTCCTTCCTGGGGGCGATCTTCAGCTGGCTGACCATCGGCCTGTTCTTCGCCGCGGTTGCCATCGGCGGGGTGCTGTGGATCTACAGCCGCGACCTTCCCAGCCACGAACAGCTGGCCCAGTATACGCCCCCGACCATCAGCCGGATCTATTCGGGCGAGGGCGAGTTGATGGACGAATTCGCGCAGGAACGCCGGATCTTCCTGCCGATCGAGGAAATCCCGGAAATCGTGCGTCAGGCCTTCATCTCGGCCGAAGACAAGAATTTCTACACCCACAGCGGCTATGACGTGCGCGGCATTGGCGCGGCGATCTGGGAAGCGGTGCAGACCCGGGGTGAAACCCTGCGCGGCGCATCGACCATCACCCAGCAGGTGATGAAGAACTTCCTTCTGGACGGATCACGCTCGGCCGAGCGGAAGGTGAAGGAAATCATCCTCGCCGCCCGGTTCGAGGAGACACTGCCCAAGGACAAGATCCTCGAGATCTATCTGAACGAGATCTTCCTCGGCCAGAATTCCTATGGTGTGGCCGCCGCCTCGCAAACCTATTTCAACAAGACCCTGTCGCAGCTGAGCCTCGAGGAGGTCGCCTTCCTGGCCGGCCTGCCGACGCAGCCGTCGAACTTTCACCCCGTCCGCAACCGCGACCGCGTGATCGCGCGGCGCAACTATGTGCTGGGGCAGATGCTGGAGAACGGCTATATCGACCGCGACCAGCATGACCGCGCCGTGGCCGCACCGCTTCTGACCGTGCAGAACGGCGATTTCCCCGCCTTCCGCGACAGCCTTCCGCCGCGCGACTATTTCAGCGACGAGATCCGGCGTCAGCTGTCCGGCACCTTCGGCGAGCAGGAGTTCTTCGGCGGGGGGCTGACCATCAAGGCGACCGTCGATCCCGATCTGCAGACAGTTGCCGCCAAGGCGCTGCGCGACGGGTTGGAACGCTACGACCGCAATCAGGGCGTCTGGCGCGGCACCCGGCAGGTGATCGAGCCCGAGCACCTGGAAACCGAGGACGCCTGGCGCGCCGCACTTGCCAATACGCCCGTGTCGCGCGACATCGAAGGCTGGCATGCGGCCGTGGTGCTCTCGACCGAGGGCAACCGCGCACGCATCGGCATCGAAGGTGTCGAGGAAACCGACGAGGGCCATTTCATCCCGGCCGAGGATGTCACCTGGGCGCGCAAGCGGCAGGCCGACGGGCGGCTTGGGCCGCGGGCGACCGTGCCGGGCGATCTGGTGTCGGTGGGCGATGTGGTGCTGGTGCGCGCGGTCACGGGCGACGATGGCGGCTTCCGCCGCTGGTCGCTGCGCCAGGTGCCGGAAGTGCAGGGCGCCTTCATGGCGATGGATGTCAACACCGGTCGCGTGATCGCCATGCAGGGCGGCTTTTCCTACCAGCAGTCGGTGTTCAACCGTGCGACGCAGGCACAGCGGCAGCCGGGTTCGGCCTTCAAGCCCTTCGTCTATGCCGCAGCCCTTGACCGCGGCTATACCCCGGCCACGATCGTCGTCGATGCGCCGATCGAGGTGAACACGCCGCAGGGCCTGTGGCGGCCGCGCAACTCCACCAACCAGTTCTATGGGCCGACGCCGGTGCGCACCGGGATCGAACAGTCGCGCAACCTGATGACCATCCGGATGGCGCAGGAAATCGGCATGGAAACCGTGGCCGATTATGCCGAACGGTTCGGCGTCTATTCCCCCATGCAGACCTTCCTGTCCAACGCGCTTGGCAGCCAGGAAACCACCCTGTTCAAGATGGTGGCCGCCTATGCCATGTTCGCCAATGGCGGCGAACGGGTCGAGCCGACGCTGGTGGACCGGGTGCAGGACCGCTGGGGCCGCACGATCTATCGCCATGACCAGCGCCAATGCGCCGATTGCAGCAGCGCGCACCTGCCGCAGGGCCGTGCGCCTGAGATCCTGTCGTCGCGCGAACGGGTGATGGACCCGGTGACGGCCTATCAGCTCACCTCGATGATGGAGGGCGTGATGACCCGCGGCACGGGCCGTGGCATCAATGTGCCGGTGCCGATCGCCGGCAAGACGGGCACGACCAACGATGCCAAGGATGTGTGGTTCATCGGCTATTCCTCGAACATCGTTGCGGGTTGCTACATCGGCTATGACCAGCCGCGCAGCCTGGGGCAGGGCGCCTATGGGTCCAGCATGTGCGGCCCGGTGTTCCAGAGCTTCATGACCGAGGCGGTCAAGAAATACGGCGGCACCCGTTTCGCCGTGCCCCCGGGCGGCTATTTCGTCAAGATCGACCGTTTTACCGGCGCGCGCCTCTCTGATGATGCAACCGGCGACAATGTTGTGGCCGAATACTTCCGCGAAGGCGCCGAACCCTTCATCGGCGCCGCGGTGGTCGTGGATGGCGGCTTTGCCATGGGCCAGAACCTGCCGCTGTTCGCCCGCGGTGAAACCGACAATGCCGAGGGCGGCGGAACCGAGGTGACCACCTCGACCGGGCGCAATGTGGTGATCCCCGAACGTTCCGATTTCGGCACGCTCAGTTCGGGCGGGCTCTACTGACCTTGCCGGGCGGCGCCCCGCGCGCTATCACCCCTGCGACGAACGAAAGAGAGAGCCGCGATGCGTGCCGAGGCACAGAACCTTGTCGAGACGATCCGCAAATCGCTGAGCCTTCTGGGGCAGCGCCTGGATGTGGAAACCGCCAGCCACCGGCTGGAGGAGTTCAACGCCATGATCGAGGATCCCGATCTCTGGAACGATCCGGCCAAGGCGCAGAAGCTGATGCGCGACCGTCAGATGCTGATGGACGCGCTGGATACCTATAACGGCATCCGCCAGGACCTGACCGACAACATCGACCTGATCGAACTGGGCGAGGCCGAGGGCGATACCGAAGTCGTGACCGAAGCCGAGGCGGCCCTGCGCAGCCTTGCGGCGCGGGCGGCCGAGAAGGAGGTCGAGGCGCTTCTGAACGGCGAGGCGGATGGCAACGACACCTTCCTCGAGATCAACGCCGGCGCCGGCGGCACCGAAAGCTGCGACTGGGCCGCGATGCTGGCGCGGATGTATGTCCGCTGGGCCGAGAAGAAGGGCTACAAGGTCGAGCTGATGTCCGAAACCTCGGGCGAAGAGGCCGGCATCCGTTCCGCCGCCTACAAGATCACCGGGCCGAACGCCTATGGCTGGCTGAAATCGGAAAGCGGCGTGCACCGACTGGTGCGCATCTCGCCCTATGACAGCGCGGCGCGGCGCCACACCTCGTTCAGCTCGGTCTGGGTCTATCCGGTCGTGGACGAGAATATCGAGATCGAGATCCCGCCGAACGAGATCCGCGTGGATACCTACCGGTCGTCGGGGGCGGGCGGTCAGCACGTGAACACCACCGATTCCGCCGTGCGGATCACCCACATTCCCACCGGGATCGTGGTGACGAGTTCCGAGAAATCGCAGCACCAGAACCGCGCCAACGCGATGGCGGCGCTCAAGTCGCGGCTTTACGAGATGGAGCTGCGCCGGCGCACCGAAAAGATCCAGGAGCAGCACGAAAACAAGGGCGATGCCGGCTGGGGCAACCAGATCCGTTCCTATGTGCTGCAGCCCTACCAGATGGTGAAGGATCTGCGCACCGGGGTCGAGACATCCGATACGCAGGGCGTTCTTGACGGCGATCTGGACCGCTTCATGGCTGCGACGCTGGCGCTGGACGTGGCCGGCAAGAGCCGCTCGGAGGCCCAGGGCGACGACTGAGCCGCGAGGACGCGCAGGCGGAACGCGCCCGCAGGGACAGGCCGCGCCGGGGTTCAGCCCCTCTGCGGCCCGGGCCAACCGGCGTTGTCCAAGCTGCCGTGCCGAAGCGGAAGCGGAGCCTGGGACCGTCCGGCGCCGCCTCGGGCTGGCCCGCGGGTTCGGCCGGCCTGGCTCCTCTCGCTATGCCGGAAGCGGCGCCGGGGCGCGCTGTCCTGCCGCTGAACCGCCATCTGCCTTGGCCTGCGGGGCGCTTGCCCCGGGCGTCTGTTCCTGGTGGGGCCGAGCGGCACGGGCGCCTTTTGCCCGGCGCGGTGGCGCGCCTGCCCCGGGGCGCCCTTGGCACCTCTGCGCATCCGGGCGCGGGCGCCGACGGGGAAAGGTCATGGGCGTGGGTGGGGCTGTCCGAGGGGCGGGTGTTCCGGAGATTGGGCTGCGAAGCCGTCTTGCCTGCGCCTGGCAAGGCGCGCCCCGCCCGGGATCCGGATCGTCACCTTGCCAGATCGGCAGCGTCCGCCCAAGGCGATCACGATCGGATTCCGGGGCTGCGTCGCCGTCAGGTCAGGCGCGCCGGCGCGTCTGTGGCACGACGACGCGATGCGGCAGCGTCCGGACTGCAGTGCCATCCGAGGGAATGCGGGCATCCGGCGCCGTCTGACGCCCCGGCGCGGGTCTCACAGCAGCGTTTCCAGATCCACGGTGCTGCGCCGCCCCAGATCATCGCGGTGGTTTGCCAGGAACAGATCGGCAGCCTTGCGACCGGCCTCTTTCAGCCGGTGCAGCAGGATGGGCGAGGGCACAAGCTTGGTGCCCGAGGACAGATCGTTCATCAGCGCGTCATCGGCGATCATGTGCAGCAGCACATCCTTCATCACCCCCCGTTCGACCCGGCCGCCGGCGATGAGTTCCTTCACGAAGGCGATCGAGCGGAGTTCACGCAACAGGGAAGAATTGAAGCTGATCTCGTTGATCCGGTTGAGAATGTCCTGGGGGCTGGTGGGCACGCTGTCACGGCGCAGCGGGTTGATGTTCACCACCACCACATCATCGGGAAGTGCGGCGTCGAACAGCGGGAACAGGGCAGGATTGCCGGAATAGCCGCCGTCCCAGAAGGCTTCGCTTTCGCCCGTGGCGGGATCCTCGAACTCGACCGCCTGAAACAGCGTCGGCAGGCAGGCCGAGGCGAGGATCACCTCGGTCGAGATCTCGCCGCCCGAAAACACCCGGATCTTGCCGGTGCGTACATTCGTGGCCGAGATGAACAGCCGTGGCCCGGTTTCGGCACAGACTTCGCTGAAGCGGAAGCGCCGCACCACCCGCTCCAGCGGATTGCGGTAAAGCGGACCATAGGCATAGGGGCTGAACAGCCGCGTCATCATGTCCACCGGAGACAGCGCCACATAGCCTTCCGCCATCCGTGTCAGGGGCCCGGCAGCAGGCAGGGCCGAGGACATCCAGCCCGCCAGGCGCATGTCGCCCACCGCGCCGATCTGCAGCCAGAGCCATTCCAGCGTTTCGCGCGCAGCCGTCCGGCCGCCGGCGCTGAGCCCGGCCTTGAGCGCCGCCCCGTTCAGCGCCCCCGCCGATGTGCCCGAGATCCCCGCGATCTCGATCCAGTCCTCCTCGAGCAGCCGGTCGAGCACGCCCCAGGTATAGGCGCCATGCGCGCCGCCCCCCTGCAATGCCAGATTGATCCGCACCGGCGCGCGCATCACAAGGCCGTCCAGCCGCCGTCGATGCTGATCGTCGTGCCGGTGATCTGATCGGCGGCGGGCGAGCAGAGAAACACCACCGTCCCGCCGATCTGGCCGGTCGTCGCGAATTGGCGCGACGGCTGGCGCTCCAGCATCACCTCGCGGATCACCGTCTCGCGGTCCATCCCGTGTTTCTTCATCTGGTCGGGGATCTGCGCCTCGACCAGCGGCGTCAGCACATAGCCCGGGCAGATCGCGTTGCAGGTGATCGGCTCCTGCGCGGTTTCCAGCGCGGTGACCTTGCTGAGCCCCACCACGCCATGCTTGGCCGCGACATAGGCCGACTTGTAGGGCGAGGCGGTCAGCCCGTGCGCCGAGGCGATGTTGATGACCCGCCCCCAGCCTGCCGCGCGCATCATTGGCAGGGCGGCCGCGGTGGTGTGAAAGACCGAGCTGAGGTTGATGGCCAGCACCGCATCCCATTTCTCGACCGGGAATTCGTCGATCCCCGCCACATGCTGGATGCCGGCATTGTTCACAAGGATATCACAGCGCCCGGCCGTGTCGATCAGCCGCCGGCAGGCGGCGCCGTCGGCCATGTCGGCGGCGATATAGCGCGCACGCACCCCGTGAGCGGCGCCAAGCCGCGCGGCAAGGGCGTGATCCTCGTCGCGGTCGGTGAAGGAGTTGAGGATGATATCTGCCCCGGCACGGGCCAGTTCTTCGGCCACTCCAAGGCCGATGCCCGAATTGGATCCGGTGATGATCGCGGTCTTGCCGGAAAGCGTCATGAAAAGCTCCTCTCACTGCCGGGACAGCTTACATGCTGCACCTGCAAAATAAAGCGAAGCGTCATGCGGGCGAGGTAAAAAAAACGCCCGCTGGAAAGCGGGCGCAAGTTATTGAGGCAGGTTTCATACAGGCAAGAAACCTATCGAGCAGTGCCCTATGTATAAGCCCTTCTCTGCCGGGGGCCAAGCTAAAAGTTTGAAAATGCGGCAAAGCGCAGGTAGCGTCGCGCCAGTCGAAGGCCCTGGGACAAAGGACACAAGGCAGATGATGCAGGCAATTCTACCTCTGCTGCGGGGAGGCGTTCTGGCGCTGGCGCTGGTCGCGGCGCCGGCCCTTGCCGAGCCTCGGCATGGCATAGCTATGTATGGCGACCCCGCGCTCCCACCGGATTTTGCGCATCTGCCCCATGTGAACCCCGATGCACCGAAGGGCGGGCGGATCGTTTTCGGCGATGATACCGGCTTCGACTCGCTCAATCCCTACATCATCAAGGGCCGTGCGCCCTGGGGGATCCGCACCTATACGGTCGAGTCGTTGATGGGACGAAACTATGACGAGCCCTTCGCGCTCTATGGCGTTCTGGCCGAATCGGTCGAGACGGACGAATCGCGCAGCTTCGTCGAGTTCACCCTGCGCGAAGGCGCGCGCTTCTCGGACGGAAGCCCCGTCACGGTCGAGGATGTGCTCTGGTCGGTCGAGACGCTGGGCACCTCGGGCAGCCCGGTCTATCACGCCGCCTGGCGCAAGGTGGCCAGCGCCGAGCAGAGCGGCCCGCGCAGTGTGCGCTTCACCTTCACCGCACCGGACCGGGAATTGCCGCTGATCCTCGGGCTGCGGCCGATCCTCAGGAAGGCGCAGTGGGAGGGCGTCGATTTCGCCGAGGCCAGCACCACGCTGCCGATCGGGTCGGGGCCCTATGTCGTGGACCGGTTCGAGCGTGGCCGCTTCATCGTCTTTCGCAAGAACCCCGACTGGTGGGCGGCCGATCTGCCCTTCTACCGCGGCCAGCATAATCTGGACGAGATCCGGTTCGACTTTTTCGCCGATGCCGGGGTGATGTTCGAGGCGTTCAAGGCCGGGGTGCTCACCTCGTTCCGCGAGGTGAACGCCAGCCGCTGGGCCAGCGCCTATGATTTTCCGGCGCTGCGCAGCGGCGAGGTGGTGCGGTCCGAGATTCCGCATCAGCGGCCCTCGGGGATCACCGGGCTGGTGATGAACACCCGCCGGGCGCCCTTCGACGACTGGCGCGTGCGCGAGGCGCTGATTCAGGCCTTCAACTTCGAATTCATCAACAACACGCTGAACGGTGGCTCGGAGCCGCGGATCACGTCCTATTTCTCGAACTCGCCGCTGGGCATGGATCATGGCCCGGCCGAGGGGCAGGTGCGCGCCCTGCTGGAACCCCATGCCGATCAGCTTCTGCCCGGTGTGCTTGAAGGCTATTCCCTGCCGGAAACGAATGGCGAGGCGGCCAATCGCAGCGGTATCCGCCGTGCGACCCAGCTTCTGGACGAGGCCGGCTGGACGGTCGAGAACGGACAACTGCGCAATGCGGCGGGCGATGTGCTGTCGATCGAGGTGTTGCTCCAGCAAGGGGCAAGCGAGGCGCAAAGCATCGCCGCGATCTTTGCCGAGGCGCTGCGGCGGCTGGGGATCACCTTGCGCGTGACCATGGTGGACAGCGCCCAGTATACTGATCGCACCAACAATCTGGATTTCGACATGACCTGGTTCGCGCGCTCGATGTCGCTGAGCCCGGGCACCGAGCAGATCGCCTATTGGGGCAGCGCCTCGGCGGATGTGCCGGGGACGCGCAACTGGATGGGGGTCAAGGATCCGGTCGTGGACGCGCTGATCGAGAACCTGCTGACCACCACCTCGCAGGAGGAATTCACCGCCACCGCCCAGGCGCTGGACCGGGTGCTGACGGCGGGGCGCTTCGTGATCCCGACCTGGTATGCCAATGTCGGGCGCATCGCCCATGTCCGCGCACTGCGCTATCCCGACCGGCCGCCGCTTTACGGCGACTGGCTGGGCTTTCAGCCAGAAGTCTGGTGGTACGAGCCGTAGGATCGATGCGGGCGGCCGGCTGCGGGCCGGCAAGCCGCGCCCGCCCGTTCCCGGACGACCGCCGGTGCGACGGGGCACGGCCCCGGATGGGCCGCCGGCAACGGCCGGAGACGGGGACGGATCAGGCCGCCGGGCGGCCCTCGGGGGCGGCTGTGGCCTGGCGGGCGACGTCCTTGCCATTCGGATAGACCAGCCCGGCCGAGATCACCAGCTTGGCCGCATCTTCCACCTTCATGTCCAGCAGGATCACGTCGCTTTCCGGCACGAACAGCAGAAAGCCCGAGGTGGGGTTCGGCGTGGTCGGCAGGAAGACCGACAGAACCGTCTGATCGCGCGGGATATTGGCGGCCACTTCACCCTTGGCCTGGGTCGAGACGAAGCCAAGCGCCCAAAGCCCCTTGCGGGGATACTCGATCAGACAGGCGCGGTCGAAGGTGGTTTCGGTCTGGGCAAAGATCGTTTCGGCGATCTGCTTGATTCCGTTGTAGATGGACCGCACGATCGGCATGCGATCGACCAGGTTTTCGCCCCAGCCGATCAGCGAACGCCCGATCAGCCCCTTGGCCATCCAGCCCACCAGCGTGGTGAACACGAGAAACACGATCACGCCCAGGCCGCGGATATCCCAGCCGACATAATTCTGCGGTCGATAGGCCGAGGGCACGAAGGGCAAGACCCAGCCGTCGATCCAGCCGATCGCAGCCCAGATCAGCCAGAGCGTCAGACTGATGGGCAGAACAACGACCAGGCCGGTCAGGAAGCTGGCGCGCAGGCGGCCGAACAGGGTCCGGCGTCGATGCGGCAGAAGGGGGTCGTGTTCGGTCATCGCGCTCTCGGAACTGGGCGGGGCATGCCGCGGGAAACGTATGGTTGCCTCGGGGCGATTGCAACGTCCGGGGCGCGGCGGAGCGTGCTATTTCTGCGCCGCGATCGCCTGCGCGACGGCCGCGGCAAGACGGGCGTTATGTTCCACCAGCGCGATATTGGCGGCCAGCGAGGCGCCCCCCGTCCCTTCATAGACCCGCTGCAGCAGGAAGGGGGTGACCTGCTTGGCGACGACGCGCTGCGCCTCGGCCTCGGCCAGGGCCTGTTCGATCACCGGGATCATCCGCTCGCGCGGGATCTCGGCGTTTTCGGGGATGGGATTCGCCACAAGCTGTCCGCCGGGAAGCCCCAGCCGGGCGCGCATCAGATGCGCGGCGGCAATCTGGTCGGCGCTGTCCATCCGCAGTGGCGAGGGCAGGCCCGAGTCGCGCGACCAGAAGGCCGGGAAGGCCTCCTGCGCGAAGGTGATGACCGGCACGCCCAGCGTTTCCAGGACCTCCAGCGTCTTGGGCAGGTCAAGGATCGCCTTCGCGCCGGCCGCAATGACACTGACCGGCGTTTCCGACAGTTCGCGCAGATCGGCCGAGATGTCGAAGCTCGTCTCGGCGCCGCGATGCACGCCCCCGATGCCGCCGGTGGCAAAGACGGCAATCCCGGCAAGGCGCGCGCAGATCATCGTTGCGGCCACCGTGGTCGCCCCGGTGCGGCCAAGGGCAAGGCAGGCGCCAAGATCGGCCCGGCTGAGCTTCATCACGCCCTCGGCCTGACCCAGCGCCTGCAGTTCCTCCGGCGCAAGCCCGATGTGGATGCGCCCGCCCATGATGGCGATGGTGGCCGGCACCGCGCCCGCATCGCGGACCACCTGTTCCACCCGGGCGGCCGCCTCGACATTCTGCGGATAGGGCATGCCATGGGTGATGATCGTGGATTCCAGCGCCACGATGGCGGCGCCGTTGCGGCGGGCGGCTTCGACCTCGGGGGCGAAAACAAGCGGGGCGTTCATGAACCGATATCTCCTGATACATAGTCGGCGGCAGCGCGCAGGGCCTGTTCAAGCGCTTGGGCCCGGTCGGCACCGCCGGTTTCGGCAGCGATATGCGCCGCCATGAAGGTGTCGCCCGCGCCCGTCACCCGTGTGACAAGCACCTGCGGCGGGATCG
Source organism: Halodurantibacterium daqingense (assembly GCF_042666235.1). Lineage (NCBI taxonomy): Bacteria > Pseudomonadati > Pseudomonadota > Alphaproteobacteria > Rhodobacterales > Paracoccaceae > Halodurantibacterium > Halodurantibacterium daqingense. The sequence goes on along the minus strand of NZ_JBHTFQ010000006.1, from coordinate 104,802 downwards.
CGGTCAGAACGCCGTCGGGCCCGCCGTCGGCGCAGGCCCGGCCGCCGTCGGTGACCAGAACCCGTGCCGCCCCGCGCGCGACAAGGGCGCCCGCGGCCTCGGGGGCGCTGGCGAACCGGGTCAGGCACAGAAGCCCTGCCTCTTCGAGGTTCACGTAAAGCGTTGCGCGCGGACTGTGCAAGAGCGGCGTCAGCCGTTCGGCCTTGCCCGGGCTGGCCGGCGCCACGCGCAGATCCGCATCGGCAAAGAGCGGGCTTTGGGCGATCTCGGCCAGCAGCGCCTCGGTCAGGTTGCCGTCCAGCGCCACCGGGCCGCGCCAGGGGCCGAGCCGGCCCTCGGACAGGGGCCGCAGGATCTTGTCGCCGGCGGCTTCCAGCGAATGGGCATCGGCGATGGCCGCGATCAGCCCGTTGGCCCCCTCGACGGCCATGTAGCGGTCGGTGGGCAGATCGTCGGACAGGTAGATGTGGTCGGTTACCATGCCCATGCGCGCACAGGCGGCCAGCAGTTCCTGCCCCTCGGGATCGCGGCCCATCGCCGTCAGGAGCGCCGGGGTAAAGCCGAACCGGCGCAGCGTCATGGCGATGTTCATGGCCACGCCGCCGGGCAGGCGGGTGATGCGCCCCGGCACATCGCTGCCCAGCCGCAGGGTCGCGGCCGAACGACCGATGATGTCCCACAGGACCGAGCCGATACAGAGGATGTCAGGTGCAGCCGTCATTGCGCCCTCTTGCCGTGCCGGGCGACGCACTGCAAGGGCGGAGTGGGCCGGGCAGGCGATCGGCCCTTGTCAGGGGGTCCGAAACGCGCTAAGGGGCGCGCACTTCACAGGCGGGGCCGGGCCTTTCAGGGAGACATCCTGGATGGTCCACCGGTTGGGCGAAAGCCTGAAATGCCCCGCCAAGGCGCAAACCGGAAAAGGAACACGATATGGCGCTTCCCGATTTCTCGATGCGTCAGCTTCTTGAAGCTGGCGTTCACTATGGTCACCAGACGCAGCGCTGGAACCCCCGCATGGCCGAGTTCATCTATGGCGAGCGGAACGGCATCCACATCCTCGACCTCACGCAGACCGTCCCGATGCTGGATGCGGCGCTGAACGTCGTGCGCGAAACCGTTGCCAAGGGCGGGCGGATCCTGTTCGTCGGCACCAAGCGCCAGGCGCAGAAGCCGATCGCCGAAGCCGCGGAAAAATGCGCGCAGTACTACATGAACCACCGCTGGCTGGGTGGCACGCTGACCAACTGGAAAACCGTTTCGCAGTCGATCGCGCGGCTCAAGCAGATCGACGAACTGATGGCGCAGGGCGCCGAAGGCCTGACCAAGAAGGAACGTCTGGGCATGGAGCGCGAGCAGGCCAAGCTGCAGGCCAGCCTTGGCGGGATCCGCGAAATGGGCGGCGTGCCGGACCTTCTGTTCGTCATCGACGTGAACAAGGAAGATCTGGCCATCCTGGAAGCGCAGAAGCTTGGCATCCCGGTCGTGGCGGTGGTTGACACCAACTGCTCGCCCAAGGGCGTGGATTACATCATCCCCGGCAATGACGACGCGGCCCGCGCGATCGCGCTGTACTGCGACCTGATCTCGCGCGCAGCCCTTGACGGCATGTCGGCCCAGCTTGGCGCCGCCGGTGTCGATCTCGGCGCGCTGGAAGAGGCGCCCGCGGAAGACGCCGTCGCCGAGGCCTGAGGCCCGCTGTCAGACGCGTGTCACATGGCGGAGATATTCCGCCTGTGACGGTCAGAGGGCGGGGATTCCCCGCCCCATGCATTCAATTCGAGGAGAAGCCCAATGGCGATCACCGCTCAGATGGTGAAGGAACTGCGCGAAACCACCGGCGCAGGCATGATGGACGCGAAGAAGGCCCTGACGGAAACCGACGGCGACATGGAAGCTGCGGTTGACTGGCTGCGCACCAAGGGTCTGGCCAAGGCCGCCAAGAAATCCGGCCGCACCGCCGCCGAAGGTCTGGTGGGCGTGGCTGTCTCGGGTGGCAAGGGTGTCGCGGTCGAACTGAACTCGGAAACCGATTTCGTCGCCAAGAACGCCGATTTCCAGAAGCTGGTCGCCAGCTTCACCAATGCCGCGCTGAACGTGGCGGATATCGACGCGCTGAAGGCCGCCGAGCTGAACGGCAAGCCGGTTGAAACCGTGCTGAACGAAGCCATCGCCGTGATCGGCGAGAACATGACCCTGCGCCGCATGGCGGTGCTGGAAGGTGATGTGGTGGTGTCCTACGTTCACAACGCCGCCGCCGACAACATGGGCAAGATCGGCGTGCTGGTTGCGCTGAAGGGCACCGACAACGGCATCGGCAAGCAGATCGCCATGCATGTCGCCGCAACGAACCCCGCCTCGCTTTCCGAGGCCGATCTGGACCCGGCGCTGGTCGAGCGGGAAAAGGCCGTCCTCTCCGAGCAGGCCCGTGAATCGGGCAAGCCCGAGGCCGTGATCGAAAAGATGATCGTGGGCCGGATGGCGAAGTTCTTCGAGGAAGTGACGCTTCTGGGCCAGAAGTTCGTCATCAACCCCGACCTGACCGTCGAGCAGGCTGCCAAGGAGGCCGGCGTGGAAGTGCTGGGCTTCGTCCGCATGTCGGTCGGCGAAGGCATCGAGAAAGAGAAAGAGGATTTCGCAGCCGAGGTCGCCAAGACCCTCGCCGGCTGAGCGTAATCGCATCACCTGGACAAGGGCGCCTTCGGGCGCTCTTTTTCATTGGCGGTATCCCTGGCCTGCCGTTCGGCTGCAGCGGCCGGGTCCGGCACGCGCGGATCCGGGCGCGCTCTCCCCGCCGTTGCGGGTCGTGATGAGCCTGCGCAGGGCCACAAACGCGGCGGCGCAGGAGCCGGATGCCCCTGGCCGCGGCCCCCGCTGCAGGGCCCGGATCGCGGCGGGTCCGCCGCTACACGCCGCGCCCTGGCCGCCTTGGCCGATCGGATGCATGATGCCGAAGCAGACCGGTTTCTCGGCGATCGGACGGGCGCGTGCCGCTTCACGCCCGCGACGGCGTTCGGGCTGTTCGTCGCGCGCAGATCTGGCGCCGTATCGGCCGCATGGGCCAGGCCGTCGCGCCTGCCGTGCCCCCGGACCGGACACGCCTGACCGAGACGGACAGCCTGCGGAAACCGCGCACGGTGGTCGGCCGAGGCAGACAGCACCGAGGCCGCGGGCGCCGCCGTCCTGCCCGAGGACGCCCCGGAGCAGAAAGCCGCACGTCCGGTTCAAGGCAGAGCGGTTCCTTGTCATGGTCGCGGCTGGCCGCTTCGACGCCACGCGCTGTTGGCCGGGCAGCATCCATGTGCGCCGCTGTCCGGGATCGCGCCCGACGCGCGGTCGATGCGGCGCCCGCGGCAGGTTTGGAGACGGCAGAAGGCGCTCGTGCAGGGTCACGGCCGCGGGCGGCGGGCAGACGCAGCCATTCTCATGCCGCGCCTGCCGGACCGGCCCGAAGACGTAACCCCAAGCGCGCGTCCTTCTGGACGCGCCTGGGGCACTCGTACCCTGTTACTTGTCAACTCCGCCGGCGCGCGTAAGCCGACCAATAAGGCCCGCGCGCCGACCCCGGGTTACCGGAAGAAACCTTTCCCTTGTAATTGCAAGGATGTCCGGCCTCTTGGTCCCGTTAAGCCACCACTCACGGAACATCCCTCTTTTGGATCGGCCAGGCATACTTTGGTAGTGCGGTATTCCTTACCTGATCCTTAATCCGGTGGCATGCAGCGCCGTCAGCCCAAGGCCGGCATCCAGGGAGCGTCCCGCCCCTGCGGGCCGCACGGGCCAGCGCTGCCCTCTCACGCGCTGCCGGGGACGGCCCATAACGGGCTTCGGCATTCCTGCGGCTTCTTGCCGTTGCGCTCTGGCCTGGCGCCGAGCGGAGAGAACACATAGATCTGGTTCTGAAGCACGGCCTTGAGCAGGGCCTGGGCCGTCGTGCCTGCGTCCAGGATCTCGCGCGCAAGACGCAGGTGTTTCTCCACCGTCGTTACCGTCAGGCCCATGATCGTGGCGATATCCTGGGTCGTCTTGCCTTCGCCGACCCATTCCAGCACTTCGCGCTGTCGCCGGGTCAAGGCGCGATCCGGGCAGATGACGGGCAGGGTGGCGATACGCATGTGCGTGATATCGTTCAGAAGGGTTATTTCCCGCCCATGCACCTGCCAGACCGCCTCCACATCATCCTGAGTCATGCCCGGGCGGGCAATCAGGCCGATCGCCCCCTTGGCGCGCAGCGAGATGTCGTGGAAGCTGATCGTGTATCCGGCAAGGATTCCGTGCCTGTGGTTGAACTCTACCACCTGACGTTGTTCAGGGGTGAGCGCGCCGGTCGCATGATGTTCCTTGATGATCCGCCAGCTCAGGGCGCCGACATTGGCGGTCGCCCATTGCACGGCGGGCGCCTGCCGATAAAGGCCGCCGTTGATATAGTGTTCGAGATAGTCGGACGGCAGATTCGAAAGGACCACCAGATCCTTCGGATCGCCCAGGAAGTGACGCGAGCGGAAGCGGGTATAGCCATAGAGCAGCCGGTCAAAGCCGTAATGCGCCATCCGGCATTGGTGAAGCTCCCAGACCTTCCGCACGTCGGTGGCATGAATGATGGCTTCAAGATGACCGAGCATCTGTATTCCGGGTCAAAATCAACATGAGAAAAACAAGCAGCGGCCCCCGGCCATAATCTGTTACCCAAAACCGACGCAAAAGACCACAATACGGCCGGCCGGCGATTGAAAACGAGCGATCGTTAATAATTAACTAAGCCTAGCGTTTCTGGCATGGAATTGTCCAGTTGATGGACTCTCTTTCGGAGGGATGGCCGGTTCCGGACGCCCGCCGACGCCAGGATCCGGGCCATCACGCATCCTTAAGATCAGCCTGCAAGGGGGGGCAGCGGGGCAAGCCTCCGCTCAGCTGTCGCCGAGGGCCGTCTGGCGCATGTGGATGCATTTACCCGACCCGGGCACTGGCCCGGGGGCGCCAGGCCCCGAAGCGGTCATGCTGGTCGCGGCGGGCGACCGGGTTCATGCCGCGCCGCGGCTGCCCGGGCAGGGCGCGCCGTCACCGCCTGCGCCGCGCGTTCCGCTTCGTTCCGGTGCCGGCGGCGGTGCCCCGCTTCACGTTAGTTTTTTTGCAGGGCGCTTGGCTTTGCCTGGGGGCGGCACTAGCATTAAGGAAACGCCCGTCCCACAGGATCATCATGTTTTCAAGGCCGCCTTCGTCACTTCTGCCCATGGCTTTCGCTCTCTCGCTTGTCGGGGCTGCGCCGGTTGCTGCCCAGCAGGCGGATGAGGTCGCCACGGCGGCCGAGATCGCGGCGCTGCTGCGCCTTGACGAGGTGATCGCCATCATGCGGGAGGAGGGGATCGGCTATGGTGCCGATCTGGAAGCCGAGATGTTTCCCGGACAGGGCGGCGCCCGCTGGCGCGAAACGGTTGCGCGGATCTATGACCTCGAGCGCATGCAGAGCCGGTTCATCGACAGTTTCACCGCCGAGCTTGACGGCGCCGCCGAGACGGGCGAGATCGCGGCCTTCTTCGGCTCGGCGCAGGGCCAGCAGATCGTGAGCCTCGAACTGTCCGCCCGCCGCGCGATGCTGGACGAGGCCGTGGATGCCCAGAGCCGCGATCACTTCTACGAGCTGCTGGCCGAGGAAAGCCCGCGGCTGGATCTGATCGACCGCTTCGTCACCGCCAACGATCTGGTCGAGCAGAACGTGACCGGGGCGCTGAACTCGAACCTCGCCTTCTATTACGGCATGGTCGAGGCCGACGCCATCGGCTTCGACATGAGCGAGACCGACATCCTGGCCGATGTCTGGTCCCAGGAACCCGTGATCCGAGAGGAAACCGGCGAATGGCTCTATTCCTATCTCGCGCTTGCCTATCAGCCGCTGGAGGATGCCGCGCTGGAGGATTATATCGCCTTCTCGGAAGGGGCTGCGGGGCGGCGGCTGAACCGGGCGCTGTTCACCGCCTTCGACGGGTTGTTCACGATGATCTCGCGGGATCTGGGCGTGGCGACGGGCCGGTTCGTCAGCAGTCAGGACATCTGAGCAAAGCTTGACAGGGCGCACGCCTTGCCCGATATAGCGGGTTCCCGACTCGGCATGGTGCCCTGGCGGGTCATATCGATTACGCCCCTCGGGGCGCGCTGTCCGAAGGCGCTTGGCGCAAACGCCCGGAAACGGGGGCCGCAGGACGCGGAGCAGAGAAGGAAAAGGCCGATGTTCGCGGTCCTCAAGACAGGTGGCAAACAATACCGGGTGCAGGCGGGTGACGTCCTGCGCGTGGAAAAGCTTGCTGCCGAAGCTGGCGAGAAGATCCAGTTCAACGAGATTCTGATGGTCGGCGGCGATGAGCTGACGGTCGGTGCCCCGCTGGTGTCGGGCGCTGCCGTGCAGGCCGAAGTGATCGACCAGATCAAGGGTGAGAAAGTCATCCACTACGTCAAGCGCCGCCGGAAGCATTCGTCGCAGCGCACCAAGGGCCACCGCCAGAAGCTGACGCTGCTGCGCGTGACCGACATCCTGACCTCGGGCGCGGATGCGACCGGCGTCAAGGCAGCCGCGGGTTCGGCCCCGGCAAATGCCGCCCCGGCGGCTCCGGTTGCCGAAGAGGCGCCGGCAAAACCGAAACGCGCCGCGAAGAAGAAACCCGCGGCCGAAGCGCAGGAGTAACACGATATGGCACACAAGAAAGCTGGCGGTTCATCCCGTAACGGCCGCGACTCGGCCGGTCGTCGCCTCGGCGTGAAGCTTTTCGGGGGCCAGTCGGTCATCCCGGGCAACATCATCGTGCGTCAGCGCGGCACCAAGTGGTGGCCGGGCCAGGGCGTCGGCATGGGCAAGGATCACACGATCTTCGCCGTGACCGAAGGCAATGTGACCTTCCACAAGGGCCTCAAGGGCCGCACATTCATTTCGGTCCTCCCGGTTGCGGAGGCTGCGGAGTAAGCCGAACCTTTACAAAGTTCATGTATCGGGGGGTCGGCTGCTCAGCCGGCCCCCCGTTTCGTTTGCCGGATGTTAACCGGTTATCCGGTAACGGGGTTGACCAGAAGATGCCCGGGGCCGCTTGCGCGGCAGGCGGGTTATCGCCATCTTCAAGAAAGGCGGGGCACAGGCCATACGGCCGGGCGGCCCCGAGGAGGGAAGGCATGACACTGATAACGCCGCGGCTTGAAGCCGATCTGCCGGTCGTTCCGACCGAACGTTTTGTTCTGCGCCCCCTGCGCCGATCCGATGCCGGCCCGATTGCCATGTATGGCGCGGATCGCCGGGTTGCGACGCAGACAACCTCGATCCCGCATCCCTATCCCCCGGGCGCGGCCGAAGCCTTCGTGGCGCGGGCCATGTCGGGTGACGGGGCGCAGGCGGTCTGGGCGCTGGACGGTTCGGCGCACGGCGGGTCCGAGCTTCTGGGCCTTGTGTCACTGTCGCGGCTGGACCGTGCGCAGGCCGAGATCGGCTATTGGGTCGCCCCGGCGCTGTGGAACACCGGCTATGCCTCGGAGGCAGTGCAGGCGATCGTCGCGGCGAACCCCCTGGGCAACAAGACGATGTTCGCACAGGTGTTTCAGGATAATCCCGGTTCCGCCCGGGTGCTGACCAATGCCGGTTTCGTCTATCTGGGCGATGCCGAGGCCTTCAGCGTGGCGCGCGGCGCGATGGTTCCCACCTGGACCTATCTGCGCAAGCTTGACTGACCGATGCTGATTGCGACGGATCGCCTGCTTCTGCGCCCGATGGTGGCCGATGATGCAGGCGATCTGCGCCGCATCGTCACACGGCCTGAGGTCGGGCGGATGCTGTTCGTCTTCCCGCCGGACTGGACGCTTGCCGCAGCCGGCGCCTTCATCGAGGCGACGGCCTTTCACGGGGCGCCGCCGTTCCGGCTGGCGATCACGCGTGCGGGCCGTTTCATCGGCTCGATCGGCGTGGGGGCGGGCGATGAGCCCTCGATCTTCTATTTCCTTGATCCCGTCGAAGCCGGGCAGCGACTGGGCGCGGAAGCGGTGCACGGCTTTGTCGATGCGCTGTTTCGACACTATCCCATGCCCGCGCTGGGGGCGGAGGTCTTTCAGGACAATCCCGCCTCGGCGCGGCTTCTGGAACGCATCGGCTTCCGGAAAACCGGTGCGGCAACGCATTCCTCGGCGGCGAGGGTTGAGCCGGCGGCGATTTGGCTCTATCGGCTGACAAGGAAAGAATACAAGGCGGCATGACATGAAGTTCCTCGATCTGGCCAAGGTCTATATCCGTTCGGGCGGCGGCGGTTCGGGTTGCGTCAGCTTCCGCCGCGAAAAGTTCGTCGAATTCGGGGGCCCCGATGGCGGTGACGGCGGCAACGGCGGCTCGGTCTGGGCCGAGGCGGTGGAGGGGCTGAACACCCTCATCGATTTCCGTTTCCAGCAGCATTTCTTCGCGAAATCCGGCCAGCCCGGCATGGGGCGGCAGATGACCGGGAAATCCGGCGATGACATCATCCTGCGCGTTCCCGTGGGCACCGAGATCCTGGATGAGGACGAAGAGACGCTGATCGCCGACCTGACCGAACCCGGCCAGCGCGTTCTGCTGGCCCGCGGGGGCAATGGCGGCTGGGGCAACCTGCATTTCAAATCCGCCACCAACCAGTCACCGCGCCGCGCCAATCCGGGGCAGGAGGGGGTAGAGCGCACCATCTGGCTCCGGCTCAAGCTGATCGCTGATGCGGGACTTCTGGGCCTGCCGAATGCCGGCAAATCGACCTTCCTTGCCGCGACATCGAATGCACGGCCCAAGATCGCGGATTATCCCTTCACCACCCTGCATCCGAACCTCGGTGTGGTGGGGATCGACGGCAAGGAATTCGTCATGGCCGATATCCCCGGCCTGATCGAGGGGGCGTCCGAAGGGCGGGGGCTGGGTGATCTGTTCCTTGGCCATGTCGAACGCTGTTCCGTGCTGCTGCATCTGGTCGATGGCACCGCCGAGGATGTTGTGCACGATTATCGGGTGATCATCGGCGAACTGGAGGCCTATGCCGAGGCGCTTGCCCGCAAGCCGCGGATCACCGCGCTGAACAAGATCGACGCGCTGGACGAGGAAGAGCGCGCCGAGAAGAAGGCGGCACTTGAGGCGGCATCGGGCGGCAAGGTGTTCCTGATCTCGGGCGTCGCCGGCGAGGGCATCCAGGATGTGCTGCGCGCGATCCAGGCCGAGATCGCCCGGGACCGTGCCGCCCCCGAGGAGGATGCGCCTTGGCAACCCTGACACCAAGGATCGCCGATGCGCGGCGATTGGTGGTCAAGATCGGCTCGGCGCTGCTGGTCGATCGGACAACGGGGCTGCGCAACGACTGGCTGCGCGATCTTGCGGCGGATGTCGCGGCGCTGAAGGCCGGCGGCGCGGATGTGGTGCTGGTGTCTTCGGGGTCCATCGCGCTGGGGCGCGGGGTGCTGGGCCTGCCGCCGGGGCCGCTCGCGCTTGAGCAAAGCCAGGCGGCGGCCGCGGTCGGGCAGATCCGGCTGGCCCGCGCCTATGAAGAGGTGCTTGCCCCCCATGGCATCACCACCGCGCAGGTGCTTGTGACGCTCGAAGATACCGAGGACCGGCGCCGCTATCTCAACAGCCGGGCCACGTTGCAGACGTTGCTGGGCCTTGGCGTGGTGCCGATCGTCAATGAAAACGACACTGTCGCCACCGATGAAATCCGCTTTGGCGACAATGACCGGCTTGCGGCGCAGGTTGCGGTAACGGTCGGTGCCGACCAGTTGGTGCTTCTGTCGGATGTGGACGGGTTCTATTCCGCCAATCCCAAGGAAGATCCGACCGCCCGCCGCTTCGATCTGATCGAGGAGATCACCCCGGCGATCGAGGCAATGGCGGGCGATCCGATCTCCGGCCTCTCCAAGGGCGGGATGAAGACCAAGCTGCTTGCCGCCAAGACGGCGGTGCGCGGCGGCTGCGCCATGGCGATCATGGAGGGCTCGGTTTCGCGGCCGCTGCTGGCCCTGGCCGAGGGGCGGGCTGCCTGCACCTGGTTCACCGCCCAGGCCGATCCGCAGGTGGCGCGCAAGCGCTGGATTGCGGCGATGAAGGAAAAGGGCACGATCCGCGTCGATGCGGGCGCCGAGGCCGCGCTGCGTCAGGGCCGGTCGTTGCTGCCCGCCGGGGTGCTGGCCGTCAGCGGTGATTTCGGTCGCGGCGAGCCGGTCGCGATCCTGGGCGCGGGGGGCGAGACCCTGGGCAAGGGGCTTGCCCGCTATACCGGGGACGAGGCGCGCGCCATCGCCGGGCGCCGATCCGCCGAGATCGAGGCGGTTCTGGGCTATCCCGGCCGGGCGGCGCTGATCCACCGCGACGACATGGTGCTGTGAGGAAACGATGAGCGAGATCGAGGAAACGATGCGGGCGATGGGGCTGCGGGCCAAGGCTGCGGCTGCGGAACTGGCCTATGCCCCTTCGGAGGCCAAACGCGCCGCGCTCGACGCGGCGGCGGCGGCGGTCTGGGACGCGCGCGGGCAGATCATCGAGGCGAATGCGCGCGATCTGGCCTTTGGCCGCGACAAGGGCCTTTCGGCCGCGATGATGGACCGGCTGCTGCTGGATGAGGGCCGGATTGCCTCCATCGTCGAAGGTCTGCGCGCCGTTGCGGCCCAGCCGGATCCGGTGGGGCAGGACATCGCCGCCTGGGACCGGCCGAACGGGCTGCATATCCGTCGTGTCCGCACGCCGCTGGGGGTTGTCGGCGTGATCTATGAAAGCCGTCCCAACGTGACCGCCGACGCCGGTGCGCTGTGTCTCAAGGCCGGGAATGCGGTGATCCTGCGGGGCGGGTCGGAAAGCTTCCATTCCTCGGCGGCAATTCATGCCTGCCTGCGCGACGGCTTGCGTGCCGCAGGCCTGCCCGAAGATGCGATCCAGCTTGTGCCGACGCGCGATCGGGCGGCGGTAACGGAAATGCTGCGGATGGTCGGGGTGATCGACGTGATCGTGCCGCGCGGCGGCAAGGGGCTGGTGGGCCTGGTTCAGGCGGAAGCGCGCGTGCCGGTCTTTGCCCATCTGGAGGGCATTTGCCATGTCTATGTCGATGTGGCTGCCGATCCGCAGAAGGCGCGGGCGGTGGTTCTGAACGCCAAGACCCGGCGCACCGGGATCTGCGGCGCGGCCGAATGCCTTCTGCTGCACCGTGACATCGTGGACGGGCTGGGCGCGCAGATCATCGCGGATCTGGTGGCTGCCGGCGTCGAGGTGCGCGGCGGGCCGGGTCTGCAGCATCTGCCCGGCGTGGTTCCGGCCGATGCCGAGGACTTTGGCCGCGAGTTCCTTGACCGCATCATTGCCGCCGAGGTGGTGGCGGACGTGGACGCGGCAATTGCCCATATCCGTCGCTATGGCTCGCAGCATACCGAGGCGATCCTGACCGAGGATGACGCCACGGCGGACCGGTTCTTTACCCGGCTCGACAGCGCGATCCTGATCCGCAATGCCTCGACCCAGTTCGCGGATGGCGGCGAGTTCGGCATGGGCGCGGAAATCGGTATCGCCACCGGCAAGCTGCACGCCCGCGGCCCGGTGGGCGCCGAGCAGCTGACCAGCTTCAAGTATCTGGTGACCGGAAACGGAACCGTGCGGCCCTGATCCCCGCGACCGGGCCGCACTGAACCATTTCCAGACCAATGGCCAAGCCGCGCGGATGAACCGCAGGATCGCGCACGCCGCCGCCAGACGATCCGGCCAGGGCAGCAACAGCCGTCACTGGCGCAGATCGCCCACCCCCGCGCGGCCCGCTATGTCCATGCAGCCCGAGGCGCTGATCGGCGGCACGCCTCTCATGCTGTCCGCCGCCGAGTTCAGGGCCGGACCGGGCCTGACGGCCGTCGATCCACCCGAGCCCGGGAATGAACCACCTTGCCCGAAAGGCGCTAGTAGCGCAGCCGGATCCGGGTTTCGGTGGTCTCGACCCGCAGGCTTCGACCCTGGGCGCGCAGTTCCGGCGGAACCAGGGCGAAATGCACCTGTGCCGCTGCCGGCGGCGGCGCAAGCGACGGATCCTCGAGCCCGTCCCAGAGATCGGTCTCGATCCGCAGCCGCGGCGCCAGCCCCGTCATTTCCCACATCCCGCCTTCGCAGGTGACGGTGATCGCGCCGCCATAGGGCATGGCGGTTTCAAGGCATTGCAACAGCAGGAAGGCCAGGCGCACCTCGTGGCGCGGCAGGTCGCCCATCGGCTGCCAGTCGATCCGGAGCCGGCTGCCGGCGGTCATGTCGGCAAGGATCGACAGGATCTCGGGCCGGCCCATCCGCTGCCCGAGTGCCGCCGCGCCGAAGGCCACACGGAAGAAACGGATCCGGGCGCTGGCGCTCAGGACGCTTTCGGCGATGAGGTCCGCCTCGGGGCCCCTTGTCGTGCCGGCCATCCGCATCAGTTCCAGGCCATTGCCGATCGCGCCCAGAGGGCTGATAAGGTCGTGGCAGATACGCGAGGCGAGCAGGGCGCTCAGATCAGGGGCAACCGTCATGGAATATCGTCCGGAACAGGAGAGATGATGGGGGGAATGAACGCGATCCTGGAACCGGGGATGTTTGTCCGCCATCCCGCCCGCCCCGACTGGGGCCTGGGACAGGTGCAGTCGAACATCGCCGGACGGATCACCGTGAACTTCGAGCATCAGGGAAAGGTTGTCATTGACGGCCGCAGGGTTGAGTTGCTGTTGGTTCTTGATCCGTAATATTGATAAACAAAACGTTAACCGCGCCATGCTGGGACCCGCCCGTCTTCATCATTGTTGCTTTCAGTTGCATATTTGCTGCGTGACCCCTAGAACCGCGAGAGCCCGGCGCCCCCGCAGAACCGCGAGTTGATGACCCCGACCGATCCCCATTTCGAACTGAAACTGGCCACCGAGGAACAGGACGTGCTGGCGGCGCAGCGGCTGCGCTACGACGTCTTCGTGACCGAGCTTGGCGGCGACGGCGACCTTGTCGATCACGCGAACCGGCTGGAGCGCGACAGGTACGATCCGTTCTATGACCATCTGGTGCTGATCGACCGCCGGCGTGATGCGGCGCGGCTTGACCATGTGGTCGGGGTCTATCGGCTGTTGCCCTGCGATCGCGCCGAAGCCCTGGGCCGGTATTACAGCGAAACCGAATATGACCTTGGGCCGCTGCGCGCCTCGGGGCGGCGGCTGCTGGAACTGGGCCGGTCCTGCGTTCATGCCGACTATCGTGGCGGCACGGCGATGTTCCATCTGTGGAACGGCCTGGCAGACTATGTCCTGCGGCGCGAGATCGAGGTGTTGTTCGGTGTGGCCAGTTTCCACGGCACCGACATCGCGGCGCTGCGCCAGCCGCTAAGCTATCTTCACCGGTTCCACCTCGCGCCGGACAGCTTGCGGGTCCGGGCGCAGGAGGCGCATTATCAGCCGATGGACCTGCTGCCCGACGACCAGATCGACCGGCGCGAGGCGATGCGCCTGACGCCCGCGCTGATCAAGGCCTATATCCGGCTTGGCGGCTTTGTCGGCGACGGTGCCTTCGTGGATCACGATTTCAATACCACCGATGTCTGCCTGCTGATGGACACACGGGTCATGTCGGAAAAGCACCGCGGCTTCTACATGCGCAAGCAAGAGGCCCGCGTGTGAGCACCTGGCATTCCGAGGCGGCCCCGACACCCTGTCGCATTCCGCCGATGGGCTGGTTGAGGGTGATCTGGCGCGGGGCGGCGCTGCTGCTTGTCACCTATGGCTGTCTCGTGCTGCTGCTTGCGCTTCGGCTGGTCGAACGCCCGCTGTTCGGCCTGCGCCGGCCGATCACGCCGCATATCACCCAGTTCGTCTGTCGCAGCGCCTTCGTGATCCTTGGTCTGCATCTGCGCACGCATGGCCGTCCGATGCAGGAAAAGGGCGCGGTGGTGGCCAACCACGCCTCGTGGCTGGACATCTTCACGTTGAACGCGCCGCAGCGGGTCTATTTCGTGTCAAAGGCCGAGGTTGCGGGTTGGCCGGGCATCGGCTGGCTGGCGCGGGCCACCGGAACCGTGTTCATCAACCGCAATGGCCGCGAGGCGCGGTTGCAGAAGGAACTGTTCGAGGCGCGTCTGCGGGCCGGCCACAAGCTTCTGTTCTTCCCCGAAGGCACAAGTACCGACGGCCAGCGGGTGCTGCCGTTCAAGACGACGCTGTTCGCGGCCTTCTTCACCCATGGCCTGGCCGAGATCCTGCATGTTCAGCCGGTCTCGGTGCGGTATCAGGCGCCCGAAGGGGCCGATCCGCGCTTCTATGGCTGGTGGGGTGACATGGCGCTGGGGCCGCATCTGCTGGCCGTGCTGGCGCAGCCCCGGCAGGGACGGGTGGATGTGGTGTTCCACCCGCCGGTGCGGGTGGGGGATTTCGCGGATCGCAAGGCCCTTGCCGCCCATTGCGAAATGGCGGTGCGCAGCGGCATGGGGGCTATCCCAGCGGCGCAACCAGCGCCCTGAGCGCCAAAAGCGGATCCTCGCTGCGCCAGATCTCTTCGCCGAAGGCAAAGAAATCCGTCATCGGTGCCAGCCGGGCCACATCCTCGACACTCAGCGCGCCTTCGGCCACCACCGGCACCTCGATCATCTCGGACCACCACTGGAACAGGTCGTCCGGGGCGGTTTCGCCGGCCCCCAGCGGGGTGCGGCCCACCGGCCCGAAGGCGACGTAATCGGCGCCAGCCTCGGCCGCATTGATGCCGTCGTGGCGCGTGATGCCGCAATAGGCGCCGACGATCGCATCCTCGCCCAGATCCTTGCGCACCTTGCGCAGGTTGCGGGCGCCGTCGGTCAGATGCACGCCGTCCAGGCCAAGCCGTTCAACCATCAGCACATGGCTCTCGATCACCAGCGCCACGTCGCGGGCATGGGCAACATCGCGCAGCGCATCGGCAGCCCGCGCCACCGCATCCTCGTCGCGGGTGGCAAGGGCAAGGCGGATGCAGGCGATTTCAGCCCCGTCAAGCACTGCGGCAAGCTGGTCGGCAAAAGGGGCCGGATCGAACGCCGGCGGTGTGATGAGGTAAAGCTGCGGCCGTTCTGCAGCGGGGGTGGGTGCGGACATGAAAGCCTCCGTTTCCAACCTCATACCCCGGCGCAGGGGCGGTCACAAGAGAGCGCGGCCGCATTGGCGGCGCGGCGGGCCGCGAGCTTCCGGCACCTTCCGGTGAGGCTGGAGGGGCACGCTGGCTCCTGCCTGCGCGACGGGGCTGTCCGGCCTGCTGGCGAGTCCGCGTGTCCCGGCCCGGCGGCGGACGACCGGATCGGCCGCGGCTGCGCTTGCCACAGGTCGGAAGCGGCGTGCCCCCAAGGGAACGAGGATCCGGCACGCATACCGCAGTCAACCCGGAGCAGCGCCCTGCCGACCCCTGCCGCGAGGGCGCTCGGGGTGACAAGGGCAGTCCGGGCCCGCGATGGCCGCCGCGCCAGACGACGGTTTCTCGATCGGCGGCTTCTTGATCGGCGGCGGGCCGATCACGCTCCGGGCCTTCATGAGAGGTGTAAGCCAGGGCTGGCGGAGGCGAGAGACGGCCGGCTCCAGCCCCGCACCGGCGGCAGCGCCGCACCGACTCCAGCCCCGCACCGGAGGCAGCGCCGGCCCGGCGGCGCGATCAGGTCCTGGCGTGATGGCGGCGTTCCTGTCCCGCGCGCCCCTGTGGCGCCGAATGGCGAGGCGCGGATCGCGGCGACAGCGCGCCCTTCGCTTGCCTGTGCAGTCTCACGGCGACGGGCGCAGCAGGGCATCAGCACGCTGCACCACCCCCGGCAGGGCGCCATGGCCAAATGCGCGATCCGACCGATCCGGGAGCAGGCCGGCGAAGCCCGCGCGCCGAGAGCATCCGGCGTGCATCGCCGGTGACGCATGAGATCGCCAATCACCATCGTCCCGACATGCGGCGCGGCACAGCTCCGGCCGCGGCACGCAGGCCAAGGTCAGCGCCGCAGTTCCACCGGGGCAACAGGCGGGTGGTTTGCAAAAGGCGGAAGGGGCCGGATGACGGCCCCTTCCCGACGGTTCCGCGGCGGGTCAGCCGTCGAAATCGACCTCTTCCATGATCCGCAGGGCTGCCGCGCGGTTGCGCGCGATTTCCGTCAGGTCATGGGTGTCGAACGCGGGTTCGCCCCAGCTTGCAACCAGTTCCGAGCGCGCCGCGCCTTCGAGCACCGGGTATTCGTGGTTCAGCTCGGCATAGATGGCCTGTGCTTCGGGCGAGACCATGTATTCGAGGAACTGGATCGCTGCATCGTGGTTCGGCGCCGCCTTGGTCATCGCCACGCCCGAAACGTTCAGATGCGTGCCGCCATCCTCGAAGGTCGGGAACACGATCCGTGCGCTTTCGGCCCAGGCGCGCTGTTCGTCATCGGCCAGCATCGCGCCCATGTAATAGGTGTTCGCCAGCGCGATGTCGCATTCGCCGGCCCAGACGGCCCGCACCTGCTGACGGTCGTTGCCTTCCGGCTTGCGGGCGAGGTTGGCTTTCAGCCCCTCGGCCCAGTCGCGTGCGGCTTCTTCGCCGTGATGGGCGATGACGGCGGCCAGCAGCGCGAGGTTGTAGTTGTGCACGCCGGGGCGGGTGCAGATGCGGCCGCGCCATTTCTCGTCGGCCAGATCCTCGTAGGTGGTGACTTCACCCTCGGCAACGCGGTCCTTGTGGGCATAGACCACGCGGGCGCGGGTGGTCAGCGCATACCAGAGGTCGTCAGGGCTGCGCAGATGCTCGGGCACCGCGGCCTTCAGCACGTCGTTGTCGATCGGTTGCAGGACGTCGGCATCGACGATCTGCTGCAGGTTGGCGATATCGACGGTCAGCACCAGGTCGGCCGGCGAACGTTCGCCCTCGGCGGTCAGGCGCTCGACGAGACCCGACTCGATATAGGAGAGGTTGACGGTGATGCCGGTCGCCTCGGTGAAGGCCTCGACCACGGGCTCGATCAGGAAGGCCTGACGCGTGGTATAGACATTGACCTCATCGGCCAGCGCCGGAATGGCAACGGCAGCAAGGGCAGAGCCCAGCAGAACGGAACGCAGAGTCATGATACTCCTCCAGAATGATCTAACAAATCCTGTCGCGCTTAAACCCGACAAATTTGCTTTCGTCAATCATGATTCCTTTTATCAGGATTAGGAGCCCGCCTTTTTCTCGGCGCGTTTTGCCGCATCCCAGAGGCTGTCCATCTCGGAAAGCGTGGATTGGGCCGGGGTTCGGCCCGTCGCGGCCAGGGCAGATTCGACCGCGCCGAAGCGGCGGGTGAACTTGTCATTGGCGCGGCGCAGCGCGACTTCGGGGTCGATGTCCAGGTGTCGCGCCAGATTGGCCATGACGAACAGAAGGTCGCCGAATTCCTCTTCGCGGGCCTCGGGGCCAAGGCTGTCGCGTGCCTCGACCAGTTCGCGGGTTTCCTCGGCGATCTTGTCCAGAACCTGCGCGGCATCGGGCCAGTCGAAGCCCACCCGCGCCGCCCGGCGCTGCAGCTTGACCGCCCGCATCAGCGCGGGAAGCCCAAGCGCCACGCCGTCAAGCACGCCCTTTTCCTGCGATGCGGCGCGTTCCGCGGCCTTGATCGCCTCCCAGTCGGCGACCTGATCGGCCGCGCTCTTGTCGCGGTTGGCCGTGCCGAACACATGCGGGTGGCGGGCGATCATCTTGGCATTGGTCGCCGCGGCAATGCTGTCGAAATCGAACAGCCCGGCCTCGGCACCCATCTGGGCGTGATAGACGACCTGCAGCAGCAGATCGCCCAGTTCGCCCTCAAGCGCCGGCCAGTCCCGGCGTTCGATCGCATCGGCCACTTCATAGGCTTCTTCGATCGTATAGGGCGCGATCGAGGCGAAATCCTGTTCGATATCCCAGGGGCACCCCCTGGCGGGATCGCGCAGCGCCGCCATGATGGCCAGAAGCCGGGGCAGGGGCGCATCGGGCAGGGTGGCGGGATCGATGGTCATTGCGGCGCCTTCCGTTTTGCGGTCATCTGGCGGCACAATCCCGGGAAAGCGCCAAGGAGTCCATGATGCCCGTTCTCAACCGTATTGCCGATTTCTCGGAGGAGATGAAGACCTGGCGCCGCCATCTGCACCAGCACCCCGAACTGCAGTTCGACTGCCACCAGACGGCCGATTTCATCGCGGCCCGGCTGGAGAGTTTCGGCGTTGACGAAATCCATCGCGGGATCGCCGAGTCCGGGATCATCGCGATCATCAACGGGCAGGGCGATGGCCCAACGATCGGTCTGCGCGCCGACATGGATGCGCTGCCGATGTCGGAAGCGACCGGGCTGCCCCATGCCTCGACCGTGCCGGGGAAAATGCATGCCTGTGGCCACGACGGCCATGTGACGATGCTGCTGGGCGCTGCGCGGTATCTGGCGGAAACCCGCAACTTCTCGGGTCGGGTCGCGCTGATCTTCCAGCCGGCGGAAGAGGGCGGCGGCGGCGCAGGGGTGATGGTGCGCGAGGGGGTTCTGGACCGGTTCGGCATTACGCAGGTCTTTGCCCTGCACACCTCGCCCAACACGCCTGCGGGGCATTTCGTGACGACGCCGGGCCCGATCATGGCTGCAGTCGATACGGCTTGGGTCCATGTCACGGGGCGCGGCGGTCACGGCGCCATGCCGCATGAAACCGCCGATCCGATCGTGGCGGCGCTGGCGATGATCAGTGCGGTGCAGACCATCGTCAGCCGCAACCACATGGCGACCAGGGATCTGGTGATCTCGGTCACGCAGATCCATGCGGGCACCGCCGACAATGTCATCCCCGACGAGGCCTGGTTCTGCGCCACGATCCGCACCTTCGACAAGGAGGTGCAGGCAATGGTCCAGCGCCGCTTTGCCGAACTGGTCGAGGGCACCGCCGCCGCCTATGGCGTTACGGCGCGGCTGGATTATCAGCTGGGCTATCCGGCCACGATCAACGATCCCTCACGCGCCGCCTTTGCCGCCGAGGTCGCGCGCGAAATCTCGGGCGCCGCAGCGGTCGAGGCCGAGGCCTCGCGCGAGATGGGGGCCGAGGACTTTTCCTACATGCTGGAACAGCGTCCGGGCGCCTATCTGTTCCTCGGGCAGGGGGAGGGGCCGGGATTGCACCACCCCGGCTTCGATTTCAACGACGAGGTTGCGCCGGTGGGGGCGAGCTTTTTCGCGCGGCTGGTCGAACGCGCCCAGCCCGCGGGCTGATCGAACGGAAAAGGGCGGGGAAACCCCCGCCCTCCTGTCAGCTTGCCGCCTTGGCCTGACGCTTGCGTTCATGCGGGTCAAGGAACCGCTTGCGCAGGCGGATCGACTTGGGCGTCACCTCGACCAGTTCGTCATCGTCGATATAGGCGATGGCCTCTTCCAGGCTGAACCGCACCGGGGTCGTCAGCCGCACCGCCTCATCCGTGCCGGAGGCGCGGATGTTCGTGAGCTTCTTGCCCTTGAGCGGGTTCACCTCAAGGTCGTTGTCGCGGGAATGTTCGCCGATGATCATCCCCTCATAGACCTGTTCCTGCGCGCCGATGAACAGCTTGCCGCGCTCCTCGAGGTTCCAGAGCGCATAGCCCACCGAAACGCCGTTCTCCATCGAGATCAGCACGCCCTGGCGGCGGCCCTGGATCGGCCCCTTGTGCGGCGCCCATTCGTGGAACACGCGGTTCAGGACGCCGGTGCCGCGCGTGTCGGTCAGGAACTCGCCGTGATAGCCGATCAGCCCGCGCGAGGGCACATGGGCGATGATCCGGGTCTTGCCGGCGCCTGCGGGTTTCATCTCGACCAGGTCGCCCTTGCGCGCGCCGGTCAGTTTCTCGATCACCGCGCCGGAATATTCGTCATCCACGTCGATGGTGACTTCCTCGATCGGCTCCAGCCGCTGGCCGTCTTCCTCGCGGAACAGAACGCGCGGGCGCGAGATCGACAGCTCGAACCCTTCGCGGCGCATGTTCTCGATCAGCACGCCCATCTGCAATTCGCCGCGGCCCGCGACCTCGAAGGCCTCGCCGCCGGGGGTGTCGCTGATCTTGATCGCGACGTTGACCTCGGCTTCCTTCATCAGGCGGTCGCGGATGACGCGCGACTGCACCTTGTTGCCGTCCTTGCCGGCCAGGGGCGAATCGTTGATGCCGAAGGTGACCGAGATGGTCGGCGGGTCGATCGGCTGCGCCGGCAGCGGCACGTCGATCTCGGGCGCGCAGAGCGTGTCGGCCACGGTCGCCTTGCTCATGCCGGCGATGGTCACGATGTCGCCCGCTTCGGCGGCGTCGATGGGCTGCTGGCCCAGACCGCGGAAAGCGAGGATCTTGGTCACGCGGAACTGCTCGATCCGCTCGCCGTCGCGCGACAGCGCCTTGAGCGTTTCGCCGACCTTGAGCGTGCCACTCTCGACACGGCCGGTCAGGATGCGGCCGATGAACGGGTCGGCGGAAAGCGTTGTGGCCAGCATCCGGAAGGGCTCGGACCGGTGCGCGATCTGCTTCGGTTCCGGCACATGGCGCACCACCAGATCGTAAAGCGCCGAAAGATCCTTGCGCGGGCCGTCCAGTTCCTCATCCGCCCAGCCGGACCGGCCCGAGGCGTAAAGCACCGGAAAATCAAGCTGTTCGTCCGTCGCACCAAGGTTGGCGAAAAGGTCGAACACCTCATCCAGCGCGCGGTCGGGTTCGGCATCGGGCTTGTCGACCTTGTTCAGCACCACGATCGGGCGCAGCCCCAGCGCCAGCGCCTTGGAGGTCACGAATTTCGTCTGCGGCATCGGGCCTTCGGCAGCATCGACCAGCAGCACCACGCCATCGACCATGTTCAGGATGCGTTCGACCTCGCCGCCGAAATCGGCGTGGCCGGGGGTATCGACGATGTTGATCCGCTTGCCGCCCCATTCGAGCGAGGTGCATTTCGCAAGGATCGTGATGCCGCGCTCGCGCTCGATATCGTTCGAATCCATTGCCCGCTCGGCCACGGCCTGATTGTCGCGAAACGCACCGGATTGTTTCAGAAGCTCGTCCACCAGGGTTGTTTTGCCGTGGTCAACGTGCGCGATGATCGCGATATTGCGAAGGTCCATAGGGTCTGCCTTTTATGCTGCGCCGCCGCGATTATCCGAGAATGCCCGCAAAATCCAGCCCCAACGGGCTCAGGTCGCGATATAGCGGTCCCGGCGGTGATTGACAGCGATCACGAGATTGAGCACCGCCGCCCCCAGGAGCGACCAGCCCACTGCCGCCGGTTCCATCACCAGAAGGGCGGCGCCAAAGACCATGATGTCGAACAGAAGCTGCGCGTAGCCCGCGCGAAAACCGGTGCGATCCTGAAGATACAGCGCCACGATGCCGACGCCGCCCAGGCTTGCCCCATGCCGGAACAGCGCAAGCAGCCCGGCCCCCGAAACCAGTCCGAACAGCACCGCCGCCGCAGCGGGCGACAGGTGTTCGAAGGCGATCATCCGGGGCAGGAGCGTGGTCAGCACCGACAGGAGCGCCACGGCGGCAAAGGTCTTGAGCGTGAAGCGCAGCCCCATGCGCCGCAGCGCGAGCGCGTAGAACGGCAGGTTGATCGCGAAGAACACCGGGCCGAAATCCCAGCCCGTCGCATAGCCGATCAGCACCGCAAGCCCCGCCGTCTGCCCGGTGACGAATCCCGCCTCGGTCAGGATCGCCAGGCCGAAGGCGCACATGGTGACGCCGAACAGAAGGCCCTGCATGTCGTCCAGCCAGGAATGTCGCGCGGTTTTCTGCGGTTCGGTCATGGCCTGCCAATGCACCGAAGCCGCGCGGGATTCCAGTGGCCTTTTGTCACAGGAACCCTGCATTCGGGCGTCCGGGCGACCACGCCGCCTCTGCCGCCGGCGCAGAGGGGCCGGACGCCCGTTGCCCCGCCCGGGTCGTTGCGGTTCCACCGGCCGGGCCGCCGCGCATCTGCGCGGTCGCGAGGCATGACCGGCCCGCGTGGCCCTTGTGCACGCGTTCTGCACCGAGGTGGGGATGGGGCGACAGAAAAGGCGCGCCCGAGGGCGCGCCTGTGCATTCTGGTCCCGGGCGTTGCGCTCCGGGATGGCGCGGGCCTGTCAGCCAGCAAGCGCCTTGTTCAGATATTCGTCCACCTTTTCCAGGTAGCCCATCGTGGTGAGCCATTTCTGATCCGGGCCGACCAGCAGCGCGAGGTCCTTGGTCATGAAACCGTCCTCGACCGCCTGCACCGTCACGCGTTCAAGCGTGTTGGCGAAGGTCATCAGCGCCTCGTTGTTGTCCAGCGTGGCGCGGTGCTTCAGCCCGCCCGTCCAGGCATAGATCGACGCGATCGAGTTCGTGGAGGTCTCCTTGCCCTGCTGGTGCTGACGGTAGTGACGGGTCACGGTGCCATGCGCGGCCTCGGCCTCGACCGTCTTGCCATCCGGCGTCATCAGCACCGAGGTCATCAGGCCGAGCGAGCCGAAACCCTGCGCCACGGTATCCGACTGCACGTCGCCGTCATAGTTCTTGCAGGCCCAGACATAGCCGCCCGACCATTTCAGCGCCGAGGCCACCATGTCGTCGATCAGCCGGTGTTCATAGGTGATGCCGGCCGCCTTGAACTTGTCGGCGAATTCTTCGTCATAGACCTTCTGGAACAGGTCCTTGAAGCGGCCGTCATAGGCCTTGAGGATGGTGTTCTTGGTCGAGAGATAGACCGGCCAGCCCTTGACCAGACCATAGTTCATCGAGGCGCGGGCAAAGTCGATGATCGACTGGTCGAGGTTGTACATCGCCATGGTCACACCGGCGCCGGGCGCGTCGAACACTTCCTTCTCGATCACCGTGCCATCCTCGCCGACGAACTTGATCGTCAGCTTGCCCTTGCCCGGAAAGCGGAAATCGGTGGCGCGATACTGGTCGCCGAAGGCGTGGCGGCCCACGACGATCGGCTGTGTCCAGCCGGGCACAAGGCGCGGCACGTTCTTGCAGATGATCGGTTCGCGGAAGATCACGCCGCCCAGGATGTTGCGGATCGTCCCGTTGGGCGAGCGCCACATCTGCTTGAGGCCGAATTCCTCGACCCGGGCTTCGTCCGGGGTGATGGTGGCACATTTCACGCCCACGCCATATTGCTTGATCGCATTGGCGGCATCGATGGTGATCTGGTCATCGGTGCGGTCGCGTTCCTCGATGCCGAGGTCGTAGTATTTGAGGTTGATGTCCAGATAGGGCAGGATCAGTTTCTTCTTGATGAAATCCCAGATGATCCGGGTCATCTCGTCGCCGTCAAGCTCGACGACGGGGTTCTCTACCTTGATCTTGGTCATGTGCCTCTCCGCTTGGATGACTCGTCTGGCGGTTCCTTAGCGCATTACGTAGCGGTATGAAAGGCAGGTATGCCGTGGTATACGAAGAACTCTAGCCAATCACCCGCCCGATGAGGCCAAGCCAGTTGTCCCAGCAGATGCGCCGGATCAGCGGGTCGCCGAAACCCGCCTTGCGCATGGCATCGATCAGTGCCGGAAGCCCCGCCACCGAGCCGATGGCCGAAGGGATCTGCGCGCCGTCGAAATCCGATCCCAGCGCCACGCCGTCTTCGCCCAGCTTGTCCAGCAGGTAGGCCAGATGCGCGATCGGCACGTCAAGCGATGTCTCGGCATCCTTGCGCCCATCGGCGCGCAGGAAACTGGTGGCAAAGTTCAGGCCGACCAGGCCCTTGCTCTCGGCGATGGCGTCAAGCTGGCGGTCGGTCAGGTTGCGCGTCATGGGGCAGAGCGCATGGACATTGCTATGGGTGGCCACCAGCGGGCGGTCGCTGATCCTTGCGACGTCCCAGAACCCGGCCTCGTTCAGGTGGCTCAGGTCTACCAGTATGCCCAGCGCCCCGCATTCCCGCACCAGCCGGCGGCCGGCGTCGGTGAGGCCCGGGCCGATATCGGGGGTGACGCCAAAGCGGAACGGCACCCCATGGGCAAAGATCGTTTCCCGCGCCCAGACCGGCCCGAGCGAGCGCAGGCCCGCGGCGTGGAACAGGTGCAGCTCGTCCAGATCGGGGCCGATCCCCTCGCAGCCTTCCAGATGCATGATGGCGGCGATGGCGCCGCGCGACCGGGCGGCCTCGATGTCGGCGGCGCTGGTGCAGACCTGCAGCGCATCGGGGCGGGCACGTTCCATGCGGCGCAGGATGCCCATCATCTGCAGGCTGATCCGGGCGGCGCGGTTCGGCTCCAACCCCGGATAGCTGACGGCGGCGGCAAGGTTTTCGGGTTCGGGCAGATCCTCGGGGTTGGGGATCCAGCTGGCAAAGAAGCCCCCCGCAAAGCCCCCCGCGCGGGCGCGCGGCAGATCCAGATGGCCGGCGCGGCCGTCAAAGAACCCGTCGCCGGCGCGATCTCCTGACAGCCAGAGATGCAGCAGAAGGTCGTTATGTCCGTCAAATACCGGAAACTCGGTCATCTTCTCTCCCTGGCTCTGCCTGTCGTGCAGTGGTAACCCGCTTGCCCGCGCATTGAAAGCCATCGGAGCGGGCACCGCGTTGCGTCGGCATAATGACGCGGCTGACCGGCAAAATGCCGGCCTCTGCCACGCATACCGGCGTTCTGCATGATGCGAAACGCCGGGATGCGGCAGATCATGATCCCAGAAACCACAAAGGAGAGCAGGGATGTGGCATATCTGTATCGTCGGCGCGGGGAATATCGGGCAGTGCATCGCCACGATGCTGGGGGCCTCGGGGCGCTATCGCGTCACCATGGCCGATCAGGATGCGCGGGCGCTTCATCGGGCGGCCGGGGCCGGCTGGCCGACGCTGGCGGTTGATGCCGCCGATCCGGCAGGGCTTGCCAGGGTGCTGACCGGCTTCGATGCCGTCATCAGTGCCGCGCCCTTCTTCCTGACGCCCACCATCGCGGCGGCGGCAAAGGCGGCTGGTGCGCATTACTTCGATCTGACCGAGGATGTCGCCGGCACCGAAGCCGTTCGCGCGCTTGCGCAGGACGCGGGCACGGTTCTGATGCCGCAATGCGGCCTTGCGCCGGGCTTCGTAGGTATCGTCGGGGCGCATCTTGCGGGGCAGTTCGACGCGCTTGATACCCTGTCTCTGCGGGTGGGGGCGCTGCCACTGTTCCCGACGAATGCCTTGAAATACAACCTTACCTGGTCCACCGACGGGCTTATCAACGAATACTGCAATCCCTGCGATGCGATCGTTGCTGGCCAGCGCATCAAGACCGCGCCGCTGGAGGATCACGAACGCTTCGCGCTGGACGGGTCGGAATACGAATGTTTCAACACCTCGGGCGGGCTCGGCACGCTGTGCGAAACGCTGGAGGGCCGGGTGCGGCGGCTGTCCTATCGCACGATCCGCTATCCCGGCCACCGCGACATCCTGCGCCTTTTGCTGAGCGATCTGGGGTTGGAGCGTCGCCGCGACCTGATGAAGGAAGTGTTTGAAACGGCGCTGCCGCGCACGGATCAGGACGTTGTGATCGTGTTCTGCACCGCAACCGGGCTGCGCGACGGGGTGCTGCGCGAACAGTCGTTCCTGAACAAGTCGCTGGGCCAGATGATCGGTGGGCAGAGGTTCAGCGCCATTCAGGTGACAACGGCGGCTGGCGTCTGCGGCGCGGTGGATCTGGTGCGCAGCGGCAAGCTGCCGGGGCAGGGTTTCGTTGCCCAGGAACAGGTGCAATTGCCCGAGTTCATGGCGACCGAGTTCGGCCGCCACTATGCGCCCGGAGAGGTGACGGCGCTGGATCGCGCTGCCTGAGGGGTTCTGCGGATCGGCCCGGCGGGCGGGGCAAGTGCCCGAAGCGGCAGAGGCACAGTCGCAGCCGCCGAGGTCGAGGCGCTGAATGAATCGCTGGCAATGATTGCTGATCTCAACCGGCAGAACACCATGCCTGGCCGATGCTCATGACGCGCAGCGCGACGATGGAAGAAGGGCCCCGAAAGGGGCCCTTCCGCCGAAAGTCGGGTCATTGTTTCAGATGTCGAACTTGACGCCCTGCGCGAGCGGAAGCTGCGCCGAGTAGTTCACCGTATTGGTCTGGCGGCGCATATAGCCCTTCCAGGCGTCCGAGCCGCTTTCGCGCCCGCCACCGGTCTCCTTCTCGCCGCCAAAGGCCCCGCCGATCTCGGCGCCCGAGGGGCCGATGTTGACATTGGCAATGCCGCAGTCCGAGCCCACGGCCGACAGGAAGGTCTCGGCCTCGCGCAGGTTCAGCGTGAAGATGCAGGACGACAGGCCCTGCGGCACGTCGTTCTGCAGGGCGATGGCCTCGTCCAGATCCGAATAGCTCAGGACATAGAGGATCGGGGCAAAGGTTTCCTCGCGCACCGTGTCGGTCTGGCCGGGCATCTCGACGATGGCCGGGGTGACATAGGTGCCGCCCGTGACGCCCTCGACCGTTTCGCCGCCATGCACGGTGCCGCCTTCGGCGCGGGCGCGCTCCAGCATCGCCTGCATCCGGTCGCGCGCCGCCGCGTCAACCAGCGGGCCGATCAGCGTGCCGGCCACACGGGGATCGCCGATCGGCAGGCTGGCATAGGCCTTGACCAGCCGGGCCACCAGATCCTCGCGGATGCTTTCGTGCACGATCAGCCGCCGAAGCGAGGTGCAGCGCTGTCCGCAGGTGCCGACGGCGGAAAAGACGATGGCCCGCACGGCCATGTCCAGATCGGCGGAAGGGGCGACGATCATCGCATTGTTGCCGCCGAGTTCGAGGATCGAACGGCCAAAGCGTTCAGCGACCTTCGGCCCGACGATCCGTCCCATCCGGGTCGATCCGGTGGCCGAAATGATCGGCACGTCCTTCGAGGCGACCAGCGCTTCGCCCACCTCGGGGCCGCCGATGACAAGCTGCACCAGCCCTTCGGGCGCATCGCCGAACCGGTCCAGCGCACGCTGCATGATCTTCATCGTCGCGAGGGCCGTCAGCGGGGTTTTTTCGGAGGGTTTCCAGATCACCGGATCGCCGCAGACCAGCGCGAGCGCCGCGTTCCACGACCAGACCGCCACCGGGAAGTTGAAGGCCGAAATGACGCCGCAGGGACCCATCGGGTGCCATGTCTCCATCATCCGGTGACCGGGGCGTTCCGAGGCGATGGTGAGGCCGTAAAGCTGGCGCGAGAGGCCCACGGCGAAGTCGCAGATGTCGATCATCTCCTGCACTTCGCCCAGGCCTTCGCTGATGATCTTGCCGGCCTCAAGGGTGACCAGCGCGCCCAGCGGCTCTTTCGCGGCGCGCAGTTCCTCGCCCAGAAGGCGCACCAGTTCGCCGCGCCGGGGGGCGGGAACCTCGCGCCATTGGCGGAAGGCGGCCTGCGAAGCGGCGATGACGGCGGCCATGTCCTGCGCGCCGGTCTGGGCAAGGCGCGCAACCTCGGCCCCGTCGATCGGCGAGGTCACGACCAGATCGCCCGCCGTCAGCTCGGCATCGGAAAAGCCGCAGGCGGCAAGGGTATCGGAGTGGTTCATTCTAGTCTCCCTGTCGCGGCGCTCAGAAGAACGCCTGAAGTCCGGTCTGGGCGCGGCCCAGGATAAGGGCGTGCACGTCATGCGTGCCCTCATAGGTATTCACGGTTTCCAGGTTCACCATGTGACGCATCACCTGGAATTCCTGCGAAATGCCGTTGCCGCCGTGCATGTCGCGCGCCATGCGCGCGATGTCCAGCGCCTTGCCGCAGTTGTTGCGCTTGACCAGGCTGATCATCTCGGGGGCAGCGTTCGCCTCGTCCAGCAGCCGGCCCACGCGCAGACTGCCCTGCAGGCCAAGGCTGATCTCGGTCATCATGTCGGCCAGTTTCTTCTGGTAAAGCTGAGTCTGGGCCAGCGGCCTGTTGAACTGCTTGCGGTCAAGCCCGTATTGCAGCGCCGCGTGCCAGCAGAATTCCGCCGCGCCCATCACGCCCCAGCTGATCCCGTAGCGCGCGCGGTTGAGGCAGCCGAACGGCCCCTTGAGCCCTTCCACATGCGGCAGAAGCGCATCCTCGCCCACTTCGACATCGGACATGACGATTTCGCCGGTGATCGAGGCGCGCAGCGACAGTTTGCCCTCGATCTTGGGGGCGGACAGGCCCTTCATGCCCTTTTCCAGCACGAAGCCGCGGATCTTGCCGCCATGGGCCTCGGACTTGGCCCAGACCACGAAGACATCGGCGATCGGGCTGTTCGAGATCCACATCTTCGACCCGTTCAGCACATAGCCGCTGGCAGTCTTGCGGGCCACGGTCTTCATGCCTGCCGGGTCGGAACCCGCGTCGGGTTCGGTCAGGCCGAAGCAGCCGATGAATTCGCCACTGGCCAGTTTCGGCAGATACTTCATCCGCTGCTCTTCCGAGCCATAGGCATAGATCGGATACATCACGAGGCTGGACTGCACCGACATCATCGAGCGATAGCCGCTGTCCACACGCTCGACCTCGCGCGCGACAAGGCCGTAGGCGACGTAAGAGGCGCCGAGCCCGCCATATTGCTCTGGAACCGTGACCCCCAGCAGGCCCATCTCGCCCATCTCGCGGAAGATCTGCGGGTCGGTTTCCTCGCGCTCATAGGCGCGGGTGACGCGGGGTTGCAGCTTTTCCTGCGCATAGGCGCGGGCCGCGTCGCGCATCATCCGCTCTTCCTCGGTCAGCTGATCGTCAAGGCGGAACGGGTCGCGCCAGTCGAACCGAGACAGATCAGGGGCATCCTTGGGTTTGAGGGCGGGTTTCTCGGTCATCTTTTCCTCGGCAATGGGCGTCAGCAGCGCGTGCAGCGTCCGACATGTGTGCAAAAAGCGCAAGATCGCGCGACAGATGCAAGTATCACATGCGCAACAGGCCTGTTAAACCCCCGATGGACGGGTTATTTTCGCCTGATGATATGCACAAAGCTCATATGACTGCGGCGCCGCGCCGCCTTTTGCCCTCGATCAGCCTGCTGCAGGCCTTCGAGGCCGTCTGCCGCACCGGATCGACCGCGGCTGCCGCACGGGAACTGGCGCTGACCCAGGGGGCCGTCAGCCGGCTGGTGCAGGGGCTGGAGGGGCAGCTGGGGGTGCAGCTTTTCCAGCGCGACCGGCGGCGGCTGGTGCCGACCGAGGCCGCGCAGGTCTATGCGCGCGATGTGCGCAAGGCGCTGGACCTGATCGCGCGGTCCTCGCTTGGCGTGCGCTCGAACCCCGGGGGCGGGGTGCTGTCGCTGGCGATCCTGCCGACCTTCGGCACCCGCTGGCTGGCGCCGCGCCTGCCCGCCTTCCTGACCGCCCATCCGGGCATCACCATCAACCTTGCCACCCGGCTGCGGCCCTTCGACTTTGCGCGCGAAGGCTTTGATGCCGCGATCCACTTTGGCCGCGACGACTGGCAGGGCGCCGGGGCGATGAAGCTGTTCGACGAACGGCTGATCGCCACCTGTTCCCCGGATTTCCTGCGCCGCAATCCGGTCTCGGGCCCCGGCGATCTGGCAAGCCTGCCGCTTTTGCAGCTGGAAACCCGGCCCGATGCCTGGGCGCAGTGGTTCAGCCAGCACGGGATCGAGGGCGCGACCCCGGCGCGCGGGATGATGTTCGACCAGTTCGCGACGATGACCCAGGCCGCCATTGCGGGGGTGGGGCTGGCACTGCTGCCGGCCTTCCTTGCCGCGGGCGAAATCGCCGAGGGCCGGCTGGTGCGCGCCTGCGGGACGGCGGCGACCGGGGTGGGCAGCTACTGGCTGGTCTGGCCCGAAACGGGCGCGGGGCATCCGCCGCTGCAGGCCTTCCGCGCCTGGCTTGGCACGATCACCGCGCCCCTGCGCGGTGATTGACGCAGCCCTGCGGCGCGGCTACGCCTTGGGCAGAGGATGAGCCATGGACAAGACCGACCAGATCGCGGGTGTCGCCCGCAGCCGCATCACCGCCATGACCGAGCGCGAGGCGCGCCGCTTCGCCCGGGCGCGCCCCTACAGCCGCGCCCGGCTTGAAACCGGGTCAGAGGCCTTTCTGCACGGCGTCCCGATGCACTGGATGCGCGACTGGCCGCAGCCCTTCCCGCTGCTGATCGACCGGGCCGAGGGCGCGCGGATCCGCGATGCCGACGGGCACGAGCTTGATGATTTCTGCCTCGGCGACACCGGCTCGATGTTCGGCCATTCGCCGGCACCGGTGGCCAAGGCGATCCGCCGTCAGGCACGGCGGGGGCTGACCTACATGTTGCCCTGCGAGGAGGCGCTTGAGGTCGGCCATCTGCTGAGCGAACGCTTCGGCCCCTTCCGCTGGCAGATCGCGACCACGGCCACCGATGCCAACCGTTTTGCGTTGCGGGTGGCGCGCGCGGTGACCGGACGGCCCAAGGTGCTGGTGTTCAACGGCTGTTATCACGGCACGGTGGACGATGCGATGATCTGCCTTGACGAGGGTCGTCAGACCATCGCGCGGCCCGGACTGGTGGGGCAGGTGGCCGACCTGACCCGCACCGGCGTGGTGGCCGAGTTCAACGACCTGGCCGGCCTTGAAACCCTGCTGGCTGCCGGCGATGTGGCGGCGGTGCTTACCGAGCCGGTCATGACCAATTGCTGCATGGTCCTGCCCGAACCGGGGTTCCACGACGGGCTTCGGGCGCTGACCCGGGCACATGGCACGCTGCTGATCCTCGACGAGACGCATACGATCTCGAGCGGTCTTGGCGGCTATACCGCCCGCCATGGCCTTGCGCCCGACATCTTCGTTCTGGGCAAGCCGGTCGCGGGCGGCGTTGCCGCCAGCGTCTGGGGCATGAGCTTCGAGATCGCCGCGCGCTTTGCCGCCTATGATGCCTGCAGGCCCAGTGGTCATTCCGGCATGGGCACGACACTTTCCGCCAATCCGCTGCAATTCGCCGCGATGCGCGCCACGCTGGCCGAGGTGATGACCGAAAAGGCCTATGCCCGGATGGAAAAAGGCGCCGCCCGGCTGGAAAAGGGCCTGGCGAAGTCCATTGCCCGGCATGGCGCGCCCTGGCATGTGGTGCGTGTGGGCGCGCGGGTCGAGTTCATCTGTCATCCGCAGCCGCTTCGCACCGGATCCGAGGCCGTGGCCGCGCATCACCCGGATCTCGAGGCCGCGATCCACGCCGCCCTGCTGAACCGGGGCTGCCTGATCGCGCCCTTCCACAACATGATGCTGGTCAGCCCCGTGACGACCCGCAAGCAGATCGACCGGCTTGTTGCCGCCTTCGACGAGATCCTGACCGAGCTTTTCGCATGATCGCTTCCCCCAACGGCGCCGATCCGGCCGAGGCCGCCGCCTTCCTTGCCGCCCATCCGCAGGTCGAGGCCATCGACATCGTGCTGACCGATGCCAACGGTATCGGGCGCGGCAAGATCATCCGCCGGCACGAGCTGGAGGGCCTTTACCGCAACGGCCGGCATCTGCCGATCTCGATCCTGGGCCTGGATATCTGCGGCGAGGATGTCCACGAAACCGGCCTGATCTGGGATCAGGGCGATGGCGATCTGCGCGCCTGGCCGGTGCCCGGCACGCTCAGGCTGCTGCATGGCACCGATCCCGCGCGGGCCGAACTTCTGATGTCGATGTACCACCTGGACGGCGCCGCGATGACAAGCGATCCGCGCCACGCGCTTGCACGGCAGGTGCGGGCCCTGGCCGCGCAGGGCTTGCATCCGGCCGGGGCCTTCGAGCTGGAGTTCTTCCTGCTTGACCCGCAGCGCGGCGCCGATGGCAGGATGCGCCCCGCGCGCGCGGTTCTCGACGGGCGCGAAAGCCGCAAGACCGAGGTCTATTCCGTCGATCACCTGCACGGGATGGAGCCGCTGTTCTCGGATATCTATCGCGCGGCCGAGGCGATGGGCATCCGTGCCGAAACGGTGATCTCGGAATATGCCCCGGGCCAGTACGAGCTGACGCTGGATTACCGGACCGATGTGATGCAGGCGGCCGATGATCTGATCCGGCTCAAGCGGATCGTGCGGATGCAGGCGCGGCGGCACGGGGTGACGGCCTGCTTCATGGCCAAGCCCGATGCCGATTACGCCGGATCGGGGATGCATTTTCACGTCTCGATGCGCGATGCGATCGGGCGCAACGTCTTTGCCGAAGGCGCGGGCGAGAGCTTCCGGCCCGCGCTTCTGCACGCCATCGGCGGCCTGCGGCAAACCATGGGCGAGGCGATGCTGGTCTTTGCGCCCCATGCCAACAGCTGGCGGCGCTTTGCCACGCAAAGCTATGCGCCGGTTTCGCCGAACTGGGGGGTCAACAACCGCTCGGTCGCGCTGCGCGTGCCGGCAGGGGCCGTCGCGGCCCGGCGCATCGAACACCGCCCGGCGGGGGTGGATGCCAATCCCTATCTGGTCGGCGCAGTGGTGCTGGCCGGGATCGCAAAGGGTTTGGCCGAGGCCATCGACCCGGGCCCGGAGGTGACGGGCAACGGCTATGACAGCCCCGCCGATCTGCCCATCCCGCCCGACTGGCGCAGCGCGATCGAGACGGCGCGCGCCTCGGCCTTCCTGCGCGACGCGCTTGGCGCGGACATGCACCGCACCTTCACCGCGATCAAGGCTGCCGAATACGCCCGCGTCGCGCGCACCGTCTCCGAGGTGGATTTCGATCTTTACCTGCACAGCGTCTAGCTGCCCGGCGCAGAGAAACCTGCAGCGCCGGAGGGGCGGTGGAAGCCAGTCCAGCGGCGGTTTCCGGCTTGCCGTTCAGTCTCGGGAGAGACTGGGGCCGTCAATGGCACCGGGGGCTGCCGGATGTCTCACGGGGCTGCCGCGGCAGGTGAAAGGCACCGCGTCAGTCGGTTGGCGGCCCACGGTGAAACGATGCCATCCCGTGAACGTGGTCACATGAACGCTGAAGCGCCCGTCAGGAGCGCCCGCCGGAGTTCCGGAAACCTGCTGCTCCGGTCGATGGTCTCTTGCCGCCTGTGACGGGTGCCGGACCGACGAGGCTGCATCAGCGTCCGCTGGCTGCCGCCGGCCGCGCTGCCAGGATCGTGCCATGTCCGGGCGTCTGGCCCGAGGACAGGCGCCCGGACCGACCGGCGCAGATGTGTCTGTCGCCCGATCCGTCACTGACCAACCTTTTCAATGGCCTGCCGGACGTTCCTTGTGCAGGATCTCAGCGCGGAAGCGCGCTGGCCTCGCGGGCGAGGCGGGTGATGCCCTCCCAGTCGCCGGCCCCGGCGCCAGGATCGTGGCATGTCCGGGCGTCTGGCCCGAGGACAGGCGCCCGGACCGACCGGCGCAGATGTGTCTGTCGCCCGATCCGTCACTGACCAACCTTTTCAATGGCCTGCCGGACGTTCCTTGTGCAGGATCTCAGCGCGGAAGCGCGCTGGCCTCGCGGGCGAGGCGGGTGATGCCTGCCCAGTCGCCGGCCTCGATCAGCGCCTTGGGCGCAACCCAGCTTCCGCCCACGCACAGCGTGTTCGGCAGCGCCAGATAGTCCCGCGCATTGGCAAGGCTTATGCCGCCTGTGGGGCAGAACCGGACCTGTGGCAGCGGCGCGCCAATGGCGCGCAGCGCGGGGGCGCCGCCTGCGGCCTCGGCCGGGAAGAACTTCTGCGTGGTATAACCGCGTTCCAGCAGCCACATCACCTCGGTTGCGGTGGCGGCGCCGGGCAGCATCGGCAGGTCGAGCGCCTCGGCCGCGTCAAGCAGCCGCCCGGTCGCGCCCGGCGAGACGCCGAACTGCGCCCCGGCCTCCTTGGCGGCGCGCACATCCTCGGGGGTCAGCAGCGTGCCGGCGCCGACCACACCGCCCGGCACCGTCGCCATTTCGCGGATCACATCCAGCGCGGCGGGGGTGCGGAGCGTCACCTCCAGCGCCGGCAGCCCCCCGGCGATCAGCGCCTCGGCCAGGGGGCGGGCATGGGCGGTATCCTCGATCACCAGCACCGGCACGACAGGGGCCAGCAGGCAGATTTCGGCGGCGCGGGCGCTGGCGTCTTCGGGGGTCATTCAGGTCTCCTCAGGCTCAGATGACGACGCCGGCACCGGCGGTCGCGGGACCGACCGCAGCGCGGAAGGCATCGAAAAGTTCGCGTCCAAGCCCCTGCCGATTGGCCGAGAGATCGGGCGTTGCGGGCGTGCGGGCATCGAAATCCGCCGCCAGAACATCAAGCCGTCCGCTTACGGCGTCAAGCCGCACCAGATCCCCGTCGCGCAGCCGGGCGAGCGGCCCGCCATCGGCGGCCTCGGGGCTGATGTGGATCGCTGCGGGAACCTTGCCGCTGGCGCCCGACATGCGGCCATCGGTGATCAGCGCCACCTTCAGCCCGCGATCCTGAAGCACGGCGAGAACCGGCGTAAGCGAATGCAGTTCGGGCATGCCATTGGCCTTCGGACCCTGGAAGCGCACGACGACGACCGTGTCCTCGGTGAACTCGCCGCGCTGGAAGGCGGCCTTGACTTCGGACTGGTCGTGGAACACCCGCGCCGGGGCTTCGATCACATGGCGTTCGGGGGCGACGGCGGAAATCTTGATCACCCCGCGCCCCAGCGTGCCCGAAAGCTGCCGAAGCCCGCCCTGCGCCTGGAACGGATTCGAGGCGGGGCGCAGGATCCGGTCGTTCAGCGTCTCGCGCGCCCCGGCTTCCCAGGTCAGCGCGCCCCCGGACAGGCGCGGCTCACGGGTATAAAGCTGCAGGCCGTCGCCGGCCACGGTGCGCGTATCCTCGTGCAGAAGCCCGGCCTCGAGCAATTGCGCGATCATGTAGCCCAGGCCTCCGGCGGCATGGAAATGGTTCACATCGGCCAGCCCGTTGGGATAGACCTTGGCCATCAGCGGCACCGCCTCGGAGATATCGGCGAAATCCTCGAGATCGAGGATCACCCCGGCGGCGCGGGCCATCGCCGGCAGATGCAGCACAAGGTTCGTCGATCCGCCCGTGGCCATCAGCCCGACGATGCCGTTCACGAAGGCGCGTTCGTCAAGGATATCGCAGACGGGGCGATAATCGTTGCCCAGCGCGCTGATCTGCAGCGCGCGCTGCGCCGCGGCGACCGTCAGCGCCTCGCGCAGGGGGGTGCCGGGATTGACGAAGCTGGTCCCGGGCAGGTGCAGACCCATGAACTCCATCAGCATCTGGTTGGTATTTGCTGTGCCGTAGAAGGTGCAGGTGCCCGGCCCGTGATAGCTGGCCATCTCGGCTGCCATCAGCGCGTCGCGGCCGATTTCGCCGGTCGCAAACTGCTGGCGCACGCGGGATTTTTCATCATTGGGCAGGCCCGAAGTCATCGGCCCGGCGGGAATGAACACCGCCGGCACATGGCCGAAGGTGGCCGCAGCGATCACCAGCCCCGGCACGATCTTGTCGCAGACGCCGAGATAGACAGAACTGTCAAAGACGTTATGGCTCATCGCAACCCCGGCGGCGAGCGCGATGACATCACGGGAGAACAGCGACAGCTCCATCCCCACCTGACCCTGAGTGACCCCGTCGCACATGGCTGGAACGCCCCCCGCCACCTGTGCCGTTCCTCCCGCCGCGCGCGCCGCCTCGCGGATCAGGGCCGGGTAGGTTTCATAGGGCTGATGGGCCGACAGCATGTCGTTATAGGCGGTGACGATGCCAAGGTTCGGGGCACGGCTTGTGGCAAGCGCCTCCTTGTCCTGGCCCATCGCCGCATAGGCATGGGCCTGGTTGCCGCAGGTCAGATGGGCCCGGGCGGGGCCGTCGGCGGCGGCGCGGGCCATGCGGGCCAGGTAATCCTCCCGCAGAGGGCGCGATCTTTCGCGGATGCGGTCGGTGACACGGGCGATGCGGCTGTCGAGTGGCATGTCGCTCCTCGTTGACTGGGGCGGCGGTGCCGCGACGGCACCGGATGGAAGCGGCTTACCAGAAAAAGTTAGCGCTAACAAGTGCGGGCGGGCATTTCGGCGGCGCCCGATCATCTTGCGGGGCAGGTCGGTGAAAGGCAAGTGCCCCAGCCCCGCATTGCAAATGCTGCATGGCAGCAATTCCGGTATGGCGCTGGTAACGTCAAGCTGGCTGACCTATTTTCGGATCCGTGGGAGGGTTACACCAACCCGAGAGGATCCGAGATGACCGAGATGAACAAGACGACCGACGCCGATGTGATCTGCTTTGCCGCGATCGAGCGCCGCGCCCGCGAACTGCGTGCCGAAGCGACCCGCGAAACGGCACGCGCCATCGCAGCCTGGTTTTCGCGCCGCTTTGCCGGCCTGCGGGGCACCCGGTCGCAAGCGGCCTGAGAGTTTCAGTCAGGAACGCAGGGCGTCAGATCGCCCAGCGTGCCCGAACCTGACACGCGATCGCAGACAGGGCATCAAGCCCGTGGCTGCATCCAGTGCAGGACAGACCCGGCCCCGGACAGGGCCGGGTTTTTTTCATGCCTGCGGATTGGCGCTTTCGCGATCGCCGCAGAGCGGCTAGAGCAGGGCCATGACAGCTTTCGATTATCCCGTGATCCGCCTGCGGCCCAAGACCGATGCCCGCGCCATTCGTCATGGCGCGCCCTGGGTCTTTGCCGATGAACTTGTCGTCGATCGCCGCACGCGCGCGCTTGCTCCCGGCACGATCTGCCAGTTGCAGGACGAAGCCCGCGCACCCCTTGGCATCGTGACCGTGAACCCCAACTCCAAGATCATCGCCAGGATGCTTGACCGCGACCCCGAGGCGGTGATCGACCATGACTGGATCAGCCTCCGGCTGCGCCGGGCGCTGGCCTTGCGCGAACGGCTGTTCGATGCGCCGTTCTACCGGCTTGTCCATGCCGAAGCCGACGGCTTTCCGGGGGTGGTGATCGACCGGTTCGGCGATCTCGCGGTGATCCAGCCCAATGCCGCCTGGGCCGACCTGATGATCGAGACACTGGCCGAGGCTCTGGCGCAGGTCACCGGCGTGCAGCGGATCGTCAAGAATGGCGCGGGGCGCGCGCGCGGGCTGGAAGGTCTGCCCGAGGAAATGACCGTGCTGCGGGGAACGATCGACGGGCCGATCCCGGTGGTGATGAACGGTGCGACTTATATGGCCGATGTCATGGGGGGGCAGAAAACCGGCCTGTTCTATGACCAGCGGCCCAACCACGCCTTCGCCGCCCGGCTTGCGCCCCAGGGGCGGGTGCTTGATGTGTTTTCGCATGTCGGGGGCTTTTCGCTTGCCACGCTTGCCGGCGGGGCGCAGACGGCCCTCGCGGTGGACGGATCGGCCCCCGCGCTGGATCTTGCCCGGCAGGGCGCCGCGGCCATGGGTTGCTCTGACCGGTTCGAGACCCGTCAGGGCGACGCTTTCGCGGTGATGGAGGCGCTGGCCGCCGAGGGTCAGCGCTTTGACGTGGTAATCTGCGATCCGCCGGCCTTCGCGCCCGCCAAACCTGCCCTTCAGGCGGGCCTGCGTGCCTATGAACGTATCGCCCGGCTTGCTGCGCCGCTGGTGGCCGAGGGCGGCTATCTCTGCCTCTGCTCCTGTTCCCATGCGGCCGATCTGACGGCCTTCCGCACCGCCAGCGTGCGCGGAATCGGCCGGGGTGGCCGCCGGGCGCAGATCCTGCACACGGGCTTCGCAGGGCCGGATCATCCGATGCTGCCGCAACTGGCCGAAAGCGGTTACCTCAAGGCGCTGTTCTTCCGGCTGGACTGATGCGCGCGTTTCTGGACGCCTGCGTTCTCTATCCCACTGTCCTGCGGGAAATCCTGATCGGCGTGGCCGGGCAGGGGCTGTTCACGCCGCTCTGGTCGGCGCGGGTGCTGGAGGAATGGGCACGGGCAACCGTGAAGCTGGGACAGGAGGAGATCGCGCGCGCCGAAATCGCGGCTTTGCGCCGCGACTGGCCCCTGGCCGAGGTCATGCCCGATCCCGAAGCCGAAGCGCGGCTCTGGCTGCCCGATCCCGCCGACCGGCATGTGCTGGCCGCAGCTCTTGCGGGCGGGGCCGAGGTGATCGTCACCCAGAACCTGCGCGATTTCCCCCGCGCCGCGCTTGGCGCCGAAGGCAT
Organism: Halodurantibacterium daqingense; assembly: GCF_042666235.1. Taxonomy (NCBI): domain Bacteria; kingdom Pseudomonadati; phylum Pseudomonadota; class Alphaproteobacteria; order Rhodobacterales; family Paracoccaceae; genus Halodurantibacterium; species Halodurantibacterium daqingense. Next base: position 66,964 of record NZ_JBHTFQ010000006.1, on the reverse strand, counting down.
GCGCGCCGAGGCGCCCGATGCCTTCCTGCTGGGGCTTTGGCACCGTGCGCCGGGGCCGGTTGCAGAGGTCGTCGAAGCAGTGCGCGCCACGGCCGAGCGCCTGTCGGGCGAGCCACAGCCCCTGCGGCCGCTGATGAAGCGGGCGCGGCTTCCGCGGCTGGGCAAGGCGCTCAGCCGATAGCCGCGCGCCAGCGGGCCTCGTTGGCCTCGATTGCCGCGATGCGGTCCTCGGTCGGCGGATGGCTTGCCAGCCAGACGGGCGGACCGCCACCCATCCCGGTCAGGCCGGGCAGCTTGCGGAACAGCGATTTCTGCGCGCCGGTGCCGATCCCGGCCTTCACCAGAAGCGCCGAGGCATAGGCATCGGCCTCGTATTCGTCCTGCCGCGACAACCGGGCCGCCAGAAGGCTTGCCACCGCATTGGCAATCCAGATTCCGACCCCGGGCAGAAAGCGGTTGAGCACCGTCGCCAGCGCCACGCGGATGGCATTCTGGCCGGAAAAATCGATCATCCGCCGCCGGGCATGACCCAAGGCCACATGGCCCAGTTCATGCGCGATGACACTGGCGATCTCCTCGGCCGAGACGAGGCCGGCGCGATACTTGTCGTAGAAGCCACGTGTGAGGAAGATGCGCCCGTCGGGCGCGGCAAGCCCGTTGACCGGCGCGACTTCGTAGATATGCACCTTGATCTCGGGCAGGTCCAATGCCCGGGCCATGCGATCGGTGAGAAGGCGCAGATCATGGTCGGCAAGCGGCTGCGATTTCTCGTCCAGTTCCCGGCGCGTGCGCCAGGACGAGAACAGGTACATCAGCACCGCATAGGCAATCGCCAGCAGGATGGGGGTGAGCTTCAACATTGCGCAGATATGGGGCAGGGTGCGGCGGCTGGCAATGCGTCACCCCATCACAAGCGTGACGGCCAGCATGGCGGCGAAGGACAGCGCGGCGACCGTACCCATCGGCCCGCGCGCCATGCCCTCGGAGGCATCGGGAAGCAGTTCGGAAAAGGCGATCCAGAGCATCGCCCCCGCCGCGAGCCCCAGCCCATAGGGCAGGATCGACGCAAAGACCGTCACCATCAGGAAGGCAGGCACCGCGAGAAGGGGCTGGGGCAGGCTGGACACCACGGCCCAGCCCGCCGCCCGCAGAACCGGGACGCCGCGTGGCACAAGGATCAGGGCGATGGCCAGCCCCTCGGGGATGTTCTGCAGCGTGATCGCGACGGTCAGAAGCTCGCCAAGATCGCGCCCGCCCCCGAAGGCCACGCCGAGGCCGATGCCCTCGGCGGCGGAATGGGCGGTCATGATGCCGACGATCAGCACCATCCGTGCCCCATCCGCGCTGGCCAGATGCTCGATCCCCGGCAGATCGGGATGCTGCAGAACCCGTTTGGCAAGCATGATCGCCCCGACCCCCGCGACAAGGCCCAGAAGCGTGCGCCAGCCGTTCAGCGCCATGCCTTCGGCGATCATGCTGTGGCTTGCGGCCAGCATCAACCCGGCGGCGGCGGCGCTGCCGGCCGCGCGCCAGCGACGTTCGCGCGCGCGGGGCGACAGAAGCGGCAGGGCACCCAGCCCGGTGGCAAGCGCCGTCACAAGCGCCGCAGCAAAGACGATCAGGGCAGTCGGTTCGGTCATCGGGCTGGCTCAGGCTGGCTGGACGGGTTGAGGGTGGCGGGCCGGAGCAGGGTCAACCCAGCATCCGCACGCCGCGGCTGATCCCGTCAAGGGTCATCGGCACCATGCGGTCCTGGAAGATGCCGCGGATCAGGCGGATGGAATGGCTGTTGTCCCAGAACCGTTCCGGCGTCGGGTTGATCCAGAGATGCGCGGGCCATTGCTGGCGGGCCCGTTCAAGCCAGACCTGGCCGGGTTCGGCATTCCAGTGTTCATTGGCGCCGCCGGCATGGGTGATTTCATAGGGCGACATGTTGGCATCCCCGACCAGGATGCACTTCCAGTCGCTGCCAAAGGTGCGCAGCAGTTCCGTGGTGGGAATCTGCGCGTCCCAGCGCCGGGCATTGTCGCGCCAGACGCCTTCGTAAAGGCAGTTGTGGAAGTAGTAATGCTCCAGATGCCGGAATTCGGCGCGGGCGGCGCTGAACAGTTCCTCGACCACGCGCACATGCGGGTCCATGCTGCCGCCCACATCGAGAAACAGCAGGACCCGCACCGCATTGCGCCGTTCGGGCCGGGTTTTCACATCCAGCCAGCCCTGTTCCGCCGTGGATCGGATGGTGCCGTCAAGGTCCAGTTCCTGCGCCGCGCCATCGCGCGCCCATTTCCGCAACCGCTTGAGCGCGACCTTGATGTTGCGGGTGCCCAGTTCGACGCTGTCGTCAAGGTTCCGGAATTCGCGCCGGTCCCAGACCTTTGCCGCGCGGCCGTGGCGGCTGCGATCCTGCCCGATGCGCACGCCCTCGGGGTTATAGCCATAGGCGCCGAAGGGGCTGGTGCCGGCGGTGCCGATCCACTTGTTGCCCCCCTGATGGCGACCCTTCTGTTCGGCCAGGCGCTGGCGCAGCGTTTCCATCAGCTTCTCAAAGCCGCCCAAGGCCTCGATCGCGGCGCGTTCCTCGGCGCTGAGGTGGTTTTCCGCCAGCTTCTCGAGCCAGTCCTTCGGCAGGTCCAGCGCCTGAAGCACCTGGTCCGGGGTGATCTGCTCCAGCCCCGCGAAACTTGCCGCAAAGGCCTGGTCGAACCGGTCGATATGGCGTTCGTCCTTCACCAGCGTGCTGCGCGCGAGGTAATAGAACCCCTCGGTGTCATAGATCACCAGCCCCGCAGCCATCCCTTCCAGAAACCCGAGAAACTCGCGCAGCGAGACCGGAACGCCGGCCTTCCGCAGGGCCTGGAAGAAGGGCAGGAACATCGCGCTCAGAACATCCTTTCGGCAAAGATGGTGATGAACACGCCGATCAGCGCCAGGAAGATGGCCCAGGCCGCGGCATATTGCGCCATGTCCAGCCGGTTGCCCTGCCGTTTGCGTGCCTGCATCACGCCGATGATCGCCCCGATCACGATACCTGCCAGAACAATCATCATCCGCCTTCCTGTGCTGGCGCGGCCAGGGCGGCGATTTCCGCCATCCGGTCCCGCACCTCCTGGTCCGAGCCGAAGCCATAGCGCGCCCAGCCAAGGCTGTCGAGCCGGTCCGCCCGCGCCTCGTGGTCGCGGCCCAGCGCGGAAAGCGCCGTGGCCCGCAGCATCAGCACGCTGGCCAGAAGCGCCGCATTCTGGGCCTGCCGTGCCGGACCGATCGCGCGATCGGCAAGGGCCAGCGCATGATCGGGCTGATCTGCGGTCAGCGCAAAGGCTGCCATCTGCATGTCGATATGGGCGATGTGCACTTCGGCGCCGGGAAGATCGCGCCAGACAAGCCCGGCGCGCAGGAAGGAGGCCACGGAGAGCGTGCTGAAATCCGCCGCTGCGGCCCGGCCCATCGCGTAAAGCGAAAGGCCCAGCCGGCTGTCCTGCCAGCCCGCATCCTGCGCCACCAGCACCGCATAGCGCGCCGCATCCAGCCGGTCGGGGCGGCGTTCCGGGGCAAGCGCCACCTCGATCGCGTTCAGCCAGTCGCGCGGGGTGGGGCCGGGATCGGGCAGGGCGGGGCGTTCGCCAGCGGGGTTCAGGCGGCGCAGGATCGCAGGCAGGCGGGCTGCGACCTCGTTGCGGGACATGCCGCTTGCCAGTTCCGGCGCGTAATAGGTGCGCAGGATCAGCATGTCGAAGCCGGTCAGGACCGAGTGGAAATTGTCGTCATTGAAGATCGAATCCGACAGGCGATACAGATCGTTGAGCGGCCCCAGCGCCTGGGCGATTTCCTCGTGCAGGCAGTCGCGGATTTCCTGCGGGCTGGTGTCCTGCGGCACGAAGACGGCGATGCGTTCGCGCTGCGACAGGGTCGTCCAGTCCAGCAGCGGGGCGCGGCGGTTGCGGCGAAACTCGGACCAGCTGCCGACCCGTGGCACCACGAAACAGGCCGTCTGCGGGGCGAAGGACTGAAGCGTGGCGCGGGGCAGGAACTCGACCACGATCTGCGCGCCGGACGGATCGCCGATGCGCGTGATGTCGATCTCGGCCTCGGCGCGCAGGCGGGCGATCAGAAGGTCGAGATCGCGGAGCGAGACTTCGGGGATCGCGCCCGTGACGGCAAGCTGCACCGGCCCTTCGAAGCGGCTGAGCACCGGAAGGCTCCGCCCGTCCTCCATCTCGAACGAAAGCTCGAGAAAATCCTGCGCAATGTTGACATTGGGCCGCTGCGGCGGGGCGGGCCGGGCGGCGGCAAAGGTCTTCATCGGCGGCAAGTCCGCGTCGCGGGCGGGCTCGCGCGGGGTGCAGGCGACCAGCATCGCAAGCGCGAGACCCGCCAGAATCAGGCGTGGTGGGCAGAGCGGCCTGCTGCCGGCCTTGGGTTGCGGCAGGTTCATGCGCGGTTGTATTTGATGAAGGGTGTGACCTGTCCGATCTGGTCATAAAGGCGGCGGGCGGTTGCGTTGTCCTGCTGGGTCAGCCAGTAGACCATGCCCGCGCCCGCTTTATCGGCCGCCGCATAGACTGCCTCGATCAGCGCCCGTCCCACCCCGCGGCCGCGGGCCTCGGGCGCGGTGAACAGATCTTGCAGATAGCACACGTCCTCGGTCCGCCAGCAGTGGCGATGGAAAAGGTAATGCGCCAGGCCAAGCAGCCGGCCGCCGGCATCTTCGGCGACCAGGGCGCTGAAATCGTGCGGATCGCTGCCCAGAAGCCGCGCGAAGGTGCTGTCATAGACAGGCGCGGCGACGCTGGTTTCATAGAAGGTCAGGTAGCCCGTCCACAGGCCCTGCCACTGGTCGCGGTCGCCCGGGGCCAGGGGACGGATGGTGAAGGTCTGCGGTTCGCCCATCGGGGCCCCCTTTCGCGGCAGGTGTCAGCGGCCCGACCGGGCCATGAAGGCGAGCCGCTCGAAGAGATGCACGTCCTGTTCGTTTTTCAGCAGCGCCCCATGCAGCCGCGGCAGGGCGGTTCTGGGATCGGCGCGCAGATCCTCGGGGGCAAGATCCTCGGCCAGAAGCAGCTTGAGCCAGTCAAGCACCTCGGATGTCGAGGGTTTCTTTTTCAGCCCGGGCGTTTCGCGGATCTCGTAGAACCGCGTCAGCGCCTGCGTCAGCAACGCTTCCTTGATGCCGGGGTGATGCACCTCGATGATGCGGCGCAGCGTTTCGGGATCGGGGAAGCGGATGTAGTGGAAGAAGCAGCGCCGCAGGAACGCATCGGGCAGTTCCTTCTCGTTGTTCGAGGTGATGATGACGATCGGCCGCTGCCGGGCGCGAATCGTCTCGCCGGTCTCGTAGACGTGGAATTCCATCCGGTCGAGTTCCTGCAGAAGATCGTTCGGAAACTCGATATCGGCCTTGTCCACCTCGTCGATGAGCAGCACGACGCGGCCTTCCGCCTCGAAGGCCTGCCACAGCTTGCCCTTGCGGATGTAGTTGCGCACGTCATGGACGCGTTCATCGCCCAGCTGACTGTCCCGCAGCCGGCTGACGGCATCGTATTCGTAAAGACCCTGCTGCGCGCGGGTGGTGGATTTGACGTGCCATTCGATCATCGGCAGGCCCAGGCTTTCGGCCACCTGGCGGGCAAGCTCGGTCTTGCCGGTGCCGGGTTCGCCCTTGACCAGCAGCGGCCGTTCCAGCGTCACCGCGGCATTGACCGCGACCGCAAGATCCTCGGTCGCTACATAGCGGTCGGTGCCGGTGAATCGCATCATTCTGCCCGTTTCTTGCTGTTCTGCCTTGCAGCACGATAGCGGCGCCCTCAATTTGCCGCAAGGCGCACTATCCCCTAGTGACAAGCCCCAGAGGTTGCGCTAAAGGCGGGGCCGGGAAGGGTGCCGGATGCAAATGACTGAAAAAACAAAGACAGAGCACTCCGTATCCGGTTTACAAAAGGGAACCGAGATGAAGGCAGAGGTCTTTCTACCCGAGGATTATCGCCCCGCCGAGGACGAGCCGTTCATGAACGAACGGCAGCTGGAGTACTTCCGGCGCAAGCTGCACGCCTGGAAGGCAGAACTTCTTGATAACAGCCGCGAAACCCTTGAGGGCCTGCAGGACAGCGCCCGCAACGTTCCCGATATTGCCGACCGCGCAAGCGAGGAAACCGACCGCGCGCTGGAACTGCGCACACGTGACCGGCAGCGCAAGCTCGTGGCCAAGATCGATGCCGCGCTGCGGCGGATCGAGAACGGCGAATATGGCTATTGTGAAGTGACCGGCGAGCCGATCTCGCTCAAGCGGCTCGACGCCCGCCCGATCGCAACCATGACCCTCGAGGCGCAGGAGCGCCACGAGCGCCGCGAAAAGGTGCATCGCGACGACTGATCCCCGGGGGATCGGCAAGGTTCGGGCACCGGGGCGGTCATCGTCCCGGTGTTTTCATCCGAGGGGGCGGCAATGCTGATCGGGCAGAAGATCACCGTGCTGGGTGCCGGCATCGCGGGGCTTGCGGTGGCAACGGCGTTGGCAATGCGCGGGGCGCAGGTCACGGTGCTGGAGCGCGCCGACGCCCTGCGCGAGGTCGGCGCCGGCTTGCAGATCAGCCCGAACGGGGCGCGGGTTCTGGTGGCCCTGGGGCTGGGCGCGGCGCTGGCGCAGCAGGGGGTCGCGGCGCAGGCGGTCGTGCTGCGCGACGGGCTGCGCGGAAAGCAGGTGCTGCGGCTGGATCTTGCCGGGTTGGGGCCCGGGCGCGGCTATCACTTCCTGCATCGTGCCGATCTGATCGAGATGCTGGCCCAGGCGGCGCGCGATGCCGGTGTGCGCTTCCGGATGCTGCAGCAGGTGACGGAACTGACGCTGGGCGATCACATGCCGCGTCTCCGCACCGCCCAGGGTGCCGAATGCGATCTGCCGCTTGTGATCGGTGCCGACGGGCTGCATTCGGTGGTGCGCCAGGCGCTGAACGGCAAGGTCGCGCCCTTTTTCACCCATCAGGTCGCCTGGCGCGCGGTGATCCCCGAGACCCCGGGCGCCCCCGCCGAGGCGCAGGTCTTCATGGGGCCGGGGCGGCATCTGGTCAGCTATCCCTTGCGGGGCGGCACGCAGCGCAACATCGTCGCGGTCGAGGAGCGGCGCAGCTGGACGGAAGAAGGCTGGACGCATGAGGACAACCCCGAGAACCTGCGCGCCGCCTTTGCGGCGTTCGGCGGGCCTCTGCCCGACTGGCTGGCGCAGGTGGGGCAGGTGCATCTCTGGGGGCTGTTCCGTCATCCCGTCGCGCAGCACTGGTATCGGGTGAATGGCGCAGATCAGGGCGTTGCCATCCTGGGCGATGCGGCGCATCCGACGCTGCCCTTCATGGCCCAGGGCGCGAACATGGCGCTTGAGGATGCCTGGGTTCTGGCCGATTGCCTTGCCAGCCATGACGGTCTCGCCGCCGCCTTTGCCGCCTATCAGATGCGCCGTCAGTCCCGGGTGCGCGCTGTGGTCGAGGCGGCGAACCGCAATGCCCGCGCCTATCACCTGCGCGGACCTCTGCGCGGCGTCGCGCATCTGGGCTTGCGGATCGGCGGGCGGTTGATGCCGGATGCGCCGCTGCGCCGCTTTGACTGGATCTATGGCCACGATGTGACCGCTGCCGCCACGGGCTGAGTGGGCGGGCGCATGGGGCGGGTGGCCCGGCCCGGCGTCAGGGTCCGGCCGTCCTGCCTTGCCCCGCGATGCTCCGGGGACCACGGTGAGGGCGCCCGGCCGGATGGGATCGGCCAAGCTGCCCACCGGAAACATCGTCGGACCGCAGGCCCTGGACGGAGGCGGGTGGCGCGTCAAAGGCTCTCGACGCGCTTCTCGGGCTCCACGATCTCGCCAAAGCGCACGCCGAAACGGTCGCCGACCATCACCACCTCGCCCTTGGCGATCATCGTGCCATTGACGAGGATATCGAGCGGGTCGCCCGCCAGCCGGTCAAGCTCGATCACCGAGCCTTCCGAAAGGCGGAGCAGATCGCGGATGGTGATTTCCGTGCGCCCGACCTCGACGGTCATGCGCACCTCGATGTTTTCAAGCACCCGCAGGTTCTCGACGCTGGGGCGGCTTTCGCCGTCGCTGGATCTGGCCATGGGATTTCCTTTCAGGCTCAACTGGTGTGGCGGGTTTTCAGGTTCAGCGCCGCGCGGCCGCCGATCTCGCCCATCTCGGCGTCGAAGATGCGGCGGTTTTCGACATGAACCTCGATCGCCTCGCCGATCTGGATGGGAAAGACCTCGCCGCTTTGCAGGTGCAGAAGCCGGCGCAGCGGCACGGTGGGCTCTGCAAGCCGCGCAGTCAGTGTCAGCGGGATCGAGAGGATCGCCCGCTCCAGCTTGTCACGCCAGGACATGTCGTCATCGACAAAGTCGGACTGGACGCGCGACCGAAGCTGCGAGGCAAGCGGCTTGAGCGTCTGCACCGGATAGAGGATGTCAAAGCTTGCCGGGTCGCTTTCCGGAAGCTGCACCATGAACGAGCAGTTGATCACCATGTCGCCGCCATCCACGAACGAGGCGAACTGGAGGTTCTCCTCGGTGCTCTGGATCGTGAAGGTCAGCGGCACCAGATCGCGCCAGGCCAGCTGCAGCGCCTGGTTCAGCCCCTGGGTGATGATGCTCAGCACCCGCTGTTCGGTGGCGGTGAACTCGCCCCGGGAATTGCGCAGCGGCCGGGCCCGTCCGCCGTAATAGCTTTCCGTCAGAAGCGAGATGAAGCTGGGGGCGATCACGATCAGCTGGTTGCCCCGCAGTTCCTCGATGCGGCTGGTGGTGAGGCTGACGAAATTGTCGATCCCGTCGCGGTATTCATCGAAGGTCTTGACCTCGGGCGGGAAGGAGGAGATCCGCGGCGTGATCCGCAGCATCGGCAGGAAGACCGACCGCGCCAGCCGGCAGAACCGTTCGTTGATCATGCGCAGCGCATAGTAGTCGCCCATGAGCGACAGGTCATTGCCACCGAAGGTATAGGGGCGTACATCCTGGCCGTCCTCGGTGCGGCCGGTCGTCTCGTCCTCGTCCATGTTGAACAGGCCGCCGACAAGGGCCTCGACCTCTTCGGCGGAAAGCTTGCGGGAAGAAACCATCGTGGCGCCTATTGCAGGATGAATGACGTGAAATGCACCGACTCGATCCCGCCGAAGTTCTCGAGCCGCACAAGCCGGTCGTTGATCGCATCGCGCATCGCGCCGGCCATCCGGTCGCGGCCCTCCTTGCCCTGAACCTCCTCCTCGGTGAACTCGCTGATCACGCTCAGGATTTCGGAGCGCAACGCAAGCTGATGCGTTTCGACATTGGTGATGACCCGGGTGTCATACTGGGTGGAGACGCCGATACCGACCTGCAGGAACCGGCGCGAGTTGCGCAGGTTGGTGGTGAAGGTGCCGGGAAATTCGTAATAGGTGGTCACGAAGACGGTTGGCGCCGGGCTTTCGCGGCGGGCAGGCTCGGCCGGGGTGGCCTGGGCATCGGCCGGATCGGTTTCGGCGGCAAGCCTGCCGCGCCGTTCCAGGATCTGTTCGATCTGGGCCGACGGGTCATTCGCCATCCGACCAAACAGCACATAGCCCGCGCCAAGCCCCAGCCCGACCAGCAGAAGCGCCGCAAGCGGCATCAGGATGAAGCGCAGCAGTTTTCCCTTTCGCCGGGGCGGAGCGGGTGGGTCTTCGGCCAGGGCGGCCGGGGCGGGGGCGCGTGCCATGTCTGCCTCGTATCAAGCGATGAGATTGATGCGCCCCGGGCTGCGGGGCGTGGATGGGTCTTGGTCCGGATGGGCGGCCGGGGTGCCGGATCTGGCGCGGATCGCGTCGGGGGCCGGCGCGACGCCGGCCGCGCGATGCTGCGCCCCGCCATTCCCGGTGTCGCCGCTGCCGGCGCTGAACGGCCCCAGGCGCAGGCCCAGCGCCTCGAACTCGGCGGCAAGCTGATCCTCGGAGGCGGCAAGAAGGCGGGCTGCGGCGGCCTGCTCGGCGGTGATCGTCACGGCAGTCTCGCCGCCAGAAACGGCGATGCGGATTCGCAGCGCCCCGAGACGTTCGGGCGTGACGGCAATGTCATGAATGGCGCCAGCGCGCAGCATCTGCGCGGCAACCTGGCGCGCAAGCCGCGCCGGCCATTCGGCTTGCAAGAGGTTCAGCATCGTTCCCGCACCACCGGGGCCGCGCAGGACAGAGTCTGCCGGCAGCGGCACGCGGGACGCTTCGGCGCGCTCGCCCGAAATCTCGGCCGGTCGCGGGGCGGAGGGCGGCAGTTCCGGCGCAGCAGTTGCCGAAGGACGTGCGGGGTCCGCGTCGGGGCCGTGGGCCGGGGGGGGCACGGGGCGTGTGGCTGCGGCTTGCGCGGCATCACCGCCGGGAAGGGCTTGCGCCACGGGCGGCAGCGCTTTCGCGCGGCGCCCGTCGGGCTCGGCCAGGGAGCCGGGCTCGGACGCCGGTTCTGCACCACGCGGCGCGGTGTCCGCCTCGGGCTGCGCGTCAGGGTTGCCGCGCGCGCCGCGTGCTGCGGGGGCCATGCCGGCGACCGCCACCGCGATCTCCCCGGTCACGGAAGGGGCAGGGCCTGCGGGCGCGGGAATGTCTGTGGCAACCGCCACCGATGCCGGAGGTGGTGCGCCCGTGCCGGTGGGTGCTGGTGCCGACGGCGCGGGGGCGCCAGCCGCAACCGAGGGGGCCGCTGCGAGGCTGGCTGGCGCTGTGATCGGGGGTCGGGGGGGCGGCGAGCCTGCGGATGCTTTCGACGGCGCGGCGGATGGTGCCGCGGCGCCGCCCGAGGGGGATGCCATGGCGGCCTTGCCCGGGAGGGATGCTGGGGCAGGCACAGACACTGCGGCCTGACCTGCCGGTGCAAGACCTTCGGAAGCGTCCGGAGCCGTCCGCGCAGGTTCTGCCGCAACACGGGGATCGGCGCCACGGGGGTCAAGGCCGCCGATGGCGTCTGGCTCTCCGGGGGTGGCCCCTGCACGATCGAGATCAAGCTGCGCCGCGCTGAACGGGCGCCCGGTCGCGGGGTCGGGAGCCACCATTCCGGCGGGGCCATGGGATTCCGTCCCGCTCGGGATGGCGAGCGGGGCTGCCACGGGTTCGGGTGCGGGGTGATCCTTGCTGATCGTCTCTGGCGCGTCGGGACGATCTGCGGGCGCAAGTGCGGCGCCCGGCCGAGATCCGGTGCGCGGCAGAGGCATCTCGGATTGGCTGCCTGCCTCAGCCTTCCGCCAAAGGGGCTGCCCGCGGGCAGCGAGGGCTGGCGGAACGGCCGGCGCGTTTCCGGTATCCGCCGCACCCTCCGGCAGCTCGGCTTCGGTTTCTCCCGGGATGCCTGCGCCTGTCGCCGGCGGGCGCGCCGGATCACGACCTGCGGGATCGTGCTGTGGCAAATGCATGTCGAAGAGCGCATTGAACGGCGGCACCGCCCCAGCCCCATCCTGTGCGGACGCCGCCCCCCGCGACGGGGCGGCAAGGCGTGTTGCTTCAGGGTCTGGGGTCAGGCGGATCATGGAACTCTCCACCGGAATGGCCGGCGTCTGACATGGTGCAAGATCGGTGCCACGGCTGCGCGATGCGGATCACTTCCGCGTATCGGTCCGGGGTGGAAGGGCGGCTTCGGCGCGGGCGGCGCGGCGTTCCAGTTCGTCCCGGCGCAGGGCCTCGGCCCGGTCGGCGAAAAGACCGCGCCGAAGCTCGGTCCGCGCAAGATCGTGCCGCAGCCGTTCGCATTCGCCGCCCAGGAACTCGGCGCGGTTGCGCGCAAGGCCGGACTGGTCCTCGATCTGCAGACCGTACCAATGATCCGCCCGCAGCTGTGCCGCCGTCCGCGGACGGCTGTCCTCGTGCCGCCGTTCGGCCTGAAGGGCGGCAAGCTGATCGGCAAGGGCCGCCGCCCGGGCCTGTTCCTGCGCGGCCTCGCGCAGGGTCGCGGCGGCACGGCTGCTGCGCAACGCCTCGCGCCGCATCATCAGCAGCATGAGCCGTTCGCGCCGGGTCATGCGCCCGGCCCCGTCAGGGCCAGCAGGGCCGCGATGCTTTGACCAAAGTCGGCGCGTTCATCGGGTTGCTGCCGCACGAACTGCAGGATCCGGGGCCAGAGCGCCACGGCCATGTCCAGGTCGCCGTCCTGACCGGGCGCATAGCCCCCCATCAGCATCAGGTCACGGTTCTCCTGATAAAGCGACACATAGCGCCGCAACCGCAGCGCCGCCTGTGCATGGTCGGCGCCCGCGACATCCGACATGACCCGGCTGACCGATTGCGGAATGTCGATGGCCGGATAGATGCCCAGCTGCGTCTGCGCCCGCGACAGCACCAGATGCCCGTCAAGGATGGCGCGGGCGGTATCGACCACCGGATCATTGGTATCGTCGCCATCGGCAAGCACGGTGTAGAAGGCGGTGATCGAGCCTTCGCCGGGAAGGCCGGGGCCTGTCCGCTCGATCAGCGTGGGGATCAGCGAGATCACCGAGGGGGGATAGCCCTTGGAGGTGGGCTGTTCGCCAAGCGCCAGCCCGATCTCGCGCCGGGCATGCGCCACCCGGGTGAGGGAATCCATGATCAGCAGCACCTCGCGGCCCTGGGCGCGGAAATATTCGGCAATGGCCGTCGCCCGGTTCGCGCCGCGGATGCGCAGCAGCGGCGAACGGTCGGCGGGCACGGCCACGACACAGACACGGTCGCGCGTTTCGGGCGAAAGCACGGCACGGACAAAGGCGCCGACCTCGCGGGCGCGTTCGCCGATGAGGCCGACCACGATCACCTCGGCTTCGGTGAAGCGGGTCATCATCTCGATCAGCACCGATTTTCCGACGCCCGATCCGGCGATGATCCCCAGCCGCTGGCCGCGCCCGACCGTCAGCATGCTGTTGATCACCCGTACCCCCACATCCAGGGGCCGGTCGACCGGTTGCCGCTCGAGCGGGTTCATCACCCGGCCGGCCAGCGGCCAGAGCGTGTCAAGCTGCGGTGGCGGCAATCCGTCCAGCGGCGCGCCGCCGGCGTCGATCACCCGCCCGAGAAGCGTCGGGCCGACAGCCGCGTGGCGGCCGTCATCAATGGGTCGTACGCGGGCGCCCGCCTCGATCCGCGCGCCGGGGCTGTCGAGATACAGAAGGTTGCGCCCCTCGGCAAAGCCGATGACCTCGCCCAGGATCGGGGCGCTTGCGCCGGTTTCGGCGTCGTCGATCGCGCAGATCGCGCCGACGCTGACCGGAAAGCCGTCGCATTCCACGACCTGCCCGTCATAGCGCACCACCCGCCCCGAGGCGCGAAGAGTCGGGCGCGCGGGCAGGGCGGCGAGATCACGGCACAGCGATGCCACGACCGGGTTCATGCGCCGTCTCCGGGCGCAGAGGCGGCCTGACCGGGGCTGCGGGGCGGGGGGTCCAGAAGATCCTCGATCACGATTCCGCCGGCGCGAAGCATGATATCGCCCGGCAACAGCCCCGGCGCGGCCACAAGCGCCACGCCGCGCAGGGCGGGCGCTTCGGCGAGGTGGGGCGTGATGGCGGCAAGATCGTCGGCGTTCAGGACAAGCTCGGCCTGCCGGGCGGCGCTGCCGATGCGGTCCACAAGGGCCTCGACCCGCGCCAGGAAGGCTTCGGGCTGTGCGTCGATCGTCGCGCCCGCCCGCATCGCGGCCAGCCGGCGCACGGCCCGCAGGACATCCTTGCGCAGCGCCTCGATGCTGGCTTCGGACAGCGCGGCGGCCTGTTCAGCCGCGCGGGCAAGGGCGGCGGTGGCCGCACCGAGGCGCGCTTGGGCCTGGCGGCTGGCGGCTTCGGCCCCGGCTTCATACCCTTCCTGCCAGGCGGCACTGCGCAGCGCTTCGAGATCGGGCGCGGGGGCCGGCGGGTCGGGCGGCGGGGCGATGGTGTCGCTTGCAGCCGCGGGCACCGGGGGCGGGGCGACGGGGCCGTCATCGGGCGCTGCTTCCGCGGCGGCCAGAGGCGTTGCCGGCGCCGGTTCGGACGGGGCAGTGGCGGGTGGCTGCGCGGGCGGCGCTTCCTCCTGCCGGCTGTTGGAAAAGGCCAGTTCCGCAAGGCTGCGGGGCCGGAACGCCGCGTCCGGGCCGCCACGTCCCAGCGGCGTTTCGCGGAAGGCCTGTTCGGTGGCAAGCTTCAGCAGCCGGTTGATCTCGACATCCGCCAGCGGGCGCGCTTCGTCATGGGGTGCAAGTGTCATCGCCTACACCATCTCGTCGCCGCCGCGGCCGGCAAGCACGATCGTCCCGTCATCCGACATCTTGCGGGCGATGTTGATGATCTGCTTCTGCGCCTCCTGCACTTCGGTCAGGCGGACGGGGCCAAGGGCCTCCATCTCGTCGACGATGTTCGCGGCCGCGCGGCTGGACATGCAGCCCATGATCCGGTCGCGCAGGGTTTCATCCGCCCCCTTCAGCGCCAGCACCAGCACGTCGTTATCGACGGCGCGCAGCAGCGTCTGCAGCGACCGGTCATCCGACATGACGAGGTTGTCGAAGACGAACATGTTGTCCTGGATCGACTGCATCAGCTCCTTGTCCTCCTTGCGGATGTCACGGAGGATGCGCTGTTCCATCGCCTGTTTGGTGAAGTTCATGATCTTGGCCGCGGCCTTCACCCCCCCGATCTGCGAGGCCCGCAGCGTGGTGTTCGCCTTGAACTTGGTCTGCATCACATGTTCCAGTTCGCGCAGCGCATCGGGCTGCACGGTCGAGAGCGTGGCGATCCGGCGGATCACGTCGGGCTGCACCTCGACCGGCAGAAGTTGCAGCACATCCGCCGCCAGCCCGTAATCCAGATAGGCGACGATCAGCGCGATGATCTGCGGGTGTTCGTCACCGATCAGTTCGGCAATCGCGCGGGCATCCATCCAGTCGAGAATCTCGATCGGGCGTTCGCTGCTGGCGGGGGTGATCCGGGTCAGAACCGACTGCGCCTTGTCAGACCCAAGCGCCTTGGTCAGGACGTTGCGGATGTAGTTGCCCGCGCCCAGACCCAGGCTGGTCTGTTGCTTCATGATGCCCAGAAATTCATCCAGCACCGCATTGATGGATTCCCGGTCGATGCCCTCGACGGAATACATCGCCGTGCCAAGGTGCTGCACCTCGCGCGGGGACAGGTGGCGCAGGACTTCGGCGGCCTCGTCTTCACCCAGAAGCATCATCAGGATCGCCGACTTCTGGGTGCCGGTCAGGGTCAGATGGGCGGGAACGGTCATGTCGGTGGTCATGGGGCCTCTGCTTCGGACGGGGACGGCGGGCGGTCAGCCCACCATGTCGATGTCGTCCTTCATCATCATCTTGAACACGTTGGAGACACGGCCGGCTTCGTCCGCGACGATCATGCGGATCAGGGCGACCTTGTCGTCGTAGGAATTGGCGGTATCGAGCAGTTCCATCGATATCTGCGATTTGCGCGGCCGCAGGCGGGCCTTGATGTCCTCAAGCGTTTCGCCTTCGCCAACCACCACCTGTTCGGGTTCGGCATCGTCGTCCAGGATCTGCGGCTGAGCCGGGGCGACCGGGTCCAGAAGCCGGTTCAGAAGCGGGCGGATCACCCCCATGACCACCGCGACCAGCAGCAGGACCAGCAGGGCGTTGCGGGCAGTTTCGCGCAGCCAGGGCGCTTCCGACCAATGCGGGGCGATGCCGTCGAAACTGTCGATGAACGGGCGGCTG
This sequence comes from Halodurantibacterium daqingense, assembly GCF_042666235.1. Lineage (NCBI taxonomy): Bacteria > Pseudomonadati > Pseudomonadota > Alphaproteobacteria > Rhodobacterales > Paracoccaceae > Halodurantibacterium > Halodurantibacterium daqingense. The sequence goes on along the minus strand of NZ_JBHTFQ010000006.1, from coordinate 51,313 downwards.
CTGACGGTCAGGCTGTCGCCCCGCGTATCGTTGAGGCCGATGGCGCTGCGGACCAGTTGTTCGATATCGGCGATGACTTCGGGCGGAAGCGGCTGGGCAACCGGCGCGCCCGTTTCGGGATCGGTTCCCATGGCGCCGCGCAGCAGCAGGGCCGCATCGATGCGCGCGATCCGGGCAGCGGGCGCCTGCGTGGTCTCCACGGTGCGGCTGACCTCGTAGTTGCGCACCTCGCTGGTTGACCGGGACCGGATGCTGCGGTCGGGCGCAGGCTCGGTGCCTTCGGCGCCCGGTTCGGCCTCGGCCTCGCCTGACTGGGGCGAAGGCGGCGTTTCGGTCAGCTCCGCCTCGGCGGGGGGGGTGTTGCTGACGGCGCCCGGAATGCCGCGGGCGCGGGGATCGGTGGTTTCGTCAAGCGTGTTCTGTTCGCTGCGAAGTGCATTGCCATTGGGATCAACGCGTTCTTCCATCACCTCGCTGCGGGTGAAATCCACATCGACATTGACCTGGACGCTGAGATTGCCCGGGCCGACAATGGGCGTCACCAGCGCCTCGATCCGGCTGCGATAGAGCTGTTCCAGCCGCATCCGGTATTGCAGCTGCTGGTCGTTCAGCAGGCTGCCGGCATCATCCGAGGCGCGCGACAGAAGCCGCCCGGTCTGATCGACAACCGCCACGTCGCCGCGCGTCATGTTCGGCACCGAGGCCGACACGAGGTTGACGATCGCGGCCACCTGGCTTTCCTCAAGCAGGCGGCCCGGGGCGATCTGGACAAAGACCGATGCGGTCGGCGGCTGCATGTCGCGCACGAAGACCGATCGTTCCGGCAAGGCCAGATGGACGCGCGCCGCCTGCACATTCTCGATCTCGGCGATCGAGCGCGCCAGGTCGAGTTCCTGTGCCTGGCGGATCCGGATCATCTCGACCGAGCGGCTGGTGCCCATCGGCATGTCCGCCAGGCCCGAATAGGCATCGGGGGCGCTGACCGGCAGGCCCTGCGCCGCCAGCGTCATCCGGGCGCGGTGGAAATCATCGCGCGCCACCAGCACTTCGCCGGTGGCGCGGTCCAGCGTCACCGGGATGCCGGCGGCGCCAAGGGATTGCACCACGCGGGCCTTCTCGGCCTCGGGCAGGCCGGTGAACAGGGGTTGGCGCGGCGGTTCGCGCAGCAGCGCGTAAAGTGCCAGCGCCACGACGGCCACGGTGACGGCAAGGATCGCGGGCAGGGCGCGCCGCACCCCGGGCTGGGCCGTGAACACCCCAAGACGCGAAACCAGCGCGCGCCCCTGGGGAACCAGAGCGCCCAGCCCCTGCGTGGGGCCCGAGGTGGTCAGGTTGGTGCCTTGCGCCATGGATGCGGTCCTGTCTGACGGTTAGAACGCCGGTCACACCGGCATGTTCATGATGTCCTTGTAGGCGGTCAGCGCCTTGTTCCGGACGTTCAGCGCCATCTGGAAGCCGAGGCTGGCGACCTGCTGGCTGATCATCACGCGGCTCAGGTCGTTCTCCAGCCCCAGTTCGTAATCGCGCGCACTGGCCGCGGCACTTGCCTGTGCATCGGCCACCGATCGCAACGAGCCCTGCATCCGGTCGCCAAAGCTCTGGCTGGGGGTTGTCTGGGGCGTGGCCTGGCGCTGCTGCAGCGTCTGGTGAAGCTGGCCAAGCGAAAGCGACGGCGAGGAAATCGAGGTCATGTCGGACGTTCCGTGTCAGAGAAAGGCATCAGGGGCGAGGTCAAGACGCGGTGGCGCGTTCCGGCTGGCGCGGCAGCATGGCCGGGGGCAGGGCGGGCGCCAGTGACAGGCTGATCCCCGGATCAAGGATGATGTCCGCCGCCCCGATCCTGCCGCCCGAACACAGAACCAGCGCGCGCTGCATCACGTTCTCGAGCTCGCGCACATTGCCGGGCCACGAATGGGACAGCAGAAGATCGGCCGCCGCAGGATCAAGGCGCGGCAGATCGCGATCCTCGGGGCAGTGCCGGCGCAGCAGTGACACCGCCAGCGGCAGGATATCATCCGGGCGCGCGGCCAGCGGCAGCGTGGTCAGCGGAAAGACATTGAGCCGGTAGAACAGGTCTTCGCGGAAGCGGTTTTCGCGCACCTCGCGCCCCATGTCGCGGTTGGTGGTGGCGACCAGCCGCACATCGACCGGAACCTCTTTCTGCGCACCCAGTGGCGTGACCCGGCGTTCCTGCAAGACGCGAAGGATCTTTGCCTGTAACCCGAGCGGCATTTCCGAGATTTCGTCCAGAAGCAGCGTTCCGCCTTCGGCCGCACGGAAAATCCCCTTGTTGGCGGTAGCTGCGCCGGTAAAGGCACCTTTCTCGTGGCCGAAAAGCATGGCCTCGAGCATGTTTTCGGGAATGGCCGCGCAGTTGATGGCCACGAAGGGCTGCGCCGCACGGGCCGAGCGCAGGTGGATCGTGCGGGCAAGAACCTCCTTGCCGCTGCCGGTGGGGCCGTTGATCAGCACCGTCACATCGGCCGCCGCAACGCGCGCGACCAGATCCAGCAGCTGACCGGTCCGCTCGTCGCAGCTGACCATCGCCTCGCAGGGGGCCGCGACCAGATCGGCAAGCATCAGCAGATCGCCGTCGCGCAACGGGGTGCAGCCGGGCGTGCCAAGGCCATAGCGGATCAGCCGGCCGCCCATCTCGCGGGAATGTACGCCGGGCAGTTCCGCGCCCTCGGACACGATGATGATATGTCGGGCCTGCTGGGCGCGCGCACGCTCGATCACTTGGGTCGTACCACCAAGCGCGCGTTCGCAGGCCGCCGAACAGACCAGAACGCCCGGATGCGTTTCCTGCACAAGGCGTCGGCGGGAAAGCAAGGCCGTCAGCGCGGCAGCTGCAGCGAAGGCGGTGGTATCGACATGGATCCCGGTCATCGTGAACTCCTTTCCGACGTATGACCAGAAAGGCAGGAACCGTGCCAAGTGGATCAGGCACCGGCATTTTGTTGTCCCTCGGCTGTCGGGAACGCGCGGCGCGTCGGATTTCCGGCATCGGACGCTCGGGCTGCGGAGGCGACGTAAGCTTGACATATCCTTACGGGATTGTCGTTTACTTCCGAGAGGTGATGCACTAAAATAAAACATAATACCAATTATTAGCCTTGGAGCTGCTTCCGGGGCGCGCTCTGCTGAAATGCGGCTTTCCGTGCTCGACAATGGCATGAGCCAAGAAAGGATCATGGACTGAAGGTTCGGTTCTCTCACCTTTCCTTTCCGGGCGTCGCAGGATCGCGCCCGGGCGGCAGATGAAGCTCGGCGCTGACGAGATGGCGCACAGGCTTGGCCGGCATCGCACGTCGATTTCTTGCGAACTGCGGCCAAACCATTTCCATGACGGCGCGATCCCGAAGCCAGGAAGCTGGTGCTGTGTGGTGGCGCCGAGCCACGCGGATGGACGACGGAGACGGCAGCGCAAGCTGCTGCGTGATCCCGTGTTCTGCGGACCAGGCAGAGCACCGTCCGAGGTCCGGCCGGACCCCGAGCAGAACGCCGACCAGATGCGTTACCAGAATGCTCCTCATCGGGTTTGTCGGGAGACGATCTATCGACGCATCTATTCCGAGGACAGACGCCGCAGCGAGCTGTTCCGGCGCGACCCGCTGCGCAAGCATCCCTAATCAGGATCGGAGGTCAGGCATCCTGCCCCCGTCACGGCCGCCTGAAGTCGCGTGCGAAGGTTCCCTGACGTCCGGCGCTCTCGCCGCGTCCGGAAAGACGTTCCGCGTGCGAAGCCGGAGTGTCTGCTTCTGAGCCGATCGCCCTGATGCGGGTCTGGCCGCCCGGAACCGCCGCGGATCGTGGCGATGCTCCGGGGTGCGGCCCTGGCGTCAGCCCAGCGCGTAGCCCGCGCCGCGCACCGTGCGCACCGGGTCGCTGCCGCCATGTTCCATCAGGGCCTTGCGCAGCCGCCCGATATGGACATCGACCGTGCGCGTATCGACATAGATGTCGCGGCCCCAGACGCGGTCGAGAAGCTGCTCGCGGCTCCAGACGCGGCCGGGTTTCTCCATGAAGGTCGACAGCAACCGGAACTCGGTCGGCCCCAGTTTCAGCAGCTTGCCGTTGCGGTGCACCTTGTGGGTTTCGCCGTCCAGGGTGATATCCTCGAACTGAAGCGTCTGCCCGGCCGAGGACGGCCGCGCCCGGCGCAGATTGGCGCGCAGCCGCGCCATCAGTTCCGACATCGAATAGGGCTTGATGACATAGTCGTCGGCACCGGTTTCAAGGCCGCGGATCCGGTCTTCTTCCTCGGTGCGGGCCGAGACCATGATGACGGGAATGTTGCGGGTGGCGATGCGCGATTTGAGCTGACGGCAGACCTCGATCCCCGAGAGGCGCGGCAGCATCCAGTCCAACAGGATGATGTCGGGCCCCTGCTCGCTTACGGCCAGCAGCGCCTCTTCGCCGTCGCCGGCGCTGATGGCGCGGAACCCTTCGGCCTCGAGGTTATAGGTCAGGATCGCGCGTTGCGCCGGTTCGTCATCGACGACAAGCACGGTGGGGAGTTCGCTTGCAGCCATCACGGCACCTCATGGTGGGCGGCAAAGGATGTCTGATCGCCCTTCGGGCGCGCATCATCGGGCATCTGACCGGTGACGAGATAGACGACCTGCTCGGCGATCGAGGTGATGTGGTCGCCCATGCGCTCGATGTTCTTGGCGATGAAATGCAGATGCATGCAGGCGGTGATGTTGCGCGGATCTTCCATCATATGGGTCAGGAATTCGCGGAACAGCGCGTTGTACATCTGGTCCACCTCCTGATCGCGGCTGCGGACATCCATGGCCAGTTCGGGATCGCGCTGGATATAGGCATCGAGCGCGTCCTTGAGCATCAGTTCAACCGCCTTGGCCATGCGACGGATGCTGCCCCCTGCCCCCGCCACCTGCGGCATCTGCCCCAGGGCGGTGGTGCGCTTGCCCATGTTCTTGGCATAGTCGCCGATCCGTTCGAGGTTTCCGGCGATCTTCATCACCGTAAGGACGGTGCGCAGGTCGGTGGTGTTGGGCGCGCGCAGCGCGATGATGCGCGCGACTTCCTCGTTCACCTGCTGTTCCAGCGCATCGACGGCGCGGTCATTGGCCCGCACCAGGGCGGCCAGTTCATCGTCGCGGGCTTCAAGGGCCTGGCTCGCGTCGAGGATCGCGGTCTCGACCAGGCCGCCCATCTTCATGATCATGGCCTGAACCGCCTCAAGATCGCGGTCGAAGGCGGACAGGATGTGCTTGTCGGTGGCCATTGGGGCTCCTTTCAGCCGATCCGGCCCGAAATGTAGCTTTCGGTGCGCGGGTCGCGGGGATTGGTGAAGATCTGGCCGGTCTCGCCATATTCGACCAGATTGCCCAGATGGAAGAAGGCGGTGCGCTGGCTCACCCGGGCGGCCTGCTGCATCGAATGGGTGACGATCACCACCGAGAACTGGCTGCGCAGATCGTCGATCAGTTCTTCGACCTGGGCGGTGGCGATCGGATCAAGCGCCGAACAGGGTTCGTCCATCAGCAGCACCTCGGGGCGCGTGGCGATGGCGCGCGCGATGCACAACCGCTGCTGCTGCCCGCCCGAAAGACCGGTTCCGGGCTGCAACAGCCGGTCCTTCGCCTCGTTCCAAAGCGCGGCGCGGCGCAGGCTGCTTTCGACGATCTCGTCCAGCTCGGCCTTGTTGCGGGCAAGACCGTGGATCCGCGGCCCATAGGCCACATTGTCATAGATCGATTTCGGGAACGGGTTCGGCTTCTGGAACACCATGCCCACCCGGGCGCGCAGCTGCACCGGATCGACCTTCGGGTCGTAGATGTCCTGCCCGTCCAGTTCGATCCGGCCCTCGACGCGGGCGATGTCGATCGTGTCGTTCATCCGGTTCAGCGTGCGCAGGAAGGTGGACTTGCCACAACCCGAAGGCCCGATGAAGGCCGTCACCATCTTGTCGCGGATGTCGATGGCGACATCCTTGATCGCATGGGTGGCACCGTAATAGACCTGCACGTCGCGGGCCGAGATCTTGATCTCGTTGTTCTCCACCTGTCTCTCCAGAATTCTCATGTCGTTCATCGCGCGCTCCATCTTACCAGCGGCGTTCAAATTTGCTGCGCAGGAAAATCGCCAGGGCGTTCATCGCCACCAGGAAGGTCAGCAGCACGAGGATCGCCGCCGAGGTGCGGGAAACGAATCCGCGCTCGGGGCTGTCGGCCCAGATGAAGATCTGGGTGGGCAGCGCGGTTGACGGCTCGAACGGGCTGCCGGGCGCGGCCGTGATGAAGGCGTTCATGCCGATCAGCAGCAACGGTGCGGTTTCGCCCAAGGCCTGCGCAAGGCCGATGATCGTGCCGGTCAGGATCCCCGGCATTGCCAGCGGCAGCACATGCTGGAATACCACCTGCTGTTTCGAGGCCCCTACCCCCAGCGCCGCCTCGCGGATCGAGGGGGGCACGGCCTTGAGCGCGGCGCGCGTGGCGATGATGATCGTGGGCAGGGTCATCAGGGCCAGCGTCATGCCCCCGACGAAGGGCGCCGAGCGCGGCATGCCGAACCAGCCCAGAAAGACCGCCAGCGCCAGAAGCCCGAACACCACCGAGGGCACCGCCGCAAGGTTGTTGATATTGACCTCGATCAGGTCGCTGATCCGGTTTCTGGGTGCGAATTCCTCAAGATAGATCGCGGCGCCGATCCCGATCGGGAAGGACAGCAGGAAGCACACCATCAGCGCGTAGAACGATCCGATCAGCGCGCCCCGCAGCCCGGCAAGTTCCGGAAAGCGCGAATCCGCGTTGAGCAGAAGCGCCCAGTTCAGCGGCGCCGAGATCATGCCCGCCTGGTCCAGCCGGTCGAAGGCCGCGATCTGCGCGTCGTTGAGCCTGCGGATCCGCTCGGGCGTTTCGCGGTCGATCAGACCCTTGTGCAACTGGTCATAGGGGTCCGACACCGGCACCCGCAGGCTGACCGTCTGGCCGATCAGCGCCGGATTGGCAACCACCCGGTCGCGCACCATGAATTGCGCACCATTGGACAGGATGGCGGTGAGGTTGCGCAGTTCTGCATCACTGGCCTCGGGGAAATACTGCGCCATTACCTGCGGCATCAGCGCCCGGAAGTTGCCGCGCCCCGGATCGGCCTCGTTCATCAGTTCGGGGTCGTAATGCACTGAAATGGTTACATGGGTCTGGGTGAAAGCCCGGAACCCGCTGGAAACCAGCGTGGCGATCAGGATGAACAGCACAAGGAAGGCCAGCCCGATCGCCGTCAGGCCAAGGCCGCGCAGCCATCGCTGCTTGCGGTTGCGCTTGCGCAGGCGGGCCTGCAACGCAGGGTCGGTCCAATCGACGCGGTGGGCGGTGTGGTCAGCCATGTCTCGGCCCTCAGTCATAAAGTTCGCGGTATTTGCGCACGATGCGCAGCGCCGCCACGTTGATGCACAGCGTCACGATGAACAGCATGAAGCCAAGGGCAAAGGCCGCAAGCGTCTTGGGGCTGTCGAACGAGGTGTCGCCGATCAGAAGCGTCACGATCTGAACGGTGATCGTGGTCACGCTGTCCAGCGGGTTGATCGTCATGCGGGCCATGAGGCCCGCGGCCATCACCACGATCATCGTTTCGCCGATGGCGCGGCTGACGGCCAGAAGCACGCCGCCGACAATGCCGGGAATGGCTGCGGGAAAGAGCACGTTCAGCACCGTTTCCGCCCGCGTCGCGCCCAGTGCCAGCGCGCCGTCGCGCAGGCTGCGCGGCACGGCCGAAAGCGCGTCATCCGCGAAGGAGGAAATGAACGGGATCAGCATGATGCCCATGACGCTCCCGGCCGCCAGTGCCGTGTTGGGCGCGATGGGCAGGCCCAGCTGGGCGCCGAGGCTGCGGATCGCGGGCGCGACCACCAGAATGGCGAAGAAGCCGTAAACGACCGTGGGAACCCCGGCCAGGATCTCGAGCACCGGCTTGGCGATCTTGCGAAACCGGCGCGAGGCGAATTCATTCAGATAGATGGCCGACATCAGCCCGATGGGAACGGCGATGAACAATGCGACAAAGGTGATGACCAGCGTTCCCAGCAGCACCGGGATCCAGCCAAAGGCCCCTTCGGCGGCGATCTGGTCGGCACGGATCGGGATCTGCGGCTCCCACCGGGTGCCGAACAGGAACTCGGTCACGGGAACCATCTGGAAAAAGCGCCAGGTCTCGAACACCAGCGCAAGGATGATGCCGATCGTGGTGAAGACCGCGACGACCGAGCAGAAGATCATCAGGCCCAGCACGATCCGCTCGACCCCCTGCCGCGCGCGGAAATCGGCCGAAACGCTGCGCCGCGACAGGACCAGGAGCGCAAGCGCCAGTGCGGTGACCACGACGAACATCAGGTTCGTGGCCTGGGCGCGCAGGGTCGTCATGCGTTCGGCCGCCTCGATCTTCCAGGGCTCGGGCGTGCCGAACACCCTGCCCCCGGCCAGCGACCGGATCTCGGACAGGATCAGCGCCGGGTTGGTGCCGGCAAGCGCACCCTCGGGGAGGCCCGCCATCACGAGGCGGTCCACCACCCCGTTCTGCAACGCGATCCACAGCACCAGCAGGATGAAACACGGAACCAGGACCAGGAGAAAGGCATAGCCGCCGTGGAAGCCGCCCAGCGAATGAAGGCGCTGGCCGCCGTCACGGATGTGCCGCGCGGCCCGCAGGTTCAGCGCATAGCCGAACAGCGCCGCCGCGAACAGAAGAAGAAAGGCGAAATAGGTCATCGAGGGTCCGTGGAAAAAATGCGCCGCCCGGCACGGAACCGGACGGCGCGATGGGGTGGATTATTCCGGCTGGAACGATGCGCCCGACAGGACCGCGTCCTGAAGCGCTGCGCGATCCTCGTCGCTCAGGGCGACAAGGCCGCGCTCGGACAGATAGCCGCCAGCGGCCAGGGCTTCGTCCGACATGTATTCCTCGACGAATTCCTGCAGGTTCGGGATCACGCCGCGGTGCGCATTCTTGACGTAGAAATAGAGCGGGCGTGCGATCGGGTAGGAAAAGTCCGCGATCGTGTCGAGGTCGGGTTCGACACCGCCGATGTTGACGCCCTTCAGCGTGTCGAGGTTTTCATACAGGAACGAATAGCCGAAGATGCCCATGGCATTCGGATCGGCCTGCAGGCGCTGCACGATCAGGTTGTCGTTCTCGCCCGCCTCGACGAAGGGGCCGTCGGTCCGCATGCGCGAGCAGTTCTCGTTGATCCAGGCGCTGTCGAAACCGCCCTGCTCCACGTAGTCCAGCGTCTTGCAGCCGGCGTGCATCGCCAGTTCCACAAAGGCGTCGCGGGTGCCCGAGGTGGGCGGCGGGCCCATCACGAGGATCTCGGTCGCCGGCAGGTTCTCGTTGATTTCCGACCACTGGCGATAGGGGTTCGCGACCCATTCGCCATCCACAGGTACTTCGGCGGCCAGGGCAAGGAAGATTTCTTCCAGCGTCAGATCCCAGGCAAAGTCATTGGCATTGGACACGGCCAGCGACAGGCCGTCATAGCCGATCATCGCTTCCGAGATATCGGTCACGCCGTTCTGCTGGCACAGTTCGAACTCGGAGGCCTTCATCGCGCGCGAAGCGCCGGTGATGTCGGGATGCTGTTCGCCGATCCCGGCACAGAAGATCTGCATGCCGCCGCCCGTGCCGGTCGATTCCACGATCGGCGACGGCGCGCCGGTCTGGTTCGAGAATTCCTCGGCAACAGCCTGGGTATAGGGGAAAACGGTCGATGAACCGACGATGCGGATCTGGTCGCGGGCGGCAGCGGCGGTGGCCGAGGCCGCAGCGATCGTCAGGGCCGATACGGTCAGTTTAAGCATGGACATGGAAAGCTCCTGGTTGGTTCCGCGGCCGCCCGGCAGGCGACCTCGGCGCCGGTCTAGCGTTCTTCTGCGGCGCTTATGTGACGCCTTTGTAACGCTTTCATGACAAGCGGTGGCCTCGCTGCAAAAAACTGCCACAAAGCGATCTGCCAGTGAGATGTGCTGTGACTTGAACGCCGACATCCTGTTGGAAACGATCACCTTTCCGGCAGGCTGATGCTGAACCGGCTGCCCACCCCACGTTCGCTTTCGATCCGGAAGCGGCCGCGGTGGCGGTTGACGATATGCTTGACGATCGCCAGCCCGAGCCCGGTTCCACCCTTCTCGCGCGACCGGTGGTCATCGATTCGGTAGAATCGTTCGGTCAGGCGTGGAATGTGAATCGGATCGATGCCGTCGCCCCGGTCGATCACATCGATGCGCACCGCCGGCCCGCGCAGCGAAACGTCGCGCGCCTCGCGGGTGATGGCGATCGTGACCTTCTCGCCCGGGGCGCCGTATTTCAGCGCATTCTCGATCAGATTGTGCATGACCTGCGTGATCTGGTCGGGATCGGCCAGGATCTCGATCGGCGTGTCCTCGCCCCGGAACTCGAGCGTCGCCCCCTGATCGGCGGCAATCGGGCGCAGCGCGGCGATGGCGGCCTTCACGAGGGCCGTGACATCGACCGTCTCGGTCGGGCGGACGCGCTCGGCGGCCTCGACGCGGCTCAGCGACAGCAGGTCGGCCACCAGCCGGTTCATCCGCATCGCCTCACGCTCCATGATGTCCAGAAACCGGGCACGTGCGGCCGCATCGTCGCGTGCCGCGCCCTTGAGCGTTTCGATGAAGCCGATCAACGCCGTCAACGGCGTGCGCAGTTCATGGCTGACATTGGCCACGAAGTCGCGCCGCATCTGGCCGGCGGTTTCCATGTCGGTGATATCCTCGAAGACCACCAGCACGCCGCCCCCTTCCAGGGGCGAGGCCTGAACGCGGTAGGTGGTTTCGCGGGACGGGCCCACCACGACATACCGCGCCGTCGAGGGCTGCCGGTGGCGAAAGGTGCCTTCGATACAGTCCAGAAGCGCGGGCTGGCGCAACACGATGACATGATGGCGATCGACGATGGCGCTGCCGAACAAGGCTTCGGCACCGGCATTGGCCGACACGATCCGCGCATCCTCTCCGATCAGCAGCACCGGCAGGGGAATGCCCGCCAGAATCGCGCGCACAAGGCCTGAATTCATCGCCGCCTCCATTCGTGGTGCGGCAGTGTTGCCACATCTTCACGTTGCATGAATATTCTTTCCGGGGGGATTTATGCGGCCGCTTTCTGTGCTACCGCAGATTCGTATCAGTGAGTTCGTTCGTTTTTTCGTTTCTCCGATTGAACTGAAGAAGCCGTAGCGATGACCGCCTTGCAAAGAATTTGCACAAGACTGATGCCGTGACCATAGCTTTTGCCCCTTCATCTGCGCCGGAAACAGCCTTGGCCGGGCGCGTCCTTGCAATCGAGTGCAGCAACGCGATCGTGGCGATCATGCAGGTGGCGCGGGATGCCGCCGTCGTGGCATGCCATTTCCGGATGCTGGACGAACGGCTTCTGGATCGTGTCCAGCCCGACCTGGTTCTTGCGCCGCTGATGAGCTGCACCTTCGACGCCTCCGATCTGGCGCGGCGTCTGGCGCAGCTTCGCTTCCGGGGCGCGTTGGTCATCGCCGCCCCGCACCTGCCCCGCCCCGAATTGGTCGAGGCAGAGTTGCGCCGGCTGTGCCGCGGCTTCACCATGACACTCATGTCCCCCGCGAGGATCTAGTGCCGCCCTCCTGGCGAGGGGCGACGGCCCGTTTCGCAGGGTCTGACCTGCAATCCGGCAGGCGCCGGATCGTCCGGCGGCGCCCGCGGCGTGCCGGTGGCACCGGCGCATTCGCTGTCAGCAACCGGCCGGGCCGGAGAGAGCCGGACTTCCATCCCCGGCAGGGCGACAAGCCTTTGAAGGCACGGCCCCGGATGCCGCTTATGCTCCGCACGAAGGCGCCGCCGCCCTCCGGATCACGGCTGCGGCACCTGCTGGCGCCGCAGCGCTTGCGCGGCCCGGGACGGCAAGACCCCGCGCACCGGTTCGTCCACACCGGCTGATGCAGGCCTCTGCCGCGCTCGTCCCTGCGTCAGCGCTCGGGACGAAGGCGTGACCGTCCGGGCCGCGCTGACGGTGCCGGGCCGGAATGTCGCGCCAATTCGGGCAGGAGGCGGTTCCCGGCGGGCAGTCACCAGCACTGCCCGATAGCCGACCATGCCGCCGCGATCGGCCCGATTGGCGGCCGCGCCGCCGCGGGATGTGCCGCCACGGCAGGATCGGCTGGCGGCTAGGCCCGCGCGGCGGCTGCGACGGCTTCGGTAAACTCGGCCATCAGGATCTCGATCTCCTCGACTCCGACCGAGACCCGGAAAAACCCCTCGCTGATGCCAAGTGCCGCACGCGCTTCGGGCGTAAGCGCCCGGTGCGACGAGGATGGCGGATGCGAAAGGGTGGTGCCGATGTCGCCCAGCGTCGGCGCGAAGGCGATGTTCGGTGCGGCCCGCGTCAGCGCATTGGCCGCCGCCCTGCCGCCCTCAAGCTCGAACGACAGCATGTTGCCGCCCCGCCGCCCCAGCAGCGCCAGCGCGCGGTTGTGATCGGGGTGATCGGCGCGGGTGGGGTAGATCACCCGGCGGATGCCCGGAAGCGTCGCCAGATGGTCGGCCAGACGGGCGGCGTTTTCCTCGGCCCGGTCATAGCGGAGGTTGAAGGAATAAAGCCCCCGCTCGGCCAGCCAGCAGTCGAACGGGCTGGGCGTGAGCCCGAAGGTCGTGGCCGCGTCATAGACCGGCCGGCGCAGCGCCGGATCGCGCAGCGCCACATAGCCAAGCGTCACATCCGAATGGCCGGCCAGCAGCTTGGTGACCGAATGAATGACGATATCGGCGCCGTGGTCAAAGGGGCGATAGCCGCGCGGCGTGGTGAAGGTATTGTCCACGACCAGAAGCACGCCGCGGTCCTGCGCCAGCCGGGCGATGCCTTCCATATCGGCCACCCGCAGTGTCGGGTTCGAGACGACCTCGACCAGGATCATGCGGGTTTCCGGGCGCAGCGCGGCCGCCATGGCCGCCACATCCGTCGGGTCGGCAAGGCTGGTGGTGATGCCCATGCGCGGCAGGTCCTGCGCCAGCATGCGCAACGACCGTCCGTAAAGCTGATCGCCGCCAAGCACATGATCTCCGGCCTTCAGAAGCCCCAGCATCACCGCCGTCACCGCCGCCATGCCCGAACCGACGATAATGCCGCCCTCGGCCCCTTCCAGCGCGTCGATCTTCTGCGCCAGCACGGTGGCATTGGGATGGCCTTCGCGGGCATAGGTGAAGCCCGGGGTGCGGCCTTCATACTGGGCGTCCAGCGCATCGGGCGTGTCCGAGGCATAGACCACCGAGGGTTGCAGCGGTGTCACCACGGCACGGCTGGAGCTTTCGGGCCAGGGCGTGCGGCGCACGGGCGTATGGGTCATCCGGGGTCCTGTCGTTGAGGTCAAAGCGCGCGCAGCCCGTCGCGGAAGCGGCGCATGTTGGCGCAGTAGTTCTCGGCGCTGAGCCGCAGCCGGTCAATGGCCGCGTCGTCAAGCGGGCGCACCACCTTTCCGGGGGTTCCCATGACCAGGCTGCCATCGGGGATTTCCTTGCCCTCGGTGATCAGCGCGCCGGCGCCGATCAGGCAGTTGCGCCCGATCTTCGCCCCGTTCAGCACCGTGGCGCCCATGCCGATCAGGCTCTGGTCGCCGATGGTGCAGCCATGCAGCATCGCCTTGTGGCCGATGGTGCAGTTTGCACCCAGTGTCAGCGGAAATCCCCAGTCGGTGTGCAGCACCGCGTTTTCCTGAATATTTGTTCCGGCGCCGACATGGATCACCTCGTTGTCGCCGCGCAGCACCGCGCCGAACCAGACCGAGACACCCTCTTCCAGCACCACCTTGCCGATGACATGCGCGCCGGGGGCGACCCAGTAATCCCCGGTCGCGGGAAGATGCGGTACATGGCCTTCGAATTCGTACATCATGGGCGGTCCTCGAATTCCCGGTTGAGGCCGCGAACGAAATCGGTCAGCCCCGGCTGGCGATCGCGGCGCATCCGCTCAGCCATGATGATCGTGCGCAGATCCGCCTCGGCCCTGTCAAGATCGCGGTTCACGAGGACATAGTCATACTCGGCCCAGTGGCTGATTTCGTCCCGGCTCTTGGCCATGCGGGTTGCGATCACCTCATCGCTGTCCTGGGCGCGTTCGCGCAGGCGGCGGTCAAGCTCGGCGATGCTGGGCGGCAGCACGAAGATCGACACCACATCCTTGCCAAGCGAGGAATTTCGCACCTGCTGCCCGCCCTGCCAGTCGATGTCGAAAAGCGTGTCGCGGCCGTCCTGCATGGCCTGCTCCACCGGTCCCTTGGGCGAACCGTAGAAATTGCCGAACACCTCGGCATGTTCCAGCATCTCGCCGTCCTCGACCATCTGCAGGAAGGTCTCGCGGCTGCGGAAATAGTATTCGCGCCCGTCCACCTCGCCGGGGCGCGGGGCGCGGGTCGTGGCAGACACCGAAAAGCGCAGGCTGGGATCCCAGGTCATCAGCCGCCGTGCAAGCGTCGATTTGCCCGCCCCCGACGGAGAGGATAGGATGATCAGAAGCCCGCGCCGCGTCATGGCTCACTCCACATTCTGGACCTGTTCGCGCATCTGATCGATGACCGCCTTGAGGTCAAGGCCCAGCCGCGTCAGCCCGACCGACTGGGCCTTGGCGCACAGGGTATTGGCCTCGCGGTTGAATTCCTGCATCAGGAAGTCGAGCTTGCGCCCGACCGGCCCTGCCGCCGCCAGCAATGTGCGCGCGGCCGTCACATGGGCGCGCAGGCGGTCGATCTCCTCGGTCACATCGGATTTCACGGCCAGAAGCGCCAGTTCCTGGGCCACCCGGTCAGGATCGGCGCCCGGCGCAGCCTCCATCACCCGCGCAAGAGCGTCGCGCAGGGTTGCTTGCGCCTGGGGGCGTCGCGCTTCCGCTTCGACCGCAGCCTGATCCACCAGTGCGGCGACGGCGTCGATCTGACGGCCCAGCGTTTCCGCCAGCGCCTGCCCTTCGGTCGCGCGCATCGCGTTGAACGCGGCCAGCAGCGCCGGAACATCAGCCAGCAGCGCGGCCAGCAGCGGCGCGCTGTCGGCATCGCTGTCGGCCCCGCTGTCGAGCAGGCCACGCAGTCCAAGGATCTCGCTGCTGCGCGCCGGCGCCAGCGTCAGGCCCCGGTCGGCCGCGGCGCGTTCGATCTGCCAGAGCGCGGCAAGCGTCGCCTCCAGCGCCACCGGATCAAGCCGTGGCGCCGTGGAGCCAGCCACCCGCGACAGGCGCAGCGACAGCGAGACGTTGCCCCGCGCCACGGCACGCGCGATCATCGGGCGCAGCGCCGGTTCCAACCCTTCGATCCCGTCGGGCAGGCGCAGCCTCAGATCCAGCCCCTTGCCGTTCACGCCGCGCAGATCCAGACCCATTCCGCCCCGGCCCCCTGACCGCGCAGCGTCGCGAAGCCCGTCATCGAGTTTACCATTTAGTTAAATTCCTTCGGACTTCATGCAGGGTCGGTGCTATTAATACTTTGGTAAGTATTTCTTGTGTAAGGTTAACAGAGGGTAGCCTTGCCGGCAACGCGCAGCGGCATCTGCGCAGGACAGCCGGCGGCTATGGTCGTGCAATGGATATGATGACAGAGGGTCGTGGCGCCGAGGTGCTGCCCTTCATCCGGGAAAGAACGTCGATGCGTCACGGCATCATCGAGGAAGTCCGCGCCTACTGGGAGGCGCTGCGGCAGGATGGCCAGATCCCGCTGCGCACGCAGGTCGATCCCCGCGGAATCGAGAACGCGCTGGAACATGCCTTCGTGCTGGAGCGTATCGCGCCCGGGCTGGCGCGGTTGCGGGTTGCGGGGATGCATCTGAACGACATCATGGGCATGGAGGTGCGCGGCATGCCGCTGTCCTCGCTGTTCCTGCCGGAGGCACGCGACATGCTGGGGCGCCTGCTCGAGGGCGTCTTCATCACGCCGCATGTGGCCGAGCTTGGCCTGCGCGCCCCCGGTGGGATCGGGCGGCCGGCGATGGGCGGCGCGCTGCTGTTGTTGCCGCTGCGCGACGCGCGGGGCGAGATCAGCCGCGCCCTGGGCTGCCTGGTTCTGGAGGGGGAGCTTGGCCGCCCGCCGCGGCGCCTCACGGTAACCGAGGCCCGCACCATCCCCTTGGCCAAGCCGGAGGATACAGCGCCGAGCGGAGTGGCTCCGGCTGCCGCTCCGGCCGGCTTTGCCGAACCTGCCCCCGGCTTCCACCACGCGCCGCGCCCCTATCTGCGGCTGGTCAAAAGCGACACGCCCGCCTGACCTTCGCCCGCCTGACAGTTTCCGGCCTGACATTTGCCGGCTCAAGCCCGCTGGCGCGCCCGGCCCTCGTCTGCCCTCCGGCGAGGCAGATTGCAGGCGGCGCCGCTGCGTCCTGCGCGGACGGCGCCTGGGCAGATCGCCGGTTGCGCGCTCAGGAGGCGACGCGGCGGCCAGACGCGGTATCTCCAAGCCCGGCGGCGGCGCACTGCGGTCCCGGCCCCTGGGCGCCATGACGACGGCCCGCGCCACCAGGGGCGGGGCCGTCCGGTTACCGCTTCACCGGCGAGATCAGATCACCGCGCGCCGCGCCGCGCCGTTGCGCCCCGCCGAAAGCTCTTCCGCGACCAGGAAGGCAAGTTCAAGCGCCTGGCTGGCGTTCAGGCGCGGATCGCAGGCGGTGTGATAGCGGCTGGACAGATCCTCGTCCGTCACGGCACGCACGCCTCCGGTGCATTCGGTCACGTCCTTGCCGGTCATCTCGAAATGAACGCCGCCGGGGATGGTGCCTTCGGCCTTGTGCACCGCGAAGAACTCGCGCACCTCGCGCAGCACGCTTTCGAACGGGCGGGTCTTGAAGCCCGAGGCCGACTTGATCGTGTTGCCATGCATCGGGTCGCAGGTCCAGACCACCTTGGCGCCCATTTCCTGCACGGCGCGGATCAGGCGCGGCAGGTGGTCGCCGACGGCCCCTGCCCCGAAGCGCGCGATCAGCGTCAGGCGTCCGGGCTCGTTCTCGGGGTTGAGCTTCTCGACGAGGATCCGCAGGTCGTCGGTCGAGAGGCTCGGCCCGCATTTGAGGCCGATCGGGTTCTGCACGCCCCGACAGAACTCTACATGCGCGCCGTCGGGCTGGCGCGTCCGGTCGCCGATCCAGAGCATGTGCCCCGATCCGGCCACCGGCAGTCCGGTGGTGCTGTCGATCCGGCACAGCGCCTCTTCGTATTCCAGCAGAAGGGCCTCGTGGCTGGTGTAGAAATCGACGGTCGCAAGTTCATGCGCCGTATCGGCGGTGACGCCGGCGGCGTTCATGAAGTCCAGCGCATCGGCGATCCGGTTCGACAGGTCGCGGTAGCGTTCCGCCTTTTCGCCCTCGGTGAAGCCCAGCGTCCAGCTGTGCACCCGGTGGATATCGGCGAAACCGCCGGTGGAGAAGGCGCGCAGCAGGTTGAGGCTGGCCGCCGCCTGCGTATAGGCCTGCAGCATCCGCTGCGGATCGGGGATCCGGGCCTCGGGGGTGAAGTCGAAGCCGTTGATGATGTCGCCCCGGTAGCTGGGCAGTTCGACGCCGCCCACCATCTCGGTCGGGGCCGAGCGCGGCTTGGCGAATTGCCCGGCCATGCGGCCCACCTTGACCACCGGAACCTTGGCGCCGAAGGTCAGCACCACCGCCATCTGCAACATCACCTTGAAGGTGTCGCGGATCGTGTCGGCCGTGAATTCCGAGAAGCTTTCCGCGCAATCGCCACCCTGAAGCAGAAAGGCGCGGCCTTCCGCCACCTCGCCCAGGGCGCGGCGCAGCTTGCGGGCCTCGCCGGCAAAGACCAGGGGCGGATATTTGGCAAGCTGCGCCTCGACGGCAGTCAGCGCGGCCTTATCCGTATAGTCGGGCATCTGGATGCGCGGTTTGCTGCGCCAGTCAGCCTTGTTCCAGCCCTTGGTCATGGTTCTACTCCGGTTAGCGATAGCAGCCTGCGGTATAACGCTACAAACCCGTCCTGCAAAGCCTCAATCCCCGATCTGCCCACTTGAAGGGCGCTGCGTTTTGCTGTTTCGCTGGCACGACACCGCAAGAACGGGCTCTGAGATGAACGACCTCCCGCGCAGGACCGACCGCGCCTCTTCCCTGCCGCAGGGCCGCCGGTTCATCTTTCTGCTGCTGGAGCGGTTCACCATGATGTCCTTCGCCGGCGCGATCGAGCCGCTGCGCATCGCCAACCGGGTGTCGGGGCACAGCCTGTATCGCTGGACGCTTGCCGGCGAGGGCGGCGCCTTTGCCCACTGTTCCAACGGCGCTGCCCTGAAGCTGGACATGGGGCTGGACGAGATCGAGCGCGACGACACGGTGCTGGTCTGCGGTGGCATCGATGTCCAGGCGGCGACGGGGCGCGCGGTGCTGAACTGGCTGCGCCGCGCGGCGCGGCGCGGGGTGACCATCGGCGGGCTGTGCACCGGCAGCTACGCGTTGGCCCGGGCCGGGCTGCTTGAGGGGCGCCGGGCCACGATCCACTGGGAAAACCGTGACAGCTTCATGGAAGAGTTCGAGAACGTCCGGCTCACGAAATCCGTCTATGTGATCGACGGCAACCGGCTGTCCGCGGCCGGGGGGGCATCATCCATCGATCTCATGCTCAAGCTGATCGCCGAGGATCATGGCGAGGATCTGGCGAATGGCGTCGCCGACCAGTTGATCTACAGCGCGATCCGCACCGATCAGGACGGTCAACGCCTGTCGATCCCCACGCGGATCGGCGTCCGGCACCCGAGACTCAGCCAGGTCATCCAGATCATGGAACGCCGGATCGAGGAGCCGATCTCCCCGTCGGTTCTGGCACAGGATGTCGGCCTCTCGACCCGCCAGCTGGAGCGGCTGTTCCGCCGCTATCTCAACCGCAGCCCGAAGCGCTATTACATGGAACTGCGGCTGCAGAAGGCCCGCAACCTTCTGATGCAGACGGACATGAGCGTGATCAACGTGGCGCTGGCCTGCGGCTTTGCAAGCCCGTCGCATTTCTCGAAATGCTACCGCGCGCAGTTTCAGACCACGCCCTATCGCGAACGTGGCGCACAGCTGTTGCGCCTGCCGGCCTAGCGGCGGGTGACGGCCACCTGATTGCGCGGGCGCGGACCGCAGTGGCCCCGGTTTAGCGCCACCTCCGCCGGGGCGGTCAGGCCAGTCTGCGCCGCGATGGCCGGGGCCGCGGTGCGGTCGCGGCTGTCAGGGCGCCGCACCCGCGCGGGCAAGGGGGTGGGCCCGGGCTTGTCGCTGCGTTCCGCGCCGCCACCCGCCGCTCATTCGGCCGGGGCCAGCCGCATCACCGCGCCTTCGCCGATCGACAGGAACCAGATCGAGCCATCCGGCGCCTCACGCACGTCGCGGATGCGGATGGTCTGATCGTTGCCAAGCTGCTCCTCGGACCAGTCGGCCGGATCGAGCCGCGCGATATGATCGCCCTGCAGCGTGCCGATGAAATGGTGCCCCTCCCATTCCGGCCACAGCGTTCCCGAATAGATCATGTGGCCCGAGGGTGCGGGCGACGGATCCCAGTAATGAACCGGCTGCTCCATGCCCTCGGCCTCGGTTCCGATCCCGATCGGGCTGCCATCGTAATTCACGCCATAGGCGATCACGGGCCAGCCATAGTTGAGCCCCGGTTCGACCCGGTTCACCTCGTCGCCGCCCCGCGCGCCATGCTCGGAGGCCCAGAGCTGGCCGTCGGCGTCGCGCGCCATGCCCTGGATGTTGCGATGGCCGTAGGACCAGATCTCGGGCTGCGCGTCGTCCTGGCCCTGAAAGGGATTGTCCTCGGGCACGGTGCCGTCGCGGTTGACGCGGATGATGGCGCCGTTGTGATTGCCCAGATCCTGCGCCGTCTCATCGACGCCCCGGTCCCCCAGCCCCAGGAACAAGGTGCCATCCGCGCCTTCGACGATGCGTGAACCGAAGTGCCGCCCCGTGGTGAAGCCCCCGTCGGCGGCCTCGAAGATCACCTCGACCTCGGAAAGCGCCGTCGCGCCGTCGTCCAGCCTGGCCCGCGCAAGGGCCGTGCCTGCGCCCTGATCCTGCGCACGGGCAAAGCTGAAGAAGATCTCGCGCGTGGTGGCGAAATCCTCGGGCACGAGGATGTCCAGCAGCCCGCCCTGCCCTTCGGCGTGAACCTCGGGCACGCCCGAAACCTCGGTGCGGTTGCCCTCGGCATCGAAATGCAGAAGCCGGCCGTCACGCTCGGTCACCAGAAAGGCGCCATCTGTCAGGAAGCCGATCGCCCAGGGTTCCTGCAGCGCGTCGGCCACGGTGGTCAGGGCAAGCGGACCGGCGCTTGCATCAAGCGTTCCGTCCTGCGCCAGCGCGGGGGCTGAAAACTGCGCCAGCGCAAGGCCGGTTCCAAGGACAACGGGCATGATCGGACGCATCGGTATCTCCTTCTGTTCGACCCTCGGCGCGGGCGGTGCGGCCGGAGGGCGCCGCCTTCGCAAGGGCATGGGCGCGCAGGCCGGGCTGCGCCGGGCTGGGGCGCCGCAACGCGGGGCCGCGGCGGGGTCCATGACAACCTAGTCGCGCCACAGGCGATGCCAAGCCTTGCAGCAGAAGCGACGCGGCTTTGTGCAGGATCGCCCGGCGGTTGAGATGCGCAATTTTCTGGCATGAAACAGCTTCTGGAAGTGCTTCCCTTTCGTTTGAAGCCGCTCTAACCTGCCCTGCAGGCGCTTTGCGCTTCGACCAACATGGGAGACAAGAATGAAAAAACTGCTTCTGACCAGCACCGCCGCGCTGACGCTGATGGCCGGTGCCGCAGCCGCGCAAGACATCAAGATCGGCATCATCCTCGGCTTCACCGGCCCGCTGGAATCGATCACCCCCGCGATGGCTGCCGGAGCGGAACTGGCGGTTGCCGAGGTGAATGCGGCGGGCACGCTGCTGGACGGCCAGACGGTCAGCACGGTCCGCGCCGATTCGACCTGCATCGACGCCTCGGCGGCCACCGCGGCAGCGGAACGGCTGGTGACTTCGGAAGGCGTTCAGGCGCTCATGGGGGCCGATTGCTCGGGTGTGACCACGGCCATCCTGCAGAACGTCGCGCGCCCGAACGGCATCGTGATGGTGTCGCCCTCGGCCACCTCGCCGGCGCTGTCCACCGCCGAGGATGACGGCCTGTTCTTCCGCACCGCCCCGTCGGACGCGCGCCAGGGCGTCGTGATGACCGAGATCCTGCGTGATCGCGGCATCAACACCGTGGCCGTGACCTATACCAACAACGACTACGGCAAGGGCCTTGCCGACAGCTTTGCCGCGGCCTTCACCGAAGCGGGCGGCACCGTGACGATCAACGCCGCCCACGAGGACGGCAAGGCCGACTATTCGGCCGAAGTGGGCGCGCTGGCCTCGGCCGGGGGCGAGGTGCTGGTGGTGGCCGGCTATGTCGATCAGGGCGGCCGCGGCATCATCCAGGCGGCGCTTGATACCGGCGCCTTCGACACCTTCGTGCTGCCCGACGGCATGGTGGGCGAGGCGCTTGTGGCCAATATCGGCGACGGGCTGAACGGATCCTTCGGTCAGTATCCCGGCACCGACAGCGAAGGCGCCTCGATCTTTGCCGAAATGGCGGCAGAGGCGGGCTTTGACGGCACCTCGGCCTTCGCGGCCGAAAGCTATGACGCCGCCGCGCTGATCCTGCTGGCGATGCAGGCCTCGGGTTCGACCGATCCGGCCGTCTTCAAGGATCACATCATGTCGGTCGCCAACGGCCCCGGCGAAGAGATCATGCCGGGCGATCTTGCCCGCGCGATCGAGATCCTGAAGGAAGGCGGCGAGGTCGATTATGTCGGCGCGACAGCCGTTGACCTGATCGGCCCCGGTGAAAGCGCAGGCAATTACCGCGAAATCGAGATCCGCGACGGCGTGATCGAGACGGTCGGCTTCCGTTGACCCTGCGTCACGTTTGACAAGGCCAGGCAGCCCGGCGAAAGGCCGGGCTGTTTCAATAATCAAGGCCAGGCTGCGCCCCGGCGCAAGACTATGGCAACAGGGAGATCAGCAATGATCGTCGTGGAGAACCTCCACAAGCACTTCGGGGGCTTCCATGCCGTCGATGGCGCTTCGCTGGAGATCAGGAAAGGCTCGATCACCGGGCTGATCGGACCGAACGGCGCGGGCAAGACCACGCTGTTCAATGTCATCGCGGGGCGGCTTCCGGCCACTTCGGGGCGCGTGCTGATGGATGGCGAGGATATCACCGGCCTTCCGCCGCATGCGCTGTTTCACAAGGGGCTGCTGCGCACCTTCCAGATCGCGCATGAATTCAGCTCGATGACCGTGCGGGAAAACCTGATGATGGTGCCGGCCGGGCAACTGGGCGAAACGTTGTGGAACACCTGGTTCCGCCGCCGCGCCATCGCCGAAGAGGAACGCGCGCTGCGCCGCAAGGCGGACGAGGTGCTGGAGTTCCTCACCATCAGCCATCTGGCGGAGGAACGCGCCTCGAACATCTCGGGCGGGCAGAAGAAACTGCTGGAGCTGGGGCGGACCATGATGGTCGATGCCAAGATCGTCTTTCTGGATGAAGTCGGCGCGGGCGTGAACCGCACGCTTCTGAACACGATCGGGGATGCCATCGTGCGGCTGAACCGCGAACGCGGCTATACCTTCTGCGTGATCGAGCATGACATGGACTTCATCGGCCGCCTCTGCGACCCGGTCATCTGCATGGCCGAGGGCAAGGTGCTGGCCGAGGGCACGGTCGAAGAGGTCAAGAACGACGAACGGGTGATCGAGGCCTATCTGGGCACCGGGCTCAAGAACAAGGTCGTGGGGGGCACGGCATGAGCTTTCTCATCGGCGAGAACATGACGGGCGGCTATGGCCCGGTCGATATCCTGCACGGCTGCACGCTTGCCGTCGAAAAGGGCCAGATTGCGGTGATCGTGGGGCCGAACGGCGCCGGCAAGTCCACCGCGATGAAGGCCGTCTTCGGAATGCTGAAGCTGCGCGGGGGCGCGGTGCGGCTGGATGGCGAGGATATCACCGCGCTGTCGCCGCAGGACCGCGTTGCCAAGGGCATGGCCTTCGTGCCGCAGACGCAGAACATCTTCACCTCGATGACGGTCGAGGAGAACCTTGAAATGGGCGCCTTCCTGCGCCGCGACGACATCCGTCCGACGATGGAGCAGGTCTATGACCTCTTCCCGATCCTGCGGGAAAAGCGCCGGCAGCCGGCGGGCGAGCTTTCGGGCGGCCAGCGGCAGCAGGTCGCCGTGGGCCGGGCCCTGATGACCCAGCCCAAGGTCCTGATGCTGGACGAACCCACCGCCGGTGTCAGCCCGATCGTGATGGATGAGCTGTTCGACCGGATCATCGAGGTGGCGCGCACCGGCATCTCGATCCTCATGGTGGAACAGAACGCCCGGCAGGCGCTGGAGATCGCCGACATGGGCTATGTGCTTGTGCAGGGCGCAAACCGATATACCGACACCGGCGCGGCGCTTCTGGCCGACCCCGAGGTCCGCAGAACCTTCCTGGGGGGCTGAAGCGATGGATCTTCTCAATGCACTGGTCGTGTTGACCAACTTCGTCATCGTGCCGGCCACGGCCTATGGGGCGCAGCTCGCGCTGGGGGCGCTGGGGGTCACGCTGATCTTCGGCATCCTGCGCTTTTCCAACTTCGCCCATGGCGACACGATGGCCTTCGGCACCATGATCGCCATCCTCGTCACCTGGGGGTTGCAGGCGCTCGGCGTCTCGCTCGGGCCGCTGCCGACGGCGCTTCTGGCGCTGCCGGTGGCGATTGCGGTCACGGCGCTGCTGCTTCTGAGCACCGACCGTATCGTCTATCGCTTCTACCGCAAGGTGCGGGCGGCGCCGGTGATCCTGGTCATGGTATCGCTGGGGGTGATGTTCGTGATGAACGCGCTGGTGCGCTTTGGCATCGGGGTGAACGAATACCGCTTTGACGATGGCGCACGCTTCGTGATCGACGCCCGGGGCTTTCGTGAAATGACGGGCCTCGCCGAGGGGCTGGCGATCCGCACCACGCAGGTCATCACGGTGATCGCGGCGGTCATCATCGTGGCGGCGCTGTTCTGGTTCCTGAAGAATACCCGCACCGGCAAGTCGATGCGGGCCTTTTCCGACAACGAGGATCTGGCGCTGCTTTCGGGCATCAACCCCGAACGGGTGGTGGCGGTGACCTGGGTCATCACGGCGGCGCTGGCGACAACGGCGGGGGTGCTTTACGGGCTTGATAAAAGCTTCAAGGCCTTCACCTATTTCCAGCTTCTGTTGCCGATCTTCGCCTCGGCGATCGTGGGCGGGCTGGGCAATCCGCTGGGGGCGATCGCGGGCGGGTTCATCATCGCCTATTCCGAGATCACGGTGACCTATGCCTTCAAGCGGTTTCTGACCTATATCCTGCCCGATACCCTCGCACCCGAGGGGCTGGTGCAGCTTCTTTCCACCGACTACAAATTCGCCGTCAGCTTCACGATCCTCATCATCGTGCTTCTGTTCAAGCCGACGGGCCTGTTCAAGGGGCAACAGTCATGAGCGTGAACCTGAGAAACCTCGGGCTGTTTGCCCTTGTGGCGCTGCTGTTCCTGCTGACCGGCATCACCCAGAGCTGGAACGTCACCCTGACGATCTTCAACATGGGCCTCATCTCGGCGATCCTTGCGCTGGGGGTCAACATGCAATGGGGCTTTGCGGGGCTGTTCAACATCGGGATCATGGGCTTCGTGGCGCTGGGCGGCCTGGCGGCGGTGCTGATCTCGATGCCGCCGGTGCACGAGGCCTGGGCGGCCGGCGGCCTTCAGGTGATCCTGGGGCTTGTGCTGGGGGCCATGACCATCGCGGCAGCGGTGCTGTTCTGGAAACGGATGCCGCAGGGCCGGATGCGCGGACTGGGGATCGTGGTGATCCTGGTGGGTGGCTTCTTCCTGTTCCGTGCGGTCTTCGATCCCGGCGTCAGCGCGATCGAGGCGGTGAACCCGGCCGCGACCGGCTATCTGGGCGGGCTGGGCCTGCCGATCCTGCTGTCCTGGCCGGCGGGCGGGTTGCTGGCAGCGGGCGTGGCCTGGCTGATCGGCAAGACGGCGCTGGGCCTGCGCTCGGACTACCTTGCCATCGCGACGCTTGGCATCGCCGAGATCATCATCGCCATGCTGAAGAACGAGGACTGGCTGAGCCGCGGCGTGAAGAACGTCGTGGGCCTGCCCCGCCCCGTTCCCTTCGAGGTGGATCTGCAGCGCAGCGAGGGCTTTGTGACGCGGGTCACGGGCTGGGGCCTTGATCCGGTCGCGGCCTCGGGGATCGCGGTCAAGCTGGCCTATGCGGGCCTGTTCATCGTGGTGCTTCTGGTGCTGGTCTGGCTGGCTGAAATGGCGCTGCGGTCCCCCTGGGGCCGGATGATGCGTGCCATCCGCGACAACGAGGTGGCGGCGGCCGCCATGGGCAAGGATGTGACGCGGCGGCATCTGCAGATCTTCATCCTGGGCTGCGCGGTCTGCGGCATCGCCGGCGCGATGATGACCACGCTGGACGGGCAGTTGACCCCCGGCACCTATCAGCCGCTGCGCTTCACCTTCCTCATCTGGGTGATGGTGATTGTCGGCGGATCGGGCAACAACTGGGGCGCGGTTCTGGGCGGTTTCCTGATCTGGTGGCTTTGGGTCATGGTCGAACCGATCGGCCTCTGGCTGATCGGGGCGGTGACGGCGGGCATGGCCGACGGGGCGCTGCGGACGCATCTGCTGGATTCGGCGGCGCATATGCGGCTGCTGACGATGGGGGTGGTGCTGCTTCTGGTGCTGCGCTTCAGCCCCAGGGGGCTGATCCCCGAGAAATGAGATCAGAGGGCGCCCCCGGGCGCCCTTTGCCATTATGATCGGAGGGCGGCGATGACAGTCGCGATCCTCATTCCGGCGGCTGGCGCCTCGCGGCGGATGCGGGGCCGCGACAAGCTGCTGGAGCCGGTGGCGGGCGTCCCCCTGCTGGCGCGGCAGGCAGCCGTGGCCCGCGCGACGGGCGCCGAGGTTCTTGTGACATTGCCCCCCGGCGATCCTGCGCGGCGCCGGGCGCTTTCAGCCGATCAGCCGGTTCTGACGGTGGCCGACGCAGGCACGGGGCTGGCCGCATCGCTGCGCGCCGGCGTGGCCGCGCTGGCCTGGGCCGAGGCGGTGATGATCCTGCTGGCCGACCTGCCCGAGATCGGAACCGACGATCTGCTGGCGCTGATCGCGGCCTGGCGCGCAACACCCGGGCAGATCCTTCGTGCCAGCGCGGGAACGGTGCCGGGGCATCCGGTGATCTTTCCGCGCGCCCTGTTCGGCCAGTTCGCCGATCTGTCCGGGGATCGTGGCGCCCGGCCGATCCTGCAGGCCCATGCCGACAGCGTGCGCTTGTTTCCCCTGCCGGGCCGGCGCGCGATCACCGACCTCGATACGCCCGAGGACTGGGCCGCCTGGCGCGCCGGGCGCTAGTCCAGCACGCCCGCCTGTTTCTGTTCGCGGGCATAGGCCCACAGCCCGGCCGAGACGGCCACCGCCGCGATGAACAGCGCCATGTGCCCCCGCCCCGCCACGGCCGGAAGGCCCGGCGGAAGAACGAACAGGCCGAGCATCAGCCCCAGAAGGCCCAGAAATCCGATGGCCAGCGCCAGCGCCGCCCCGGCCACGCGTCCGACCATCAGCAGCGCCCCCAGAAGCCCGGCCCAGACTGCAAGGGCCCAGACCAACTCGGCCCACAGCGGCAATTCGTCCAGAAAGCCGGAAAAATCGGGAGGGAAGCGCCCGATCCAGGCAGGATGCTCGATCCGCCACAGCACGTAGCCTGTCGCCAGACACCCCTGCCAGAGCACGGTCAGGAACAGCATCGGCCAGAAATGCCACGGTGTTTCCACGTGTTCCGTCATCAAGTCCCCTTTTCGCTGGCCCGCAGCCTGCCCGCAGCCCGCGCCGCTGTCCAGTGCCAAAGCGGCGGCTGCGCCGCCCGCTTGCACGCCGTCACCCGCCCCCCTCGGGTGGCCGCGTGGCTGCGGGTGACCGAAATCCGGGCAATGTCCGATGGCGGACCCCCCTTGGCGCGCCATTCCGGGGGGGATCTGTCTCGGGCAGCCCGGATTTGCACCCTCAGTCCTGGCGAGAGGGAGGGCAACGCGCAAAGGCCGCAGCCTGAGTCGTCGGGTCGCCGTCGCGGATCGCCTCGCGCGGAAGCGGTCGTCACGCCGGTGGCGATCCTGCCTGACGGAACCGCCGGGCCGATGCGGGAAGGCCGCAGCGGCCTTGTGCCAGCGGAGCACGCGATCTCCGGGGCCGTTCAGCCCTGCGCTGCGTCACGCCTGCATCCCTGCGGCGCCGCCGATGTTCGACGCCTGGCATGGGCGGATCACGCTGCCCCCAGGATCCGCCCCGGCCCGGGGCCGCGCCTGCCCTGCTGCCTCCGGGGTCAGGCCACGGCGCGAGGGCCGACGTCCGGCAGCCGTGTCTGCGCCGAGCGTTTCAGGAGTGCGCCATCGCCGACACGGCGAAGCTCCATCGTGGCAGCCGCATGGCGCGACAGGCGCCGACGTGTGTCGAAAGAAAACGCACAATCGCCAAGTCCCGCCGCGGCAAGATCGCGCCGGGCCCTGCAGGCGACCAGGATCCCGAGACATTCGCCATCAAGCCACAGCTCCAGCGCGACCGGATGCCCGGGGTGATCGGTATCGCGCGCACAGCCCTCGATCAGCCCCGAGGGGCCGATCAGATCAAGATGGCCGTCCAAAGGTCCCGGCTGCGCGGGCGGCACGGGGGCCAGTACCGCGCCGTCGCCGGGTCTGCGCAGGATCAGACGACGCAGCTCTGCAACGGTCAGCGGCTGCGCGCCCTCGAAGACGAATCGCTGCCGCATCCGGTCCCGGCGCCCGGGCTGCGGCAGGCAGGCCAGTGTCTCTCCGATCACCCTGTCATCCAGAACCACCTCGAGCGCGACGGGCTGGCCGGGAAAGCCGGCCTCGGCCGCCCAGCCCTCGGCCCGGCAGGGCGCGGCGACCGCTTCGACGCAGCCGGAAAGCGCCCCCGCCTCGGCCGGCCCGCGCAGTGCAAGCGCCCGCGCCGCAACGCCGGAAACAGCCGCGCGAAAGGCAGCGCCGTCATCCGGACGGGGCAGGCAAAGCTGTGGATGCAGCGGCGCGATATGGCGCGGAAAGCGCCGGCGGAAGGAATTCACGTTGTCGAAGCCGTTGCGCAGATTGGCGCAATCGGCAAAGCTTTCCGACCAGGCTCCGTCGGCCAGAACGAGGTCGTGCAAGCCCAGATCGATCTGGAAATACTCCCACCGCTCGCGCGGCGCTTCGCGCGTCACGGTGATGCCGTTGACCAGATCGGCGGCAAGCACCAGCATTTCACCCACCAGCATCGCATGACCCGGTGTGACCCGCAGCGTCCGGCGCGGCATGCCCTCGGCAATGGCGCCGGGGGCAAAGCGGATCGGCTCGCGGCCAAAGGCGCGCGGGCCGGTGAAAAGCTGATGGCCGATCCAGCGCACCTCGCGCAGGCCACCAAAGCGGCACAGGACCCGGTCGCCTTCGTGAAGCTGTTCGATCGGCACCTCGCCACGATCCGTCATGATCAAGGTGCCGCGCAGGTAGCAGACGGCCTCGAGCGCCGCGAAGGTAAGCGCGCCGCCGCCCGGCCCCGGATAGGTCAGATCCGTGGCCGTCAGGGCAAAGCTGCGGCTGATATCGAGGATCAGGAAGCCGCCGCCGCCGATCTCGAAGACCACGTGGTTCATCCCGCCGCCCAGGCCGGCCACCAGGTCCGGCTTGGGGTTGAGCTGGCGGTAGAGGTAACTGCCCTCGGCCCAGCCCTCTTCGCCGGCCGAGGGGTTGCGATCGGGGTCGAGCGCGGGTTCGTATTTCTGAATCGCCCAGAACTGACCATTCCGGAACGTCTCGTCCCGGGTGTTGAGATTCTGGACCCAGACCAGGCGAAACACGTCATCCGCAGTGCCGATCGCGGCGGCCCCTCTGATGTTCATTGCGAAATGCGCATCGCCCGGGTTCCCGTTGTTCGTGGGCTGGCCGCGGAACTGCGCGACATGATTTCCGGTGAAGATGATCGGTCCTGTATAGGGCATGGTAAAGCTCCTGACGCCGGAGGCACCGCTGATCAGGCATAGTCGCGGCGCGAGGTTCGGCAGAAATCAACCTGGACAATTCCTTGATAGACGATTTTCCCTATTGCCCGATTATTAATATCCCGTGCCGGGCGCCCGTGGCGGCCGATGGCAAGGGTTTCCGCAGCGCGACAGATCGCCGCCCTGACAAGGGCGCGCGTGAAATTTCCCCGGCCCGCGGGATTGAACGCAGCTTCAGCCTCCCTAACTGCTTGGGGCGGGACGGGCCCCTCTGGCAGCATGGTGTTGCGATGTCGGACCGCAGCGCCTGGCAGAAGCAGGTCTGGACGACCTGACCAAGCCTTGCGCGATCCTTGTCGGACATCATCATGCCCCTGGCTGTCGCCCTTTCGCAGACCTCTTTCCCCCCGGATCCTCCGCCCGCCCTGCAGGGGGGGCGCGGCCGTGACTGATCGTCAGAAACGGCGGCTGGACCGCCAGTTCAGCGCGCTCGGCAACCGGTCGCCGGCGCTGCGCGGCCTGATCGCCGCGATCCAGGGGCGGCCGGGCGTGGTGCTGCGCGTGCCTTTGGCGCTGCTGTTGATCCTTGGCGGCTTTCTCGCGATCCTGCCGGTTTTCGGCCTGTGGATGATCCCGCTGGGATTGCTGGTGCTCGCGATCGACCTGCCCCTGCTGCGCCCCTCGGTGTCGGCGGCGATCATCCGCCTGCGCCGGAAATGGTCGCTCTGGCGGCGCAAGGAACACAAAAACGACTGACTTATTCTCAGGAGACGGGATTGGACTGGCTTTTGCTTCTTGTCGGATTGACGGGTTTGTTCCTGGGCGGTGAAGCGCTTGTGCGCGGCGCGGTCGCATTTGCGCGACGTCTGGCCATTCCGCCGCTGCTGATCGGTCTCACAGTGGTGGGATTTGGCACCTCGACACCCGAGCTGCTCGTTTCGGTCGATGCGGCGCTGCGCGGCGCCCCCGATATCGCCCTTGGCAATGTCATCGGCTCGAACATCGGCAACATCCTGCTGATCGTCGGGCTGACGGCCCTGGTCTGGCCGATCCGGGCGGCCGGAGGCACGCTGGCGCGGGATGCGACGGTGATGATGATCGCCGCGGTGGCGCTGGTTCCGCTGTTCTGGATGGGAGAGGTCGGGCGCCCGGCAGGTGCGGCGCTGGTGCTCGGCCTCGTCATCTATCTGGTCCTGGCCTACCGCCAGGCGAGGAACACGGCGCATGACGAGGATCTGGCACCGGCGCAGCCGCTGTGGCAGTCGGCCCTCTGGCTGGGCGCAGGGCTTCTTGCGCTGATGCTGGGGGCGCGGTTCCTGATTGATGGTGCGGTCAGCATTGCCAGGACACTGGGCCTTTCGGAAGCCTTCATTGGCCTGACGATCGTGGCCGTCGGCACCTCGCTGCCCGAGCTTGCCACCTCGTTGGTCGCCGCGCTTCGACGCCAGTCGGCCATCGCCATCGGCAACATCGTCGGATCGAACATCTTCAACGTGCTGGGGATCCTCGGGGCCACGGCGCTCATCGCGCCGATCCCGGTCGGGGCGCGGTTCCTGACGCTTGACCTGCCGGTAATGATCGCGGCTTCGGCGCTCCTGATGGCCCTGCTTCTGGCGCGGCCGCAGATCGGCCGGGGCACCGGGGCGGCGTTGCTTCTGGCCTATGCCGCCTATGTCTTTGTGGCACAGGGATAGCGCGCCGGTCCCCCGCCGTCTCGGATAAGCCACATCCACAAGATATATTTCCCGCTCCGGCCGATTTCGAGGGCAACTGCGGAAAACCTTACTATACCCTAAGGAGACGTCGAACAACCGGAAGGAGATCCGCATGAAAACCCACCTCTATGCGTT
The DNA here is from genome assembly GCF_042666235.1 of Halodurantibacterium daqingense. NCBI lineage: Bacteria > Pseudomonadati > Pseudomonadota > Alphaproteobacteria > Rhodobacterales > Paracoccaceae > Halodurantibacterium > Halodurantibacterium daqingense. The sequence continues at coordinate 20,391 of NZ_JBHTFQ010000006.1, read as the reverse complement.
CGCCCTGTCTTGTGGCCTTGCCACGACCGCACAGGCACAGATGGCACCGGAATTCGCAGTGGGTGCGGGTTTCAGCACGCTTGGCGCGACGGTCGAGTTCAGCAGCCGGTTGACCGAACAGTTCGGGCTTCGCGTGCCGGTCGGATACGGGTCGTTCTCACGCGGTGAAACCGTGGACGGAACGCCGCTGGACGGCGATCTGCGGCTTGGCGGGGTTGCGCTGCTGGGCGATTACTATCCCGGTTTCGGGCCGATGCGGGTATCGGCCGGCCTGTTCCTGTCGAACTACCGCGCCACGGGCGATGCAAGCGGCACGATCACCGTTCAGGGCAATGTCTATAGCGGCGCCGTTCATGCCGATGTGCGTCCCGAGCGCGACATCAGCCCCATGCTGGCCCTCGGGTTCGAAACGGGCCGCGGTGGCCCGGGATGGAGCCTGTCCGGAGATGCCGGCGCGATCTTCGTCGGCGGGTTCCGCACCCGTGTCAGCGGCTGGCAGAACGGCGGCCCGGCCTTCCAGCCGGCCTTCGAGGAGGATCTCGCCGGCCTGCGCCAGAGCATCGAGGACGATGTTTCGGACTGGAACGTCCTGCCCTATCTCAAGCTCGCGGTGACCTACCGGTTCTAGGATCGGGCGGGGCGCATGGCCCCGCCCCTCTCCCGCCTCCACCGGACGCTGCTGTGCCGCACCCCCGGCCCGGTCAGCCTCGTGCGCGGCTTGCCGGACCGCCACTCGAACCCGGCGCGCCAGAAAGCCGCCCTCATCCCCCGACGGCCCCTCCGCCGGTTCTTCGGGATCATTCGCAGCACAGGGCTGTCGTGGGTCGGGTCGTGCAGATGGCGGCCACTTGCGTGCGAAGCATTGGTGGCCGGAAGGCCGAAAAACGGCGTCGGCACGGTCGAGACGTCCGGCGCGCTGCTGTCACGGGCCGACACGAAGGCGCCGCGTCGAGGACCCGATCCCGGGCCGCGGGCGCCCCATCAGGCGCCCGGCGTCACCAGACCAAGATACCGCTTCGCGTCGACGGCGCGGTCGAAAATCGCTGCGGGCCATGTCTTGCTTCGACGGACATGCTGCCGATCGCTGAGGATCTCCGGGCACCTTCGTCCGGTTCGCGCCAGAGATCCTCCGGATGGGAAAGCAGATCGGCAGGTCACCCGGCGAAAGGGGTGTCATCCGGCGCGGGACGGGCGGCCCGAACAGAGCCCCGGCGCCGCCGTAGGGAAAGCGTGGCGTCAGCACCCGTCTGTACCGGTCGCCGCTGACCCGAAGGCAGTGCACAGGGCACTGACGCGGGCTCAGGAAACGCTTCGCCGGGATGTCTGAATAAGCGGGCGATCAGGCAAGGGCCGCACGTGAAACCGAGCCTCCCCGCGCCGCCAGACAACGTGCAAGGGCAATCGAGGCCCAGAAGAAGAGAACGTGAACGGAACGGGGATGTGGGAACAGCGGACGAATCCTGTGGGAACATTCATCGACACGCCTATCCGTGCATCCAGAAACATCGAATGCATTCAGCGTGGTACCCGAGGCCGCTACCACAGAGTGTTTATAATCAATACGTTAAGGCTGTTGATACCAACAATGATACCAACAGCCTCTGGGATGTATTGGGACGAATGGAAGGTTTCAGGCTGCGGTGAGCCAAAGCCTAAGGGCATTAATTGGAAAGTCGAAAGAATCGGTATTCGGTGACCACTCTTCACAGAATACCCCACACTCAATCCTCATCGTCTTCATGGGTCGGCCAACCGCATCCACCGGCAATTCGTCCAGAAAGATGCGCTCACCCTTGTAACGGACAAGGCGAACTCCGAGGCGTCGGGATTGCTCAGCGCGGTGACGGAACACCTCTGGATGGACCTGACGCACATGGTTCCAGTAGGTCGCACTGGTGGCCTTCACGCAGCCAATGCAGTTCGCGTTAGGATATCCGAGGCGATAGCTCAGCGGAAGCACCAAGCCGGCTCGATGGACGATCTGGTAGCAGTCGTCCTTGCTGATGTCAGCCTCAATCAGAACCGGAAGCACGTTCTCACGCTCAGTCAGCACAAAGCGGTCATGCCGAGCCTTCTCATCGGAAGTGAAGCCGAACACATGCCAATCAACCCGATGGTGACGCTCATAATCCTGCCGCGCGGCCTTCTTCAGTAGGTCCGTGCAGGGCGCGCCGCGCGGGAATGACATGGCCTTCTTGTGGTCCCACACTTGGACCGCCGAGGCGTGGCTAAACTTGGGATTACACCAGAAGACGATCTCGCCTCCCACCCACCTCGCCACGTCCTGCGCGAACCTCTTGTTGTCCTCGTCCTCTTCGGCGACCGGGTTGTTAACCGCAACCACCTCGCAGATATCACCATACCGCCGAACCGCTTCGTACCACGCGACCGCGCTGGCGGCACCGTTCGAGAACCAGACGACAATCCGATCTCCAAAACACAGATCCATCAGTCAACCTCGCGGCGGGTCAACCAGGTCGTATTCGAGTCGGTGACCACTGACGCCGAACTCTGATGCAACCGGACAATCAGGAAGCGGGCCAGTTCCAAAGCGTCTTCCGTAATCTCGGTCGGACTCTTCGGGAACCTTGGATAATTGATTAGGCCGATCCGGACACCGCTCTCCACTCCCCCTGTGTAGATGAAATCGCAAGGGGACATCGAAACACAAAGGCCCCGCATTACGAACTCTCGACAAGCCTCGCGGGCGGCATCGACAGAACCGCCGATGAAAATATCAGCGCGAAAGGTGGGCTCTACTTTAGCCGCAATAGTCTCTCTCATGGTGGTCGGGCTCCAAAACTTGAGACGAATGGAAGGTTTCAGGGGGCGATAAGCCAGAGAATCATCGCGTCAACTTCGACTGGATGCGCCTCAACAATGCGCCCGTCGAGTTCCGCCAGGTGCTGGTCGATCCTGCCGCCGATCCACCGGACGCAGGGAACCGCCCACGAGTTACCGAGCTGCTTGTAGCGGGGACCGTCGGCCGCAAGTTTCTTGCCGACCGGCACGAGGGTCCAGTCGTCATCGAAACCCTGAAGGCGCTCGCACTCGACCGGCATCAGGCGACGGACGGCCATGTCGCCCTCAAGAACCCCGTTGTGGCGCCGCGGCCCATAATTGGCGTCAATCGTACCGGCAGTTTCGCTCAGCCGTACCCCGGACTGGCTTGCCTGGAAATTACAGGCCACGATCGGTTGACCGCGACCCGTGCCGTCCTCGCTGGCGTCGAAACCCTCAGCTGTGAGAGTGTGGGTCACATCTCCGGACACGCAGACGGCATTCTCCCCGCCGTTGTTGCGCCCGAGAGCAAAAGCCAGGTTCTCGCTGGTACAAGGGTCTTGCGTCCCGTGAACCACGACAGCCAGTTGCCCTCCTGCGTTGGCGTGTGAAGCCGAACGGTTCATCGCCCGCATGGTCGGAGCTAGTTCAAAGGTTGCATCGCCGCCGTAGTCCTTGCATGAGAAGCACAGAAGACTTTCATCGTAGGCGGCGATGGGGGCTTCATGGTTGCAGGTCAAGGTCGGGCATCGGTCAAAGCTGATCTCGGCGCCGCCCTGACCGTGGGCCATGGTGATCACCCCAGCAGGTCGCTCAGTTCGTCCTCGACCTGAAGCAGCATCTCGCCCTCGGCCGTCCTCCCGATGCACTTCACACGGCTGGAAGTGCCGCTCGCCGCAGCCGTCAGCGCGCGAAGCAAGGGTTCCGGCAACGTCTTGCCACGTTTCTCGGCTCGGCGCAGAATCCCTGCGCACGCCGTCGAACTCAAATAATACTGACGCGGGATCGAACCCCTCACGAGCACTTGCGACAACGAACACACGTGCGCGTCGTTGGGCCAAGCCGAAATATTGGGCATCCTTGACGGTCCACGCGATTGCCCTTTTGGGTCCAAGCACAACACCAGAGTTCTCCCACCGCTTCCCTGGTGGTTCGAGCGGCAGATCTTCTCCGGCAAGGTCAGCAAGGAAGCAACCGAAGGCGTTATCCTTGGATGAGAGAACTCCGGGCACGTTTTCCCAGAAGACAACGCAAGGTGGTTCGCCGCGTCGGGCGCGTTGTTCGTCGATGGCATCGGCCAGCTCCACGAATTTAAGGGTGAGTTGGCCGCGGGAGTCTTCAAGACCTTCCCTGCGACCCGCGATCGAGTAGCTTTGGCAAGGTGTGCCGCCGCAAAGCACGTCTGGAGCCTCGGCTTTACCTTGCCGGATCAGTTCCGGAATCCGGGTGAAGTCACCCCAGTTCGTGAGCCGGTCGCCCCACTCTATCTTCCGCGCAGCCTTGATCGCCGCCAGTCGTGACTTTTGTTCCTTGGTCGGAAGACCGGGTTGATCAGGGTCCAAGGGAAATACGGGGGCTGTGGCGCCGAGCCGATGGGCGAGAACGGCAGAGGCGGCTACATCAACCTCGGCAAGCCAGGCGGCTTCCCAGTCGTGATCGTGCCATGCGACGGATGCCGCCTCGATGCCGGAACATATGCTTCCAAAACGCATGTGAGGCTCCGATAAGGGAACCTCATGATAGACACGTCTTAAGTGCGAGTCACGCGAAAAGTGAAATCACTAAAGGCCGATGTGGCTGTTCGGGTTCATTGAGAACCGACTCTTTTTACAAATTCATGTGGCAGATGAAGGCGCACGGGGGCGGCCCATTTCAGGCGGATGTTGTGCAGGTTCGCACCTGTTGGGTTGATGGACAGCAGATTGAAAAGCCCGGGCTCACTGCCGACCTTGACCTGCTTGATCCAGATATGCCCCTCTTCGTCTTCGCAGACGCATTTGCGGTTGATCGCCCCGGTCGGCACGCCGAGGGTATTGCGCGAATAGAACAGCAGATCGCCCTGTGAATAGACAGGTACCATGCTGTCGCCCTCGATCTCGACCGCCACGATACCCTTGGGCGGAAGCTGCGGTGGGCATTCGACCATGTAGAGGCCAGCGCCCTTGGCGTGATCCTCAATCAGATGCACCTGGGCGCCGGCGCCAGCTCGGCCTGGAACGACGATTGCCACAGGTACGTCGACGATCAAGTCGGCCGGGCGAACGCCAAAGATATCGGCTGCGCCTTGGAGGTAGTCGGAGTTCATCCGCCGCTTGCCGTTCTCAAGTCCATTATAAAGACCGGTCGAAATGCCAAGCATCTCGGCCATCTGCCCCTGAGTGAGCCCGCGGGCTTCCCTGAACTTCTTGAGGTGGAATTTCATCTGAAATCCCCGAGGTTTACAGACTGCTTTCGATGGATAACACTATGTCTTGTGAGGAAAAGCGCACAGCACCACCGATGCGACACGGATGCTCATTTGAGGAAACCTTTCATCTTCTTCCAGTTGGGGTTCAGTTCAACCACAACGAAAGCCCCCTTGCGTGTTCCAGCTTCCAGCATATCCGGCGTGATGCGGTAGAGTTCGAACCGGAAGTCTTCGAGCGGGTTGATCCCGATGATCAGCGGAGGCTCGTCTGAAATCAGGCATTCGACCGGCACATGGAAGGTCAGTTTGCCTTCGACATCTTCACTCGGAATCACCGTGATGCGGTAGTGCGCGCCATCCATGTACACATAAAGGCTCACCTTGTCCTGTTCGGCAGCCTTCTCACCTTCCTTCGGGAAAGCCACAGAACCGCCGCTCATCTGGGCTATACCTGCAACCACGTTCACTGCACCGGAAGCATTCCGGCTGCGGGACACAGCCTGATGCTTGGTCGAGACCTCGCCGGTTCCGAAGGCAAGCCAATTGGCATCAACTCCGAGAATTTCTGCCAAACCGAGCATGGCGTCGTGCCGCGGCATCGTCTCGCCGCTCATCCATTTTCGCACGCTCTCCACGGACGGGGATGTCTTTCCGCGCTTGCGGATCTGGTCGGCCAGCCACACGAGCTGACCGCTATGCTTCGGTGGAACAAGAGGATTAGCCTCGCACGCCTGTTGCAGACGCCGAAAGAAATCCGGGTGTTTGAGTTTGATCGTCATTGGCGAACCCTCGTTTTTCACTTATAAAGTGAAATATGTATCAATAATTGTGAATTTTCAAGGGGAGGGTCACACCAAAACTATGCTAGATTGAAATGAGATAACGTGCTGCGAATCACCGCGTCCTGAGTGACACCTTTGCGTCCAAGAACCTCCAGTGCGACTTCATCGTAAGTCCCTTCTGCGATGATCTGGTAAATCGCGACAAGGTGTTTCTGGCCCGGTCGAGGGAGCCTCGCGTTTGCCTGCTGATACAACTCCAAGGACCAGGTGAGCCCGAACCATACGGCGATGTGACCACCGTACTGCATGTTCAAGCCGTGGGCGCATGAGGCCGGATGTGCCAGCAAAATCGGTATCTTACCAGCGTTCCACAGATCAACGGCGTCGTCGCATTCATTGAGAACTACAGCGCGTGGGTGTCTCTTCCTGATCGCCTCCAGATCGAACTTGAAACTGTAGAACACGAGGATCGGGTCGCCAGCAGCCTGCTCGATGATCTCGTCAAGTGCGTCCAGTTTTTCGTTGTGGACAGCCGCGACACTCCCGTCTTCGCGATACATTGAACCGTTGCTAAATTGCAACAGTTTGTTGGCAAGAACCCCTTTGCTCACGGCTTCGACATCATACGGTTTCGAAACAAGAGAACGCTCAAAGTCACGATACTCTTTCATCACCTTCTCGGGGAGTGTGACTTTGACAGGGATATAGATCGGATCCTCGGTGGCCTTCTCTGCCGGAAGGCTGATCATCACATCCTGGACGCGGGACATGATTTCTTCCTCAGCACCGGGTTTCACCGTGATCTGGTGCGTGTATCTGTTCTTGTCGAACCAGCGTTGATGGAACGCGGTCAAGCTCTGCCCGAGACGTTCCCCCTGATCCAGCAGGTAAATCTGACCCCACAAGTCCTCAACGCCGTTCGGCGCCGGGGTGCCGGTCAGCAGGTAAATGCGGCTGATCTTCTTCCGCGCCGTGGTCAGAACTCCGAAGCGCGTCATGTTCCCGCCCTTCCGGACGCGCACCGTTCCATCCTTCCCCTTGACCCGAGCCCTTGTGGTGCGCTTCTTGCCGGCCTTGAACATGCTGGACTCGTCCACGATCACGCAGTCCCAAGGCCAGTTCTTCACCGTGCCGAGATGCTTCGCGAGCCACGGCAGCACGTCCTTGTTGACGATGGTGATTTCCACATCCTGTTCAAGCGCGGCCCGACGCTCAGCCTCGCTGCCGACGCAGACGGCATAACTCAGGACGTGGGTGTGCCTCCATTCGCGAATTTCGGCCGGCCAGCCGCTCTTCGCAACCAGTTTCGGCGCGATCACGAGAACCTTGCGGATCGTGAAGCTGTCCAGCATGTCGCGGATCGCGGTCAGCATGGCGGCCGTCTTGCCGCCTGACATCTTCAGCACGATCAACCGGGCCGGATGATCGATAGCTTCGCGGTAGATGCGGAGCTGCGACTCCCGCAGCGCACTTCTCGGCCTCATTTCATCTTGCTCTGCAGGTAAGCGATCGCGTCCTCTGCCCGCTCAAAGATCGGAATCCGAACCCCGACTTTCGCCAGTCGCCGATGTTCGCGCTCCTGGTTTCCCGAGACCTCGCCGCCGGGTCGCTTGAACTCGATCGGGTAAATGCCGCCGTAGCCAAAGAAAAAGTTGTCCGCGCAGGCTCGTCGCCCGCGATAGGACATCAACCGCGCCACCCAGCCGTTGTTTTCCGCCCAGGCGATCACCGTGTCCTCGACGCTGCTTTCGCGCTCTGCGGTGAACTTGAAATCACTCATCTTGAATCTCCGGGTCAGGGCGCAGACGGTAATGGGTGTCCGTCCCGCGATACTTCTCGACGCAGGTTGCGTGTTGCAAAAGTGCAACATTTCGCTGGAAGCGCATTTCCTCCCACGGCATCTGGCTGGCTGCGGCATACCGGAGAAAACCGGCACCCGGCTCAACGCGCCCGCCGCAGCGGTAGCATTTGCCGGCGTAGCGGTTGGGCTCACCGTCCCCAGTCATGCTGCCGTCATCCATTTCTTGAGAACATCAATGCGGTTCAGCTTCGTCAGCCTGATGCGCCGCGACTTTGGTTCCGGGGCGCCGTAGAAGCCCAAGTCCTTGAGAATCTGTTCAGCTTCAGCAACGTAGCGGTCGTAATCGATGTCGTGTGGAAGCGACTCCGGAAGCCTCATGCACTCCTTCGCCCCATCCGTGCGCGGCACCTTCTTGAAGTTACCGGTCGCCGGGTTCGGCTTTGCCTCAATGATTTCGTCGCCGTCCGTGGACCAATAGTAACGGATCGTCTTGCCGAGATACTTCCCCCGCCAGGTCGCCCCCTTGGTCACCTTGATGACCGTGACGAACTGGCGGATGTCGGTACAGGCTTCGATAGTTTCCCGCAAAGGGGTGCCGTGCTTGATGCGCGCCAGTGCCGCGTCGGAGCAAATTGTCGCCTGCGGGTTCTTCATCAGCTGGCCGCGGGCATCGTTGTCGGCCTTGTCTTGCGACCACGGGTTCGCCAGCGGCCCCTTCCTCTTGTGACCACCATCTGCTTTGATCGCGAAGTAGCTGTTCACAGACTGGTTGTAGATCGCGGCATACTCGACAAATTCGAGGTCGAACTGCGTGTCGCGCTCCCATTGTCCCGTGATTTCCGCAAGCAGGCCGCCCGTCAGCCGGTCTTTCTCGATGCCTTGGTAATGCTCGCGCGGCAGCTTGAAGACCACGCCATCGGTGTTGCCGCTCACGACATGGACGCCAGCCAGTTCAGCCCTCTCGATCAGCAGCAACAAGGCCAGTTGCCCGGTAAGCGTGACCGAAATCATCAGGTCAGGCGCATAGACGAAGGAATACCTGCTGCCGAGGCTCCCAAACGTCCCGTTAAGACTCACCTTGTAACCCTTTTCCTTCGCCTGCACGTTGCGAAGCTCTGCTTTCTTTACAGCGAGGCGGGCTTTCAATTCGTCCAATTTACTCATCGCAAGCACCCAACAACAATTTAGCTTCTTCGATGGTTTTCGTTGTCCCAAGGTAGACGCGCTCGCCGTTGACCGTCTTCCTTACAACAAAGAGCCCGTCCTTATTTTTCGTGACACCACGCAAAGCGGTGCTTGAATCCAGTCGGGCCCGGCGTTCGATCAAGCGGAGCGCGGACGCCGTATCCCGGTGAAGCAAGTCAATGAACCTTTCTCGATAATGCCGCGCTTCTTCTGCGGTACGGAACCGTCCTAAATTGTATCGAACACCGTACTCCTGATACCTAGCAATGAACGTTCCATTCTCCTTGAGATTAACCCCAGGGTAGACAGTTGAATTGTTGATGAAATTCCGGCGATTCAAGCATTGTTCGGTTCTGTCCGCCCAGCGGCAATTTTCCGGCGAATAGTCACCGTCGTTATCAATTCGCTCGATCGTCAACCCTTCTTGGTAACTTGGGTACATGTCCTCCGCGAAGCACTCAAAGTGTTTCCAACGGGAGCAATAACTGATACCGCGACCGCCGTAATTTTCGTAACCCAATTCATTTGGATTATTACAACGTTTCTTCATCGAGGCCCATATTTGGTAAATGGGGTGTGCCCTTACTCTGAAACCATTTACGGTCTTCCCTCTCGGGTGATACGTTTCACTCATCGTGACCACCCTCAAGCTCGGCTATTTGCCTTTCGAGGTCGTCGATTTCATTCTTGATCTCTTTCGCACGCTTCTTGGCCTTCACCCGGTCGTCCCGGATACCGCGGTAGATTTCGAGAAAGCGCGGCCCGATCGCCTGCGGCGCGAGGCCGAGGGATAGGATGATCGCGGGATAGTATGACGCCACATCGGCATCCACGAGGACGAAATCGTCATCCGCGACGACGGCCCGATTGGACTCCGTTGAGTGGAGCCCGCCGATACCCATGCTGTAGGTCGTCTCGCCGATGGTGACCGGCGTCGAAGCCAACCACTTCGGCAGGTCCACCTTACCGTCGGCTCCGACGATGAACTGGTGCGCCTCGATACGCTCCAACATATCCCGGAGAAATGGGGTGCGGAACTTGAGGTATGGTGGCGCCTTGTAGCGGAAGGTGAAGCCCGGCTTCACGTCAGGACGGTCAAGCCGGCGCCCGAGCAGCTTTTCAGCGCGATGCTTGATGATCGCGAGGCCGACCTGTGTGTCGGACTTCGAGCGCAAGTCAACACCAAGATCTGCGCCGAGTGCTTCCCGCAGTTCGATGGGTTCCACCATCGCGTTCCAAAGGTTCTCGCTCGCATCGAGGTCGGACCAGAGGCAATAATTGGCCACCTCTTCCATCTGGTCGTGCGTCAGATCGGCGTCAGGCTCGTAGGGAAGATCCTGCATCTGGGTGCCGTGCAGCCGGCCGTTCAGAATCTTGAGGCTGGCGAAAGGGTTCGGTTGCGGCTCGATCAGGTCGATGTGATCCATCTCGTACGGCAGCCGGTAGCCCGTGACATCCGCGGTCTCCCAGTAGCGCACGTTGCCCAGGATGATGCGGTCACTGATCGCCTTGATCTTCTGCGTCGTGACATTGGGCTCGTTCAGCGCGTACCACAGCACCGGCATGTCGTAGGTCATGCCATTGAAGGTCACGATCTGATGGGACATCAGGAAGCGACGCAGCCACTCCCGGTCAAAACCCTCCGGCTTCCGGTCACTCAGTTCGAAGCCGACCCGCCGCGTGCCGCCGATTTCCTTGATGCCGACGTAGAAGAAATTCCGGTACGACTCGATGTCGAGGATGTAACGCTTCTTGCCGCTCATCCCAGCAGCTCCGCGATATCGTCGCCGGTCTCGGTCGGCCGCGACAAACCGGCACGTTTCGCCTGCTGCAGAATGTCGCAAAGCGTGTCGATCTCGTTGTAGGTGAAGCGGACATCGCCCTGCTGCTGCGACGGCGACAGCATCGACAACCGCAACACGCTGCCCGTGGCATCCACCGTCATGCCGCCGAAAATGATCCTCATGCGGTCCCTCCGAGCAGATCGGCGAGATCGTCACAGGTTTCGGGGGTGCCGAGAAGGTCGGCAAGATCGTCGCAGTCACCGAAATCCTGCTCGTCGTTCCGCAGATCGAACCGCTGACGCAGGAAATCCAGATACTCGGGCTCTGCTTCCATCAGGATGCAGTCGAACCCCTCACGTTTCGCAGCCTCTGCGGTCGTGCCGCTGCCGGCGAACGGGTCCAGCACGACGCCGCCCGGCGGGGTGATGTGGCGGATCAGATACTGCATCAGGGCGATCGGCTTTACAGTTGGATGTTTGCTGTTAGCGCGATCCAATTTTCCGGCCTTAGCGTGGTAGAAAAGCGGGTCAGCGTCGGGCGGGAAATGGTGGAAGAAGCGGGCGGCTGATCCGCTGTCACCGAAGCCGGTCATGGGCGTGCCGGGCGCACGGGACTCTGCACCATAGCAAGCGCCGTCATTGGTGCCCTTGCGCATGATACCGGGCTTCCCACTCTTGGTATTCGGAAACATCGCGACCACCTCGGGCGATCCGTCCAAAATCAAATTAGCAGGATGACGGCCCGAGGGTTGATGGGGCAGTAAATACCGTGTAGGGTTATCCAGTATGGCAAGCAAGGATGACACCAATGTCCCGACAAGGCGATAACCACCCGAACTGGAAAGGAGGTCGATATATTGACTCCGCTGGATATGTTCAGGTGCGCATTGGAGTGAATCGATACCGCCGAGAACACCGAGTCGTTGCGGAGAAGATGATCGGACGCCCTCTAGCGCCAGGCGAATGCGTTCACCATCTGAACGGGTGCAAGACGGACAATCGTCCAGAAAACCTTGAAGTGCTTGGCACAGGTGCTCATACGCTTCTGCATTGGCAAGAAGGCGGGAAAGAAGCGTTCCAGCAGCCCGACCGACCGAATGCCACCTGCCATCCTGATCGCCCGCATCACGCAAAGGGTCAGTGTAAGAATTGCTACCTTGCGGCAGCGCAGAAAGCATACCGAGCAAGACATCCAGAGCGCGCGAAGGCGTCAGACAAAGCTCAGAAAGAGAAGAACTACTCGAAACACCAAGAGCGGAAACGAGAGCGTTACGCAGAGCTTCGGGCTGCGGGTATGTCCGCAGCGGAAGCAAGGGGACTCGCGTAGCCTCCACATTGACGGCCCCGACGCCGTGCTTCAGGATGTTGGCCGCGCCGGTCTTTTCGCTGAACGGCTTCTGGCCCAGGTAGATCGGTTCGAGCGCGGGCTTTTGCGCCTGCGTGCCGTAGGCCCAGCCTTCCCATTGCGCGGCTTCGGGCGTGGCGGGCACATACTCACCCGGCTGGTATTGCTGCCCGTTGTCCTTGATCCAGGAGCCGGTGGCGTGCTGATCTGCACCTGGGATCATCCGTTTCACCGGGTTACCGGTGGGATTGATCGTGCCGCTCTGGCCGAGATGCTTGTCGATCGCCTTGTCAGCAGCGTGCGCTTTCGGAAAGCCGCTGTTGCCGGTAGGAAAAGCTACGCCATTGCGCACAGCGACAAAGGCGCCTGTCGGCACTCGCAGACACCAGACCTTACCAACATATTGAAATGGCACGACCCGCACCAGATCGGTCTTATGTCCTGCCCATGCTCGAACCGTTTGTGTTCTGCATTGGTCGCGAACAGCATCAGGTTGGTGATCCTGTTGTCCGTCGCGTCGTGGTTGATGTGATGCACCACCTCCGAGCGCAGCAGTGGCCTCCCCATCCCTTTCGCCACCTCGATCCGATGCTCCATCGCATAGCCGTCTTTGCGAGACATACTGCTCAGATGCTGCGGGCAGCGCACATACTTGATCAGCTGCAGGCCGTGGTTGCCCTTCCGGCTGCGGAGCGTTGCGCCACCCTTCCAGGAGGGGTTCTTCGCGCCAGTCATTTTTGCACGAAAAGACTGCTTGCTGGCATCCGTCCAAGCGGAGCGCCCTTTGTGCGAGTGTGAGACAAGCAGCTTCGGTGCGGTCGCCTTCCCCCGACAAGATCGGCTGCAATACGGAGTCCCGGCTATCTTCCGCAGCCAGGCGTCGGGTTTCCAAACCTCCGTCGAGCAGAAAGGGCAGATGATCATTCGCCCCTTGCGTGCTTCCAGCGGATGGGGTGTCCGGTCGCGGTCCCGCCAAAGAAGAACGCCCTTGCAAGCCTTGGAGCACGCGCGGCTGCGTGTGGCTTTCAGATCCTTGCAGGCGAAGGGCTTCTCGCAAGCCTCGCAGGTCTTCCAGAACGGGTATGACCTCTTGCTGTTCCAGTGTTTCAGCGAAGTGGAAAACTTCGCTTCCGCCTCGTTCAACAATGCAGCGATGGTTTCGGGAGACGACTTGCTCGCCATGATCTCCGATAAGACGGTAGGCGGTATCTTCGTAGTCATATTCCACCACTTCGAGGATTGGCTGCACGCTGTATTCGCCCGAGGTAGGATCGTAGCAAATGACCTCATCGCCTGCCGACAGTTCCGTGTAAGGCTTGTCACCGTCGGGCGTGGCTGCAAATGTCTCGGCGTCAAGACAACCAAACACCCAACCGTGCATGGGGTGCATAATGAACCCGGCCATCTCCATGGCGCAGGCTTGCCAGTGGCCGGTGCGCGAGCCGCTGAACGCGAAGACGTAACCGCCAGGCAAGAGAATGTCGTAGATCAGCTTCCAGAACTCGGGATCGCGCTCGATGCCGGTGCCGTCCCACGCCTTGCCCATGAAGCCGCCCGACAGACGCGCGAAGGAACCATCGTTACCCTCGGTGCGTGCGGCGGCACTGCCTTCTTTTCCGAAACGCTTCTGAACGCTGACAAGCCCATAGGGCGGATCGGTCACAACCGCATGAACACGCACACCCTCGTCAATCAGGCGGCGCAAACTGATGCGGTTGTCTCCGGCATAAAGCGTCACACTCATCTCGTGTCCCCTCACGCGAAAGTTGTGACCGGCGGCAGAGTCACCCCGCCGCCGGTCGCGTTGTCAGCCCAGAAGGTCGTCGTCGGACGAAGAAACGGAGCCGCCGGCACCGGCGAAATCGTCATCTTCGAGATCGTCGAAGTCGTCGCTCGACACTTCGACGCCGCCGCCGCCCAGGCGATCACCTTCCTGATGGGAGCGAATGGCTTCGATGGAGGCAGAAATCCGAGGCGTACCGCCGTTTTTCGTGCCGTAGAATGACACGATAACGTCGGCGTACGTGCCGTTGTAAGCGACGGCGTTGATGTCCTTCACCTCCACGTCGCGCTTATAGCGATCCATGATTTTCGGACGAAAACCCTCCCTGCCGCCCCGCGGCCCTTTCGCCGCAATGACCAGGGCTTCCTCGTAGCCATCGTAGATCGCCCCATCGGATTTCTTGTAGCGTGTTCCCTTTCGGAACGCGCACTCCTTCGGGCTGTCCTCGAACAGAGTTTTCCACCAGTCTTCGGGGCGCTTGAACTCCCGACATGCAGCCGCAAGTGCCTGCTTGACGGCCTGCACGTTGGAGGCAAAGTCATCGGGGTACTTCCCGCCCTTTTCGATCAGAATGTTCGCCCCGTGCTTCGGCTCGGTACCGGGTGCCGAGTCCTTGGGGACCCGTGCCTCTTGCAGACTTTCGGCAAACGAAAGTCGAACCCTCGACAGTTGAACTGTCCTACCCGTGGGGTCTTTCGGAGAGATTTTTCCAGCCATTTCACAACTTCCCAATTTCCAAAGGTTTCAGTCGAGATCATCGAACATGTCGGCAATCGGCGTCAGAGCCGGTCGCGCGTCGTCCGCTGGCACCAGGATCGGTTTCCCGTCCGGTTGATCCACCAGCTTTTGCAGGGCTTCCCATGCCTCGGGATGACCCTGTTTCTTCTTGCCGGGCTTCAACAGCTTCTCGGCCTCGGTGATGCCAATGAGTTGCCGCGGCTTGAAGGCGGCTTCGCCGACAGCCCCCGTCAGCACTTCCTGCGCCGCAACCTCATCGACAAAATATCTGTTCCCGCGCTGCCCGATCACCGCCTTTGAGCCCGGGTCCGGGTTACCCATCAGCGCGGCCTCAAGGCTCGCCTGATGGAGACCTGCAAGCCACTTCTGCGCCATGCTGGCGTGCCGCACGATGTAGTAGCGCCGCTCCGGCGTCAGGGTGTGCGCCTCGGGGAAATGGGGCTCCGCGTCGAGATCGTCAAAAGCACCCTGAAAAATGGAAAGTTGCCACTCGTTGTAGGCTGGACAGCCGAGATACCCTTTCGCCGGGTTCGGGTCGCGGGCTTCACACCAGCGGCAAGCGTAATCCGATGGAACGAACTCAGTGTCGCCGGAGGTGATCTTCGCGTAGACCACCTTCATTTCCTCGCCAAACGCCAGAAGTTCGTCGAGCGAGCATTCCCAGAACTTCATCCCGCCTGCCCGCGGCTGGTCGATCACGACAATCACCTTGTCAACCTTCGGACGGTCCTTGAAATGCCAGTAGCCGAGAGCATACAGCATCTGCTGCTTGTTCTTTTCCGGCGATACCGGCTCCCCGGAGCCATATTTCAGGTCGGACGCGACAAGGGCGGAGGCGTCGACCGTTACCATCAGGAAGCCGCCGTCCATTGTTCCGAACTGACCCGGCAGCCACGGCGAGAGATCGACACGGATCTCCACGTCAACATCGTCGGTGCGTTCCCTGATCCAGTCGATACCAGGCACCAGGTATTCCGCCATTTCCTCGCTGACGGTGAACTCGTAACCATCGGCCACGATCTTCATGCCAATGAAATCGTGCGGATCGAGGCCAAGCTGCAGAGAAAGTTCCCGCACCTCGTGCGCGGCCGTGCCCTCTGCGGCATAGATGGATGAGGAACGCTCCGGCACCACGCCGTCTGACTTCAACCGGTCGATCAGCGCCACGGAGGCCGTGCATGTCGACCAGCGTGCGCAGGATGAAGGGCTGAGTTTTGCGTGAGCGGCCATGAAATACCTCGGGCGTCTTGAGTGGCAGGCGTCACCGACTTCGGGATGCGTGGGGGACGGGGCGTATGTCAGCGCCGCCTGCCGCTAAAAACGCCCCGGGCCGAAACCCGGAGCAGTTGGGGTCGCATGGGCATGGGAGGACAGGGACTGCGACCCGGGAGAAATCAGCTGATCACCTCACGACCTCTGACTGTCAGTTCGACGTAACCGTAGCCGCGTCGACGGTGTGCCGGGGGTGTCGCAGGCTTCACCAAGCCGACCTTCTGGAGATTTCCAGCGTGAACGCTCGGGATGAAAGTCGGCCCATCGACAAGCGCCAGCATTGCTGCCTTCTGCTTTTCAGTCAGTTGAATGCTCACGTGATAATCCTTCGTCTCGTGTTCAGTAGCCGAGCATGTGTTGCGCCAGACCAGGCGGCAGGCTCGGGAAGAACGTGGCCAGAAGCTGCGGAGTGGCCTGCTTCGCCGCCGATGTCTTGCGCGTCGGATGCGAGAGCAGCAGAATTGACGGGCGGCCGTTCTGAGCCGGGATGGTCCCGATCAACTGCATACGACTGTAAGGCAGACCCTTCGTGCGTCTGGCC
This sequence comes from Halodurantibacterium daqingense, assembly GCF_042666235.1. Lineage (NCBI taxonomy): Bacteria > Pseudomonadati > Pseudomonadota > Alphaproteobacteria > Rhodobacterales > Paracoccaceae > Halodurantibacterium > Halodurantibacterium daqingense. The sequence goes on along the minus strand of NZ_JBHTFQ010000006.1, from coordinate 3,973 downwards.
ATCCAGCGGCTTGAAGTTCTCGGAACAGGGCCAAGACCCCGTTCCTTCGTGATACGCCCCAGCGTCGCTGCGTGATTTCCGGCAAGACGCTCTTTCAAGGCGATCGTTTTCGGGCTGGCCATATCAGATCAACCCAGGAGATCGTCATCGGCGGCTTCGGCGGTCTTCGTCAGCCAACCGTTTTCCTCGACTTCCTTGAGGAACTTGTTGATCGTGTTGACGAACGCCTTCCGCTTTTCAGCCGGCACTTCCGGGGCGGTCTTGGCGCCGACTTTGCCCAGGATTTCCTTGACCTTCGCCGCCCGAGCCTTCCGCTCGTCAGCGTCGTCGACGGCGACATATTCCTTGATCTTCTCCTTCAGATCTTCGTCGCTGAACCCGTCGGTGGCAGCTGGTGTCTCGACCGCCGGATCCTTCCGGTCCTCCGGCGACGCCGAAATGTTGGCCTTGGGCTCATCTGCTGCAGGCTTGTCGGCGACCTTCTCGGAAGTCTTCGCCGGGGTGGCCTTCTTCTCGGCGGGAGCAGCCTCGGACTTGACGATCTCGATCGCCTCAGCGCGCAGTTTGTAGAGCTTTTCGGAAACGCCGATGAGCCGTTGCGTTTCGGCGGTCTGCGCCTTGGTCGCGGCAATAAGTTCGGAAATCAGGTCTTCAATGGCCATGTCAATCCTCGTGGCGGTTGGGATGTTCACTCGAAACGTGTTTCGTGCAGCACTCTAAACCACGTTTCGAAGCTACTTTCAACTCATTTTTGCATCAATACACGTTTTACTTGATTGTGGGCGTCATCGGCGGTAGTTTCCGGATCACACCAAGCATGAGGCCGCCATGGACACCTACCTTTTGAAGAAGAAAGCGACCCCACGCGAGGCCAAGTCACTCCCCGGGCGGAAACCGAAAGGCATCATGCCGGGGGAACCGCGGGAAATGTATTGGGACGGCGATCTCCACAAGGTCGTGGCCCCGAAGTTGCCTGAAATTGTCGTCGGCGGACGTGTTCACATGCCGACTCTTTCCGAGGCCACCAAGCTCTCCGCTCAGACATGGTATCGCGCCTTCAATGAAAACAAGCTCTCCAGGCGGACCGCGAACGCGCTGCTCACCTTGTCCCGCAAGCACAAACGCGAACCCGGAGGTCTCATCACCAATCAGGATCTGCTGCCGTTTCTCCTGAACTGAGGCAGCTACAATGGAAAATTCCACACCGACGCTGCAAAGCGTGCTGGATCAGTGTCGCGAGCTGATCGACGCTGGCGCGGCCCTGCATTGGCTGGTGCCAGGTCAGAAGCGACCGATCGACGAAAACTGGTCGACGGCACTGCGGCAGACACGCGACGACCTGCGCCGCGCATACCGCAGCAACGCGAACATCGGAATCCGCCTCGGTGAACCGTCGGCGACGGATGCAGGTTACATTCACCTGATCGACCTCGACATTCGCGTTCCGGCCAAGGCCGCGGAGGCGCACGCCGCCCTGAAGCGACTGTGGCAAGATTACAACAGTGCGCCTGCCGTTATCAGCGGCTCGGGCGGCGAGAGCCGTCATTTTTATTTTTTGAGCACCGTTGCGTTCCGGAAAAAGAAGCTGGCCAAGTCGGAAGGTTTCAGCATGGTGTTCGACCAGCGGCTCGGCCGCGAGGTCAAGAAATATGACTGGGAGATCGACATTCTTGGCACAGGAGCCCAGGCTGTTCTCCCGCCAAGTCTCCATCCGGACACGGGGCAGCCTTATCGCTGGGAACGAACGATCGACTTCGACATGCTCGCCCTCGGCTGCGGCCCGCTTCTCGACGCGGCGCTGATCGAGTCGTGGGGTACGAGGGAAAGCCGCGTTCCCGAGGCTTCGTCGGACGATGATGACGACCTGTTCCACATCGTCGCCACTTCCCCGGTGGACCTGAGCGACGAGGAAGTTGACAAGACCGTCGCGGATCTCCCGGAAACCTGGGTCGAGGACCGCGACAGCTGGGTCACCGTAGGCGCCGCGCTGCACCACCAGTATGGCGGCGGGCAGATTGGCTTCGACAAGTGGTGTGACTGGTCAAAGAAGTCCGAGAAATTCGACATGAAGACGCAAAAGAGCGTCTGGAAGTCCTTCAAGGGCGATCATCGACCGGTCACCATGCGTTCGCTCATCGCCGCGGCGCAGGAGAAACGGCTGAAAGACAACCTGCCGGCGCTGAGTGAGGAAGGTGGATGCACCGAACTTGACGAGTTGCTGGGCAGCAGCAACGTGGACACTGTTGCAGAAAAGCCACAGATTGACGAGAACTGGCGTAATCACCTCTCGATGACCGAAAAAGGGCTCATCAAGAAAAACCTCCCCAACGCCCGTCTGATCCTCGCAAATGATCGCCGGCTGCGTGGTGTTCTCGCCTTCAACGAATTCATGCAGCAGGTGGTATACGTTGCCACGCCGCGCCGGGTGAAGAAAGAAGGTTCCGCGAGGGTTGCGCAGATCGAAGGTCCGCTGTGGGACGTTACAAATCCGGTGAACGGACACATCTTCACCGACACGCACGAGCATTCGATCCGTGCCGTCCTTGAATCCCCCGTTTCACAAGGTGGATACGACCTGGAATTCAGCGATCGTGACATCAGGGCCGGCGTAGATCTGGTTGCCCATGACAACTCCTTCCATCCTGTCAAAAACTACCTCCAGTCGCTGACCTGGGACGGGAAGCCCCGCGCCGAGCGCCTTTTCATCGACTATCTGGGCTGCGAGGACACACCCTATCACCGCGAAGCGGCGTTGCTGATTTTGCTTGGCGCGGTCGCCCGGGTCATGGAGCCGGGTCACAAGTTCGATTTCGTCCCCATCCTGGAAGGCTTGCAGGGGAAAAAGAAGTCTACGTTCATCTCGGTTCTCGGTCGCAACTGGTTCTCTGAACTGGGTGGCGATTTCAGTGACCAGAGAAAGATGGTCGAGCAGATTCAGGGCTCCTGGATCATCGAGATTCCGGAACTCCAGGGGTTCAGCCGCGCCGACGCCAACGAGCTGAAAGCCTTCCTGTCCAGGACGGTTGACCGCACCAGGTTGGCATATGACAGGCGACCGAAGGACTATTATCGCCAGTGCGTGTTCATCGGCTCCACCAACGATGGCGAATACCTGCGCGATCACACAGGCGGGCGACGTTTCTGGCCGATCAAATGCGGACTTCCGGATGATGTCGACATTGACACGGACCGGCTGCTCGCCGAACTCGACATGATCTGGGGTGAGGCCCATGCCGCCTATATCCAGATGCGGAAGAAATGCCACCTCCCTAACCTACCCCTGTTCCTGCGCTCCGCGGAGGCCAAGAAAGAGGCCACACTCCTTCAGGAGAGCCGCCGGATAGAAACCGCCGAAGATGCCCTCGTGGGGCAGATCGAGGCTTGGCTTGACGAACCTGTCGGCCCGGCCGACGGCTTCGACGATCTCGACACCGAGGCACCGCAACAGGTTCGGAACTTCACCTGCACGGTGCAGATCTGGGAAGAGATGATGGGTCGCCAGCTGTCGGCCTTGACCCACGCTGACGCCACCAAGATCGGCAAAGCCCTTTCCCGCGTCCGCGGGTGGGAGAAGTTCGGTAGCCAACAGGCCCGGACGAAGAAGTACGGAAGGCAGAGAGTTTTTGTCCGCATGGGGGTCGACCGCGCAACCCTTCTTGATCAGAAAGGAAATTTGAAGTGACGTTCTATCGCTTCATCGAAACATACGACTGGCAGACCGATGCTGAGCTCGACTTCTATTTCCACCACGTTAGGGGCGGCCGGTGGCCCCGTTGGTTCGAGACTTTCGAACAGGTGGTCGATCACATTGAAGAGTGCGACTTCAGGGTTGCAGCCATGACGAACGTGGCCCAGTCACTTTGGGACAAGTATAAGGTAAGCGAGATTTTGGACCATTGCTCAGGGGGCTTGACGTCGGCTTGACGTCGCCGCTGTCGTCTCGCCCGGAAGGCTTGGACTGCAATAAAGTTTG